>NZ_JBNAGA010000002.1:0-1005000 GCF_049800955.1 Primorskyibacter sp. S187A | reverse complement strand
GCACACCAGCCAATTCAAGAAGGTCCTTCAGCTCAAACCCGTTCCAGGGGATCACCATGGACCAGGCCTCCACACAGCGGAACCGGTAGAGCCGTTCTTCCACAATCATCTTCGCCATGATGTCTTCGATTTGATAAGCGCCCGGACGATCCACAAGCCCATCGATCTCAACACTCCACGGCGACGTCGTCATTTCATGGGCATACCGCGCTGGATCTTCCTTGCCGGTGCCGAACTCGTAAAAGTTGTTGTAGGTCGTGATATCTTCCCAGGAATTGGGCTCCATCGTGTTCTCCTGGGCGGAGACCGGGGCCGCCGAGCCCATGAGGCCCACACTGGCCGCGCCCCCCAATAGCCCTGCACCCGCGAGCCCGCCAATGATCTGACGGCGATTGAGAAAGGCAGCTTCGGGCGTCACGTCCCGATCAGTGAGAGTGTTTTTCCAGCGGTGTGCCATCGTGATCTCCGAGCTTCGATATACAGTATATATAGGGTGGCCTGCGCACATCCCCGGCTTGAGTTAGATGTAGGCACTCAAGACCTGCGCTTCTATCGACGTTTTCTCAACTTCCCGTGGCTGCATTGTAACGTTTGACGACATCATTCATCGGCAGGCTCTGACCGTTGTCCTGCATGATCCGCACATGTTGGCGACGCAATTGCCGTGGCTCCGCGACGCCGACCGAATGCGCGATGACTTCCACCTCTTTGATGATCTGCTTCGCATAACGCGCGACGCGCAACTCCTTGTCTTCGACGACCAGACCTTTCTGGAAGCGCGGGTCATGTGTGGTGATGCCCGTCGGACAGGTGTTCTTGTTGCACTTCAGGGCCTGGATACAGCCGAGCGAAAACATGAAGCCGCGCGCCGATGTGATGAAATCCGCGCCTGCCGCAAGCGCCCAGGCCAAATCGCCGGGGTGGGCCAGCTTACCGGATGCGATCAGGCGAACCCGATCCTTGAGCCCCGCTGCGTTGCGCATATCCGCCACCATCGGCAAGCTTTCCCGAATGGACATGCCCACCAGGTCCATGAGCGGCATGGGGGCAGCACCCGTCCCGCCCTCACCACCATCGATCGTTATGAAGTCCGGCGCCAGATCCGCGCCGCGCCTTTGAATGGTCTCGAACAGCCCGGCAATCCCCTCTGGCCCGCCAACAACCAGCTTTATGCCAACCGGCTTGCCCGTGACGTGACGGATATGATCCAGAAAGGTCAGCAGATCGTTCCAGTCATCGATTTCCGCATGGCGATTGGGCGAAATCCCGTCTTGACCGACATTCAGGCCCCGGATGGCCGCGATCTCCGGCGTCACTTTTTCGCCAGGTAGAATGCCGCCCTTGCCCGGTTTCGCCCCCTGGCTCAGCTTGACCTCAAACATCCTGACCGAGGCATGGGCTGCAACTTCGCGCAATTTGTCATCGGACAACCGGCCCTCCGCGTCGCGCACGCCAAACTTGGCCGTCCCGATCTGGAACACGACATCACACCCACCTTCAAGATGGAACGGGCTGACACCACCCTCGCCCGTGTTGAGCCAAATGCCAGCCTGCGCCGCGCCGCGCGACAGGGCCTGCACGGCTGGTTTGGAAATTGCGCCATAAGACATGCCAGAGATGTTGAACAAAGACGGCGCCGAATAAGGCATCCGCGCCGTTGGCCCGATTTGGAGTGGTTGTGTTTTGGCAAATTGGGAATCGAGAGGCGGGAAGGCTGCATTCACAAAGATCGGTGTGCCGGGCACGTTTGTGTTTCGGGTCGACCCAAAGGCAATCGTGTTGCCCTTGCCCTCGGCCGCGTGAGACACCCAATCACGCTGCGCGCGGTTAAATGGCAATTCCTCCCGGTCCATGGCGAAGAAATATTGCCGGAAAAACTCGCCCAGCTCTGAGAAGAGTGCGCGAAACCGCCCGATCACCGGATAATTTCGCCGGATCGCATCGCGGCGCTGGGTCTTGTCGATGACAAAAACAACAGCCAGCACCAAGACCAACAGCCCTGCCAAAAAGGCAAACGTCACGGCCGCCGCGTTCATCACCTGCATTGCAAATCCCATCCCGCGTCTCCTTCAATCACTTCTTTTCAGCCTGCGCTGAGCCGGGATCAGGAGCAAGCGGCACGTTGAAATCTCACGACGTTTCACAGAATTGTCAGTGGAAATCGCAAAATCGCCTCGCTTAGTGCGCCCGTGATTTCGTCAAGCCGCATGCGCGAAAATCCCCGCTGATCCAATCAGCGCTCCCATGCGTTTCATCCACATTGCCGATGACGGCAGAACGCAAACATCAGGAGTGGACCACATGTTTCGCAAGACACTTTTCGCAATGACTGCAACCGCAGCTCTGGCTACATCAGCTTTCGCCATGGCTAAGAAAGACATCGTCGATACAGCCGTCGAAGCTGGCTCGTTCGAGACGCTTCTGGCCGCTGCAACAGCCGCCGGTCTGGTTGACACACTGAAGGGCGATGGCCCTTTCACAGTTTTCGCACCCACGGATGAGGCTTTCGCCGCTCTGCCCGCAGGCACAGTCGAGACATTGCTCAAGCCCGAGAACAAAGACCAGCTGGTCGCCATTCTCACCTACCACGTTGTGCCGGGTAAAGTGATGTCCACGGACCTGTCCGACGACATGTCTGCTGCAACCGTGCAAGGCGGTGAGATCATGATCGATCTCGACAACGGTGTCATAGTCAATGACGCGACAGTGGTGAGCGCGGATATCGAGACATCCAACGGCGTGATCCACGTGATCGACAAGGTTATCCTGCCTGCCGACAGCTGATCTCCTTCTACAGGGACCAGACGAGGGGCGTCGCTTCGCGCGGCGCCTCTTTCTATTTCAGCCCAAGGAGCCCGGGCAGCGCGGACATGTCTTGAAAAACAACATCGCAGATCGGCGCCAGTTTCGCGGGATCTGTGTCAGCCGCATAGCCCAGCGTGAACATACCGGCAGCCTTGCCCGCTTTCGCCCCGGACACACTGTCCTCAACCACAACAGCGCGCGCGGGCACGACGCCACTGCGACGCGCAGCTTCAAGATAGACATCGGGCGCAGGCTTTGCCTGCGGCACGTCCTGATGCGAGACGATCTTGCCTGCAAAGCGCGGCAGCAGGCCTGTGCGCTCCAGCGTGATATCCATCTTTGCGTGGGGCCCGTTCGAGCCAACCGCGACGAGAATGCCCGCCCCATCGAGGCGATCCAGCATCTCGGGGACGCCGGGGATCACGTCGACGTCCGTCGCCAGCGCCGCAAACATCGCGCTATAGATCTCATCAAGCCATGTATCGGGAAGATCCGCGCCCAGAGCGATGGCCCGCTCCATCACACCCTTCATCGTGCCGCCAACGAATTGCGCCACGGTCTCTTCCTGCGTCAGTTGCAGCCCATACCCCGCAAGATTGGCCTGCACGACCCGGTTCGTGATTGGCTCACTGTCCACCAGAACGCCATCACAGTCGAAAATTACAAGGTCAGGGGGAAGGTGCATAAGAAAAGGCCGGGTGTTGTTTCCCGGCCTTTCCATCTCATATCGCCGCGCGCGTCAATGAATGACAGCGTCTTCGGGTTTGGGGCGATTGGATGCCGCCACATGGTCCCCGATGATCAGGCCATCCGCGCCAGCCGTGACAACAACCGTGTCACCATCCGTCACGTCACCTGCGAGCAGCATCCCGGCAAGCGGGTCCTGCAAGGCGCGCTGGATGACACGCTTGAGCGGCCGCGCGCCAAAAACAGGGTCATACCCTTCATCGGCAAGCCATGTACGCGCGCCATCGTCGAGCTCCAGCGTGATCTTGCGCGCCATAAGCCGTTTGAGCAGGCGCGCCATCTGGATATCGACGATGCCGTCCATATCCGCACGCCCAAGCCTGTCAAAGATGATCGTTTCATCCAAGCGGTTGAGGAATTCCGGCCGGAAATGCGCGCGGACCGCATCCATGACGTCGCGCTTGGCCGCTGACGCATCAGACCCGTCAGGCAGCTGGCTCAGCGCCTGCGCCCCGAGGTTCGACGTCAATACGATCAGCGTCTGCTTGAAATCGACCGTCCGGCCCTGCCCGTCTGTCAACACACCGTCATCAAGCACTTGCAACAGCACGTTAAAGACATCGGGATGCGCCTTTTCGACCTCGTCGAACAGGACGACCTGATACGGCCGACGCCGCACGGCTTCCGTCAAGACACCGCCTTCATCATAGCCAACATAGCCCGGAGGTGCCCCAATCAGGCGCGCGACGGAGTGTTTCTCCATGAATTCCGACATATCGATGCGGACCATCGCCTGATCGTCATCAAACAAGAAGTCTGCCACGGCTTTCGTCAGCTCCGTTTTCCCGACGCCGGTTGGCCCCAGAAACAGGAACGAGCCCAGCGGGCGGTTCTCATCATTGAGGCCAGCGCGCGCGCGGCGCACGGCATTGGCCACCGCCGTCACGGCTGCGTTTTGCCCGATGACACGACGATGCAGTTCCTCCTCCATGCGCAAAAGCTTCTCGCGTTCGCCTTCAAGCATCTTGGACATGGGGATCCCCGTCCAACGCTCAACAACGCTTGCGATCTGCTCCGGCCGTACAGCCTCCTCGACCATGACGTCGCTGTCCTCGCGCTCTTCCGCTTCGCCCAGTTGCTTTTCAAGCTGCGGGATAACGCCGTAAGACAGCTCACCTGCCTTGGCGAGATTACCCTCGCGTTTGGCAATTTCCAGCTCCGCGCGGGCCCGGTCAAGCTGCTCCTTGAGATCGCGTGCCGCGCCCAACTTGTCGCGCTCGGATTGCCATTGCGCCGTCATCTCCGAGGAGCGTTCCTGAAGATCGGCAAGCTCTGCTTCGAGTTTCTCAAGGCGGTCCTTGGAGGCCTGATCGTCCTCGAGCCTGAGTGCCTCGACCTCGATCTGCTTTTGCAGGATCTCGCGATCAAGGGCATCAAGCTCTTCAGGCTTACTGTCCACCTCCATGCGCAGCCTTGATGCGGCTTCGTCCATGAGGTCAATCGCCTTGTCGGGCAGGAACCGGTCCGTGATGTAGCGATGCGAGAGCGTCGCGGCAGAGACCAGAGCACTGTCGGAGATACGCACGCCATGGTGCAGCTCATATTTCTCCTTGATGCCCCGCAGGATCGAGATCGTGTCTTCGACCGTCGGCTCCTCGACCAACACCGGCTGGAACCGCCGCGCGAGTGCGGCGTCTTTCTCCACATGTTTGCGGTATTCATCAAGCGTGGTTGCGCCGACGCAGTGCAGCTCGCCACGTGCCAACGCGGGTTTCAGCAGGTTCGACGCGTCCATCGCGCCATCTGCCTTGCCCGCGCCCACCAGCGTGTGCATCTCATCGATAAAGAGCACAATCTCGCCCGCAGCCGCCGTGACTTCGGAGAGAACCGCTTTCAGGCGCTCCTCAAACTCACCACGATATTTCGCACCAGCAATCAGCGCGCCCATATCAAGCGACAGGAGCTGCTTGTTGCGCAGGCTTTCCGGCACATCGCCATTTACAATGCGAAGCGCCAGCCCCTCCGCAATTGCGGTTTTACCAACACCCGGCTCACCGATGAGCACGGGATTGTTCTTGGTCCGGCGACTCAGAACCTGCATGGCACGGCGAATTTCATCATCTCGTCCGATAATCGGATCGATCTTGCCTTCGCGCGCGCGCTCCGTCAGGTCCAACGCGTATTTCTTGAGCGCGTCATAGCCTTCTTCAGCGCTGGCACTGTCAGCGGTTCGGCCTTTGCGAATGTCATTGATGGCGGAATTCAACGCCTGCGCTGTGACAGCTCCCGCATCGAGGGCCTTTTTCGCCTCTGACTTCACAAGGGCCAGAGCCATCAGGATGCGCTCGACAGGCACAAAACTGTCGCCTGCCTTCTTGGCAATGGCTTCGGCCTCGCTCAAGACTTTTGCGGTTGTGTTATCGAGATAGACCTGCGCGCCATCCCCAGACACCTTGGGCAACTTTCCCAAAGCGATGTCATTGGCTTGCGCTACGCGGTCCGGGGTTCCGCCCGCGCTGCGGATGAGGTTGGAGGCAAGTCCCTCTTCGTCATCCAGAAGTGCTTTCAGAATGTGTTCAGGAGCCATCCTCTGATGGCTTTCTCTCATAGCAATCGTCTGCGCCGCCTGAACAAACCCGCGCGACCGCTCCGTGAACTTCGACAAGTCCATGGTTTCTCTCCTTCTATAAGCGCCCGCTTGCGAATGCGCCTGACCTGGCAGCACACATCCTTTCGGGCCTCGATAAACAAATGGTGAGGGAACGGTTTTCTTTCAAGAGACATGCGTCTCTTCTTGACTTAGTGCGAGTTCGTACCATTATAGTGCGATATCGTATCAATGGAGAGCCACATGACCACACGACGTTCCTTTCTCAAACTGCTGGGAGGCGGCAGCATCCTGGCCGCAGGCGGCACCGGCGCCTTTCTTGCCACACGCACCCCCACGGCCGCTTTGGCCCCCTGGACGCCGGCAGCCTATTCAGACCCACGCAAAGCCGCACTCTCCTACGCCATTCTCGCGCCCAATCCCCACAACAGGCAGCCTTGGCTCATCGAACTTGTGGGGCAGGACTCCGTGCGGATTTACCGCGACAAAGACCGTGATCTG
This sequence comes from Primorskyibacter sp. S187A, assembly GCF_049800955.1. NCBI lineage: Bacteria > Pseudomonadati > Pseudomonadota > Alphaproteobacteria > Rhodobacterales > Roseobacteraceae > Primorskyibacter > Primorskyibacter sp. S187A. Next base: position 998,399 of record NZ_JBNAGA010000002.1, on the reverse strand, counting down.
CCGATGACGGACCCTCATCAGCGCCAGTTGACCATTGGACTGGGCGCATTTCTTGAAACTATGACACTCGCCGCAAGCGCACAGGGGCAAGAGGTCGATCTGGATCTGTATCCCGAGGGAGAAGACGGCCCCGTCGCTTATGCGGTCTTTCGCCAAGGCGGCGCGCCCGATCCGCTCGCCGCGCACATCCTGAACCGGCATTCGACGAAGACGCCTTACACGGACCGACGCCTCAATGCAGAAGAAGCAGGCGCGCTTGGCCAATACGCCACGCTCATCCGCGATGACGCGCAGGTGGCAGAACTGCGCGAAATGACAAAGCGCGCGTTCCAGATCGAGGTCATGACACCGCGCACGTTTCAGGAATCCGTTGACCTGATGCGAATCGGAAAAGCCGAGATCAATGCCAATCCCGATGGGATCGAACTGCGCGAGCCGCTCTTTGAAGCCCTCAGGATCACCGGATTGCTGCGCAATGACATGCTTGCCGATACCAGCCACCCCGGCAATCAGGCCTTTCTGGCCGATTATCTCACAATGCTCGATGCAACGCCGCATTTCGCCGTACTGAGCAGCGCCACCAACACACGTCTCGATCAGATAGAGGCCGGACGGACGCTCATGCGTCTGTATCTTCAGGCAACGGAGATGGGCGTCGGCCTGCATCCCGTCAGTCAGGCATTGCAGGAATTTCCTGAAATGGCGGATGAATATGCGCTGGCCCACCGCTTGCTTGTGCCCGAAGGCCACACAGTGCAAATGTTGCTGCGAGTGGGATTTGGCAGCGGCGCGATACCAACGCCGCGGTGGCCTTTGGAGTCGCGGATCATGAATGGCACCTGATGACGATCTAACATGCGTGTTTCGCTTCTTCACGGAGGTCGGGATCATCCAGCAATTGATCTCGACCAAACTGGAGAGCTATCTGCCCGGGCGGATGAGCGCGACGCAGTTTGGCCTCTTGGGCCATCTGGAGCGCCGCCCGGACGGCGAAACCCCATTGCAATTGGCACAGGCCTTTCAGGTTCCAAAGACCTCGATGAGCCACATGCTGGCGGGCTTGGAAGGCCACGGCTTCGTTGTTCTAAGCCCCAACCCGGACGATAAGCGCTCCAAGATTGCGCGTATCACAGAGCCCGGACGAGCCTTCCAGCGCGACATCTCGCAGACGTTACAGCAAGCGCTTGCACCGACACTGAAAGACCTCGGCATTGCCCCTTTTGCCCAAGCATTGCCTGAGCTGGAGAAGGTCCGCCAGGCCCTTGATACAGAGCGCGATGCGCCTTGACGGGCCCGCGCGCGCCCTCTAGCTGCGCAGACAGTCAGAACAGGAGCCAGCCATGCCACAATCCGATGACCGCCTGATCGTTGCGCTCGATGTGCCCCATGCCGTTGCCGGATTGCAGCTCGCAGATCAACTGGGCGACGCGGTCAGCTTCTATAAAATCGGCCTTGGCATGCTCACCGGCGGCGGGCTGGCACTGGCCCAGGAACTCAAGGACGAACGCGGCAAACGCATTTTTCTGGACATGAAGCTCTTCGATATCGGAGCCACTGTCGAGGCCGCGGTGCGCGGACTGGCCCAATTCGACCTCGATTTGCTGACAGTGCACGGCGATCCACACGTCGTTCGCGCCGCAAAAGAAGGGGCGTCGGGCTCAAACCTGAAGATCATGGCCGTCACCATTCTGACCTCGCTTGATCGCGCCGATCTTGATGCCAGCCTGGTCCGGCAGGGCGATCTGCCTGAGCTCGTTGCGACGCGCGCCGCACGCGCCTTTGAGGCGGGCGCCGATGGGGTTATTGCATCACCACAGGAAGCCGCATTGATCCGCGCGCTACCAGAGGCAGACGGACGATTGATCGTCACGCCCGGCGTGCGCCCGGCAGGGGCTGCCGTGGGAGATCAAAAGCGCATCGCGACACCCGCGCAAGCCATTGCCGATGGGGTCGATCATATCGTCGTGGGCCGCCCGATCCACACCGCGCCCTCCCCGCGCGCTGCGGCAGAGGCCATTCTCAGCGAGATGATCAGCCCGTAGGCGCACCAGACCAACATCTAGCCGCGCGCATCGGGCGGCGGTGCCGCAAGGCGGCGCACCAGATCGGCCAAATGGCCAATAGCATCAGGATGCGAGACAAACTCAGCGCATGTCATGAGCGCCCAGCCCTGCCCTTCGTCGCCAAAGACGATGTCCGCCTCCGCCTCAGCAGGCAGATGCGCCACGAAAAACCAGCTCCGACCAAACGGGCCTTCATAGGTGCGACCGTCTTTCATCAAAGACACATCCAGCTCCAGACCGATCTCCTCACGAATTTCGCGAACAGCCGTTTCTTCAGGGGTTTCGCCAGGTTCACGTTCGCCGCCGGGGATATCCAAACGGTCCGGATAAGGAATATCCGGCTTGTCATCGCGCCGCAGCACGACAAGCCTGCTGCCGACAAACACGGCGCATTTCGAGCCGTTGAACCATGTCGTATCCGTCATTCTTTCAGCCTATACTGTGCGGGTTGAGGAACACCAGCCATGCCAACACTTTGCCGCGATTGCCTGCAGGAATTCGACACCGGCGCGCTCTGCCCCGCCTGTCGGTCGCGGCGCGTCGTGTCCCATGACGAATTGTGGGATCTCAGCATTGCACATATGGATTGCGATGCGTTCTACGCCTCGGTGGAAAAACGCGATGACCCAAGCCTCGCGGACAAACCCGTCATCATCGGCGGGGGGCGGCGCGGTGTCGTCTCGACGGCGTGTTATGTCGCGCGCATCCGGGGCGTCCGCTCGGCCATGCCGATGTTTCAGGCGCTCAAACTCTGCCCAGACGCCGTGATCATCAAGCCGCGCATGCAGGCCTATGTCGATGCCTCCCGCGCGATCCGCGCCATGATGGAAGAGCTCACACCAGCTATCGAGCCCTTGTCGCTTGATGAGGCCTTCCTCGATCTCACGGGGACAGCACGCCTGCACGGCGCGCCGCCCGCTGTGATGCTCGCGCGCCTGATCCGGCGCATGCGAGACGAGCTGGGCCTGACAGGCTCCATCGGCCTGAGCCACAACAAATTCCTCGCCAAGGTCGCCTCTGATCTGGACAAACCCTATGGTTTCTCGGTGATCGGTAAGGCCGAGACGATGGCTTTCTTGGCGGAAAAACCCGTCCGGATGATCTGGGGCGTCGGCGCTGCCACACAAAGCGCCCTCGATCGCGCAGGCATTCACACCTTCACCGACCTGCTCCGTTGGGACGAAAAAGACCTCGTGCAACGTTTCGGCTCAATGGGCCTGCGCCTGCATCGCCTCGCGCGGGGGCAGGATGCGCGGCGTGTTTCGCGCAACAGCCCCATGAAGTCGATTTCCAACGAAACGACGTTTCATGAGGACACCTCTGATCCCGAGCTTCTCGATGGCCATCTCTGGCGTATGGCCGAAAAGGTGGCGGATCGCGCCAAGGCCAAGGGACTGGCCGGTCGCGTGGTGACGCTCAAATTGAAGCAATCGGATTTCCAAACCATCACAAGACGACACGCGCTGCGCGATGCCACGCATATGGCAGACCGGATCTATAGAGAGGCCCGTGCGCTGTTTGATACGGTCAAGGACAAAGGCCCGTTCCGCCTGCTCGGCTGCGGCCTGTCGGATATCGTCGCCGAGAATGAAGCGGATCGCTCTGCAGATCTGCTGGACCCCGGCGCCAGCAAGCGCGCGGATGCCGAACGCGCCACCGACCGCATCCGCGCAAAATTCGGCCCCGATGCCATCCTGAAAGGCCGGTCCCTGCGCTAGAGCCCTGCGCGCAAGAAAGCCCCGATGCGCGCAACAGACGCATCGGCTTGCGCCATCCATCCCGCGTTCAACTGCCAGACATGAGCGACGCCCGGCGTCACTTCCAGGCGCGCATGCGGGATGACCTCCAAAACCCGGCGACTGTGAGACTCCAACATCTCGCCTTCAGCCACTTCGACCAGCATGGGCGGCGCCGCGCTCAGATCTGCGCGAATGGGAGACAGCCGGGGGTCGGCCGGATCCGCTCCCGCGGCATAATGCCGAAACGCCCGGTTGACCCAAGCCCGGGGTAGCAGGATTTCGCGGCTGTAGTCCCCCTCCCCACCGGCGAAGTCGACCACAGGCGACAACAGGACGGCCCGTTCCGGTCGCCGTGTGGCACACAAACCTAGAGCCAGACACCCGCCTGCACTATCTCCGGCGACCGCAACAGGGCCATGCACAGCCAATGCATCAAACGCCGCTTCACAGTCATCGACGGCCGCTGGAAAGGGGTGTTTCGGCGCCAATCGGTAGTCCACCGAAAAGATGGAACGGCCAGAGGCTTTGGCGATGCGGGCCACCATCCATTTATGGGTCCGCGCGCTGCCAATCGTAAAACCGCCGCCGTGCATGTAGAGAACGGACGCCGGGCCTGAATGCCCCTCCGGCGCGATCTCCAAGCCCTCTACACCGCCATAGGTCTTGCGCGTCACGCGAACGCCCCTTGCCCTGCGATAGGTCAAGACCGCTTGCGTTTCAAAGATCGCGCGCAATGTCGGCTGGTGCGGCACAAACCTCAGATTTGGGCGTTGAACGAACCGGGCAAACGCGTTGAACAAAGACACTCTCCCGTGTTCTGATCCGGCGCTATTCTGCGGCGAGTGGAAGCGTTTGGCTCCCGATGGATGTGATGTCTGAAATCACACCGCGCAGCAGCTTGCGGAAGGCCTGAAAGTTCGAATTTGGTCGGATCGCCTGTTCGTTCATGTAGATCGCACGATCGATCTCGATCTGGATCGCTTGCTGGCGGCGCGACGGACGTCCGTAGGCCTGGCAGATATATGCACCCGCAAAGGGGGAGTTGCGCACAACGGTCAGCCCCGCCCCGGTAAAGGCACTTTCAATCCGGTCCATGAGATCACCGGTCGCGGATGCGCCGAAGCGATCGCCCAGAACGATCTCCGGCCTGCGTGCCCCGGCACGTGCGATGGACTCGACAGCTTCATGGGGCATGGAGTGGCAATCGATCAGGATGGCTTGTCCAAACCGCGCCTTGGCCCCTTCCAACAGCAGTTGCAGTTGATCATGGTAGGGCACCCAGATGTCCTCGATCCGCGCCAGCGCTTCCGCCTTCGACAATTTGCCTCTATATATGGCCCGACCATTCGCCACGACACGCGGAATAACACCCAGCCCCGATGCGACACGGGGGTTATGCCCCTGCTTGCGCACGCCTTCGATCAGGGCCGGATCAAACTCGTCGCGCGAGCGGTTCAGATCCACATAGGCACGCGGCGCGCCCGCTCGGATAAAAGGCGCACCAAAACTGGGCGCTGCATCAAACAAGCGGTCCACATATGCATCCTCTGAAGTGCGAATCGAATGCTGATCCAGAACCGTCCGACGCAGGAAATTCCAAGGGTAGTCGCGCCCGCTATGCGGCGACGCGAAGACCGCAGGCGATGTCCAACGGTCCGGTAAATCGACATGATAGGCAATCTTGGGCACGGGGCGCTCCGATTGTGCTGTAATACAGCAAACATAGACCGTTTTTTACCAAACCCAAAAGGCCTTGATCCCTTTCAGAATCCTATTTATAGACGCGCGGACTGGCGCGGAGATCCGCGCCCCATTTTATTGGGGCATGGAGCGAGGCACCGGGGGCGATTAGCTCAGTGGTAGAGCACTTCGTTGACATCGAAGGGGTCACAAGTTCGAACCTTGTATCGCCCACCATGATATTCCGGCGCTTAGCGCCACAATGAAACCCAGGCGCCCACCATATGGGGTTTGAGCGCCGCAGATGAGGAGAAGGACCATGAAGGTCAAGAACTCGCTCCGCTCGCTCAAGAACCGCCACCGCGATTGCCGCGTTGTGCGCCGCAAGGGCCGCGTATACGTCATCAACAAGACCCAGCGCCGTTTCAAAGCGCGTCAGGGCTGATCTTCCAAGCTGATCAATCGTTGAATGCCAAAACCGCCCTCAGGGGCGGTTTTGCATTTGGGTGCGCCGCAAGGGCCGCGTATACGTCATCAACAAGACCCAGCGCCGTTTCAAAGCGCGTCAGGGCTGATCTGCCAAGCTGATCAATCGTTGAATGCCAAAACCGCCCCCCGGGGCGGTTTTGCATTTCGGTGCGCCGCACTTGCGGGATGCCCTACGGAAAAAGAGCCGCCTTCGCCCGGCTTTTTGCATTCCCGCCGCTAGACATCCCCCCGCGTCTGCCTATCTCGCAGAAAGGTTTGGAGGGCACAGATGATCCATGGAACAACACGCGCAGCGGCCTTGATCGGCGCTTTGGCGCTGGCAGGGCCGGCGCTGGCCCATGAATTCAATATCGGCGGGCTGTTTGTCGAGCATCCCTACGCGCCGCCCACCCAAGCCGGGGCCACCAGCGCCATCGGCATGCTGACCATCCGCAACCAGACCGACGAGACCGAGAAGCTGACCGATATTCGCGGCCCCTTCGACACCGTGACCCTGCGCCACCGGGTCGAGGTCGGTGACGAGATGCGGCTGGTGCCCGTAGATCGGCTGGCGATCCCGCGCGGCGGGTCCGTGACTCTGACGGCCGAGGCGCTGCATGTCTTCTTTGACGGGCTGGCCGAGGACGGCTTCGCCAAGGGCGACAGGATCCCCACCACATTCGTTTTCCAGAACGCGGGCGAGATGGAGGTGATCTTCGTGGTGGAGACTGACGCCGAGCAGTGAGACCCGCAGGGCCTCATTCGTAGGTGCGCTGATCCTCGATCACCACGCCATCGCGCGGCAGGGCGCCGGGGGCCACGATCTCCACATCCCCGCGCAGCTTCAGGACATCGCGCACCGTCGCGCCGAGACCGTCAGCATCGGCGTCCTCCGCCTCGAATTGCACGACCATATGATCGGCATCGCCGCTGCGCTGCGCCAGAACCCGCGCGCGCTGCACCTCAGGATGGCGCTTGACCAGTTCGGCGACCTGTTCGGGCCGGACGAACATGCCCTTGATCTTGGTCGTCTGATCGGCGCGGCCCATCCACCCCTTGATACGTGCATTGGTCCGCCCGCAAGGGCTTTGCCCGGGCAGGATGGCGGACATGTCCCCCGTCGCAAAACGAATGAGCGGATAATCCGGGTTGAGAGAGGTCACGACGACCTCGCCAACCTCCCCGTCTGGCACAGGATCGCCTGTTCCGGGCGTCACAATCTCAACGATCACACCTTCATCAAGGATCATGCCCTCCATCGCAGGGCTCTCATAAGCGATATTGCCAAGATCCGCGGTCGCATAACATTGCAAACACGAGATGCCTGCGTCGGCATAGCTCTGACGCAAGGACGGGAACAACGCCCCGCCCGAGACCACTGCCTTGCGCAGGTTCAAAGCAACGCCCATCTCGTCTGCTTTTTCCAAGATCACCTTCAAGTAATCAGGCGTTCCTGCATAGGCCGTCACGCCGAGATCGGCCGCCGCGCGCACCTGCAATTCCGTCTGGCCCGTGCCTGCGGGAAAGATGCGCGCCCCAACAGCGCGCGCGCCGTTCTCAAAGATCATGCCTGCGGGCGTCATGTGATAACCAAAACAGTTTTGCACGAGATCATCGCACCCAATGCCCGCCGCATGCAGGAAACGACCCAATCGCCACCAATCAAAACTGATGCCGCCCGGCTCGTAGATCGGTCCGGGGGATTGAAACACATGGACGACGTTCTGCACCGGGATATCGCCAAACGGCGGGGCCTCTTGCTGACGTGAGACAAGATCTGCTTTGCGCAGTACCGGCAGTTGCACCAATTCCGTCAGATCCGCCAGCGGGGTGAGGCCGTGCAAATCCAGCTGCGCGTTCAACGCCGTCAATTGAGCCGCCTCCCGCGCATCCTGCGAACGGGTTTCGAGATCATCAAAATGCGTATCCATGCTCACTTTCTCGCTTATCTCATGGGGCGGCCACGTGCTCGGTAGGCCGATCCACAGTTTTCGTGTATAGGTGGTATTGCACTAGGGGCCGAAAACAGGCGCCTGCGGGGGACAATACGATGACACAAACGACTGCGCCTGCCATGGCGCAAGACCTTTCGCGCGCGGCGCTCGATGCGCGCATCGTCTTTCATGACACGCTTAAAACCATGGAAGCCGATTTCTCCAACTTCGATTTTGACACGGCCGAAACCGTTAACCTCTTCTACGATCGTCTCGAAGAACGCATTGCCGCCAGCGGAGAAGACAAGTGGTTTTTCCTCGTCAATCTCAACGGCACCCGTATCGAACCCGACGCATGGTACGATTATCGCAAACGCGGCAAGGTCCTGAACCACGCCCATTCGATGGGTTCGGTGCGCTTTGATGCCTCCGACGAGACGCGGCGACAAATCCAGCGCGCGGCCAATACAGAGGCCTTTGATCCCAATCTCTTTGACAATCGCGCAGCGGCCCTCGCGCGCATTGCCGAATTGCCCTCGACCCGCAAGACCCGTCACATCTCCGATCAGCCGAACTACACCCAACGAGAGATCGCGGAACGCATCACATTCGACGAATCCACAGTGATCATGTCGGCTGATTTCTCCAACATGACCTTCCATCATTCCCGCGATGTAGATGACGTCTATGACCACATCGAAGCTCGGATCATCGAGAGCGACCGAAAGTGGTTTTTCCTTGTGAACCTGAATGGCTGTGAGATCTTGCCCGCCGCCTGGGTGAGATATGCCCACCGCGGCAAACGGCTCAACAAAGCCGCCTCGCTGGGATCGGTCAGGTTTGCGGCTGGATCGGAAACAGAGGACGACATTCGCATGCGCGCACGGTCTCAAGGATTTGAGCCCAATATCCGAAATACGCTCTCCGAGGCCCGTGCTCGCATCGAAGAGATGCGCAGCGCCCTGCTTGCAGAGATCTCCTGACACGGTCATGAGCAAGGAGCTTTCCACCCCTGGGTAATCACTTGCGGCGAGACGCCCAGGCGCCGGATCCCCTCGCCGCGCCAGCCCATTGCATGCCTAACAACAGTGGTATGCCAGCCCAGCGATCCCAACCTGTCGTGGTCTGCTTTGGCAATCCCCTTGGAAAGGCGTGTCCTAAGCGCACTGAAGGCGATTGTGCCCTTGCCCAGTTCCGCGAGAATTGCCGCCCTCAGCAATTCGAATTTCCAGACAGGAATGTTGGTTACGCCGTCCTTGCCCTCAGCGGGCGTCCGACACGCAACTTTGTCCGCCGTCACGCCAGCCACCGCTTGCGACGACGGTAAGACCGCACATCGCGGAATGACTTCTTCCCCTCATCGGAGACACCAAGATAGAATTCCTTCACGTCCTGGTTCTCGCGCAAATCCTCTGCGGGCCCGTCCATGACGACGCGCCCGTTTTCCAGAATATACCCGTAATGGGCAAACCGCAGCGCGACATTCGTGTTTTGCTCCGCCAAGAGAAAACTCACGCCTTCGTTCTCGTTGAGGCTCTTCACGATGCCGAAAATCTCTTCAACCAATTGCGGGGCCAGCCCCATGGATGGCTCATCCAGCAGAATAGTCTCCGGCTTTGACATTAATGCGCGCCCAACAGCCGTCATTTGCTGTTCGCCGCCTGACGTAAACCCGGCTTGCGACCGACGCCGCTCTTTGAGGCGCGGGAAATAGGTGTAGACCATATCCAGATCGGCCTCGATCGCGCCTTTGCCATCTCGCCGCGTGTAGGCCCCTGTCAGGAGGTTTTCCTCAACGGTTAGGTGCTCAAAGCAATGGCGCCCTTCCATGACCTGAATGACACCCTTTTTGACCAAAGCCGCCGGATCAAGATCCTGTACGCGCTCCCCCCGATAGTGGATCGTCCCTTTGGTAACCTCGCCGCGCTCGGAATGCAGCAGGTTGGAAATCGCCTTGAGAGTCGTCGTCTTGCCCGCGCCGTTCCCGCCCAGAAGCGCCGTAATGCCCCCCTTGGGAACAGACAGGCTCACGCCTTTAAGCACCAGAATAACGTGGTTGTAGATAACCTCGATATTGTTCACTTCGAGGAGCGCGTCTTCCGTTTGTCCGGCATCCAACATCGTTCACACCATCCGCTTCTTCTGGCTGAAAATACGCAAAAACCACCGGCGGCCCAAAAAGCCGCCGGTGGCAGGACCAGGGTCCTTAGTTCATGGCATCGCAGCTGTCATTTGTGGGCCACGGGGCATTTGCTTCCGCATATTCCGCAGCCTTGGCCCGAATGAGCGGCGTGATCGCTTCGAGATCCGGCTTGAGCAGATCGGAGGCTTTGACAAATTCCGAACCGTTCCATTCCAGCATCCAACCGCCGGCATGGCCGGTATGGTTCGAGCAGGATGTGGAGAAAGGCGGCACCATGCCAGTGATCCCAAGCTCGTCAATCCGCTCTTCCGTCAGATTGATATTCTCCAGGCCCCAACGCAGTTGTGATGCGTCGATATTTGCCGTGCCGTATTCCTTTTGCGCATTCATGATGCCCTCGGCGAGGATCGCCGACATCACAACACCGCGCTGATAGAACACTTCGGAGATCTCTTCTTCAGAGGCCAGCGATTTGCCCTTGGCCACAACATGCTCCTGAATCGCCTTCATCGCAGGTGATTCCGAATTGGGCAGGGACCAGGAAATCGAACGGTAGCCCGCGCCCTCTTCGCCCACGAGTTGCAGGTCATCAGAGTGACCGGCCCACCAGACACCAACGAATTGATCCATCGGATACTTCGTCTTGACGGCTTCGGTGATGGCGCCCGCATTCATCGCGCCCCACCCCCACATCACGACAAAATCAGGACGCTCACGGCGAATTTGCAGCCATTGCGCGGATTGGTTCTGCATCTCTTTAAGGCCAACCGGGATCGGCAAAAGCTCAAAGCCATGGGTTTCAGCCTTCAGCTGCAGATAGGGAATCGGCTCTTTGCCGTAAGGGTGATCGAGGTGCAGGAAAGCGATCTTCTTGCCTGCAAGACCTGCCTGATCACCGCCGCCAAGTTCTGTGAGGATCATGGACGCCGCATCAAAATACCCACCAGGCATGTTGAACGCCCACTGGAACACCGAGCCATCGGACATCGGCGAGAAGCCATAACCGGGGGCCAGAATCGGGATCTGATCCACATTGGTCTTGGGCAGAACCTGCAACGTGATCCCCGTGGACCACGGCTGCGTCACAATCGCCTTGGACTTTGTCTTCTCGTAGCATTCCACGCCCTTCTCGGTGGAATAGCCCGTCTCACATTCCTCGAAATCAACCGCAACGCCGCCAATCCCGCCATCGCGGGCATTGAGCATCAGCATGTAGTCACGTTGACCGTTCATGAGCGGAATGCCGGTCGAAGCAAACGGGCCCGTCCGATAGCTGAGGTTGGGCGTATACAGGCTCTCCGCGACAGCCGCGCTGCCGATGAGGGCCGTGGCTGCGGCGGCTGCCGCGAGCTTGGTCCAGTGTTTCATTGATATCCTCCCATTGGATAAAGGTCTTGGTTGTTTGGGCCGCCCCTAGTGCGGGAATGGCCAGATGATGAGTTTTTCGCGGATGAGTTGCCAAAGGCGCGCCAACCCATGCGGCTCGATGATCAGGAAGAAGACGATCAGGCTTCCCACGATCATGATGTTGATATGCTCCACTGTCGCCGATTTGATATCAAGCCCAAGTGCTGCGGGGACGGTGTTGAGCAAGACAGGCAAGCCCACGATCAGGATCGCTCCAAGGTAGTTGCCAAGGATCGAGCCCAGCCCGCCGATGATCGCAATGAAGAGCACATCAAAGGACAGCGGAATATCAAAGAGGTTCGGCTCCGCCGCCCCGCGCCACATGAAGACGAAAAGCGCGCCAGCCACGCCTACGATATAGCTCGAGATGGCGAAGGCGATCAGCTTGGACTTCATCAGGTTGATCCCGATGAGCTCCGCCGCAATATCCATGTCCCGCGTCGCCTTCCACATGCGCCCGAGATTGCCGCGCGTGAGGTTGATGCAGAGCACCGTCATCAGGGTCACAATCCCCAGCACGATGTAGTATTGCGTCACGGAGTTGGCGAGCGGTCCCGTGAGGTACACGCCAAAGCTGGTTGTGTTGGGCACCTGAATCGCGCCTGACGCGTTGTAGTTGTAAAGCCACGCCCATTTCTCGAAGAGCCAGACGAGGAAAAACTGTGCCGCAAGCGTCGCGATGGCCAGGTAGAAGCCTTTGATGCGCAAGCTGGGTATGCCGAACAAAACACCAATGCCCGCCGAGAAGACCCCAGAGAGCAAAATCGCGGCAATCGGGTTCATCCATGGAAAGATCGTGATCAGTTTGTAGCACGCATAAGCGCCCACGCCCATGAACGCGCCTGTGCCCAGCGAAAGCTGCCCCGCATATCCCGTCAGGATGTTCAGCCCCATGGCCGCCAGCGCGTAGATCAGGATCGGAATGCCCAAGGTCTGAAAGGCAAACTCGGACGCTGTGAGGGGAAAGATCACATAGGCAAAGCCGAGGATGATCAAAAGCAGGACAGCATCCTGCCGGACCGGAAACAGCGCCTGGTCTGCCTGATAGGAGGTCTTGAATTGCCCAGCCGTACGATACAGCATCAGACCGCCTCCTCGCTGAGCCGGGCCCTGTTGCGGGGCTTGGCATAGCCTGTGGCCTCTGAATGACGGATCAGCCAGAAATACGCCCAAAGACCAAAAGCACCGCCCATCGCGGCCAGCAAGGCTGCCATGACCATATTGGTCGGCTGCTCAGGGGAGGTCGTGAAGGCGATGTAGCCAAAGGCCCAGAAGCCCATCCAGGCGATTGTGTTGAGAAGTGCGATTACCTTGGCCATGTGTCTTGTCCTTGAAGTGTCGTCCGAGTGGTCTGCAGCGCGCCCCGCGCTGCTCTAGACCCGCTCGATGATCTTCTCCCCAAAGAGCCCCTGCGGACGGAAGAGAAGAACCACCAACGCCAAAACGAAAGCAAACCAGGTTTCGGTATTGCCCCCCAGCAGGGGCTGGCCCCAGTAAATCTCGAAGAGTTTCTCGAGCATCCCGATCATCAGCCCGCCGACAATGGCTCCCGTAATCGATTCCAAACCGCCCAGCATCAGCACCGGCAGCGCCTTGTACGCAATAACCTCCAAGGCAAAGGAAACCCCCGCCCGCGCGCCCCAGGCAATGCCTGTCACAAGCGCGATGATACCTGCGATGAACCACACCAATACCCAGATCGTCTGGAGCGAAATCCCCACTGACAGCGCCGCCTGATGATCATCGCCCAGCGCACGGATGGCGCGCCCCATGGAGGTGTAGTTGAGAAACGCCAGCAACGCCCCAACCAGCAGCGTCGCCACGACGACAACCGTGATGTCCAGATGCTGCAAAATCAGCAATCCATCAAAAGGCTCGAGTACCGTATCGCCCGTCGGAATGCCCAGTTCCGAGGTGATCATCACCTTGTTTTCACCGCCGAAGATGATCTCGCCAAACCCGATCAGGAACAGCGTAACCCCGATGGTGGCCATGAAGAGGATGATGTCCGGCGAGCCGACAAGCGGCCTGAGCACGACCCTCTCAATCGAGACCGCCAACCCGTACATGACCCCAAGCGTCAGCAAGACCGAGATCCACGCCGGGATCCCATACGCATGCAGGCCCACCAACGTGAGCGCCGCAAAGACCACCATGATCCCCTGCGCAAAGTTGAAAATGCGGCTGGAACGGAAGATCAAGACAAACCCGAGCGCAATCAACGCATAAAGAATGCCCGAAACCAGCCCCTCCCAAAGCACCTGCATCAGGAAGTCCGGCGCCTGCACCATGTCCACAAACGGATTGATGAAGATATCAGCGAGCATCTTGCCTCCCATGGGTGATCACACCCATCAACTTCTTTTGTCTCAAAATACCTCGGGGGAGGCGCGGAAGCGCCGGGGGCAGAGCCCCCATCTCAACAATCCCTATCAATGCGCCACCCCCAGATAGGCGTCGATGACGTCCTGATTGTTGCGCACCTCATCAGGCGTGCCATCACCGATCTTCTTGCCGTAATCCATCACGACCACGCGGTCCGAGAGGTCCATGACGACCCCCATATCATGCTCAATCAGACAGATCGTCGTGCCGAACTCGTCGTTCACATCAAGGATAAAGCGGCTCATGTCCTCTTTCTCCTCCACATTCATCCCCGCCATAGGCTCATCGAGCAGCAACAGCGACGGCTCCGCCGCCAGCGCGCGGGCAAGCTCGACGCGTTTCTTGAGTCCATAAGGTAAGCGGCCTACTGGTGTCTTGCGGATGTGCTGGATCTCGAGAAAATCAATGACCCGCTCGACCTTCTCGCGCTGCGCCATCTCTTCCTCGCGCGCTTTGCCCCACCAGATCGCCTGGCTGAGAACAGAGGCGTGCATATGGGTCAACCGACCTGTCATGACATTGTCGAGAACGGACATGCCCTCAAAGAGCGCAATGTTCTGAAAGGTTCGCGCCACGCCCATCCGCGCAACCTCAAAAGGCTTCATCGGCGGGCGCTTCGAGCCTTTGTACCAGACCTCACCCTCGGAAGGTGTATAAAACCCCGAGATGATATTGAGCATCGAGGACTTACCGGCCCCGTTGGGCCCAATGATCGCGCGCACCTCGCCTTCATGGATGTCAAAAGAGATATCCTTGATCGCGACCACCCCGCCAAAACGCAGCGTGATGTTCTTCAGCTCCATGAGCGTGCCACCGATCTGGCGTCCATCGGCTGTGATGTATCCCTCGGTGTCTTTCAAAGGACACACTCCTTCTTCTGGCTCAAAACACGCCCGCCGGAGGCAGCGGGATGGCGGGTGGGGTGTCGCGCGTCCGCGCGCACGTCACGCGTCATTCTGCGGCCACTTTCTGAACAGTGACCGGCACTGTTTTCGCATCCATGACCTTGAGCGTGGCCTTGATGGATCCCTTGCGGCCATCCTCATAGGTGACTTCCGTTTCGGTCGAGACCACCTCGGAGCCATCATACAGCGCCGCAATAATGTCCGCGAATTTCTCCTCAATGATCCGGCGGCGCACCTTCCGTGTCCGCGTCAGCTCGCCATCATCAGCATCGAGCTCCTTGTGCAGCACCACGAAGCGATGGATTTGACAGCCCGACAACATGTCGTCTTCGGCCACTGAGACATTCGTCTCTTCCACATGTGACTTGATCGTTTCCAGCACCTGCGGATGCCCGGCAAGCTCCTGATAGCTGCCGTAGCCGATATTGTTTCGCTCGGCCCAATTGCCCACCGCCGTGAGATCAATATTGATGAACGCCGTACACTCTTCCCGACCGCTGCCAAAGACAACGACTTCAAGGATATTCGGATAGAACTTGAGCTTGTTCTCGACGTATTTCGGCGCAAAGAGCGCGCCGGAGGCCATTTGGCCGACGTCCTTGGCGCGATCAATGATGCGCAGATGCCCAGTGTCTTTCTCGATGAACCCCGCGTCCCCGGTCGCAACCCAGCCTTCCGGGTCCTTGGTATCCGCTGTGCTTTCGGCGTTCTTGTAATACTCAACAAAAGTGCCCGGAGACCGGTAAAAGACCTCACCGTTCTCGGCGATCCGGATCTCAACGCCAGGCGAGGGAATGCCAACTGTGTCCGAGCGCACTTCTCCATCGGGCTGCTGTGTGATGAAGACGCTGGCTTCCGTCTGGCCGTAAAGTTGTTTCAGGTTGATCCCCAGCGAGCGGTAGAAATCGAAGATCTCCGGCCCAATCGCCTCACCGGCCGTGTAGCCAACGCGCACTTTCGAAAAGCCCAAAGCGTTCTTCAGCGGCCCATAGGTCGTGAGTTCACCCAGTTGGTAGAGCATCCGCGCGCCAAGCCCGACGGCTTCGCCATCAAGCAACTTCGGGCCCACTTTACGCGCATGGCCCATGAAATAATCGAAGATGCGCTTCTTGAGCGGGCTCGCGTCCTCCATACGGATCATGATCTGCGTCAGCTGCGTTTCAAATACACGCGGCGGGGCAAAGTAATAAGACGGCGCGATTTCACGCAGATCCGTCATCATCGTCTCCGCGCTTTCGGGACAGTTTACGCAGAACCCTGTCCAATACGCCTGACCGATGGAAAAGATGAAATCGCCTACCCACGCCATGGGCAGATAGGCCAAGACCTCGTCGCCTACGTTGAGATGATCAAAGTCAGAGGAAGCTTTGGCCGTCTCAATGATATTGCGGTTGGACAGGACAACGCCCTTTGGTTTGCCCGTTGTCCCGGATGTGTAGAGCATCACGCAGGTGTCATCATACTCCAGCGCATTCCGGCGGCGGTCCAGCTCCGGTGTCAGTTCATCGCGCGCCGCACGTCCCTGCTCCTGCACATGGCTGAACTGATGCAACTTGGTATGATCGTATTTCCGAAGCCCACGCGGATCGAGATAGATCATATGTTCGAACTGATGCAGGCGCTCCTGCACTTCGATGACCTTGTCGACCTGCTCCTGATCCGCGGCAATAACGAAGCGTGCGCCGCAATGATCGAGCACATAGGCCATCTCTTCGGCAACCGCGTCCTGATAAAGCGGAACCGGGATCGCGCCTACAGATTGCGCTGCAACCATGGACCAATAGAGGTACGGACGATTGCGGCCGATGATGGCCACGTAGTCGCCTTCGGCAACGCCCAGGTTCAGAAGTCCAAGCGCAAGATTTTCAACTTCCTCGGCTGTCTCGGCCCAGCTCCAGCTTTGCCAGATTCCGTATTCTTTCTCGCGATACGCAGCGCGCGCGGCATGTTGAGTCGCGTTGCGCATCAAAAGCGCGGGGATCGAGCGCAGAGTCTCTGCGCCTGAACGAGATGATGCCAACGATGTTCCTCCCTTTGCCCTCATACCGGGGCGATCGCTTTTTCACGATTCACCCGTATCTTGCGAGGGAGAGGCTGCGAAGGTCAACGTCTTAGACGAAAATTTCACCGCATCGTCAAAACCGCGCCGCGCACAAGGACGCACACGACATGGCGCTTAGGTGTTGCGCGCTCGCAGTCTTTGACGCAGTGTCGCGCAAAACAGGGAGGAGACAGCTGATGCGCACGCGTGCTGCAGTGGCCCTTGAGGCCGGAAAACCGCTAGAAGTCATGGACGTCAATCTCGACGGGCCCAAAGAGGGCGAAGTGCTGGTTGAGATCAAGGCGACCGGCATCTGCCATACCGACGAATTTACCCTCTCGGGCGCAGATCCCGAGGGCATGTTCCCTGCAATTCTGGGTCATGAAGGCGCAGGCGTGGTCGTCGAATGCGGCCCGGGCGTGAAAGACCTCAAGGTCGGCGATCACGTGATCCCGCTTTACACACCGGAATGCAGAACCTGTGAGTATTGCCTGCATCCCAAGACCAACCTGTGTCAGGCGATCCGGGAAACGCAGGGCAAAGGTGTCATGCCCGATGGCACATCTCGTTTCTCCATGCTCGATGGCACGCCCATTCTCCATTACATGGGATGCTCGACCTTCTCCAATCACACGGTCTTGCCGGAAATCGCCCTCGCCAAAATTCGGCCCGACGCGCCTTTTGACAAGGTCTGCTACATCGGCTGCGGTGTGACGACAGGGATCGGGGCGGTGATCAATACGGCCAAGGTCGAGATTGGATCGCGCGCTGTGGTCTTTGGTCTGGGCGGCATTGGTCTCAATGTGATCCAGGGCCTGCGCCTTGCCGGCGCGGACCAGATCGTTGGGGTGGATCTCAATGACGACAAGGAAACCATGGCCCGCCAATTCGGCATGACCGATTTCGTCAATCCCTCGAAGATCGACGGCGCGCTCGTGCCTTATCTCGTGGAACTGACAAAGGGCGGCGCCGACTATACGTTTGATGCCACGGGCAACGTGCAGGTCATGCGCGATGCTTTGGAATGCGCGCACAAAGGGTGGGGCGAATCGATCATCATCGGCGTAGCCCCCGCAGGTGCGGAAATCGCCACGCGTCCCTTCCAGCTTGTGACGGGCCGGGTCTGGCGCGGCACGGCCTTTGGCGGCGCGCGCGGTCGGACAGATGTACCCAAGATCGTGGATTGGTATATGGACGGAAAGATCGAGATCGATCCAATGATCACACACACGCTGAGCCTTGATGACATCAACAAGGGCTTTGACCTCATGCATGCGGGCGAATCGATCCGCTCTGTTGTGGTCTATTGAGCACGACACTAGCAGGCCGCACGGCTTTGTGGCTGGGCGGCCCTCCGGGGGGAGTTTATTCGGCAAGATGAAGACGGCGCTGCGCATAGAAGCGGCGACTGCGGAGGATGCCGGAGACATATGGGCCATATTGGAGCCCGTGTTTCGCGCAGGCGATACCTATGCGATTGACCCTGACATTTCCCGCGATGCTGCGCTGGCGTATTGGCTGGCGGAGCATGTCTTCATCGTGCGGATTGGCCGTGAGATCGCGGGCACATATTACATCCAACGCAACCGCCCCGGTGGCGGCGCGCATTATTGCAATTGCGGATTTGTTACGGCGCCGGGCCAAACCGGGCGCGGCATAGCACGGGCGATGCTGACAGATGCCTTGCAAAGAGCCCCGACGCTGGGCTTCACAGGCATGGTGTTCAACTTCGTCGTGGCGAGCAATACGCGGGCCGTGGCCACTTGGGAGCACGCTGGTTTTGAGACAGTAGGGCGCGTGCCGTCGGCGTTCAGACAGCCCTGTGGAAGCTTCGCAGATGCGCTCGTGATGTTTCGAAAACTGGTGTGAGCGTTCAGGTTCCGAAGCGTGCCAGCCACGTCGCAACCGCATTCTCGATAACGCGATCAATTTCCGCCTGAGTGACGGATTTCGAGACATTGAAGGTCAGGCGCAGCCAGATATCGGCTTTGCAAAGCTCGCCAAACTGTTCCGCGGCCAGTTCGAAATCGTCAATGCTGACTTCACCTCGCTCGGCCGCGCCGTGTAGGTAATCAACCATCGCAGCGCGCAAAACCATTGGCCCGCTTTCATAGAACTGCTGACCAATATCGGGAAAACGATCCGATTCCGCGACGCAGATCCGGAAAATCGATTGGCCGATATCGGAGGTGATATAATCAAGGAAATGCCGCCCGATCTGCTCCAGAACGATGGCGGGCGACGCGGTCATATCGATTGTATCCATCGCCATCGCCGCCAGTCGCGTACATTCGCATGACGCAACCTCGCTGAACAACAGACGCTTGTCCGGGAAGTAGCTGTAGAGCGTCGCCTTGGACACGCCGGCCGCGCGGGCGATGTCGTCAACGCTGGCCCCTTCGAAGCCATGGGCCATGAACACATCGCGCGCGCCTGCGAGGACCTGGTCGAACTTGCGGCCGCGCCGCACTTTCGGCGCATCCCCTCGTGCATTCGCGGCTTGTCCACCATCAGCTGCCATGTCGTCTCCCCTTGCTGGTCCGACTATAGACCGTTCAGTTCAGTTACGGCAAGCGACGGCGCTATTTGCAGGCTTTGACAACCTCGCTGCAGCCCTGCGTTGAGAGAGTGCCGGTATCCTGCGGAAATTCCAGAACGGGCAGTGTCATAGTTGGCCCAAACGCCGCTGCGGGGCCTGCGAGAACAAGAGCGGTCATGAGCGCTGTTGCGAGGAGTTTCATGGGGTATCCTTCCATTTTCCAAAGTAAACTATTCGGTTCAGTTGATATCTAAACCTATCAGTTCACTTTGCAAGGCAAAACTAAACTACATAGTTCATTTTTTCACCTGCCCCCGGCCCGCCTCGAAAGAAGAAGGCACGTTGCACCGTTGACCACACGGCCCCAAGTGATACCCAAGGCGGCATGGTTGAGATATTTTTCAAAACCTTGCCGTTTTTTGCGATCATCGGGCTGGGGTACTGGGCCGGGCGCACGAAGTTTTTCTCCGAAGAGGCGACAGCCTACCTCACGAAATTCGTATTCTACTTCGCGCTCTCTGCGATGTTGTTTCGCTTCGCGGCCAATCTGAGCTTGGCAGACGTCTTTGATGCCCGATTGATCGCGGGATATCTCTGGGGAACAGCCTTCGTCTACGGTCTGGCAACTGCTGTTGGCTTTTTCAGAGGCCTGAATGTCGAGACTTGTGCGGTCGAGGCGCAATGCGCGGTCATTGGCAATGTCGGTTTTCTCGGCGCGCCCATGTTGGTTCTCCTGATGGGCGAAGCGGCGATTGGCCCGGTCATGATGATCCTCGCGGTCGATCTCATCGTTTTCTCCTCGCTCATCGTCATCCTCATCACTGGCTCGCGGGACGGACAGATGTCTCTCTCCATCCTCAAGACAGTTGGCATGGGATTGCTGAAAAACCCGATGATCGTCTCGATCAGCGCGGGGTTGATCTGGGCCTCCACCGGCTTTGGCCTTGTTGCACCATTGAATGATTTTCTGGGCATTCTGGGCGGCGCAGCAACGCCGGGCGCGCTTTTTGCCATTGGCGCATCACTGGCCAGCAAATCTGCCGAGCGCATCGAGATCGCCGGTTGGCTGAGCTTTTGCAAACTGGTGTTGCACCCGCTCTTCGTGGCGATGGGTGTTTTGATCCTGTTTCCCACGAATGCCTACACGGCCTCTGTGGCCATCGCAGCTGCCGCACTTCCCGTCGCGGGCAACGTCTTCATCCTTGCCCAACACTATGGCGTTGCGCCCCAAAGGGTGTCTGCGGCGATTTTGATTTCAACGGTGATCTCCATTGTGACAGTCTCGGTCGCCATCGGATTGGTCACCACCGCTTGACCCAGACCAAACCTTCAGCGTTTGGTCCAACAAACACTTGGCAGCGCGGCATCGTCTTGCGCGCATGCCCGACAACAGGAGCCTTCCATGGATATTCAAGCTGACAACCGTTGCTTCGGGGGCCGCCAGCTGGTGGTGAGCCATGCCTCAAAAGCCTGTGCGGTTGATATGACCTTTGGGCTCTTCCTGCCACCGGAGGCAAACGACGGGCCCGTGCCCGTGCTGTGGTATCTCTCTGGACTGACCTGCACCCATGAGAATGCCATGGTCAAGGCAGGCGCACAGGCCCATGCCGCAGAACAGGGGATCGCCCTTGTCTTTCCCGACACCTCACCACGCGGCGATGGCGTCGCCAATGACGACGCCTATGATCTGGGGCAAGGCGCCGGCTTTTACGTGGATGCAACGCAAGCGCCCTGGGCGCCACATTTTCAGATGCGCAGCTATGTCATGGACGAACTGCCAGCCTTGCTGGCAGATGCTTTTCCCATTGATGCAGAGCGTCAGGGGATCACCGGTCATTCGATGGGTGGTCACGGCGCATTGACGCTGGCTTTGGGGCAGGAAGAGCGCTTCCGCTCCGTCTCTGCCTTTGCGCCCATCTGCAACCCCACCGCAAGCGACTGGGGGCGCAAACAGTTGAGCGCCTATCTGGGCTCTGACGAGGCACGCTGGACCGCCCATGATGCCACAGAGCTCGTGCGCGCAGGCAAGGCACTGCCGCCAACGCTGATCGACACAGGGACGGACGATCAATTCGGCGATCTTCTCAAGACGGAAGCCCTCGCTCATGCGCTCGCCGAAAAACGTCTTGAGGCGCAGATCAGGCTGCAAAAAGGCTATGACCACAGCTACTTCTTTGTCTCTACCTTCATGGAGGATCACGTTACCTTCCATGCAGAGCATCTCTGGGCATGACGATCCTCTTTATTGATGCCGACGCCTGTCCCGTGAAGGCGGAGGCGGAGCGCGTCGCCACGCGCCACAAGGTCCAGATGAAGCTTGTGGCCAATGGTGGTTTGCGCCTGTCGGACAATCCTCTGGTGGAGGTGGTGATCGTGCCCGATGGGCCAGATGTTGCGGATATGTGGATTGCCGAACGCGCGGGCCCGGGCGACATTGTCATCACGGGCGACATCCCACTGGCGGCAAAATGTGTCGAGGCGGGAGCGCGGGTTCTCAAACACTCAGGCGAGCGGCTGGATGGCCGGAATGTCAAAGAGGCGCTGGCCATGCGCGATCTGATGACCGATTTGCGGGCGGCAGATCCCTTCCGTCAGGGCGGCGGCAAGCCTTTCTCGAAAGCAGATCGCGCCCGCTTTCTCGATGCGTTGGAACGGGAGATGCGCGCGGCCTTGAGGACGTGATGCGTCTTATCTTCAGGCATCACATGAACGAGCCATGGCAAAACCAGCCCGAGGACATCTCCGCGCCATGGGCGTAGAAAAGCCAGAGCCGTTCACCCTCCTCTGTCACGACATCCCAGTAATCGCGCTGCCCTGAGCGCCATTCCGGTGCATCCAGCCACCATTCCGGCGCAATACGCTCCGGACCGCGCGCATGCGCCAGAGTGAGGTGACGACGCCGCCAGCGAAACTGCTCGGGCAGCCGTGGCATGTCAGGCGCATCAACGGGCTCAGGGCGCCACAAGCGCAAAGGGCGCGGACGGGCCGGCGCGGGCCATGTGGTCGCGGCCTCAGAGAAGGCCGCCGCTGTGATGTTTGCGCATTTCTCCGGCAGATGGCTTTGCGCCGGGACCCGCCGTGTGACGCGCTCAAGCCCGACCCGGGCCCCAATGCGTCCGATCAGATCATCAAGCGCCGTATTCGCTTCCAGACGGGCCGCCACAGCGCGTCCGGCCTCGCCATGCCCCACCTGTGTGCGGGCTTGCACCACTTCCACTTCGCTGGCGACGAGGCGCAGCATATCGATGCCAAAGCCTGCGTCGATGTCGTCCAGCTTCATCAACAGCAGGCCACGCAGGCGTGCAGGCGTATGAGACGGACGCGCGAGCCGGATATGGACACGCTGCATCGTATGATCCGCGCGATGTGCCTCCAGCACCAGACCGCGCGCGGCCTTTCCTTTGCTGCGCAATTTCTCACAAAGCGGCGGCAGCAGGCGATCAATGGCCGCCGTGACATCCTCAACCAGGCCAATCGGATCGGGCAATGTGAGCCGCAGGGCAAAAACCTCTTCCGGCGCCGCAGGAGAGACAGGCTCAGGGGCCGCCCCCAGCGCCTGATCCAAACGCAGAACGACCGCCTTGCCAAAGCGCCGCGCCAGAGCCGCGCGCGGTTGGCCCACAAGATCACCGATCTGGCGCAACCCGAGGCGCGTGAGCGCCGCTGTCGTGTCGCTCTCCAGCCGCAGCCCGGTAATCGGCAAAGCGGCCAGCGCGCTATGGGTTTGACCAGGCGGCGCGATCCGCCCCCGGCTGGCGCTCTGCCCTGTATCTGCGCCCTGCGATGGTTGGCTCACAGCCGACCCGCCCCGCTCCCAATGACGCCGCTTTGCCGCGCGCGACCGGGTGGCCCGCGCTTCCATATCAATCGCATCACCAGAACGGTCAGACCCGGCGCTTTGCCCTGCAAACCGCGCCAGAGCCCAGGCCGCGCCCCGCGTATCCGCCAGACCCGCATGCACGCTCACGCCCATAGCGTGGCCCTCGTCTGCCAGCTGCGCCACCATCTGCTCTTCGCCACCGAACAGATGCGTGCATCCTGTCACATCCAGCAAAAGCCCATCCTCGCCATCCCGCGTGACCCAGGGCGAAAACCGACCAGCCCAACGCTGCAGGACGCCCAAAAACCGCGCCTCGATATGCGGATTGCGCCGCCGTGTGACAAGCTCAGGACATATTGCGCAGGCATCCCGCAGACTGAAGCCAACCTGTAGCCCCGCCTCCGCAGCGGCCGGAGACAGCGAAGAAATCTGATCGCGATTGCCAACCCGGTCAATGATCGCCAGCGGCGCGGCAAACAGCTGTGCATCCCCGCGCATCTGCCGGAGCAGGCGCTCCGCGCCAAGCCGCGGAAACCAGAGCGATAAGATACGACGTTGAGGCATGCTGGCAGCACATGTTCACTATATGTTCTCTCTCGTTTCGAGATAGAACACTGCCGCTCGTGAGTCGAGTCATCCACACCAGATACGTGTGATGCGCCCGCTCTCATCCGCCTCGATATTCGTCCTGTCGGGGCGATAATCCATCGTCAGCGCGCTGCCGGGCCGCACAATACGTTTTGGATCCGCTATGTCAGCTGCCGCCGCCACCGATGCGCCCAAAAGCGCCTCATGCGCGCCCGGTGCGCAGGTCTGCTCCGCGGCAGGCCGTGTTGGCGGCCCCTCCTCGACCGTGCTGCAGGACATCAGCCCCACACCGATCAGACAGAGGCCAAACCCAGATCTCAAAGCATACATAAAAGACATGCGCGCAGCCTATAGCACTTCGCAAAAAACCTCGATTACGAAAACACTGCCAAGCACCTGCTCTCTCGTGAGTTCCGTAATGCTCGATGCATCAGATTTCCGTCGAAGGGCTCCAAAGGGCGGACACGCGCAGGACAAGCGATCAGGGGTGCTGGCCATCTCGCAGCTGGTTGGCAAAGCTGTGGTTGGTATCGCGGTGATGCGCTTCATCCGCGCGTACCTTGATCACAACATCTCTCAAGCGCGCGTCTTCCGGCAAATCCCAGTAGTCGATGGCGATCTGCGGCGCAGGCACATTCTCCTGCCCGCCCGCGTCAATATCCGCGAGATACTGCGTGTAACTCACCACGGCCTCTTCCTCGAGATACCCGACAATCCGATGCGCGGTCCGCGGCGCGAAGAGATAGGTGAAGAAGAAGACATTGTAGAAGATCATCTGCGTGATCATGATCACCCACCGCTCAAACCGCGACGGCTGCGCGATGTGAATGAATGTCATGAGATGCATCCGCTCATTCTCCGCCTCATCCAGCAGCTCCCGGATCCAGCCCTGATCATCACGGATGTGACGCACGGACTTGAGATGCTGCAACAAGCCGCCAACCATGCCGGGCACGGCGGCCACTGTTTCAAGGACAACCGCGCGATGCCCATATCGCTTGGCAAAGAATTTATCGGCGAAAATGCGCATGAATTTCACGATGCGGTAGGCAATACGATCGTGAATGTCGCGCGGTTCATGGTGCACCTGAAGATCGGTCTCCTCATCATGCACAAAGGTCTTTTGCTCTTTCATGACACACCCATTGTTTGCTCAATGGAGGATCTAGACCTCAAAGGTGTTTTTTCGATGCGACATTTGTGAGCGCGGGCTTAAAGGCCGAGGCTTCCTCGCAAAATAGGCAACGCGAAAGCCGCGACAACGCCGACGCAGGCGCCAATACCCAGCCGAACGGCAGGCTTACCCAGACGCGGCCCCGCCAAGGACAGCAAGCCACAGACGAGGGCGTAAAAGACAAGAGCAATCGGGTCCATTCGGTGATCCTAGCAGCGCATTCATGCGCTGTCAGTCCCCTAAGCCAAACGTGCGACCGCATCGCCAAGCACACGAAGGCCCAGCACAAGGTCATCTTCGCGTGTATCTTCTTCAAACGCATGGCTGATCCCGCCGATGGACGGCACAAAGAGCATCGCCACGGGCATCACCCGGCTCACATTCGTCGCATCATGGAGCGCGCCTGAGGGCATCGCCCGCCAAGCCGCCCCGGTCTCACGGGCAGCCGCCTCAAGCGCGCCTCGCAGGCCCGCATCCATCACGACCGGATCAAGGGCGAGCAATGGGCCGAAGGTCACGTCGAAGCCACCCTCGCCAATCTCCCGGGCCGTATCCCGGATGATACGCTCCATATGCTCCAACCGATCCAGGTTCCCGTCGCGCCATTGCATCGAAAACGTCGCGCGGCCTGGAATGATGGAGGGGGTATTGGGATGCAACGCGATATGACCCATCGTCCAGACGCTCTGAGGTGTGACGACGTTGCGAAAACGCTCGCACAGTAAAGCGTTGAACTGCATCATCGCCTGCGCCGCGTCGCGCCGCAGCGCCATGGGCGTCGTGCCTGCATGGTTTTGCTGCCCGTCAAAGGTGATGCGCAGATCGCGTATCCCCACGATATCGGTGACGATCCCCAGCCGCTCCCTCGCATCATCGAGAACTGGGCCCTGTTCGATATGCATTTCCAGAAAGCCCTTGAAGCCTCTGGGATCAATCGAAGAGACCTCGCGCGGCGCGACGCAAGCTCTGGCGCTGGCGAGAGACACACCGGCGGTATCCGTCAACGCATCCGCCGCCTCCAAGGAAAGCGCTCCTGACCAGACAGCCGACCCTGTTGTCACGCCAAAGCGGCCCTCTTCGTCCTGAAAACTCACAACAGACACGGGCGGCCCACCTGCGTCTCGCGCGGCCCGTGCAATCTCGAGCCCCGCCATGACGCCAAGCGCCCCATCGAGCCAACCGCCCTCCGGTTGGCTATCGGTATGGGACCCGATGAGAAGGGACGGTTCAGGCGCCAAGCCGAAGAGATTGCCCATCGCGTCCCACTGCACGTCGAGCCCTGCATCCCTCATCTCACCAGCCAACCAATCGCGCGCAGCCATGTCCGCATCGCTATAGGCTGGACGGACAACCCCTTTGCCGTGACCCGAAGCGCCAAACTGACGCAAACGGTGCAACGAGGTCAAAAAACGATCCGGATTGATATGCATGAAACGCCTCGCAGACAGAGGAACAACCGACATGGCAGATCGCCAAATCCATCAAGTTTGCAGAATGTCCCCTCCTGACCGCACTTGCAATCGGCGCGTGCACCACCACCTCCCTATCAAGAATACCTCAGCCAAACCCAGCGAAAAGGATGTCCAAATGCCCTTGATGAGCTCCCCGATTGACGGCGCCCCCATGCGCGAAGTGGAACGCTACGGCGTCAAACTGGACATCTGTCCGACATCAGGCGGCATCTGGCTCGACAAGGGTGAACTCGAAAAGATCATCATGATGATCCGCGAAGAAGCGATGCAGGACGCGGGCATGCCCCCGCCGCCGCCCAGTGGTCGCGTCTCAGGTGGCTATCAAAGCCAGTCACGCGCTGCGCACGGCACGTATGCGCCGCAAGGCCACCCTCCTCGCAAGAAAAAGCGCGATGGATTGTTCGATAGCCTGATGGATATCTTCGACTGACGCCTCTGCACAAAAGGGAAGCGCCTCACAAAACCTGACCTGTTGCCTTCAGCACGTCGCATCCGCCAATCGCCCCGGCGATAGGCAAAAAAGCTATGATGGGATCAAACCATCACTCTGCGGCGACCCCATGCTGGACCTTTTCGACTTTGACTGCGGAGAATTTGAATTCCGGGATTTTGCCGAAGGGGTCGATGGCGGGGTTTGTGAGGATGTTGGCGGCGGCTTCGACGTAGGCGAAGGGCAGGAAGACCATATCGGGCGCCACGGCGCGGTCGGCGCGGGCCATGATTTCGATACTGCCGCGTTTGGTGGTCAACCGCACCATACCGCCCGGTTCCACACCCATCTTGCGCAAGGTGCTGGGATGCAACGAGCAATTGGCCTCGGGCTCCAGCCCGTCGAGCACGGAGGCGCGGCGCGTCATTGAGCCTGTGTGCCAATGCTCGAGCTGCCGCCCCGTGGTCAGGATCATCGGGTATTCCGCATCGGGCGTATCATCGGGGGCAATGACGGAGGCCGGCGTAAACCGCGCGCGGCCCTCGGGACGCGGAAAGCCATCGCCAAAGACCACCGCCTGACCGGGATCGTCCGGGCTCAGCGAGGGATAGGTCACGGCCGCGCCCGACAGGCGATCCCAGGTGATATTGTCGAGGCTGCGCATGTTGAGCTTCATCTCGTCAAAAACTTCCGCAGGATGCGTGTAGCTCCAGTCCAGGCCACACCGCTTGGCCAGCTCCGTCTCGATCCACCAATCTTCCCGCGCCTCACCGGGCGGGCTGACGGCGGGGCGCACCATCTGCACCGTCCGGTTGGTGTTCGACACTGTGCCGGACTTCTCGTAGAGCGCGGAGGCCGGCAGGATCACATCGGCATAGTTCGCCGTCTCGGTGAGGAAGATGTCCTGGACCACCAGGTGATCGAGCTTGGCCAGTGCCGCGCGCGCGTGCTCCACATCCGGGTCCGACATGGCCGGGTTCTCGCCCAGGATATACATCGCCTTGATCTGGTCCGCATGGACCGCATCCATGATCTCGGTCACCGTCAGGCCCTTCTCGGCGGAGAAATCCCCCGACGCCCAGACATCGGTAAAGGCCGCGCGCACGCCCTCATCCACAACCGTCTGATAATCCGGCAGGAACATCGGGATGAGCCCGGCATCAGACGCGCCTTGCACGTTGTTCTGCCCGCGCAGCGGGTGCAGCCCCGTGCCGGGACGGCCCACATGGCCCGTCATCAGCGCCAGGCTGATGAGGCAGCGCGAATTGTCCGTGCCGTGGATATGCTGGGACACCCCCATGCCCCAGAAGATCATGCCCGCCTTGGCGCTTGCAAAGTCCCGCGCCACGGCGCGCAATGTCTCCGCATCGATGCCACAGATCCCAGCCATCTTCTCCGGCGTGAAATCCGCCAGATGCGCGCGCTCGGCCTCCCAGTTCTCGGTCCAGGCCTCGATATATTGCTGATCATACAGCCCCTCTTCCACGATCACGTTCATGATCGCGTTGAGCATCGAGACATCCGCACCGGGGCGGAACTGAAGCATATGCGTGGCAAAACGCTTGAGCGCCTGGCCGCGCGGATCCATCACGATGAGCTTGCCGCCGCGCTTGGTGAACTGCTTGAAATAGGTCGCGGCGACGGGGTGGTTCTCGATCGGGTTGGCCCCGATCACGATGGCCACATCGGCGTTCTCGATCTCGTTGAAGGTCGCTGTGACCGCGCCGGAGCCGACGTTCTCGAGCAGCGCCGAGACCGAAGAGGCATGGCACAGCCGCGTGCAGTGATCGACGTTGTTGTGGCCAAAGCCCTGCCGGATGAACTTCTGGAAGAGATAGGCCTCCTCGTTGGTGCACTTGGCCGAGCCAAATCCCGCCACCTCGCGGCCCCGCCCCTTCAAGCCAGCGGCGGCAAAATCCAGCGCCTCATCCCAGCTCGCCTCGCGGAAATGCGTCAGCAGGTCGCCGGGATCGACATTGAGCCCCTTGGCGGGCGCATCTTCGCGTCGGATCAAAGGCTTGGTCAGGCGGTGACCGTGGTGAATGTAGTCGTAGCCAAAGCGCCCCTTGACGCAGAGCCGCCCCTCATTGGCCGGGCCATTGATGCCCTCCACATACTTGACCTTGCCGTCCTTGACCTTGATCGAGATCTGGCACCCCACGCCGCAAAAGGCGCAGACACTCTCGGTCTCGCTGTCGTAATCGCTGCTGTCACCCACCTGGTTCTCATCCACGACGGACGACGGCATCAGCGCGCCCGTGGGGCAGGCCTGCACGCATTCGCCGCAAGCCACACAGGTGCTCTCGCCCATCGGATCGGCGAAATCGAAGGTCGGATAGGCATCATGGCCCCGCCCCGCCATGCCGATCACATCATTGACCTGCACCTCGCGGCACGCCCGCACGCAAAGCCCACATTGGATGCAGGCATCGAGATTGACCGACATCGCCACGTGGCTGTCATCCAGGAGCGGAATGCGCCCCTCCTCGAGCTTGGGAAAACGGCTCTCGGAGACCCCATTGAGATCGGCCATGTCCCACAGATGTGCAGACTTGTCATGGGCCTCTTCGCGCTCCGGCTGATCAGCCACAAGCATCTCCACGACCATCTTCCGCGCGCTCGAAGCCCGCTCTGAACTGGTCGTCACAACCATCCCCTCAGACGGCTCCCGAATACACGACGCCGCCAACGTCCGCTCACCCTCAATCTCAACCATACACGCCCGACAGTTCCCATCAGGCCGATACCCAGGCGAAGGCTTGTGACACAAATGAGGAAGCACCAAACCACGACCATGACAAACCTCCCATATCGTGAGGCCCGGCTGCGCCTCGACAGGCTGGCCGTCGAGAAAAAATGAAATCGTCTTGGACATGGCTCTCTCCCCGCATCTGCGGAAATCATACATCAAAGTTCTGCCATTTCCGGTGCCTCAATCCCGACGCCCACAAGACATTTTGCGCCACCGCCTGTTTCCGATAGGCGCATCCTGACTTCTTCTGGCCCAAAATACGCATATCCAGACCTTTCCTCAGGCGCGCGGTCCGGGTAGCTCTGGTCGCATGACACAAATCACTCTTATCCGCCACGGTCAGGCCAACAGCCACGCCGACAATGCCGCCGACTACGATCGCTTGAGCCCGCTGGGGGAGCAGCAAGCCAAATGGTTGGGTGCGCATATGCAAGCCCAATCGCAAGACTTTGACATCGTCGTGACAGGGGACATGCACCGCCAACGCGGCACGGCGCGCGCCATGGGCCACCTCGAAACGGAGACTGATCCGCGATTGGACGAGTTCGATTATTTTGCCCTCGCGCAAGCCGGGGAGCGAGAGCACGGGCTCCCCTTTTCCGATGGGCCCGAGAGTTTTGCGCGCACAGCGCCCAAGCTGATGAAGCTTTGGCAAGAAGGTAAGATTGAAGGCGCGGCCGAGACATTCGCGGCGTTTGACGGCCGCGTTCAGGATGCCTTGCAAGACCTGCAAGCGCGCGGCGGACGCATCCTCGCCGTGACCTCGGGCGGCGTGATTTCAATGGCCTTGCGCCACACGTTGAGCCTTGAGGCCCACGCCTTGGCCAAGGTCATGCTGCAAATCCGCAATGCCTCCATTCATCAGTTGCAACATATCCATGGCAGCTTCTTCCTGTCAGGCTACAACGCCACGCCCCATCTCGACGCCCCGGATCGCGCCCATGCCCGCACGTTTTATTAAGTCAGGAGCCCCATCATGACCCATCTGTGGATCCGGGCCGAACAGCGCGACCATGAAGAGCGCGTTGGCGTCACGCCTGAAGGCGTCGCAGCGCTTATTCAAGCGGGGCTACAGGTGACGATGGAACACAGCTCCGTGCGGGCTGTGCCAGACGAGGCCTATCGCGACACAGGATGTGCCTGGGCTCCGGAAAACTCCTGGCCCGACGCGCCGCGGGACGCCATCGTTTTCGGCCTGAAGGAACTGCCTGAAGACGGTTCCCCGCTCATCCACCGCCACATCATGTTCGGTCACGCCTACAAAGGACAACCCGCCGGGCGAGAATTGCTCAAGAGGTTCAAGGCCGGAGGAGGCACGCTGCTGGATCTGGAATACCTTGTCGATGAGAGCGGGCGCCGTGTGGCGGCCTTTGGCTATTGGGCGGGGTATGCCGGCGCGGCGGTCGCTTTGAGATGCTGGGCGGCCCAGCAAAGCGGCCAACTCTGCCCCGAGGTCAGTACGCACGCCTCTGCCACAGCCATGCTGGAGGATTTGCAAGCCACGTTGACACAAACCGGCAGCGCCCGTCCCACAGCCATCGTGATTGGCGCTCTTGGGCGCGTGGGCTCCGGCGCCAGTGATCTGTGCACTCAGATGGGTGTGCCTGTCACCAAATGGGATATGGCGGAGACAGCGTCCGGCGGCCCCTTCCCGGAGGTACTGGCCCATGACATCTTCCTCAATTGCATTCTCGCGCGTCCGGGGACCCCTGTTTTTGTGCCTGCGTCAGCCAAAACAGCGGCACGGCGGCTGAGCGTGATTGGCGATATTGCTTGCGATCCGACGTCGGACTTTTCACCCATCAAGGTCTACGACCGCACCACAACATGGACGCAGCCTGCCCTGCGCGTTCACGACACACCCTGTCTCGATGTGACAGCGATTGACAATTTGCCCTCGATGCTGCCCGTGGAAAGCTCAGAAGACTACGCCGAACAACTCCTACCTTCGCTTCTTGCACTTAGCGATTTGAGCCAAGGTGTTTGGGGGCGTGCACAGGCGGAATTCGAGCGACATATCGGGGAGGTTTGACATGACAATTCATTGGTGCGGTACGGGCCTGTCGGCCATTCCGGGGTTGCGACGGCTGATTGAGACCAAACATGACGTCGCCGTTTACAACCGGACAGAAGCAAAGGCGCGCGAGGCGGTGGGCGATCTGACCGACCGGATCTTCCGTTTTGATCTTGATACGCTGGATTTGCAGGAAGGAGACGTTGTCGTCTCCATGCTCCCTGGCGACTGGCACGTACCGCTGGCCGAGAAGGCTATCGCGGCTGGCGCGCATTTTGTGTCATCCAGCTACATTGCCCCCGAGATGCGCGCCCTGCATGCCAAGGCGCAATTGCGCGGTGTGAGCCTTGTCAACGAGGTGGGTCTGGACCCTGGAATCGATCATCTGATGGCGCATGCGCTGGTCGCAGATTACCGCGCGTCGCCGCGTCTCGACAGCTCGAATGCGCTCAGTTTTCTGAGCTATTGCGGTGGCATTCCCAAAAACCCCAACCCATTTCGCTACAAATTCAGCTGGTCGCCCGTCGGCGTCCTCAAAGCGCTGCGCTCTCCGTCCAAGTCCATTCGGGATTTCAAGGAATTCAACGTCGCCAGACCCTGGGACGCTGTGAGCCACTATGAAGCGCCTCTGCCCGAACCTGAACAATTCGAGGTTTACCCCAATCGCGACAGCCTGCCTTTCATGGAGGAATACGGGTTCGATCCGACATGGCATGTCAAGGAATTCGTGCGCGGTACGCTCCGGCTGGATGGCTGGCAGGATGCGTGGCAGGACGTGTTTGCCGAAGTTGGGACAGCCAGCGATGCGCGCCTTGCTGAAATGTCAGAAGGGTTCTGGCGCGACAACGCCTATGCTCCGGGCGAGCCTGACCGGGTTGTGCTGTGCGTCTCCCTCAAAGCGGAAAACGCGACCGGCCCGGTATGGCACAAGACATATGTCATGGATGCCTGGGGCGATGAGACCAACACCGCCATGGCCCGCCTTGTCTCGATCCCGGTATCGCTGGCGATTGAAGCCGTACTGGCGGGTACCCTGCCCTCGGGTGTGCAGGCCGCGCCTTCAGACCCCCGCATTGTCCAAAGCTGGATGGCCACCATAGATGAGCTCGCCCAACATCTCACAATCGTGGACCACACCTGAGCCCCGCGTAGATCCGCCTGGCGCCATGAACGAAAGAACGAGCGCGCGCGTCAGCGCGCTCCTTTAGAAAACAGCCCGGCCCATGGGGGTCAGAAGCAACACGTCGTTGTCCTCAAAAACCGCAACGCTCAGGTCCCCGCCGCGTCCCGCACCGCTGTCGAGGTTGACCCGATTGCCGTAATGCTGCGCCGCATCAATCGCGGTATGCCCATGCACAACGAGCCACTCGAACGGATCCTCATGGCTTAGAAAAGGCTCGCGGATCCACAAGAGATCTTCCGGATTTTGCTCTTCCAGTGTGACCCCCGGCATCAGGCCCGCATGGACAAACAACAGCCCCCCGGTTTCGTACACCAGCGGCAGCTCGTTGAGGAAATCGACGTGGCTTTGCGGCACCAGCGCGCGCGCTTGCGCCTGCATGTCTCGCAACGGTTGCTCGGTATCTACGCCGTAGGACGCAAGGGTCGTTTTCCCACCCATGCGGTCGTTGAGCCATGAAATACCGGACACGATGCGATGATGATGGGTCTCACCGGTTCGCAGGAACTCAAGAAACATCTGGTCGTGATTGCCCAGCAGGACGGTCCAATCCCGCCCTTCCGCGCAGCCCAAACGCAAAAGCTCGATGACACGAAAAGCATCCGGACCACGATCCACGAGATCGCCCAACACGACAACGCGCGCGTCTGGACCGCCATCGTCTTCAATCAGCTCCAGCGCATCCGCAAGTTTGTCAAACTGACCATGGACATCGCCAATGGCGTAAATGGGTTTCACTGCACGCCCTCCTGCGGCCGGGTTATCGGAATTGCGTTCGAGGTGCAAAAGCGCCGGTGGATTGTTGCGCATTAGCAAACAATGCGACTGGATAACTGTAGATTGCCCTAGAAAACGCAGTACGGCCCGCACGACAAGTCATCGCGCGGGCCTTTGCTGTTCAAGTCTCAACGTCAAGCGACGTCAAACGCCAGCGGTTTGATCTGGCGGAACATACCTGTCTCGGCCAAAGCGGCGCGCGCCTCCGCGGGCACCGCTTCATCGACATACAAAAGCGCAATCGCTTCGCCGCCTTTGTCGGAGCGTCCAAGCGTAAAGTTGGCGATGTTGACACCGTTTTTACCCATGGTCTGACCCAGCGCACCAATGATCCCCGGCACATCTTCGTTTGTGGTGTAGAGCATATGGGCCCCGATCTCGGCATCGATATTGATGCCTTTGATCTGGATGAAGCGCGGCTTGCCATCGGAAAA
The DNA here is from genome assembly GCF_049800955.1 of Primorskyibacter sp. S187A. Taxonomy (NCBI): domain Bacteria; kingdom Pseudomonadati; phylum Pseudomonadota; class Alphaproteobacteria; order Rhodobacterales; family Roseobacteraceae; genus Primorskyibacter; species Primorskyibacter sp. S187A. The sequence continues at coordinate 964,454 of NZ_JBNAGA010000002.1, read as the reverse complement.
GACGGTCCCCGCAACGGAGCGCTCGCGCTCTTCGGTCACAACGGTAACTTTGATGTAGCCATCAAACGCGCCAGACTTGGCCTGGTTCGTGGTTGAGATCTTGATGCCACGTTCCGCCGCGATAACCGGTGCGGAGACCATGTTCACATCCGGGTTCGCCTTTTTCATGATCCCTGCAATCACGGCGCAGTTCAGCGCAGCAAGGTTCATCTCGGACACGGAGCCGTCATAGAGAATATTGATCGCCTTGACCGGCTCATCCGTCATCTGGCCGGTAAAGCTGCCAAGATGATCCGCGAGCTTGATCCATGGCCCCATGACCTTGGCTTCCTCAGCTGTGACGGACGGCATGTTGAGCGCGTTCTCGACGGCCCCTGTGAGCAGATAATTGGCCATTTGCTCGGCCACTTGCAGCGCGACATTTTCCTGCGCCTCGGTGGTGGCCGCGCCCAAATGCGGCGTACAGACGACATTGGGCAAATTGAACAGCGCGTTCTCCTTGGCGGGCTCTTCAGCGAAGACATCAAAGGCCGCGCCAGCCACGTGGCCGGATTTGAGCGCTTCGGCCAGAGCCTCCTCATCGACCAGCCCGCCGCGGGCACAATTGATGATCCGCACGCCCTTCTTCATCTTCGCGATTGCGTCTGCATTCAGCATGCCGCGTGTCTGATCGGTTGCAGGCACGTGCAGGGTGATGAAATCCGCTTTGGGCAGCAGCTCGTCGAGCTCCACCTTCTGAACGCCCATCTTCTCGGCCTTCTCTTCCGACAGGAAGGGATCATAGGCCAGAACCTTCATCTTGAGCCCACGCGCGCGATCACAGACAATCCCGCCGATATTGCCAGCGCCGATCACGCCCAGCGTCTTGCCGGTGAGCTCAACGCCCATGAACTTGGACTTCTCCCACTTGCCCGCGTGAGTCGAGGCGGAAGCCTCCGGAATTTGACGCGCCACCGCAAACATCATCGCGATGGCATGCTCAGCCGTTGTGATCATGTTGCCGAAGGGCGTGTTCATCACGATGATGCCCTTCTTGGAAGCCGCCTCACGGTCCACATTGTCAACGCCGATCCCGGCGCGGCCAATGACCTTGAGATTGTCCGCCGCGGCAATGACCTTCTCGGTCACTTTTGTGGCGGAGCGAATGGCGAGACCATCGTATTGGCCAATCAACTCAAGAAGCTTTTCCTTGTCCTTGCCCAGATCGGGCATGAAATCGACATCGATCCCGCGGTCGCGGAAAATCTGAACGGCGGTTTCCGAGAGTTTGTCGGAGACGAGAACTTTAGGCATGGGGTTTATCCTTCGTATCCCGGGGCAAAAGCCGGGACGTCATAGTCAGAGGGAGTGAGAAACGCGCCCCGGAGCCCGTCCGGGACGACAGAGGTCAAGCGGCTTGGGAATGTGCGGAGATCTCGGCTTCAAACGCCCAGGCCAACCACGGCAACATCGCCTCGATGTCAGCTGTCTCGACCGTCCCGCCACACCAGATACGCAAACCAGCGGGCGCATCACGATAGGCACCGATATCCAGCGCAACGCCTTCAGCTTCCAACCGTTTGGCCACCGCCTTGGCAAAGGCCGCACCGTCCGTAATGCGCGCATCGGTGAACTTCAGGCACACAGATGTATTTGACCGCGTTGCAGGATCCACCGCGAGATTGTCGATCCAATCGTTCCGGGCGCAGAAATCATGCACGGCTTGCGCATTGGCATCCGCCCGCGCGATCAATCCTTGGAGCCCACCAACAGAGCGCGCCCACTCGAGCGCCAGAAGATAGTCTTCGACGGCGAGCATGGAAGGCGTATTGATCGTTGCGCCCTCAAAGATGCCGTCAATCAACTTGCCGCCCTTCGTCAGGCGAAAGATCTTGGGCAGCGGCCATGCAGGCGTATAGCTTTCCAGACGTGCAACCGCGCGAGGGCTCAGGATCAACATCCCGTGCGCCGCTTCCCCGCCCAGCACCTTCTGCCAGGAGAACGTCGTCACATCGAGCTTGTCCCAAGGCAGATCCATGGCGAAGGCGGCAGATGTGGCGTCGCACAGGGTCAGGCCTGCGCGGGTCGCAGGGATCGCATCACCCGATGGCATGCGCACGCCCGAGGTGGTGCCATTCCATGTAAAGCAAACGTCATTGTCGTAGTTCAGCGCGGTCATATCGACGATCTCGCCGTATTCCGCCGTATGAACATTAGCCTCGATCTTAAGCTGCTTGACAACGTCGGTCACCCAGCCAGCGCCGAAGCTCTCCCAGGCCACCATCTCCGCAGGGCGTTCGCCCAAGAGCGACCACATCGCCATCTCAAAGGCGCCTGTATCGGAGGCTGGTACGATGCCGATTTTGTAGTCAGCAGGCACGCCGAGGATCTCACGCGTCTCTTCGATCGCGGCCTTCAGCTTGGACTTGCCAACAGCCGCGCGGTGCGAGCGCCCGAGGGCGGCATCCGCCAGTTTGGTCAATTCGAAAACGGGGGGTTTGGCACAGGGGCCAGACGAAAAACGCGGGTTTGCCGGCCGCGTGACCGGTTGTGCAATAGCCATTAATGCTACCCTTCCAGATAAGCGCCCCTCGTTGGGGAGGGGTGTCCCACGGGCGGACATACGGGCCAAGGCGTTTTGGCACAACAGGCAAAATGACGCTCCCGCGGCGCTTTCCCTCAAAAAAGCGACACGGGCAGACCACTATCGGAAACCTGTTGATGCGGCAGCATGGCTCCTGCACGGGTTTGAGTCCCAGCAGACAGCCCTCTGACAGACCTCTGAATTCCGCAAGCGCTGATCACCCGGTGGCAATTCATCCTCTGGCATCCGTCAGCAGGCTGCGCTAGGGCGCATTTCAGACGATCCGGAGATCACAGATGTATATCGCGACGCTCATTGCCAAACCCAATCAACTGGACCCCGCGCTTGTGACCTCGATCCGGGATGCCTGGGGCGGCGGCGATGCTCTGTGGCTTGCGCCCGACGAAGCCGCCGAATTCCCGCTGGAGCGCGAACCGGCAAATCTGTGGGATGTCTGGGAGAGCTGTCAGGCCATCGGGAAGGATCTGATCGTGCAGCCTCAGGAAAACCGGCGCAAGAAGATGCTCCTGGCGGATATGGACAGCACGATGATTGAGCAGGAGTGCATCGACGAGCTTGCGGATTTCGTGGGCGTGGGCGCGCGGGTCAAGGACATCACGGCACGCGCCATGAACGGTGAGCTGGATTTCGAAGCCGCGCTCATCGAACGCGTGGGCCTTTTGAAAGGCCAACCTGCCTCCATTATTGAGGACGTCCTGCAGAGCCGGATCACCCTTATGCCAGGCGGGGCCACTCTCCTGGCCACCATGAAAGCGCATGGCGCCCATGCCGCGCTTGTCTCCGGCGGTTTTACGGCCTTCACCAGCAAGGTGGCTGCGATGCTCGGATTTGATGAGCACCGCGCCAACACATTCATCATTGAGGACAACCGGCTGACTGGCGACGTCGGGCGGCCCATCCTTGGGCGCGACGCCAAGGTACAAGCGTTGTCAGAGATCACGACACGTCTGGGCTTGAGCTCAGAGGATGTCATCGCCGTTGGCGACGGCGCCAATGATCTGGGCATGTTGCAGGCCGCAGGCACTGGCGTCGCAGCCCATGCCAAGCCCGCTGTTGCCGCGCAGGTTGCGGTCCGGATTAATCACGGCGATCTCACTGCGCTGCTTTATCTGCAAGGCTATGCCAAAGCGGATTTTGTTTTGGCATAGCGCCCAAAACCGCTTGTGCGCGCCGCCATGCATCGCGTTTGTGTGGTTCGCACCACTGGCACTCAGTAAGATGAAGCCCGGCACGGCAGGGAGGCCCGAATGGACAAAGTCAGCTTTACCCAGATGAAAGACGGGACCAAGGAAGATTATGACTTTCTGACCGAGCATGAAACGGACTACGCCTCCGGCACAGCCGACAGATTGCTGAAAGCTTTGGTCGAGCTCGATGAAAGCCTTTCGGGTTATCAAGTCACCCGGCTTGGTCATTCCCTGCAATCTGCCACACGCGCCTGGCGCGACGGGGCGGATATCGACTGGGTCGTGTCTGCTCTCCTGCACGACATCGGTGATATCTACGCCCCGTACAATCACGACGAATATGCCGCGACCATCCTGCGGCCTTTCGTGCGAGAGCAATGCGCCTGGTGTGTCCAGACCCATGGCGATTTCCAGATGATCTACTATGGCGAACACGTCGGCGCTGATCCCCACAAGCGTGACGTCTACAAGGGCCATCCCTATTTCGACGACTGCGCCGCATTCTGCGAGAATTGGGATCAGGCGAGTTTTGATCCGGATTACCCGACCGAGCCAATCACCTTCTTTGCGCCCATGGTCCGGGAGGTCTTCGCGCGTGCCCCTTATGACCCGAGCCACGTGCAACCGGGCCAACGCTCCCCGCTCTACGATGCAGCGCTCGCGGCAGAGCGCCGCGCGTAACGCTTGATTTACACGCAAAGCCGCGTCACCTTGTCAGGAATGAACAGCCAAGCCCCCTTCTCTGCTCAATCCGGCGATGTCGTCGCGTTTCACAGGACAGAGCTCAATGTGATCCTGTCACTCTACGGCCGTATGGTCGCCGCTGGTGAATGGCGCGACTATGGCATCTCATCGCTCAAAGACGTGGCAATTTTCTCGGTCTTTCGGCGCACAGCGGAGCATCCGCTCTACCGTATCGAAAAGCGGCCCAAACTGCGCGGGCGGCAGGGGCAGTATTCCGTGATTGGCATGGACGGGCAAATCCTGAAGCGCGGCGCAGATCTCAAGACCGTGCTGCGCGTTCTCGAGCGCAAACTGATCCGTGCCGTCGAAACCGACTGACCACGGCTTGCGCCGTCTGAGTGGCAGCTCGGTCAGCATCCCTCCAACATGACATTGAAATCAAAACACCACGGGAGATGAGCGATGTATAAGGTCTTGGGCGGCGTGGCGAGCCGGGCATTTCGGGTCTTGTGGGTTCTTGAAGAGCTTGGGGCCGATTATGAGTTCGTCCCGGCTAAGCCGCGTAGTGAAGCGGTGCGCGCGGTGAACCCCTCGGGCAAGATCCCCGTATTGCTGGACGGCGCGCATGTTCTCACGGACAGCAGCGCTATCATGACCTACCTGACCGACAAACACGGCGTTTTGACCTTTGACGCAGGGAGCATTGAGCGCGCGCACCAAGATGCGCTTCTGCACACCATCCTCGATGAATTGGATGCCGTGCTCTGGACCGCTGCACGCCACAGCTTTGTGCTGCCGGAAGATCAGCGTGTCCCGCAGATCAAAACGTCTCTGAAAGCTGAATTTGTGCGCAATCTTGAGCGGTTGGTGGATCGCGTGAACGGGCCCTATCTCATGGGAGACATGATGACCGTTCCGGACATTCTGCTGACACATTGCTGCAATTGGGCCGTGTCCGCCAAATTCCCGGCGCCGCCCGATGCGCTCTCACCCTATCTGTCCGCCATGCGCGCGCGACCCGCGTTCAAAAGGGTCCGCGCCTTGGCAGAGATGGAAAACGTGACTTAACTTGCGAGGTGATCGCCGAAGACACGTTGCACGATGTCCTGGCGGCGCAGACCCAATGCGTTCAACTGATCATCGGTCATCGCGTTCAAACGCTCGAGTTCGCGCACACGGCTGGAGCTCGTCACGAGGCTCTCAAAGAGATCTGCAACACGGGCCAGCAAAGTTGGGTGTTGGTTCAGCTCGTCTACGAAATGTGCCATGATCTTCTCTCCAGTTCGAATGAAGGGCGCTTGCCCACAGGATCGGAGATAGGCCATGCTGCACCGCAGCACCAATTCGGATTGGCGAAAGCCGCCATGCGATAGTTGCAAGTGTGACAAGCTGACAAGCACCAGCCGAAAAAAAAGGACGGCTCACAGAGCCGCCCATTTGTCGTATTCAAAAACACTCGCAAGAATGAACCGTTCTTTCGAACATCCTCTGAATAGCCCTGTTTTATGAAGAATCCTTAACGATGGGTGCCTTGAGAAAGTCGGACGCCCAGACAACCTCTTCTACATTCGCCAAACGCGCGATCCGTCCCAGCTCCGCCGCCAAACGGTCCTGTCGCCCTTGCCCCCATCGCATGCCAGCTTCCGGCCACAGCGCGGTGACTTTCAAACGCCCCGCCTTGCGATCCGCCTTCATGTCGATCCGCCCGACAAGTCGATCTCTCTCCAACAAGGGGAAGACGTAATAGCCGTATTGGCGCTTTGCTTCCGGCACAAAGACTTCGATACGGTAGTGAAATCCAAACAGGCGCTCAGCGCGTTTACGGTCCCGCAAGGCCGGGTCAAACGGTGAGAGAACACGCAAGCGATTGGGGGGAGCGGGCGCCGCCTCGGCCGCATCAAATACATCCCGACGCGCGAGATGGCGCCGCAAGGCCCCATCGTGGCCTTCGACATCGATTTCAATCAGATCCGCGGCCTCAGCCCAGTCCCTGGCTTCCCGCTTCGTCACGATGTCCCAGAAATCGGCGATCTCACCAGTCGTAGCGAAACCCAACCGATCGAGAGCCCCCTGACAAAACCAGTCAACCGATGCAGCCTCCGTCACATCACGTTCGGCAACCTCAAGCGGGATAACGCGGTGGCTCAGATCGTAATACTTGGCAAAAGACTTCCGGTGACAAATCTCCAGTTCGCCCTTGCGCCACAAGTACTCCAAAGCCGTCTTGGCAGGATGCCAATCCCACCATCCGCCAGAGCTTTTCTTCTCGCGTGTCCCAAGTTCCCCGGAGCCACAGGCCCCATGCATCTCGATATGCGCGCGCACCCGATCAAACTCCACTTCGAAGTCACCCTCGCGCCAGCTGCGGTACCGCTCCAACATACGCGCCGCATCGCGCCGCTGCTTGAGCCGCCAGTACGGATAGAAAGACATCGGGATCAGGGCCGCATCATGAGTCCAATGTTCAAAAAGTGCGCGATTGCGCTCCAGATGCCGCGCCAAACCACCCGCACGGTAGCGCGGTCTGCGCGTATGAACGATCAGATCATGCGCCCGTGCGACGGTATTGATACTGTCAACCTGAATGAAGCCCAGCCGCTCTACAAGGCTTGTCAAAGCGGCCCCATCCGCAGGCCCCTCGGGCGCCTCGGCCAGAAGATGCTTGTGCAGAAAAAGCCGCCGCGCCAGCGCGTTTGGCAGGACCGGCACCGACATCAGTAGCGCTTGAGCGTGTCGCCCATCGAGATCGTGGGGCTCAGTTCCACAACTTGGCCCGCTTCGCTTTCGCCACCTTCATCCAAACGCGACAGGATGATTTTCGCGGCTTTGGCACCAATCTCGCGCCGGCAGGAATCCATCGTCGCCAATTTGCGCGGCAAGCCCTGCAACAGCTCAACATCATTGAACCCCGCAAGACCCAAACGGCCCGGCACATCAAGGCCCTCTTCCATCGCCCAAAGCAAACCGCCTGCGCCGATCAAATCATTGGAGTAATACAGAAAATCGAGATCCGGCGTCCGCTCCATCATGGCGGCTGTCATCTCCCGCCCCTTGGCCAGCGCCGAGCCGCCTTCATAAAACTCCTGATCGAGCACTTCGACACCGTCACGGGCAAGCGCTTCCGTGAACCCCTCAAAGCGTTTGCGCGCCCGGTGATCGAGGGGCATTTTCGTGCCCATGAAGCCAATCATCTCAAAGCCTTGCTTGAGGATTGCCTTGGCCATCTGACGCCCGGCGCGGCGGTGTGAAATCCCGACCGCGCTATCAACCGGCGTCCCGTCCACATCCATGATCTCGACCACTGGAATACCGGAGGCCTGCAACATGGCGCGCGAGGCATCCGTATGCTCCAAACCGGCGATGATAATCCCCGACGGCCGCCATGAGAGCATCTCGAAGAGCACGCGTTCTTCTTTTTCCGGTAGGTAATCCGTCACCCCGACCACGGGCTGCAACTCGGTATCTTCCAGCTCAGCCGAAATCGCGCCCATCACCTCCGGGAACACCATGTTAGAGAGCGACGGGATAATCACGGCGACAAGATTGACGCGTTGACTGGCCAAAGCGCCAGCGATCTTGTTGGGCACATACCCCAATGACTTTGCCGCTTCGAGGACCTTCTTTCGCGTTGCGGCCGACACATCGCCGCGATTGCGCAGCACGCGACTGACGGTCATCTCCGATACGCCAGAGGCTTCAGACACATCCCGAAGAGTGAGCGGGCGTTTGGGATCAATCGTCACAGGCATGCGTCCTTCTTGGTGCTTGCAATACTGTTACCCCTAACACAAAGGCGGCTCAAGCGGGGCGATCACACGCCGCACCCGTTGGGTTCCCTGACCCGGGCTGCCCCCTTTCCGCGCGTGTCGCTCGATCCCAAGGGATACATGACGGCTGCGCCCAAGCAAGTTACCACGCATGATTCTCACGCCCGCATCGATTCAGCGCTGAAGCGAGATCAACACGTCACGAAACTTGCGATTGATATCGGCCTGATGCGCGTCATAGGCCGCGATGACGATATCGCGCAGCCAGGTGTTGGCGGGATCGGTCGCATTGCGCGCGGACCAGGTAAAGCGCATCGGGAAACTCGACGGCGCCGCCACGGGTTCCATCACCTCCAGATCATAGCGCACCCACATGTCCTCCATGGCAATGGACGGCTGCGTTGCGATGAAATCGGTTGCGTCAAGGATCACACCCACCAGTGAAAAATCCGGCACCTTGCTCCCTAGGGTGCGCGGCCGGTTGAGCAGGTGATGTTCCTGTTCGACCGGTCTGCCAGCACCTTGGTCTTCAACGGCGACCTGAAGATAGCGATACTGCGCAGCCATCTCGACACGCCAGTCCTGCGCAGCGGGATGTCCGCGCTTGACAAAACTGAAGAAGGTGGCCGGCTCCAGATCCTTGGACTGGACCCGGTCAAACAGGTGGACAGGCCCGCCCACATGCAACAAATCGATCAATCCGTCGACCAGATCGGCCTGACTGCGAGACCGGATCGGCACCCATTCGATCATTGCATTGGGAGCTTCGGACTGGAGGTGCGCAGTCACCTGCGCCATCAGCGTCGGACAAGAATGGAGCCCAATGCGAAACACCCGGTCTGTCGTGCGGGGATCAAAGGGTGCGGCCGGTTTGAGCGCGAGGCGCAAGTGCCTCAGAACCGGTGCGATCTCATCGGCAAGCCGCAGCGGCTGTGGTGTAGCCTGCATCCTGCCACCGACGCGGACAAAAAGCGTATCGTCAAATTGCGTGCGCAATCGTCCAAGCGCATGGCTGACAGCGGAGGCTGTCAGTGAAAGCCTGTCTGCCGCTCCCGCGACGCTGCCCTCCTCGATCAAGGCCTCGAATGTCGAAAGAAGGTTCAGATCAACCTTATGTAGCTGAATTTCGCTCATATGGGCCTGAAATCGTTTCGCTGGACTGACATGAGCATCGCGCCGATAGTGTCTTCAAGTCCAGAGAAAAGGGATGCCAGCCACCGCGGCCCCGAGATCAAAGAACCGAAAAGAAAACACTTTTCGACAGGGACGCACTGAGAAACCGTAAAGCCCGATCCCGGCGTCGGGCGGCTAGGCACCTAACCGAACCAGACGCCCTGACAGCACATCCGCAGCGAGTCGCGTTTCGACCGCCCGGGACAGATGTGCCGTAAGGCCAAGCCCAAAGGGAGGCACCCATGAGTGTTACGGAGACCAATGCAAAGACCCCGGCCGCCCGCAGCGGAGAGGCCAACGGACGTATCTGGGGCTTGCGCGCCACGGATTGGGCCAACATCCAAGAAGCGCAATGCGCACCTGCTTACCACGCTGTCCTCGACAAAGCGCGGGCAGGGTCGGGCACGCGGCTTCTGGATGCAGGCTGTGGCGCAGGTATGGCCATGTCTTTTGCCGCCGAACTCGGAGCCGACGTATCCGGCATCGACGCCTCAGAGGCCTTGCTCGACGTGGCCCGTAAGCGGTTGCCCGACGCGCCTCTTGCCCATGGCGATTTGGAGGCGTTGCCATTTGAAGATCACAGCTTCGATGTGGTCACAGGCTTCAACGCGTTCCAATTCGCCGCTGATCCGACGCGGGCTCTGCAGGAGGCACACCGCGCAACACGGCCCGGCGGGAAGGTCTTTGTCATGACCTGGGGCGCTCCAGAAACGATGGAAGCCACAGCCCTTATCGCGGCGCTCAAACCGCTGCTGCCCCCTGCACCGCCCCATGCCAACGGGCCGTTTGCGCTCTCGGAACCCGGCAGGCTGGAAGATCTGGCCGCGTCCGCCGGATTGACCCCCCTGGAGGTTTTTGATGTGGACACGCTCTGGACCTATCCGGATCTTGCCACCGCGCAAAAGGGACTGGGATCGTCCGGCGTCGCAGCCAAAGCTGCCGAGAACAACGGACAAGACGCGCTCGATGCGGCCCATGCCGTGGCCCTCGCGCCCTTCCGCCAAAAGGATGGCGGCTACCGGATCGGTGCCACGTTCCGCGTTCTGATGACAGAAGTCAAAGCATAGGTTTTGCTTTACGCACAGTCACCCGGTGACATACCATCGCGAAGCGGCGCGATTATTTGCCAACGGGTCCCAGATTTAGGAGATTTCCATGCCCCAGATTCTTCAGGTTGCGGCCATCGCAATGGCAACACTCGGAACCGGCGCTGCGACCATGACGGTGATGAACGAAGATATTCCGGACCTGAAAGTCCCCGATGGCGACTGGAGCCAAAGCGGCGCGCTGGATGGGAGGTCCTTTGAGGTCAACGGTGTCGACGTCGCCAGCGGCGCCGTACTCGAAGACCTCATCGTATTTCGTAACGGCACATTCCAGTCGGTGGATTGTCAGAATTACTGTGACTTTGGGTGGTCTGAGTATCAAACCAAAGAGATCGACGGCGTCATCCACTTCACTGCCCGCACGATTTGCCCCGATGCCCCCCATACCGTGGTCTTTTACGGCCAGGTGGACGGGGACGACGTGACACTCGATGGGACTTGGACCACGCGCCGGTGGTACTGGACGAACCAGATCGCGTTGACCGCAACAGGCACCTCCGCTTCAGGAACTGACGACATCGCCGGTTGAGGACCGGGGCATGTCGTCCTCCGGTAGGCGCATAGGGGCAACGCTCCTGCGGTTTGCTTTGCTCGTGGCTGTTATCTTGATCGCAACATGGGGCGCGCATGAGATCCGTGATGCGCTCGATCTGCAAATCCGTCCTGACAACGAACAACAAGTGCACCGCGTAATCATGCTGGGGTCGGTAGCGTATATCCTGTTGCTTGCGTTACCCTTTGTTCCCGGCGCTGAGATTGGCATCGCTATTCTTGCCGCCTTCGGGCCGGGCATTGCTCCGCTTATCTACATCGCCACGGTCGCCGCGATGATGCTCGCCTTCACGATCGGTCGGTTTTTACCCATAAGCGCCTTGCAACAACTCTTGTCGTTGCTCCGCATGCGCCGCGCGGCACAGGTTGTTGCCCGCGCAGCACCACTATCGGGTGACGAGCGCCTCGCCATGCTGCTCGACGGCCAATCGGCGCGCGTGATGAAGCTCGGACTGCGCTATCGCTACATAGCCCTCGCATTGGCCGTAAACACACCCGGGAATTCCTTCATCGGCGGAGGCGGCGGCATCATGATGATCGCGGGTCTAAGCGGCCTGTTTTCGCCCGCCGTGACCTTTTTGACCTTGCTCTTCGCAGTCTCGCCGGTCCCTTTGGCCATGATCTTTTTCGGCCTGCGCTTTTAAAGATGTGCCTTCGGTCACAAGATGGACGAGAGCGCCTGAGCTCGGCGCCGCATGACTTCACACTTGGCCGGAGCATGCGATTGCCCCCCATTTGCAGCAAACCAAAGCGTTTCATCTGGCTTTCGTCTACTTGAAGGCCCCGATGGCCGCAAAGGTCGTGTGCGAGGTTGCGAAGGCTGGCAAAGTCTCGGCAGCCCAGGTGGTTATTTCGGCCATGACGGGCACTCCTTAAGCGTTGCACAAGTCCCTTTAGCCCGATCATTTTTCAGCCTCAAAGACACAACATGACAAGGTTGGGTAGTGACAAAGCCCTCCAATTTGGCCAAGTGTATCGATCAGTGCCGTTCAATAGCTGCGGTGCTCCAAGCGGACGTCAAACAGGCGCAAAGCATTGTTTTGTGAGAATTCGCTGAAAAGCTGGAAGTTTGAAAAGGCCCCGTGGCTCAACTGGATAGAGCAGCCCCCTCCTAAGGGGCAGGTTGCAGGTTCGAATCCTGCCGGGGTCGCCAGCCTTACTGATTTCATTAAGGAAATTGCCAACACACCCCAAGGTGTGCGGAAAGGTGTGCGGAACCTGATACAAGGCGGTCGGAAACGCGAGTTTTGATGACCGCAGGTCAAACTGTCGATATCTTTCATCGGGGAGGATTTCGGGCGGCATTGGGGCCTTGGGTGCAGAGATCATCAAGAACGGGTCAAGAAACGCTTCAACAGCATTTAGTAGTGATAGGGCCAATTGCGACTATATGTGCCAATAGGTGGTCTTGTTCGGGCATCGTATCGGCTCTGCGGTCAAGAAAGGATCAAGAAGCCCGCTCCTGCCGGATGAACACTTCGATTGTGATCGCAGTCCTGTTTCGGGGTGGCCAGCTTCTCAGTTGGCCACCCACAAAGCTGATCGTTAAATCAGGTCATTCTTTGCAACTGCAACGAACGCTTCCGTTTCCGAATGCGGCTGAGCAAACCGGATGATTTAGGAACGGAGGTGGTTCTTTTCACTTCGTGGGGAGGCCAAGATGCGTTAGTTTTGATGTTCCGGCGATCTGCAAGAATGATCAGCTTGGTCTCAGTCTTGTGGTTCCTACGCACGAAACGGTCGCCCCGTTGTGTGTTGTGACGATACCAGTTCCAAGCAGCCAGTCTTTGGGCAACCAACCCCTCGACATCATTCCCCAGGGCAAAGTCCAACGGCAAACGCATCTCCTTCACCAACTGGGACAGGCTGAACCATTTTCCATCTCCGCAGTCAGACAGCGCCGCAATCATTGCGCTTTCCAGTTGCTGCATGGGTTTTCCATACTTTGACTTAAATTCGAGTGGGTGCATCACTGTTCCTCCCCGCTTTTGCTGAAGTCACGAAGTGTGGATTTTTCCACTGCTGCAATTGCCAGGTCACGACGCTTCGCAGCACGGGTGTAGACCTCTGTGACCTTGGGTGTGGTGTGTCCCAGTGCTGCCATGAGTTGGTATTCTGTGGCACCATTCTCGGCGAGATTGATGCCGACAGTCTTTCTCATGCCATGAGCGGACAATTGTTCGGTGATGCCCGCCTCACGTCGCCATTGTGCGATCTTCGAGCAGAATGCCTTGGCGCTGTGCGGTCGGTTGTATGCAGTAACCAAAAAGGTCTCGTCGCCAGTGGGTGCTGCATCAATCGCCTCCTGAAGGTCTGCGGTGATCGGCACGGTGACATCTACGGTCTTCGTCTTCTGCGGCTTGAAATGCAGATATCGTTCGCCATCGATTTCAATGATGTGCTTTGGCCCCAGCTTCACCAGATCACTGATGCGGGGTGCAACCCGCATCAGGAGCATCATCGCCAGATGGGCCTTTGTCCCCAGTTGATGGTGCTTAAAGTATCGTTGCAGGTCATCCTCAGACCAGGGCGTGAACCCATCGGTGGCGACCTCTTTCTTGGCGATCATCGCCGCTGGGTTCGGGCGCAGACCCCAACTTTTGGCAGCATAAGAGAACAGGTGTTTAATGGCCCGCAATGCGTTGTTGTAGGCGTTGGCAGTTTCACTCCACATGTCCAATACCTGCATCAAATGGGCCTCTGTGATCGTGTGCAGAGGCACATCGCCGAACTCATCACCGAGCCTGCGGGTGAAGCGGACATAGTGGGCCGAGGTGCTGGCCGAAAGAACGCCTTGCGCCACCAGCTTGTCCAAGTAGCTTTCATGCAATCGTGTCAATTCCCGCACGAGTTCAGGCCGTTCACCTTCTCGTTGACGCTTGATAGACGCCTGATCGAGTTCCTCGATGCGGTCACCACCTCGCACAAGGAAGTCGTAACGCGCTTCGAACGCTGCGTCTCCTGGTTCACCTTTGATGGTGATGCGTCGTCCGTCAGGGCGACGGTGGAACATATAGCGGATGTTGCCGTGTCGATTGGTGGTCTGGAGAAGGTGCTCACGAATACGAGGCATATCAGCGCCCCCCCCGATTGGAGGCGATGCGCCCTGCAAGAACCGCATCCATAGACTTGCCGCCACTGCGGCCATGGTCCGCGATGCGCTGCAACCGCTCATCTACGACGGAACGCTTCCATCGTTTCAATCGAGGGCTAGGGGCGGTTGTTGCAGGAGGAAGGACACCTTGGTCAATGAGCTTGCGCACTGACGCCTCGGACATGTCCAGGTATTCAGCCAGGGTCGCGATGCCCATCAGTTCCGGCCAGCGAACCTTCACGGATTTCGCGGGCGCAAACTCAGTCAGATCGGCGGCAGGGGGATTGCTGACGATATGAGGGAAAAAGTGTGTATTGATCATGGTCGATAAACCTCACTTTGAGGTCTCGACCGTGGTTACACCCGTCTTCGAGAGCAGTTTCGATAATTGTCCTGCGTGGACGCAAGAAACATTGGAATCCCTACGACCTTTTTCAACACGATGAAGTGAATAAAATTGGAAAAATCGTTTAATATGTTGAAAATATTAAAAATAAATCGCTCCCCTTGGTTTGAGTGAGTGGCCGAAACACGCACTCGGTCGGTGGAACGCGTTAGTCTTGCAGCTATTCGTTCAGCGACAATCATGGCTTTAGACTAATGGGCAGCTACCCCTGAAGCCCAACCAGATGCGACAAGATGGTCATACGCGATACCGATCTGGCGAGGGGTGAACCGCTTCTTCCGGTCGTTCCATGCGTGGGTCTGTTGAACGACCTCATCCTTGCTGGTGATATTCTCATGTTGAATCAGCCAGTGCACAGTGGCCAAGAGTTCAAGACCGTAGGGGGTCTCAAAGCCCTGCACCATTTCGCTGACACGCTCAAAGCGTTCCTGGGCATCGTCATCTGACTTTACGAACGCTCTGGCTTCCTCAATTGCACCAGGCACCAATTCAATCTGCTTGTTCGGCGCGTCACCACCATCAGCGTAGCCCGATACCATGTGGCCTTCGATGGCATGTAGCACGTGTCTTAGGTTGTCAGCGTAGGGGCCATAGACATGCTTCTTGTAATTGAGCCTTAGCGGCTGCCCTGCTTCCTGCATGAAATACATCAGCTTGTGCAATTCGATGAGCGTGATGAACGGATCAAGCAGACCTGCAAGATAGCGGTCAACTAGCGTCACCAAGGTGGCGCGACCAACTGTCATGGTCGGCGCTTCCTTGGTTCGAGCCATCACGGCAGCGTCTGGTGCTTGACCTGGTTCATACACCACGATGTCGATGTCCAGTTCACCCAGGGCTCTCTCTATCCTGTCGCGCACATCAGCCCAATTCAACCCTCCCAAGCCCGCACCTAGCGGAGGGATTGCGATGGACCTGATCCCATACGCCTGGATGTCTTCTCGCAGTGCAGTTAGGCCGGACTCGATGTCTTCTATTCGGCTCTTTCCACGCCAGTGTCGCTTGGTGGGAAAATTGATAATGAAGCGCGGACCCAGCATTGCGTCCCGCTCCGTGATGAACATCTTACCAGGAACGACTTCGCCTCTGTCACAAGCTGCACGATACTTCTCGTAATTCTTGGGGAACGTCTTCTTGAACTGAAGCGCGATTCCACGCCCCATCACACCCACGCAGTTGACGGTGTTGACGATGGCATCAACGTCAGCGCGAAGGACATCGCCCGTCGTATATCGAATCATCGAATGCCTCCCTTGCTCTTCAATAATACCAATTTCTTCGGACCCCAATCTTGGGCTTGTGCGCCAATCCTGAGATCAATCGCGTCACTTGTTCCCCCTGAGCCTGAGAGAAGACACCGATACCCAGAACGCACTCCCACGGGAATGCTTGCTCCACCAAGAACTCAGCCTGCTTTCCTTCTTTGATGTCTCTGCTGACCCCGTTACCGCCCCATTGCGTGGCGTTCACGGCATCCCAGTTCACTTCACCAAGTTGTGCGAGATCGGACCGATCTTCGAAGTATCCTGACCCTGCATTTGACAGCGTAAAGGCCCAGCGTTTGTTGTTCTGCTCTGCCCATTGAACGGTTGCCGGAACATCGGCGACCAGGTGAACGATGTTCTGTTGTCCGCCTTGGTAAGTTACGCCTTCATGATTTCCGCGATGGAGCAGATACAGCATCACTGACCTGGGGCAGAAGTAGAACGGGACGCAGGAGCCCACAGTCAGCCCTGGATGGGACGTGAGCAATGATGTCAGGCGGCGATCCTTGATACTCTGCATCCCTACCGTTGTGCCTGGTGAACCGCGCCGACGTGTCTCGGCATCAGACCAAAGAAAGCCATCAGCGATGATCGAAGGGAGTCGATCCACATGCACGATGTGGAAGATACGAACCTTATCCGGCACCTCGCTCATGATCCGCTCACTCGGTGATTGCTGCCATCCAAGGCAATCAGACGCTCATACTCTTCCACCGAACAAACGACGGCGACTGGACGGCCATGTTTTTGAATGACCACAGGTTCTAGCCTGGCGTCGTCAATCATCTTGCCGAACTGGTTCTTCGCGTCTTTAGCGGAAATGTTTTTCATGTGTTCACATAAAGCCATTCTGGCTACTTTGTCCACTACTCAGGAAATGCGCTTATGCAGTCAGTATCGAGAGGCGGCTCTCTGTCAGCGATGAAGGCTACCTGTAACCGCAGCGGTAACAAACAGAAATGGTATCGGTTTCATCAGAAACACTGGTCGCGAATTGTCCCGCTTCACACCGATCACAACACTCTTGCTCGTTATGAATCTGCAAACTGTTTTCACACATCGCGCAGAATGCTGCCTGTTCACCTGTTTGGTAGGCTGTCGCTTCGGGATCGATACCTGTTTTGCTGGCGATGGCATCAACACAGTTTGGGCAGAAGCCTTTCAGTTTGCCCTTGGACACCCCAACGACCTTCTTGAAAGTTTCGTTGTCCAACAGTGCACGGGTGCTTGGGAGTTCAATCATCACCGTAGTTTCGACTGACGAATACCTTCCGTCATGAAAGAAACGTTGGGCACTGTTCCCATCAAACTCAACTCGTCGGTTCAACCATCGCCCATCAGGCCACAATGCGAGGAACTGCTGACGCAAGAAGTCGATCAGCAGCGATGGCGATAGCCCGCCTTGGTGTGAACCTAGATGCGCGACTTGATTGCGGCGTTTGCGTAGCTCTCCATATTGTTGGATGTAGCTGTCGGGCAGTTCGAAATCGGTCATTGTGCGGACGGCCCTTGGTAGATCGACAGCATCCAAAGTTCGTAGACCTGTGAAATCCAGATCAGCGTCCGTCATCTTCAAGGGAACTTCACTGTTAAGAAGGAGGAGAAAGGGGCTCACCGCACAGATGATCGATTTCAACCGAATTTCTGCCGCTTGTTGAATGACCGCACAGATAGCTCCCATTTCAGCCTGGGCGCTATCAACGTATTCGGCCCACTCTTCGGAGAAATCGTGTTCGCCAGCTACTTCTTCAATTGGAACAGGATACACTGAGCAAAAGTCCAGATGAAGGTCTACTGTTCGCTCCCAGCCATCGAAGAATAGACGAAGCGCCGTGTTTTCAAGTTGCTCAGACTCTGGGACATTCACAAACATAAAGGGCCACCTCTTGGAGCCTGATTATCGGCTCACTACCGATTATCGTAAACGGTCGTTTTTCACTTCTCGATTGCCCCGCTCAACGCGACGTGCATCACCATGGAAAGCAGGCATAAAAAATCTTATAAACCCCTATCGAAAATAATCATCGTGGCTGGTATGGTGTCGACGAGTTTTGAGAAGGAGAACAAATGAAGGTTGGATACGCGCGCAAGAGCACGGAAATGCAACTCATGGATGCCCAGATCGCGGCACTGGAACGGGCGGGGTGTGAGAAGATATTCGTTGAGACGGCATCTGGTGCTAAGAAGGACAGACCCGTCCTGACTGAGGCACTGGCCTATCTGCGACCCAACGCTGATGACAAGTTGGTGGTCTACAAGCTGGATCGTGTGGCCCGTAGCCTGCCGCATCTGATCGAAATCATGGAGCGGCTCAACCAGGACAACATCGAGTTCCAGAGCCTGTCAGAGGCCATCGACACCAAAACCCCTGGTGGAAGGCTGCTATTTCACGTGATGGGTGCCATATCCGCCTTTGAGCGTGACCTGATCATAGAAAGGACTGAAGCGGGTCTCAGGGCTGCAAGAGCGAAAGGTCGGGTCGGAGGGCGTCCGAAGAAGATGACAGACGACAAGATTAGCGCCGTCCGTGAGCTATTGGCCAACGGGACCCCTGTAAGGGATGCAGCGGCGGCAGTAGGTGTGTCAGTGCCCACATTATATCGCTGGCTCCCTGGTAGGGCGCGATGATCTTTCCCGCTGACAGTGGCCTTAGGCTGCTCCTCCAGCACGTGTAGACCAAGGTGGGGGGCTCCGGCATCGATCAAACCATCTCCCTGTTGCGAAGGTGGGTTTAGGTCCATTGAAAACAAGACGATGCGCAGCACTGGGCCTGAACCTCCACGCCCTGGGGATAGGTGCCAGCGTCCTCATCAGTTGCTGCATCTGATGTCGATTGGCAAACACGCTACCCGTTGTCCTCACATGTGCCTGAATACGCCGACGATCTCTTAAAGGGGTATCAAACGCTTTTCTGAATGCACCAGGATACGACTTGCGCAGTTGGCTGAGCCTCTCCGCATCAAAGAACCTTCCCTGTCCTGTTCTGATTTCACGTCGATTCAACTCATCTGCAATATCGTTCAGCTTGAGCTTTCGACCACGGCTTTGACGGGCCATTGCGGCAATGACTTTCAGAACCTGACTTCGCCTTTCCTTGGCCAGTGACATCTTCCTTTTTGTGCCGTGCCGAGATTGGTGCTTGATTTTGGGCGACCCATGGACGCCACCAGATGCCAGATATCTTTCCTGCCCAGTCTTACATGCCCGCTTCTGGTCTTTGGTCTTTTTAGCGATTTTGATGTGCCGCTTCGCAGCTATAAGCTCGTCCAGATTCATTCCTGTCTGGGCATCCATAATTCGGTGACCGAGGCCCTGTGCCTGGATCAATTCGAAGACATCCGTGCGTCTGCCTAGACGATCCAGGTTGGATACAAGAATGATTGCATAAGAGTGTCTCATCAGCATTCTCAACGCCTTGCCGATGCCACTGCCAAATCTGACTTCAGGATCAGCCAGACCTGACATGACCTCCTTGATGTCAACGATGGTAGACCGTGCAATACTGAAGTCGGGATACTTGTCTTTGATGCTTTTCAGTTGAGATCGATAGTCACCACCTTCTTGTGCCTTGGTGCTGACTCGCCTGTAGAGAATGATCTGGTTGGCAATAATCTTGCTGGAAATGAACGACGACACCATGGACCCAAAACATGTAAAACCTTGTCTATAAGACCCCACTTTCCAAAACAGGTATGAGCCTCGGTGAACGCCTTTCACTTTGAAATTCGGCTGCTGTCGCCCTCAATTCAAGTCCTTCGGCGGAGAAGCCACCAATAACTGGAGTCCTCATAGCCGTATTTAGTCTGACAGGTGTCAGACCATGGGCAATTGAATTCTGATGATTTCGATCTGGTCGAACTGAAGGCACATCCTGGTTGTCCACCCTAAATAAGGGTAGGAGGAAACCGATATGATGAGACGATTTTCCGTTCGCAACTTGGACCAAGAGGCTATCGACATGCTTGCTGACATCAAGGCAGAGGAACGTCGTGAATTGGGTGCAATCTTGGAGGATTGCATCCACGCCTATTGGGCGGAACTGTTCGGTGATGAAGCGGATGATCTGCCCGAAGCGGCGTAGCCACCCTTACAGCGGCAACCCACGTTGCTCATATGCATCCAAGAATGCGACGAGGTTTATCACACGTGGGACCCTGCGTTTCCGCCCTGTCTCTCGCTCCAAGGACCGTTCGGCGGATTTTATGACCTGCGTCAATTGCTTTATGCGGCCACCGATTCCTGGTGCGCCTTCGATCTGCGTCCACGCATGGACTATGTAGGGTTGCAGAAGGGCTTCGTAAACGAGGTCTTCGACCGTAAACGGTTCTTCATCGTTCGTGCCGATTACAGGCAGAGACCTCAAAAAACGGAGTAGGTCCTCATCAGCCATTTGGTCGAAGAACTCCGACGCGGAAAGAACCGGATCAACTGCGAGTTCTTTTTGTGTCGTCTTTGTCATGACAAGGGTCCTCTGGTTGGCACAGGTATTTATGCTTGGGACCTGGATTGTTCGTCAGAAACGGTTGGATGCTTTCCGCTTACCAGGGTGCATCATCTGCCCTGTCTTCCAGAGGTAGAGACGCCGGACATCAAGCAGTGGCAGACCGATCTGAACGCGGATGCTGTTGCGCATCCAGAGGCGCTCAAGAATGGCCTGCCGCTGTGAGACAGTCCTCCCCGTCATTCAATGGTGTAGGTGGTTGGGTTGCCATTGGAGCCAATGATGACGAGTTGGCCATCAGTAAGTGCTGCGTCCTGGCAGACCTCCGGCCCCGCAAACCGCGCAGGCTGGGACAGCGTTCGGCACCACTTGCCATTCGAGATGCGCCACGTGCCGGATAGCGTATCTCCGCCTGCCAGGGTGCCGACCAGGGCCCCATTGGCACCTGCCGTCAGTCGGGTGTCACCCGCAACTAAGGTCCGACCGGAGACGGCCTGTGTAATCGGATCGACGCCTTTTGTTTCGGCACAGGCAGCCAACGTGATGACCAGTGAGGCTGACAGGATTGATGTGGTTTTGAACAAGGCGATGGTTCCTTAAAGCTATTGGGATGGATCGAGGGGGTAGGTCAGGGCGAGTTGTTCCGCCGCTGCCATTGTTAACGAGAGCATCGCGTCATCTGCTGTTCCTGAACGCAAAGGCCCGACCCGCTGCGAAGCTTGCACACAGAGCCGCGATCTGAACGCTATGGTGCAGCGCGATGTAAACAGCAGGAGGCATGTTCAGAATGCCGGACTCGAAGCCTAGCAGGACCATGTCGAGGTGTGCCGAGGTCCAGAACAAGACAAACTGCACGGCCAGGAAGATCCCCAGACCCATCACCACTTCGTAGGTGAGGTAGGCGAACGCGCCCACGAAGAACCCGCCAATGATGGTAACGGCAAACAAGAAGATGATCTGCGGCCCCGTAAGGGACGCCAGGAAGACTTCAATCATCTGGCATTCTCTCCCTGTGCTTCTGTTCACCTTCAACTTCAACGCGGATGAGATCGTTGATCGTAACCACGCCACCCGTTGCTCTGACGATTGCCTGTAGGGTCCGGCGGGACGGCATGTTGATGCCATCACGGGCCCGCAGGATCGTCGGGGCGCTCAGCCCGCATTGATCTGCAAAGCCCTTTAGACTCAGTTGGTTCTGCTTCAGGTATTCATTGAGAGTCATCGAGATGTTTCTTAAAAAGAAACATAATGATTCGCAATGAGTAACTTACATGGCTATTGCATTTTTCCGCAAAACGTTTCATGACATGAAACGTCATCACTCTCAGGCGAAGCTGTGGAACACCTTTACGACCGGATCAAAGATGCACGGGAACGTGCTGGGCTCACCGTCAACGAAGCGGCGGAGCGGCTCGGTGTGAGCAGGGTCCAGGTCTGGCGCATGGAGAACAAGACAGAGACCATCACCGCCGAACGCCTGTTCGTCATTGCCGAGGTCTACGGCGTCGATCCCTATGCCCTTTTCAAAGGTATCAACGCCACCACGCAATCCACAGCCGCGCTCTACACCCGCATCGGTGAGGTCGTGGCCATGGTGGAGACCGAGGTCCAGAAACTGGACGCCAAGCCGCCTCCCGATGTCGTGGGCGAGGCGGTGGTCGAAATCCTACGGCAAGAAACACGGGGCCGCACCAACCCGCCAACCGAACCCCTCGACATCCAGAAATATCAGGGCCTCATCGCCCTCCTCATCAAACAGGCCAGCAAGACATGACCCCCATCACGCAAGCCGAGATCAACAAAGCCGCATGGGGGGCCTGTGACACCTTCAGGGGCGTCGTCGATCCGTCCGTCTACAAGGACTACGTGCTCACCCTGCTGTTCCTGAAATACGTCAGTGACGTGTGGAAGGACGACTACGCCCGCTACCAGGCCGAACACCCAGACAGCCCCGAACTGGTTGAGGCCATGATGCAGCAGGAGGCGTTCAAGCTCCCCGATGGGGCCAGCTTCGATGCCTTGCACAAACGTCGGCATGAGGCTGGGAACGGCGAACGCATCGACAAGGCCCTCCATGCCATCGAAGAGGCCAACGGGGACAAGCTGCGCGACGTGTTTCAGGACATCAGCTTCAACTCCAACAAGCTGGGGGACGAAGAGCAGAAGAACGACATCCTGCGTCACCTGCTTGAGGACTTTGCCAAAGACGCCCTCGACCTGCGTCCCTCCCGTGTCGGCCAGCTCGACATCATTGGTGGGGCCTACGAATAACTGATCTCCCGCTTTGCGGCCACGGCGGGCAAGAAGGCGGGCGAGTTCTATACCCCCGCCGAAGTCTCCGACCTCATGGCCCGTCTGGCCGACCCGCAACCAGGGGACCACATCTGCGATCCCACCTGTGGCTCTGCGTCCCTGCTGATGAAATGCGGCAGGCTGATCCGCAATCAGGGTGGCAAGGGCTATGCGCTCTATGGGCAAGAGGCCATCGGCTCCACTTGGGCGTTGGCCAAGATGAACCTGTTCCTGCATGGCGAGGAAAACCATCAGGTCGAATGGGGCGACACGATTCGTAACCCCAAACTGCGCACCAAGGATGACGCCCTGCGGCACTTCGATATCGTCGTTGCCAACCCCCCGTTCAGCTTGGACAAATGGGGCACCGAGGCCGCCGAGACCGACAAGTTCGCCCGCTTTCGCCGTGGCATCCCGCCCAAGACCAAGGGAGATTATGCGTTCATCCTGCACATGATCGAGACGCTGAAACCCAAGTCAGGCCGCGCCGTTGTGGTCGTGCCCCACGGGGTGCTGTTCCGTGGATCGTCCGAAGGCAAAATCCGCCAAAAGCTAATCGAGGAGAACCTGCTGGATGCCGTCATCGGCCTGCCTGAAAAGCTGTTCTTCGGCACGGGCATCCCCGCCGCCCTGATGGTATTCCGCAAACACAAACCCGACGACAGCGTGATGTTCATCGATGCATCCCGTGAGTTCATCTCTGGCACCAACCAGAACGCACTGGACGCCACGCACATCGACAAGATCGTCCAGACCTATGCCGCGCGGGACAATGTGGACAAATACGCCTACGGCGCGACACGGGCCGAAGTGGAGGAGAACGATTTCAACCTGAACATCCCCCGCTATGTGGACACGTTTGAGGAGGAAGAAGAGATCGACCTAATGGCCGTCCGTGCCGAGCGGGTAAAGCTCAAGGACGATCTGGCCGAGTTGGAAACGCGGATGGAGTCCTACTTGCAAGAGCTTGGACTCACATGAACGCCGTCACGCTCACCAGTTCATTCCCTGCTACAGTTCAGCCAGGAATACCAAAACTATGTGAAACCCCACCTGGTTGGATCAGGGCACCGCTTGGTCAATTTCTGCATGAAGTCCGACGCCCCATCAAAATGGAGGACGACGAAACCTACAAGCTTGTGACCGTCAAACGCGCGCGGGGTGGGGTCGTTGACCGTGGGAGCTTCCTCGGTCGCGATGTTCTTGTGAAGTCGCAGTTCAAGATTGAATCAGGCGATTTCCTTATCTCCAAACGTCAGATTGTGCATGGTGCATGTGGGTTGGTCCCCAATCATTTGGCTGGATCGATTGTATCGAACGAATATGCGGTTCTGAACGGGAACGACGCCATCGATACGACTTTCCTGAACTACCTCGCCCATTCAGTCTTTTTCCAACAGACCTGCTTTCACTCCAGCATTGGTGTCCATGTAGAAAAAATGATCTTCAAGCTGGATCGTTGGCTGAAGTTTGATTTCAACCTCCCCCCACTCCCCGAACAACGGAAGATCGCGGATATCCTCTCGACCTGGGACGCGGCCATTGAGAAGACAGAGGCCCTGCTGGCCACCGCCCGCACCCAAAAACGCGCCCTCATGCAGCAACTCCTCACAGGCAAACGCCGCTTCCCAGAGTTCGAAGGCCAGCCCTGGCAAGAGGTGCGGTTGGGGGATGTGGTGAAGCTTTCCAAGAGCAGGTTAGACCCCCGCAAGCCGCATAACGCACGGCCATGCATCGAACTTGAGCACATTGAAGCAGAGAGCGGACGGCTCTTGGGTTCGGTCAGTAGTGATGAATTGAAGAGCATAAAAGCCGAGTTCCGCCCTGGCGACATTCTGTTTGGAAAACTTCGACCATACCTACGAAAGTATCTGGCACCCGACTTCGAAGGCGTCTGTTCAACAGAAATTTGGGTCCTTTGTGCAGACACTGCACACCTTCGGTCCGACTATTTGCACTGCATCGTCCAATCGGATGGCTTCATCACTGAGGCGGAGAAATCGGCGGGTTCCAAAATGCCCAGATCGGACTGGAACGTTGTGGCGGAATATGTGGTATCCCTGCCTAACGTTGATGAGCAGGAGAGGATTGCCGTCGCGATCTCCACTTGTGACCAAGAAGTCGATCAGTTGAGTCAGAACATCACCAAACTCCGCACAGAAAAGAAGGCCCTGATGCAGCAACTGCTCACGGGCAAACGGCGGGTGGTGCTCGATGCTTAGTGGTTTTGCACGGATCGCATTGACGGCGACGGCAATAGCACCCGTGGGTTTCACCTATGCGGCGGTGGCGGCACTCAACGACCGATACGACATCATGCTGCTGTTGTTGTTCGGTTCCGCGATATTCGTTCAGATTTGTGTATGGGTCTTGAACGCCACAAAGGGTAAGAACGCGCCCGCATCAGAGACCTTCCCTATCACCACGGTGGAGCCCGCAGACCGGGAGAACACTGCGATCATCTTGCTTTATTTGATGCCGCTGTTCACGGCAGATTTTAACGATCTTAACTGGATCATTTGGATTCCGACCTTGGTGATCTTTGCTGTCATCGCCTTCACGAGCCACAGCTACTTTTTCAACCCGCTTTTGGGTCTTTACGGCTGGCACTTCTACAAGGTTGGCACCCCTGAAAATGTGACCAGGGTGCTGATTTCAAAAAGAACCATCCGACGTGGCAACTGCGATGTGGTCGGCGTTGATCTGGGTGACTACGTAATTTTGGAGACTGAGTAACCATGCCGAGAAGTTTTTTCGCGCTTTGTCGTGTCAATGATCAGAACGTCGTGCGACGCATACCACTTCAAGCAGGCGTCCAGGGCGAAATCGAGCAACTGTTCGACCAGCAAGAAGCAGCATTTCTGGACGGTAAGGACAATGACCAGCCGTTCGATGGCAAATGGACACCGGATGATAACGACCTCTTGGTCATCGAAGACGCGCCTCTTCTTCAGCCATTTAACGATACACTTCAAAACGGCCCAGCCGCATATGATCGGTTGGATGTCGGGAACTATGACGAGGCGGGCATCAAGGCCGTCTTCATGCGCTCAGCGGTCAATCAAACGCGCATCTTGCTGCAACGATTTCAGACTTCACAATACCTGGCTAAGGGCAGGTTCACACTCCGGTTCGACAACAACCAATTCGCGAGACTTACGGAGCATGGGTTCTCTTTGGATACCAAGCTGACGGCTGTTATCGAGGGCCCGCAAGTCAAGTTTGTAAGCTTCGCGAACCTGCGGAAAATCATGACGATACAAGAGCATTTCGTGGCAGCTACAGAGGCAGAGGTGCAGACATTCGCTGGCCACGGTCACTTCCATGTTGAGAACGCGGCCCTCTTCGACGCTGCGATGGATGAACGAAGCCGCAAACTGATCAAGGGTGTTCTGGCATCGGGGGTCCTGGACCACAACGATGTTGGAACGATCAGAACGCGTGCTGCGGACATCGGACTAGAGATCGCTGAGCAAGACGGACGGTTGGTTCTGCCGGGTGACAAAAAGCGGCTGAAGGTGATCTTGAACTTCCTGGAGGAGGGTGTGTTCAAGGGTTCGTTCTCGAACGCTTTGTTTGAAACCAATTCGAAACGCACGGTTCAATAGTGTCTAGTCGCACACCTGACACCCGCGAGGAAGCCGCCTCCAAGCTGCCCGCCCTGCATTTGCTGATGGCGATGGGATGGGCGTATCTGTCTCCGGCGGATGCTCTGGCGTTGCGTGGGTCAGAGCGGGCTGTGCTGCTGGTGCCTGTGCTGCGCGAACGGCTCAAGGCGCATCGGTTCGACTTCAAGGGGGACACATATCCGCTGTCTGCTGGTGGTATTGATCAGGTCATCAGAGAGATCAGCGCGACGGGGCTGAACGAAGGGCTGATCCCCGCCAATGAGGCGATCTACAAGCACCTCACCCTCGGTATCACCGTCACCGAGTTCGTGGATGGCCAGCGCACATCCGTCACCGTGCCCCTGATTGACTGGACCGATCCAGCCGCGAACACCCTGCACGTCACCGAAGAGTTGAGCGTCGAACGCCCTGCTGGGATGGGCCGCTATCGGCCCGATGTCGTGTGCTACGTCAATGGCATTCCATTGGTGGTGATCGAGGCCAAGCGGCCTGTGTCCTCCACCAAGGACAAAGCGATGGTTGATGAAGGTATCAGTCAGCACAATCGCAACCAGAAGCCCGACGGCATTCAGGACCTCTATGCCTATTCACAGGTGTTGATGTCGATCTCTGGCACCGATGGGCGCTATGGCACCACAGGGACGCCTGCCAAGTTCTGGGGCTCCTGGACCGAGGAAGAGATCAGCGAGGCCGAGATGCAGGCCGTAAAGTCCACACCCCTGACGGAGGCCCAGAGCACGGCCTTGTTCGCGGACAAGCCTAAGTGGATGCGGGATGACTTTGACAGGCTCCACAGCGGCCCTGTGCTGCCCACAGAGCAGGATAGGTTGATCATCAGCCTGCTACGCCCCGACCGTCTGCTGGACTTCACCAGACGGTTCATCTTCTTCGACCGTAAGCTGGGCAAGATCGCGGCCAGGTATCAGCAGGTCCAGGGGGCCAAGGCGATCCTGTCACAGGTGGCGAACCAAAAGCCCGACGGTAGCCGTGAAGGTGGCGTGATCTGGCACACCACAGGGTCGGGCAAGTCGAACCTGATGGTATTTTTGACCAAGGCGCTGCTGCTGGATGCAGAGCTTGCTGGATGTCGCATCATCATCGTCACTGACCGTGTGGACCTGGAGAAACAGCTTGCCGCGACCTTCATGACGGGCGGAGCCTTTGGGTCTGCCGTGGCCACCAAGAAGGAGGGCGAGACCTCCAAAGTGCAGTCAGGCCGTGATCTGGCCAAGCGGATCGGGTCAGGGTCGGAACGGATCATCTTCACACTGCTCCAGAAGTTCAACTCGGCAACCAAACTGCCAGAGTGCAAGAACACATCCGATAAGATCATCGTCCTGGTCGATGAGGGTCATCGTAGCCAGGGCGGTGAGAATCATGAACGGATGCGTCAGGCCCTGCCCAATGCGGCCTTCATCGCGTTCACTGGGACACCGTTGCTGAAGGAAGACAAGACCCGCAACAAGTTTGGTCCGATCCTTCACGCCTACACTATGCAAGACGCGGTGGAAGATGGGGCCGTCACCCCGTTGGTTTATGAAGAACGCAAACCCATCGTCGATATCAACGACACCGCGATTGACGCCTGGTTCGACAAAATTACCACGGGACTCTCCGACAGTCAGAGGTCCGATCTGAAGCAGAAGTATTCTAGCCGTGGGCAGGTCTATGGTGCGGGTGGACGGATCGACCTGATCGCCTGGGACATCGCCACGCACTTCACCGAGAATTTTGCCAAGCTGGGCCTGGGTCTGAAGGCGCAACTGGCGACGGACAGCAAACTGTCAGCGATCCGCTACAAGAACGCCCTCGATCTGACGGGTATGGTAACCAGCGCGGTTGTGATCTCGGCTCCCGATACCAGGGAAGGCCACGAAGACACTGACGAAGCCAAGACACCAGAAGTCCAGACCTGGTGGAAGATGAACGTTGGCAATGACGCAGAGACCTATGAGGCGGATGTCATTGAACGGTTCAGCACCGATGGGGCCCCTGACATCCTCATCGTCGTGGACAAGCTGCTGACGGGCTTTGACGAGCCCCGCAACGCTGTCCTCTATATCGACAAGCATCTCAAGGGCCACAACCTGCTTCAGGCGATTGCACGGGTGAACCGTCTGCATGAGGCGAAGCAGTTCGGATACCTGATCGACTACCGTGGCATCCTGGCCGAGCTTGATACCTCGATCCAAGACTACCAGGACCTGGCCGAGGAAACGCAGGCTGGATATGAGATTGAAGATCTAGCGGGCACCGTGTCCAACGTGTCGGTCGAGTATAAGCGCCTCCCTGGCTTGCATGATGCCCTGTGGTCGATCTTTGCAGACGTGGCAAACAAGCAGGACACTGAACAGTTCCGCCGCGTTCTGGTGCCACAAGTCTCCGAGGACGGCACAGGCCACAGCATCGACCAGAACCAGAAGGTCCGTGAGGACTTTTATGATGCCCTGACCGAGTTCGGGATGTGCCTGAAACTGGCCCTGTCATCACGAACGTTCTTCGAAGATGGAGCCTTCGATGAGGGCACCATTCAGCGATACAAACGCGATCTGCGGTTCTTCACCGAACTGCGGGTGCAGGCCAAGCGTGACGCTCAAGAAACCGTGGACTTCTCCGAATACGAAGACCAAATCCGCCGGATGGTGGATAAGCAGGTCATTGGTCAGGAGATCGTGGACCCTGAAGGCTTTATCCGCGTCGATACCCTAGGCCAGTCCGATGATCCTGAAGACTGGTCGGACGAAAAGACTCGCACCGAGGCCGATGTCATCAAGACCCGCATCCGTAAGACCATCGAGCAGGACCTGATTGATGACCCGTATGCGCAGCGGGTGTTCTCTGATCTGCTGAAAGAGGCTATCGCAGCGGCAGAGGCCATGTTCGATCACCCAGGCAAGCAATACACGCTCTTCAAGGACCTTGAAGAACAGGTCGCAGCCCGACGCACCCCTGGTGTGCCAGATCGGTTCAAAGATCATCCAAGGGCCGCCGCATACTACGGGGCGTTACTGGACCAATTGGGCGGAACGGAGCAGCCCGAAGACACCCTGGTGGAGGAAGCGATGCTCATCGACAGCACCGTTGATGATGCGGTGCATACCCACTCCATCAACCCTAGCAGTATCGAGGCTGAGATACGTAAAGCCCTGCTACCCCGCTACTTCAAGTTCCTGGGTGGCCTCGACGATGCCAATGCGTTGATCGACCAGATTGTCGCTATCGTTCGGGCCGGAGCAAACAAGGCATGACGGCCTTCATGCTGGCATATGGGGCAGACCGGATTCCCTACCGGGTGACTTATGACGAGAACCGTAGGTCTCGTGTCGCGATCCATGTTAATCCAGACGGCACAGTCGCCGTGGATGCACCGCCTGGGTTCTCGGACGAAAGCATTAAAGCTGCTGTTCAGAAAAGGGCGCGATGGGTCGTCGGTCACGTCAGTGAGGCGAGGGAACGCTACGCCCATGTCAGACCCAGGGAATACGTATCCGGTGAACAGGTGCTCTACCTGGGGCGTCGCTACATGCTCAAGGTCATGTCCGTTGATGGCAAGCCTGGACCTGCACGGCTGCGAGGCAATCGACTGGAGGTTGAGACCGCGACAGGATCAACAGACGACATCAAAGGCCGTCTACGGGCCTGGTATCGGGTCCGAGGGCGAGACTACCTGAGCCGCCGCATTGACGCCTTGACCAAGAGCCTACCGTGGGTGGATGCACCACCGCCGTTCCGTTTGTTGGAGATGTCCCGCCAGTGGGGAAGCTGTTCTCCCTCAGGCGAGGTCATCATCAACCCTCACCTGGTCAAGGCCCCCCGCAACTGCATCGACTATGTGCTGATCCATGAGTTGGCACACCTGAAGCACCATGACCATGGGACTGAGTTCTGGCGGCTCATTGACACTCACGCCGGAGATTGGCGATCATCAAAGAGGTATCTCGATAGTCTGGTTGAGGTTTTGCTCACTGAATAGGTGCGCCCGTTTGGGACAGTCTATATCCCGATAACACAGGATAGCGCCGCACACCTTCGGGATTATTGTTTAATATCAATGTGGCTGGTGACCCTGCCGGGGTCGCCAAAACCGGCGAAGCGTGGCGTTCTTTCGCGACGCAAGCGACGCAGGTTGGTCGAGGGGCGGTGCGATAACAGGCGAGGGATCGCATCTGTTTTCGCCCAAAGCATTGCGTGAGTAGGAAAAGCAGCGCTGGAACTTTCAGTTTTTCAAAGCCGCTCTCGGCGCCGTCTCGCGCGGCGTTTCACAAATGGCACTTGAGAGGCCAGCATGAAGAGCAAAGCCACAGTCAGGACACAGGAAATCGGATGGCTGATAAGATCATACAAAAACTGGCCGATGTCCTGACGCGCGCCGATCATGGCGCGCCGGTAATTGGCATCAATCATCGGCCCCAGAATGACGCCGAGAATGATCGGGCCAACCTGAAATCCGTATTTCTTCAGGAAATAGCCAATCACGCCAAAGCCAAGCGCCCATGTGATGTGGATCGGGTTATTCTGGATGGCATAGGCCCCCACGGCTGACAGAACGACAATCAGCGGGAGCAAGATCGCGCGCGGGCACTCAACCACCTTTGTGAAAATGCGGACACCCGTCAGGCCAAAAACAAGAAGAAAGAGATTGGCCAGCGTCAGATTGCCGACGATGAACCAGAACAGATGCGGCGTGTCAGTCAACAAAAGCGGCCCGGGCTTCAGCCCATGAATGAAGAGCGCGCCAATGATGATCGCCGTCACGGCGTCGCCCGGAATGCCCAAGGTCAACATCGGAACGAATGCCCCACCAACGGCTGCGTTGTTCGCGGTTTCGGGGGCGATCAAACCTTCCTTCGCGCCTTGACCAAAGGGCACCTCGGGCTTTTTCGTGCTGCGCTTGGCCTGATCATAGGCCAAGAGCGCCGCGATATCGCCGCCGGTCCCGGGCAGTGCCCCGATCACAGTACCCAGCCCGGAGGACTTCAACCCCTGACCCAGATACTTTCGCACGTCCGACCACGAAGGCACGATGCGCGAAATCTTCTGTTTGATCGGCGCTTTGGCCACATGCTCCAATTGAACAAAGGCCTCGGCCATCCCGAAAAATCCAATCATGGCGACCACAAAGGGAATGCCGCCCATCAGGTTGATGGAGCCATAGGTGAAGCGCGCCTCGGCCGTCATCGGGTCGAGGCCGATCATCCCGATCATAACGCCCAAAGCACCGGCAAAAGCCCCTTTGGCAAAGCTTTCACCTGACAGGGTGCCAACCAGCAAAATGCCGATAATGCCCAGCAGCATATAGTCGCGTGACGTAAACTGAATTGCAAAATCAGCGATGACAGGCGCCGCCAGCGCCAGCGCCAAAACCCCAATCAAACCGCCCATGACAGACATGACCGTTGACAGGCCAATCGCCTCCCCCGCCAGACCTTTCTTGGCCAGCGGGTAGCCATCAATGGCCGTGGCGATCGCGCTCGGAGCGCCGGGTATGTTCAACAATATCGCCGTGCGTGCACCGCCATACACACCGCCAACATAGACGCCGGCGATCAAAGCCAAGGCTTCGTTTACGTCCCACTTGAACGTGAATGAAATCAGGATCGATGTCGCCATTGTGACGGACAGACCGGGGATCGCTCCGACGTATATGCCCGCAAGCGTGCCGAATGCTGTCAGGAACAACAGACCGGGATCCAGCCAAGACGTTGCGAAAAATCCAAGCGTTTCGATCATCGCCAAAGCTCTCCGGCTGGCAGCACGACCTGAAACACCACGCGAAAGAGCGCATAGATCAAGATGATGGAGCCGAGAGAAATGAGCGCGGACCAAAGCGGGCCACGCCGCCAGAGCATCCAGATTGCGACGAAGAGAAAACCGGCCGACGCGGGCAAGAACCCCACCGGGCCAATGGCAAATGCATAAAGCGCAACCAACCCGGCAAAGGGCAAGACGCGCAGAGGAAAGAGAAACGTGGCAAGGCCGCTAAGCCCATAGGGTGCAGCTGGCTTGCCAAATGTCTGGGCAAGTATGAGCGTCGCGGAGACCATCATAACGCTCGAGGCAACCATTGGCATGACGCCACCGGTTGTCAGCCCCCGAAAGCCCGAGATCGCGAAGGCTTCTGAAAAGACAAAGCCCGACACAAGCACCAGAAGGAGCGCAAAAACGCGCTCCCCCGGCCTCAATGTCTCGTTATTCGTTTCGGCGGTCATACCCGCACCGCGCGAGCGGCACGGAACAACTGTGCGTCAGGGCCGCGCAATGCCGAGCTCTTCCGGGCTGACTTTCGTAGCGCCCGTATCCTGAAGCGCCCATGTTGTGACTTGCTGCCATTTCGCGAGGAAATCGACGGCCTCCTGACCGCTCGTGTTCATGACCACGTTTCCGCGGTTCGCCATGAGTTCGAGAAAGCCCGCATCGGTTGCAGCGGTTGAAAACACCTCTGTCAGCTTCGCTTTCACATCATCCGGAACATCCGACCGCACGAAGACGCCGTAAAACGGCCCCCAAGGCAGGAAGCGGGCCATGTCAGGCAGCGTATCCGTAATCGCGGGAACGTCCGGCAATGTGGCCACGGGCTCGGGGTTAACGACGGCAAGCGCGCGCATCTTGCCCGCTTTCACCTGTTCTGCCGCGGCTGAAATACCTGTCGGCATAAAGTCGACCTCGCCGCCCAGCATCGCTGTCAGCCCGGGCCCTTCCCCATCAAACGGAATGGCCGTGACATCGAAATCTGTTGCGTTCGCAACCAAAGCACCGATGGTGGAGGGTAAACCGCCCGGGCCGGTTGACCCCATCTTAACAGCGCCGGGATTGGCTTTGATATCGTCAAGAAGATCCGTG
This sequence comes from Primorskyibacter sp. S187A, assembly GCF_049800955.1. Classification (NCBI taxonomy): domain Bacteria; kingdom Pseudomonadati; phylum Pseudomonadota; class Alphaproteobacteria; order Rhodobacterales; family Roseobacteraceae; genus Primorskyibacter; species Primorskyibacter sp. S187A. Next base: position 931,434 of record NZ_JBNAGA010000002.1, on the reverse strand, counting down.
AGCGTTTGGTATTTGGACTCAGCCGGCACAGCAATGACGGCCACACCACGCCCGAGGATATTGATCGGATACATGTCGCCATAATCAATGTCGGACACGCCCATGACGCCATGAAGTTGCGGGTTTTCCGCGCCATATAGGAAGGTGTATCCATCCGCAGGGGCCGCATTCACGAAAGCCGTCGAAATTGCGCCAGCACCTCCGGACTTGTTCAAAACAACAATCGGCTTGCCAAGGGCCTCTTCCGCTGCAGGGTTAACGGCGCGAGCGACCGTATCTGTTGCCCCACCGGCACCCCACATGACAACGCCCAGAACTTCACGTTCGGGGTATTCGGCCAGCGCCGGTGCCGTCGACAAAGCAAGGGCGGCAATGGCCCATTTCATCTGTTTGATCATAGTTCCTCCCAATGGCGTCGCTCTCAACGCCTTACTTGCACATGTGAGCATGTCGCAGGCTTACGCCAAGTCAACTTGAAATAACGCAGAGCCCGCTGCGCGTCGTCCTGCTCGATGCAAACACTGGGCGGTGCTAGCGCGCGCACACCCAGCGAAACGCAGCCGAAGATGCTGTAAAAATCGGCAAGGAAACACTTGGTTTCCAGCAGGGTATGCCATCGCAGATCAAATCTGCTGGTGGTGCATTTTGCTTTCTGCTAACCACGCGGGAAGGCGGCGTGTTTTGTTTGCCTGAGTAAATTTTCGTGTGACTATTCTGACATTTGCACATCGTAGCCGGTGACATTGCGTGAACCTTGGACTGAGTGAACACATCACAACGATTTTCCGTCACTGGGTGAAAATACTCCTGGTGATTTCTTCTGCCGTGACCGTTGCTGGCGCGGTCGCTTTTCTGTCGTCCAAAGTCTATGTCGCGGAGACGCGCGTTCTCATCTTGTCGCGCAGCCCTGCAGCGCGCGCCAGCTCAACCAATTTTACCGATGAGGCGCAAAATGCATCGCCGCAGGAGCAGGTTCTGACGCAAGTCGAAATCCTGAAAAGCCCTGTGCTTGCTCTGCAATTGGCCGAAGAGCTGGGGCCAGAGCGTGTTCTGGACGAAATGACTTGGCGCTGGGATTGGCTTCGGGCCTTGCCCAACAAGTGGAAGAACGAGGCCGTCATCGCGCTTTACGAGTGGGACGTGACCGCTGACTTCATTGCGGGCAGCGGCATCAAGAAACCAAGCCGCGAGCCCTCGCCTCCGTCCGTTGGTGCCGCCGCCGGCAAGATCATTCGCAATCTTCATGCCGATGCAATCCTGAAGACCGACATGTTCGGCGCGGCCTTCGCCTCGCCGGATCCGAAATTTTCGGCCGAGGTCATGAACGCGTTGATCGAACTCTACACCGAACATGTGATTGCTCTGGGTCGCCCAGCCAGTACGGCGCAAATCGCTCAGCTGGAGGCATCGCGGCTCGAGCAGGAGCTGCGCGATGTCGAAGATCAGCTGCGGACCTATTCAGTCGAAAACGAGATCGTGTCGCTGGAACGCCAAAAGGAGCTGCTTCTGGACCGTCTCTCGCGGCTTCAAGACGAGCTGGCCAATGCGCAGCGCGAGCGGCTGGAGGCGATCGAGCGCATTGCCGTGATCCAGAACCGCATCAGCGAATTGCCTGCGGAAGAGGCCGTCTCTGTCACAACCGTTGCCAACCCGTTGCTCGACCGGCTCAGCGAACGGCTCGCTCAATTGCAGACGGAGCTGCGCCAATTCGTACCGGGCAGCCCCTCCGCCAACAAATTGCGCATTGAGATTGAGGGCGTTGAAGCGCAACTGGCCTCTGCGGCCACCGATGTCCGCGGCTCGGAAACGGTGGGCGCTTCCTCATTGTATCAGAACCTGCTTGGCTCGCTCAGTCAGCAGCAGGCGGACCGTGTGGCCAAAGATGTCCGGGTCGATTTTCTGGAAACACAGCTGAAGAACGTGGACGCGGAATTGCGCCGCCTTGACCAGCTTGAACTGCGCCACACCGAGCTTGCCCGGATGGTGGCCGCCAAGGAAGAAGCCTTCCGCTACGCGCTGCAAAAACGCGAAGAGACCGCCATTGCCGATCAGCTTGCCGATGGCCGGTATCTGGCTCAGGTGGTTCAGGTGGAACCCGCTTACGAACCATCCCGCCCCGCCGCGCCGCGCCGGTTTCGACTGCTTGCATTGGGGCTGATCGCTGGCACTTTTGCGGGCATTGGTCTGGCTTACTTGCTGGAGTTTTCGCGCCGTCAGATGCTGACGCGCCGGGAGGTGGAAATTGCGCTTGGCCTGCCCGTCTTGGCCACGCAGCAATACTCAGGCTTCATTCGACGCCGCAAACGCGCAAACAGAACAGAGATCCGAACGTTCGTGTCCAGACTGCTGCACCGCGTTCAGCCCGGTGGGCGCCATGTTCTGATGTGCATCAGCGATGATCGCGCGACCGGTCAAACCTCCGTGGTGGGCGCGATTGCGGAAGTCATGCACCAGCAAGACGCGCGCGTCTTGAAAGTGCGGATTGAGCTCAATGCCAAAACGTCAGACGGCGTGCAGGTCGACGTGACCAACAATGATGGCACGCCAGTGACCGATGCGCGCGGGGCGCGCAACGATACCGCCGTTCTGAAGGGCGTCGAAAGTCGCATGCAAGCGGCCCTGGCGGATTTGCTGCGCGAACGCGGCAGCTTTTATGATGTCATCTTGATCGACCCCCCTGAGCTACACAGCTTTCCCGAAGCCCTCTTCATCGCCAGCATGGTCGACGATGTTCTGCCGGTGGTGGAAGCCGGGCGGACACGGGTGCGCGGCATTTCAGAGGTTATTGACGAGTTTCGTGAAGTGGGGGCTTCTGTGCCCGGCGTCATCGTCACGAAACTGAGGCACAGCCGATCATCCTGGGCCTTCTGCTGGATGGCCATGATGCGCCTGCGCTCGGCCGATCGCGCGCATGACGTCATGGCGGAACATGTGACGTAATCAAAAGATTAAACAACAAAAATTATTTACCGGGACTCTTTCATGACCACAGCTGCAAAACCCATTTCCGAGGTCGATCCCTCGCTATTGGTCACGGAGGACGGTCGGTATCAACCGTATATCTACTGGCTCGAAACCTGCGGCCTGTTCGATTTTTATGACTTTGCCCTGAGCAGGATGGGCGACATGTCCGGCAAACACATCCTCGATTGCGGCTGCGGCCCAGGTCATACCTGCGTGATGTTCACGCGCCGGGGGGCTACGGCAAAAGGCTTTGACGTTGATGATGGCGAGTTGGACAAGGCACGCCGGATTGCCGAGGCAAACGGTGTCGAGGTCGACTATTCGAACCAACGCTTCGAAGAGATCAACTACCCCGATCACAGCTTCGATCTGGCGTTTGGCTCTTGCGTGATCCATCACGTGGATATCGACGAGGCTGCGCGCCAGTTGGGCCGCGTCCTGAAACCCGGCGGCAAGGGCATTTTCATCGAAAACTCCAACCGCAATCCTTTTCTGATGCTCGCGCGTTCGCGGCTCGTGGGGCGGTTTGGCGTCCCGAAATATGGCGATGATGAAGAAGAGCATCCCTTGCGCGATGATGAGATTGAGCTCCTGCGCCAGGAATTTCCAGGGCAGGTCAACGTGCATTTCCCCGCGCTTGTCCTCTTCCGTCTGCTCGATTTCTACGTCTTCCGCCGCCGCTCCAAACTGCTGACATCGCTCATGCGCGGCTTGGACAAGGCCATTGGCAGCATCTATTTCATGCGCCGCTACAGCTACTTCCAGATCATCGAATTCCAGAGGGATTGAGCGCCATGACGGCAGGCTATTGGCACAACAAATCCGTTCTCGTCACAGGATGTACAGGCCTTGTCGGCTCCTGGCTTTGCGCCGAGCTGGTCGCGCAAGGCGCGCGCGTGGTGGGGATCGTGCGCGATCATGTGGCCCATTCGAACATGTTCGACCTCTCTTTGCACGAGCAGATGGATTATGTGCGCGGCGACATTTGCGATTACGAATTCGTGCTGCGCGCTATCAACGAATACGAAGTGGACACACTGTTTCACCTCGCCGCCCAGACCATTGTGGGCATTGCCAACCGTGCGCCGCTCTCGACCTTCGATACGAATATTCGCGGCACGTGGAACCTCATGGAAGCCGCGCGCCTCTCCCCTACGATCAAACGCGTTGTAGTGGCCTCGTCCGACAAAGCCTATGGCGCGCAAGAGGTCCTGCCTTATCTCGAGGATGCGCCGCTGATGGGATTGCATCCCTATGACGCGTCGAAGTCCTGCTGCGATCTGATTGCACAAACCTACCACCATACCTACGGGCTGCCCGTGGGTGTCTCGCGGTGTGGCAATATCTTCGGCGGCGGTGATCTGAACTGGAACCGCATCTTCCCCGAGACCTTCAAGGCCGCCTACGAAAACCGCGCGCCGGTCATCCGTTCCGATGGCTCCCCGACCCGCGATTACCTCTATGTTAAAGACGTGGCCGATGCCTATCTCTGCCTGGCGCAAGCCCAGGACGACGAAGCGCTACGTGGGCGGGCCTATAACTTCAGCTATGAATTGCCGCGCACCGTGCTCGAGATCGTGGATGAAATCCTGAGCACCCTCGGCAAAGGGCACCTTAAGCCAGATGTGCAGGGCGATGGGCCACCCAAAGGAGAAATCCCCGCGCAGTTTCTTTCGGCTGTAAAAGCCCGCAAAGAGCTTGGGTGGAAGCCAAAATTCGGGCTGCAGGACGGCATAACGGAAAGCTATGCATGGTATGCGCAGCTCCTCGATCGGATTGCTGCGCGCCAAAGCTGAACAAGCGGCGTTTATAGCACTTCGCGAGAAACCTGGATCACGAAACACTGGCAAGCAACGGCTTTCTCGTGATTTTCGTGATGCGCGTTGTCTCAGGTTTCCGTCGGAGTGCTTTAGCGACCGAGATCGCGAGAGAGACCGATGACAAGCCGATTGTCGGTCTCTGCCGTGCCGCCGCTTTCTTCCCGCGCCAGATCAACACGGCCCCACAGCCAATACCGATCATCCAACGCATACGACAGCTGGCCTGAGACAGTGACCGAGCGCACCCGCGTGTCGATTGCATCAAACACCTGCAAATCCTGCCAACCGAGGCTCACATCCAGCATGAGACCGCGTTCGACGCGCCAAAGCGCGCGAGCCGTTGCAGAATCGCTGACAGCGTAATCCAGAAGGCCCGGCACGGTTGTCACATCTCGCCCGGCGGTAAAATCATATCGCGCGAACCTCTCGCTGTGCCGAAGCGCGGCCCGCCAGAATGGCAGCAACTGGCCATCGTCTTCGCCAATCTGGACCAACCCCAAACTCGCCTCAGTGGCCCACCTTGGTCCAAGATCGTGCCGCAGCGTGGCGGCCAATTGGGCGACGGATTTGCGATCTGCGTCCTCGAAATGCGCCTCGCGCAGCTCCCCCTCAAACCGAAGGCGCGCGATCTCCGAAAGCGCGTATCCATAGCCAAACGAAAGGCTGGCCTCCTGCGTGCGCAGGAGGTCTTCATCATCCAAGGCTTCAAATCGATGGCCAAAGGTCACGTCATATTGCGTGCGGGCGGTGATCCCATGGCGATAGCCCAGGGCAAATGTATTGCTGCGCAGTTCTGCTGTGTCTGTGCCCCCCGTGACCAAGCGCTGACCACGCGTATCGCGGCTTTGGGAGTAGATATTGAGCAGGGTCAGCTGGCTCTGAGGGGTCAGAGCATAACTCAGATTGGCGCTGCCCCCATGGGCCGACAGGCCATCCTCCAGATCACCGCGCTCCAGATGCAGCGCGAGCTCAGCCGCATAGCTTGCATCCAGACGCAACCGGCGATCCGCATAGCGATATTGCACGCCCGGCGTCAGCGTCAGCACCTGATCTCCGCCGCCGCCACTGTTGTTCACCTCAAGTCCCGCACCCAGCCAAGGCGCCCAACCTGCCCTTTTGGGAAACGGCGGCGCGAGCGCTGTCATGCCCACTTGCGGCACCATCAAACGCTCGCGGATCGGCAATCGGTCCGGGGCCACCATGTTCAGCCAATGCAAAGGATCGGCAAAGCCGCGTTGCCCGAGCGGTGCCCGTACTGACAGCTCTTCTTGCGCCTGCGCCGGAGGCGCGCCCATAGCCAATGCAAAGGCACAGATGCCCAGAAGAGATGCCCCATTGCACCGCACTGGATCGCTACTCCACGATCACGGTATCGCCCGGACGCAAGGCAAAGTCGCGACCTGACGGGTTGCGCAGGAACGCCTCATAATCAAAGCTGCGACGGCTATCGGCGCCGCGCGACGGGTTATAGACGATGATCTGACTGCGGTTTGCGAAGGCTGTGAAGCCACCCGCCATGGAAATGGCCTGAACCACACTCACAGGCTCCGATACATCAAAGACACCCGGAGAGATCACCTCGCCCGTCACAAAGACCCGACGGGACGCCACCTCATTGAGCGTCACCGTCACCTCCGGCTGGAGGATGTTTTGGCTGAGCCGGCGCGTCAGCACAGAGTCGATCGCATTCAGGGTCATGCCTTCGGCTTTGACTGTTCCCACCAGCGGGTAATTGAACCGCCCGTCTGGCCCAACGATCACCGTTTGCACGAGGTCAGGATTGTCAAACACGTAGACAAAGAGCGTGTCACCAGGCTTCACGCGGTAGGTCCCGCCGCGCCGGAGCACGGGGCGATTGTCCTGCGAGGTCGCATTGTACGTGCCCTGTTCCGAGACCATCGTTTGGCTCTTCTCAGGTGCAACCAGCTGACATGCAGTGAGCAGCACGACGCTCAAGCCGAGCATCACACGTCGCCCAAAGGCCGTCACATCGTTATCCGATGCTATTTTCATTTTGAAATCCAGTAACTTAACCTGCTTGGCCGCAAAAATATCAGAATTCGATTCGCGCATCCAAGGAAAGTTTCACGATTGCGTCACGCTGTGGCTTTTAAGTGGTCTGCCAGACGCAGGGCGAGCGCCAGAACCGTCAGCGTGGGATGGGCTTGGCTGGATGTTGGCAGAATTGATGCGCTGGCAACAAAAAGATTGCGTGTATGAAACACACGCGCGTCTGCATCGACGACCCCGTCCTCCGGCAGCGCCGCCATTCGCGTTGTTCCAATGTGATGGCCCAGCGTGCACTTGCAAGCGCGTACCAGTGCTTCGGGGTCCTGTCCCAAATACTCAAGGCGCCCTGCACCGGTTTTTTCAAGTTCCTGCCCAATAACGTCATGCGCCCGCACGATGCCCGCCGCATCTTCACCGTCAAGCTTTGCATCAATGTGCAATCTTCGCATGCCCAACGCATCGCGTTCTTCGCCAAGATACACGGCCGATGCCTTCACGGCAGATTGCTCAGCATGAAAGTAAAGATAGAAATCCGAACTGTCAGGCTTGGTCAGCAGAGACGGAATGCGGCGCCCTTGTAAAAAACGGTTGCGGCCAAAGCGCGGCAAGACCGTGAGAACTTCCGGCGCGCCAAAAACGAGGTTGCGAATGTGACGCTTGTAATGCGCGAAGGCACCGCCATCGCGCGCTGAGGCATCGGTCGTCTGGCGTTGCAGAACCCGCTTGGCCAGATAGGTCAGCGACAAGATCGCGCTTTGATGGCTTGCATCATCCAGCAAGGGCCGATCCAGCAGGGCATACATATTGGGCAACCCATGTCGCCACTGCGCTTGCGCCGACAAAGTCAGCCTGCGCCGTACGTAGACCCCGTCGCCATCCTGTTCATACCCAAAGATAACCTCATGCCCGGGCTTCAACACCAAGCGCGCAATGACGCCACCCACATGGCACATGTAGCCGCGCCCCAACCAACCGGAATGATCGCCCAACTTCTGGCCGTTGGCGGCCTTGGAATGCATCAAAAGGCGCGCTGTTTCCAAACCGCCCCCCGCGAGAACAAACTGCCCAGCCCGAACGGAAAACCCGGCACCGCCGCGCAAGACAACCGCTTCCGCGCGTGTGATCTGCTCCCCCGCATAGACCAGTTCCGTCACGACGACATCGGTGAGCACCGTGATGTCTTGCGCGGCCTCCAATGCAGCCCGATTGGATTTGCCGAAATGCGTCGGCGGAGACCATCTCTCCAGCGTATCAAGGCGCAAATCGTCTGTCTGAGCGCCCTCGATCATGGTGCCGGGCAAATGCGCCTGCGGGGCCGTGTAGGCCCAATCCCCGCAATCCACAGCCTTCTGGGCCCGGCCATAAAACGGCAAGAGCGTCTCAAAGGAAATGGGCCAGCCGCTGCCATGCATATGCGGTCGCAGCGCGAAATCGATCTCGTCGTAAGGCATGCAGCGCCCACCCCACATAGACGAGGTCCCGCCAAGGCCGCGCGTGCGGTCACTGTCTGGCAGCTGATGAAAAGCGAGGTTTTCCGACTGGCCCTCGTACAGCGATTGCGCCGTTTTGCCCGCGCGTTTGAGACCGCCCGCTTCTAGCAACAGGATCCGCTTCCCTGACCCGCGCAAAGCCAGGGCCAGCGTCACGCCCGCAGGACCCGCACCTATTATGCAGATATCCGTTTCGATCGCATCGCCAGCCGCAATGCGAGCCGACTTTTGGATCATTGAACGCTCCCGGCGATCTCGATGTTTTGCAGCAAGTGCTTGGGATTGATCGTACCCATGAGCGTGGTCGACACACCCGGGTCTCGCAACAGGGGCGGCAACGCGCTTTCAACCGGCGCACCGCGCAGCACTTCTCGGGCGATAATACCAACACCCGCTTCAGCGGCGCGCTCGAGAAATCCGCGGACCTCAGGCAGCTCACGCGCACTCAACGGGACTTGCAGGACATTACATCGTCCTTGTCGCAATACCCAATCGGCATCTGCCAATGTCTGGCAGGACACACCAACGCAGCGCGCCTTCCCATGTGCGTGAATGTCTTCAAGAAGCTCAAACAGAACCTCATTTTCCATCCGCTCGCGCGGGGGCGAGTGCAACAGGAAGACATCAACGGCTTCGCGTTTCAGTCGTTTCAGGCTGGCCTCGAGACGCGCGACAATCAAATGCGGGCGCAACTCATGGGCTTCTGCGGCTTGTCGTGCCGAGGCAGCGACCGATCCCGCCTTCTTCATACGCAGCAACATCGGGCGCAGGACAGGCTTGGCCATCCGCACAAGGGTTTGCGATACAGAGACAGCCAACCCGGCCTTGGTGCAAATCACGGCGCCATCCCGCGCGGCGATCCCAGCCAAGCGGCGCTCACTGTCCCCTTGCCCGTAGATATCGGCCGTATCGAAAAAGCGAACGCCGTTATCCCATGCCGTTTCAAGCAATTCGTCTATTTCGGAAGCGCTGGCGCGTGTGGATAGCGATGCAATATGCGAGCACCCCAGCCCCAAAGAAGAAACCGTTAAACCTGTCTTGCCGAGCGGCCGTAATTGCAGCCTGTCCTGAACCATCATTCCCCATTAACCCTAATTGTTTCCAAATTGTAAACAATTTGCGTCTGCTGAGCGACTTTATCCCAGGACGAGGCCTGCCCCGCAGCCTTCGCTCCCGCTGCCAAACGCGCCCGAAGGTTCTCATTTTCAAGAGCGCTCAACATCGCTTCGCCAAGAGCATCAATATCGCCAGGCTCAACAAGCAGCCCTGTCACACCATCTTCAACAACTTCATCAAATCCCCCGACGCGCGTCGCAATCACAGGCTTGCCAAACCCATAGGCCGATGCCAACACGCCGGAATTCCACCCCGCTACATATGGCAGAACAACGAGCGTAGAGGCCTCAAATAACGCATTCATCTCCTCAAAATCCGCATAGCGGGGTATCAAGGACACACGTTGCACAAGATCGGGCCGCGCTTGCAGCACGTGTTCAAAGGGTGCCAGATCCGTCAAAGGCTTGCCCATGATCACGAGGCGGGCATTGGTGCGCGACGAGACCTTGTGAAACGCCTCGATCAGCTCGGCAATTCCCTTGCGGGGTTCGATCAGGCCAAAACACAACACCATGGGTGTGCTGCTATCGTGCTCCGCTATCTCTGGCGGGATCGCACGGCCAAGACCGGTCCGCGCAAAAGCGACGAGATCTGGAATGGGCAGCACGGTGATCTTGTCGGACTCAACGCCGTAGAGCTCCCGCAATGCCGTCTCGTTCTGGCGGGCGTTGAGAAACACATGGCTCATCTGCGCATAGGTCGCGCGCAGCAATCGGGTGTGATACCCGCGTTTGGAATTGGAAACGACATCCTGCGGCGTCCAGACGAAGCGCGCCTTGGTCAGGCGCCGCAAAACCTTGAGCAACAACCAATAGAACTCGGGACGCTGCGCGCCCTGCAGATGAATGATATCTGGATCAAGCTCTCGTACATGTCTGAAAAACGCGCGCAACGGCCCGAACCGCGGCTTGAAACGATCGAATACGCCCAAAAGCTCATAGTGCCGCTCGAAGGCCGCCATCTCGCAATCCAGCGCCGTGGCCAAGCTCACACGGTGGCCCAGCCCCGCCAGAGCATTACAGAGGTTGTGGGCATATTGCGTGGTCCCCCCGACGCCTGCGGGCGAAATCATCAAAATACGCAAAGCACCCGGCGCGAAAGGCGCGGCGATCTCTTGAGGCTCGTCATGCGTCACTGGATTGCTTCTGCTCGCTCACGCCGGTCAATAAGCGCCCGAGCCACGAAAGACCGCCGGAATGGTGCGCAGACAAATATTGACGTCCTGCATCAAGGACCAATTGTCGATATATTCCAGATCCGTTTGCACCCAATCATCAAACGCCAGCTGACTGCGGCCCTTGAGAACCCAGGCACAGGTCAGACCTGGGCGCACGGAAAAGCGCCGCGCGTGCCAGTCATGTTCGAACCGCTCCACATCTCGCAGCGGCAAGGGGCGCGGCCCCACAAGGCTCATGTCGCCCTTCAGCACATTGATCAGTTGGGGCAACTCATCAATTGAATATTTCCGCAAGAACGCGCCAAGGCGCGTGATCCGGGGATCCTTCTTGATCTTGAAGACAGGACCGCCAGCCTCGTTTTGGCTCTCGAGATCTTTCTGCAGCGCTTCGGCGTTTTGAACCATTGTGCGGAACTTGAGAAACTTGAACGTCTTCCGGTCGCGTCCCACCCGGTTCTGGACAAAAAACGCAGGCCCCCGGCTGTCCAGTTTAATCGCGACAATGACCATCAGGAGGATTGGAAGAAGCGCCACCAGCCCGAGCCCAGCGCCGAGGATATCAAATCCACGTTTGGCATATCCCTGCCACCCCCAGTCCGGGCGCGCATTGTAATGCAGAAAAGCCCGTGCGCCGAGCTGTTCGATATCGGGCGCGGCAAAGCCGGCGGGCTTCAAGAGATCACCGGTCACCCGCGCGGACACACCTGTGCGCGCGCAGATTTCCAGCACGCGCATGACATCGGGGTAGTTATGTTCCAGCGGCAGGGCGATGAGCACTTCATCAACGGGTTCGCGCATGAGCCGCTGCGTCAGCGCGTTCAGGTCACCCTCATAGCGAAACGGCTCCTGCAAGGGCGCAATGGGCGCCGCAACATCAAACATCCCCAGAATTCTGTATCCGTTTTGGGGTGTTTTCAGGATGTGGCGCGCCAAGGATTGCCCTTCACGCCCTGTCCCCACAATCGCCACGAAGCGCACGTTCCTGCCATAAGCGCGGGCCGCGCGCAGAAACAGCCGCGAGACGAGCCGTCCGGGCAGCAGAAATGTAACCGCTGTCACCATGAACCACGCCAGAAACGGCAATTGGTTCAGCGGTTGATTGAGCAGCGCGCCCAGCAAAGCCAGAAAGCCCGCGGCAATGACGACCGCAAAGACAAGACTGAAATATTCGTTGCTGCGTGCGACCAGCCGACGGGACAGATAAAGATCAAAGGCATTCAGCAGCCGGTTCCACAGAAGCGCCAAAACTGCCAAGATCGACAGCCCCGCTGCATCTGCGTAGGCTGCCGCCGGACCGAAGCCCGCATTTTCAAGCGCGATCATGCCGACCGTAACAGCCAGACAGAAAACCCCGATTTCCCAAAGCTGGAAGAGAAGAAACGAAATGAACTTCCGGTTGATATCGCGCATATGGTTTAACCAGTCAAAATGGATTACGTGCTCAAGCACCTCAAAAGAAAAACATTTACACGCCCCGCAGGGCCACTCAGAAAAGAACTGTCGGAGGCCTACCGAATCGAAAGGTGCACGGCACGCCCAGATTTTTAAAAAACCCGTAGCTTTACGATTACTGTATTTTGACGCACACGAGCAAGCGGATTGAAGTTAATGCCAAATACTGTGTCGCCTGACTGCCCTAAAGGCAAGCAAAGGCGCATATTGTTTCTGCGAAACAGCCGCGGGATCACGGATATTACGGGCGCTGAAACCTATCTGATCAATGTGATTTCGGGTCTCCGGCGGGCCGGGCACGAAGTCATGTTATTGACCGCTGACATGTCCACCAAAGGCGAAACGCCATGGGTGCGCGCCTTGACGGACCGGCAGATTCCGCATGAAATCGTTGACGTTCCTTCCAAGTTTTCACTGGCGGATATGCGGGCGGCGATGCGCCTTGTCAAAGAGTTCAAACCAGACGTTCTGCATGCCATGGATCATCGCTCCGATGCCGTTGCCGTATGGACCGCCGCACGAACCGGGCTGCCTGCGGTGGCCTCTTTTTTCGGTTGGACCAATTGGGCCAAGACAACTCTAAGGGGGCGCCTCTATCCGATTTTTGACCGTTTGGTCATGCGCCGCCTCAAACGTGTCATCGTGGACAGCGCCTATGTCGGCGAACAGATCCGATCCGCCAACGCAAATGTGCAGGTTGCTGTGATCCAAAATGGCGTCGATTTGGAGCGGTTTGACCCCACTCGCGTGTCTGGCGGCTACAAAAACCAATGGTTCGGGGCAGAAGATGTGTTTTGCGTGGGCATGATAGGGCGGCTGCATCCCAACAAAGGGCACGCCGACATGGCCGAGGCCGCCGCGCAGTTGGTCGAGAAGCATCCCGAGCTACGCTTCGTCGTGCTTGGCGATCCGCCTACGGGCTATGAGGAATTTGCGGACGATCTGAGGGCGCGCTTGCGCGCTTTGGGGCTGACAGAGCATTTCGTCATTACCAACGTGCCATCCTCGGAAATTCCGCGCGCCATTGCGTCCTTCGATGTAACCGCCCTGCCGTCCTACATGGAAAGCCTGAGCTATGTGATGCTTGAGAGCATGGCCATGCATAAGCCTGTGGCCTCCGCCCGCGTGGGCGGGCATGGCGAGTTGATCTCCCATGGAGAAAACGGTCTTCTGTTTGAGCCGGGGGATATCAGCGCGATGGTCGATCTGATCGATCAGTTGGTCTCTGACCCAGACGCGGCCTCTCGCATGGGACGGGCCGGGTTTGAGACGATGCGAGACAGATATTCAACAGATGCTATGATCGCTCGCACCTGCGCGGTCTATGACGAGGTCATCTCATGAAGCAGCCGATCAATTCTGTCTCGATTGTCATGCCCGCCTACAATGCGGCAGACATCATCACCACGGGGCTGCAAAGCCTTCTGGATCAGGACTTCAAGCCAGATCACTATGAGATCATCTTGGTCGATGATTGCTCGACCGATGAGACCGTGGCTGTGATCGAAGCGTTTATTCCCGTGGCAAAAGACGCCGGGGTCTCCCTGTCGCTCCTGCGACAATCGCAAAATGGCGGGCCCGCCAAGGCCCGCAACACAGGCGCGCGGGACGCTACCGGCGATGTCATCATCTTCACCGACAGTGACTGCGAGCTGACACCTGCCTGGTTGGGCGAGATGCTCAAACCTTTCGCCGATCCCGAGATCGCCGCAGTCAAAGGCGCCTACCTAACCCGCCAACGTGAGATCGGCGCGCGCTTTGCTCAAGTGGAATTCGAAGAGCGCTACCGGATGCTGGAGACGGCAGAGACGGTGGATGTTGTCTTCTCTTATTCGGCGGCGTTTCGGCGCCCTGTGTTCGAGAGCCTGAACGGATTTGATACGCGCTTTCCAGTGGCCGACAATGAAGACACAGACCTCAGCTGGCGGCTTGTCGAGGCGGGCCACAAGGCCGCCTTTGCCCCGCACGCCAAGCTCTATCATCGACACCCGCCATCAATCTGGACCTATTTCCGCAAGAAAGTGTCGCGCGGGTATTGGCGCATCATCGTCTACAGACGGTTCCCGGAAAAGGCCGTGAAGGACAGCTACACGCCGCAATCGCTCAAGATCCAGATCCTCTTGGTCCTGCTCATTGCGGCCTGCCTGATTTTGGGGCTGGTCCTCCCAGGGCTGTGGTGGGTTGCCGGTCTGCTGGCGCTGGCTTTCTTGGCAACAACGCTGAGCTTCGTGGCCGGTGCTTTCAAAACAGATCCGTTGATTGCGCTTCTGTCGCCGCTCTTGCTCTTCGGGCGCGCGGCGTCCATCGGCTGGGGCGTGCTGAAAGCGATCCCACGGGCGATGAGCCGCGACCCTCTCGCCCCGGTAAAACCTGAAGAAAAGGCGTCCTGATCATGAAAGCGGTGATCCTCGCGGGCGGGCGCGGTACGCGTCTCGCAGAAGAAACCGGCATCCGCCCAAAGCCCATGGTTGAGATCGGGGGCAAGCCGATCCTGTGGCACATCATGCACATCTACGCTCATTTCGGCGTAACGGAATTTGTCGTGGCGGCAGGATACAAGGGCGAGATGATCAAGGAATACTTCGCCAACTTCTACCTGCACAACAACGACTATACATTCGATTTGAAGTCCGGGGATCGCGCCTTGCTGAGCACGGGCGATATCGACTGGAAAGTCTCCGTTGTGGATACCGGGCTCGACACAAATACCGCAGGGCGCGTGGCGCAGCTTCGAGATCACTTGGCGGACGATGATTTCATGCTGACCTATGGCGACGGCGTCGCAAATGTGGACCTGGCCAGCTTGCAAGCCTTTCACAGCGGTCATGACAAACTGGCGACTGTGACAGCCGTGCGCCCCCCTGCCCGCTTTGGCGCGCTGGATATCGCTGACGGCGCGGTCAAACGTTTTATCGAAAAGCCGCAAACGGAAAGCGGCTGGATCAACGGCGGGTTTTTCCTCTTTCGGCCCGGCATGTTTGACTACCTCACTGGGATTGATCCCGATGACGAACATCAATCGCTCGAGCGCGCCGTGTTGGAAAAGATGAGTGCCGATGGCCAGCTTATGGCCCATCAACATGCCGGTTTCTGGCACCCGATGGACACGCTGCGGGATCGGCAGGTCCTCGAGAAACTGTGGAACACCGAGCAGGCTCCCTGGAAGATGTGGTCATGATGGGGCGGTCCTTTCGATGCGGCGTATTCGTCCTGAGCTCTCTCGGCCTTGCCGCCTGTCAAACCGACGTGATGGTTGAGGAGAGCACCAGCCTTGTGGACATCGTGACCTCCGCACCTGCGTCAGAGGTCACACAGGCATTGGCGGCGAGCAGGACAGATGACATCGCCAACCTGCGCTACGGGCATTTCAACAACGGATTAGCCCACGCCGCAGTGCGCAACCCCGATGCCAGCGTGATCCGTCTCGTGCAAGACGCAGGCGCGAACATAGACCTGCAGGACGGCCAGGGGCGCACGCCATTGCATCACGCCATCGACGCCGACGCCGCGGCGGCCGCCCGCATGCTGCTCGCCTTAGGCGCACGGCGTAATCTGACCAACAGCGCGGGACTGACGGCTGACGGATTTTGCCGGGCCTTGCTGGAAGAATTGCCAAGTCACGAAACCTGCCGCATACTCAACCCCAGATAGAATCCAAACCCATTTTCATCAGTTCAGGAAAACGCAATGCCGGTATTTGACACCCAGGGCCTGAGTACAGATCAAATCGAAGAACTCGCGCGCCTGTCACGGGCTGCATATGAAGAAAACAGTCCGCCCAGCGATTGGACAGCTGTCACCGGCACCGAGCTGGACGCGGGCTATTCCGGCATCACCTTCACCAATGGCGGCGCGGCCGCGCGCGTGTTTCGCAAGGACGGGACATTGGTTGTGTCGTTCCGTGGCACCGATGATCCGCTGTCCGACGGCCCCGATTTCCTCGACATCTTCCCCGACACCAACGCTTATATCGACAATTTCAATGCGTTGCTCTCGGCCGTGGCAGCCTATGTGCAGGATGAAAGCAACGGCGTGACCACTCTGCAAGTGACCGGTCATAGTCTCGGCGGTGCGGCAGCAAATCTGCTGCGCAATGTTGCCTCGTCCCGCTACGACGGTGTCTTCGACGATGCCGATTTCGTGGCCTTCGCGGCGCCTACGATGTCAACCAACCCCTCCATTCTGAACGTGGGCTTCATGAATGACTGGGTGTTCAAGGCCTTTTACGCCAACGGCGGCCTGACAAGCACGGGCCCCACCGATTTCTTCGCCTCCGCGACGGACAGGATCGTGTGGTACAACGATCTGCTCTTTCTCAACAATGACCTCGGGCTAGGCATTCGCCAGATCCCGGAGTTTCTGGTCAACGCCTCGTCAAGCCCGCACCAGATCAGCAATTACATTGACGCCGTCGAGCGGATCAGCGCCTCGGAATTCTACGCCGAAACAACACGTGACACGACGATCCTGCTGGCGGAGACGGATTTCACGGTCCGCCCGCTTAACCCAGAGGCGGGCGACAATACCGGCCCCGTCCTGATCCTCGGTCGGTCTCAAGCCGATATTCTGGAAGGTGGAAGCAACAACGATTTCCTCGAAGGCCTTGGAGGCAATGACCTCCTGATCGGGCTTGCGGGAAATGACAAATTGTCTGGCGGCTTTGGCCGAGACGAATTCATCGGCGGCGCAGGCGATGACACGATCAATGGCGGCGGCGGATCCCAAGACATCGCTTACTACACGACAGAAACCAACCTGCGCGTGAACCTCAGCCTGCAATCAACCAACGCGCGTACGAACGAAGGCAACGATCAGCTGCAATTCGTCGAACATATTGTGGGAACGTCAACGGCCGATCAGATCGACGGCAACGCGCAAAACAATATGATCATCGGTTTTGGTGGTCGCGATTTCATCGACGGCGGCGAAGGAAACGACACGCTGATCGCAAGCGATGGCGACCGGATTGCGATGGTCGGCGGTTCTGGGGATGATCTGTTGTTTTTCGAGGATGCCCGTGATGTCGGCGCAACGGGCGATGAAGGAAACGATACGTTTGTCTTCAACAATGTCGATGGCAATGTCCGCATAACGGATTTCACCGTGGGCGAAGACGTGATCGTTGTGAACGCGTTTCTGGCGCTTTTCTTCAATGATGTGGATTTCGACCAGGCCGGCACAGACACAACCTTTGAGGTCGACGGAACAACCTACATTCTCAACGATGTAGACGCGTCCCTGTTGGGCAGTGAGGATGTTTTTCTGGTCTAAACGCCCGACGCACGCCCCTCAGGGTGCAAAAACAAGAGATTGTCCAACACGTGCAGATAGCCATTGGCGAAGGTGCATTGCTTGGCATGCTCTTCAAACGCGTTTGAAATGGCATGAGGCGTGCCGTTTGGCCCAATCGCATGGGCCACGTAGCCCGCTTCTTGCAATAGCCTTATGGGCGGCTGGTAGAGCTCCTCAAATTCCTCAGGCTTGAAGGACACCTCCAGAACGACGCTGGGCCGGATCGTTTCGAGAACCCGACGCGCGCCTTTGAGGACCGAGAGCTCTGCACCCTCCACATCGATCTTTATCACATCGGGCACCGCAGCCTCGCTGGCGCAGAAATCATCCAGCGTCGTCGCTTCAATCGTAACTTCGCGCACGTTCTTGTCGCGTCCGTCAAAATGCGCCTCAACTGTGGATGAACTGACCATACACGCCCCGGTGCCCTCAAAGAACGTGAGCTCTCCCGGCGCGTCCATGGCCGCCTTGGCAACGATCTGAACCTGCGGGAAGCGCGCGACATTGTCTTTGCAATAAGACAAGGCCTGCGCGCCCGGCTCAAAGGCATAGACGCGCCCGTCCGGGCCCATGACTTTCGCGGCGACCTGAGACATCAGGCCAATATTGGCCCCCACATCGAGGAACTGGCCCCCAGAAGGAAGGTTCAGGATCAGGTATTTCAACAGGCGCAGCTCAGCCTCATCGATGTAGCTTCGATACACAGCCAAATCCCAACAGGCCGGGAAGGGAAACCGGATGTCTTCGCCATAAAACATCCTGCGCGACATGTCCCGCCCGCGTTGAAGCCTGACCGCAAGAGTGGCCGCTTTGACGGTTAGAAAACGCTGCAACAGCAAACCCGGCGATTGCAAAAGCTGTGTTTTGAGAGGTTTGCGATGGGGCATGATATGCCCGTTCAACGTGTCAACCAACTGCTGGCGCGCTATCTGTTCCATGAATTTTTCCAACAAAAGCAAAAAATATAGCGACCACATTAACGCCATTTTTTGCCCGTAGAAGCATTTTTAACCGATGCGCTTTTTTTTCGACTACGAAGAGCTTGCGTTTGAGGTCCCACCGTTGCTCGTGTAGACAGCAGTAAATCATTCATAGAACGAAGATCTAACACACCATGACGACATCTAAAAAAGTCGCTTTGATTACAGGCGTGACCGGACAGGACGGGGCATATCTCGTCGAGTTGCTATTGGAAAAGGGATATGAGGTGCACGGCCTCAAGCGAAGATCCTCTTCCTTCAATACCGCACGGGTTGATCAGTATTACCTTGATCCTCTCGAAAACCGCACACAGTTCTTCCTCCACTACGGCGACATGACCGACAGCACCAACCTGATCCGTCTGATCCAGGAGGTGCAGCCCACCGAGATTTACAATCTTGCCGCGCAATCCCACGTTCAGGTCAGCTTCGAGACGCCGGAATATACCGCTAATGCCGATGCCATCGGCCCGTTGCGTATCCTTGAGGCGATCCGCATCCTGAAGATGGAAGACCGCGTTCGCTTTTATCAGGCCTCAACGTCAGAGCTCTATGGCGCAACGCCTCCGCCGCAAAACGAGCAGACGCCGTTTTATCCGCGTTCGCCCTACGCGGTGGCCAAGCTCTATGGCTACTGGATCACGGTGAACTACCGCGAAGCCTATGGCATGCATGCCTCCAACGGCATCCTGTTCAACCACGAAAGCCCCTTGCGTGGTGAGACCTTCGTGACCCGCAAGATCACGCGGGCCGTGGCCTCGATCAATCTGGGTCTGCAAAAACGGCTCCATATCGGCAATCTCGAAGCGCGCCGCGATTGGGGCCATGCGCGCGATTATGTCGAAGGCATGTGGCGCATCGTGCAGCATGACACGCCGGAAGACTGGGTCCTGGCCACGGGCGTATCTGCCTCCGTGCGTGAGTTCACTGAAGCTGCCTTCAACGCTGTGGGTCGCCAGATCGAGTGGAAAGGTACAGGCGTTGACGAGAAAGGCTATGATGCGACGACGGGCGAACATGTCGTCTCCGTCGATCCGCGGTATTTCCGGCCAACCGAGGTGGATCACCTGCTGGGCGATCCGTCCAAGGCCAAGGAAAAGCTGGGCTGGGAGCCAAAGACAAGTCTGGCTGAAATGGTCCGCGAGATGGTCGGCTCTGACCTGACGACAGTCGCACGTGAAGACGCGCGCCTGCAACGCGACGATTGACGCGCGCGGAGGCCGAATGATGAATGAAGACCGTCTGGAGCAGCCCTTCGAGCTGAGCGGCAAAAAGGTCTGGGTCGCAGGGCACCGGGGCATGGTTGGCTCCGCCATCGTGCGCCGCCTGCAGCGCGAGGCCTGCGATGTCATCCTTGCCGGGCGACAGGATGTCGATCTGCGCGAGCAAGCGTCGGTCCGCGAGTGGATGGGGGAGACCAAACCCGACGTGGTCTTCCTCGCGGCAGCCAAAGTTGGCGGGATCCTCGCCAATGACACCAGACCCGGCGAATTCCTGCACGACAACCTCGCCATTCAGACCAACGTGATCCACACGGCCCATGACATCGGCGTGCAAAAGCTGCTCTTCCTGGGATCGACCTGCATCTATCCCCGCATGGCGCCGCAACCCATGCCCGAGGATTGCTTGCTGACCGGTCCGCTGGAGCCGACAAACGAATGGTATGCCATCGCCAAGATTGCTGGCCTCAAAATGTGTCAGGCCTATCGGAAGCAATACGGCGCCGATTTTATCTCCGCCATGCCGACCAACCTTTATGGACCGGGCGACAATTATTCCCCGCAAGGCTCTCATGTCCTGCCAGCCATGATCGGCAAGATGCACAAGGCCAAGATGGACGCAGCACCCACCGTCCCGATCTGGGGCACGGGCACGCCACGGCGCGAGTTTTTGCATGTCGATGATCTGGCGGATGCGCTGGTCTATCTGATGCAGAATTACTCCGGCCCGACGGCTCTCAATGTGGGCGTTGGCGAAGATGTCTCCATCGCGGAGCTGGCCCAGATGGTGGCTGATGTGGTTGGGTGGAACGGTAGTTTTGACTACGACACGTCCAAACCGGACGGCACACCGCGCAAGCTTGTGGACGTCTCCCGGCTGAGCGCGCTGGGATGGCGCGCGCAGATCGATCTGCGGGCAGGCCTCGAACGCACATATCGCGATTACCTCGCGGCCATTGAGAGCGGAGATATTCGCCTTGGGTGAGACCATGCTGGATGCAAAGGCTCTGTCCGGCGCATCTGTCTTGGTCACGGGCGCAACCGGATTTCTGGGATCACATCTCCTGTCTGCCTTGATCGCGGCCGGGCTGCGGCCCTATGCGCTTGCACGTGACCCCGGGACACTCCCGGACGATTGCAAGCCGGTGCGAGGCGATCTCACCGATCATGACGCGCTGCGCGCGATCGTTCAGGACGTTAAGCCAGAGATAATTTTCCATTTGGGCGCGCGCACGGAACCTGCGCGCGATCCCTCGCTCAATGCTGTCATGACCCAGGTCAATCTCGGCGCGACGCTGGCTCTGGCCGAAGCCGCATCTGAGACCCGCTGCAAGCGGTTCATCACAACAGGAACCGCCGAAGAATACGGCCACCAGCCCGCGCCATTCCACGAAGGCTTGCCCGCACAACCGCTCTCGCCCTACTCCGCCTCCAAAGCCGCAGGCACAGTCTGGCTGCAAATGATGCATCGCTCACTTGGACTGCCCGTCGTCATGCTCCGGCCTTTTTTGATTTATGGGCCCGGTCAGCTTCCGCCAAAACTTGTGCCCTCCGCTTGCGGCTCGGCCCTGAAAGGCGCGGATTTTGACATGACCTCCGGGACGCAGATGCGCGAACTGACCTACGTCGATGACGTCGTCGCAGGATTGTTGATGGCGGCGCAATCCGAGGCGGCTCTGGGCGAGATCATCAACCTCGGCAGTGGCACCGAACACAGCCTTCTCGAGATTGTCTCCCGCATCTATACCCTCGCAGGCAAGGGCGGCCAGCCGCGCCCGGGCGCTCTGCCCGACAGGCCCAATGACATGCAACGCTACTGCGCAGACACCTCCAAAGCACAAAGCCTCCTTGGATGGCGCGCCAGCACATCACTGGATGACGGGCTGCGGGCCACGCTGGACTGGATGGCGCGCAGATGAACAGCAAGACAGGCTTTTTCGGCCGCTGGAAGAACACGATCTTCAGCGTAACGGATCACCTTTGGCTGCTGTTGCTCTGGGCCGTTTCAACCCCTGTTTTCATCTCCACACTCGGCGGCGAGACCTTTGGCATCTGGATCCTCATCAACGCCGTCATCGGCTTGGGCGGCGTGATGTCACTGGGGTTTGGCGAAGCCACGGTGCGCTATGTCGCGAAGTATCGCGGAACGAACAAGCCAGAGGACATTGCCCGAATTATTCGCACAACGCTGGCGCTTTATGTCGTTGCAGGCACCATCAGTGCGGCGGGTATCGCGTTGGCGGCGCCGTGGATCATCGCCGTCATCTTCAAAGTCACGGACAGCGCGGCAACCGCAGCCGCGCAGGCACTTTACCTCGCCGGGGTAGCGCTTTTCGTGACGAGCTATCTCAAGACGTTCGAAGGCGTGATCAACGGGTTTGAGCGCTATGATCTGACAGCGCGCGTCAACATGATCACCCGGAGTTTCATTATACTGGGCAATGTCGCGCTCGCTCTGTCGAGTTTCGGGCTTGTTGCCCTGATTGCCTGCGCAGTGGTGGGCCTGACAGGTCAGGCGATCACCTATTACGTGCTCACGCGGCGGCATTTCGTGCCCGAAGCACGTCTTGTAACGCGGCCTGATTGGGCCACGACCAAGGAAATCGCCAGCTTTGGCGCGCAAAGCTGGGTGCAGATTAGTTCAGGTGTGCTGAGCACACTTGCGGATCGCTTTCTCGTCTCCGCATTCGTCGATCCAGCAGCTGCGGGCGTCTACTCGATCTGCCTGCAGCTCGCGCAGCAAATCCATTTGCTACTCAATCGCGGGTTGGCTTTTCTGGTCCCCTCCACGAGCCGGGACATTGACCCCGAAATGCGGGTGGCGGCCTACCGATCCGGAACCTATCTCGTGTTGCTGCTGGTGGGCGCGGTCGGCCTGCCGCTGGCGGTTTTGGCACCGCAAGTGCTGACGCTCTGGGTCGGGCCTGAGTTTGCCATGGCGGGCAGTCAGGTCTTGCAGATCATGACGGTGACCTTTTCGACCATCGGCGCTGCGGTTCCTGCTTTTTTCCTGTTGAACGGCGCGGGCCGGCCGGGGTGGAACACGGTGACAACCCTGCTGTATGCCGCAAGCGGATTGGCCTTGGCGGCGACGCTTCTGCCGTATTTCAACCTCACGGGAGCCGCTGTCGCCAGATTGGCCTCCGCCTTTGTCTTCGTGCTCGTTCTGTTTGCCGTGCACCGCTTCGTCCTGCCCCGGGGCAGTTGGCGGATCACGGCGCTTATGATCGCCTGGCTGGTCCTGCTGGGCGCAGTGGCCTGGGGGCTGGGCCATGGCCTTGGCCTGAGCGCCCGCGATCTCGGAGTGTTTGCCTTCCTTGGAACGGCTTCGGCGCTTGGGATTTTGGGCGGCGCATTGGCGCTCTGCCCTTTCTTGATGCAGCGGGCACGGCGGCCCGTCCCATCCGCGAAATAGCCAGCGACAGACCAAGCGACAACCAGATCTCGCGCGGGATCGGATTGAAGAAGAAGGTCGTCAGCTGGCCCAAAAAGATTGCGGCCACAGCCACCGCGTAGGGGCGCAATTGTGGATCGCCGCAAGCCCGCCACAAGCCTCGAAACGCCATCACCAGCATGCCGATAAAGAGCGCGAAGCTTACGATCCCAAGTTCAGCAAGAAGCAGCAAGAACAGGTTATGCGGCACCTCTGCGGAGATGAACTGATGTGCGATGGCCCCTTGCGGCAGGTTTGCCAACATCGCGGCCTTGCTGGCATCAATGCCAATTCCAAGGATCGGGTGCTGCAAGAAAATCCGAAATGCGCCGGACCAGTTCTCTGTCCGCCAACTGAGCGACTCGGACCCTTCGGCCACGCCAGCCGTGCTGGATGCGGCTTGAACCGAGCCAAAACTCTCGATGAAGCGGATAATCGCACCTGGCGAGAAGTCGAAAATGGCCAGGACAACAAAAATGAAAATACCGGCAATTACAGCCAGCCTGCGCGTCGCGGGATGCATGAAAAAGAGACCGGCAAACACCATCATGGAAGATCCGATCCATGACGAGCGCGCAAAGGTGAACCACCAGCCCCAGATTGCGAACGCCAAGCATCCCAGCCAAAGAAACCGGCGCAAAGCCTTGTTCTCGATGAGCAGCAAACAGACTGTCGCGCCAATGGCGGTCTGGAAAAAACCGGCCAGAATGATGGGATGTGACGACGTCCCGGCCACCCGAATTTCACCGTCCGCCTGATCAGCGGCCAGTGTTGCGTGCCATCCGCCAAACGGAGAGAAGCCCAGATAGGCCTGTGAGAGAACAAACAGCCCCTGCAAGCCGCCCATGATGGCCAATAGCACGAACACCGAACGCAATCGCTCTTGCGTGTCGACGTAATTCAGCAAGACGAACAGGATAATCGCAAAGATGATCCATGGCCCGAGCTTGCCGACATAACCGCCCCCGCCAACGATCAGCGTGGCCAGAATGACCCAGCAGAAAAAGGCCAAGGCAAGCGTGCCCTCCGGCCAGATCGACAAGCGCGGCATGGGCACTTGCCGCTTTGCCGCCTGCACCATGATCGCAAGCAAGCCCAGCAGGATCGCCAAACGCGACACTGTAATCGGCCCGACAAGCTCAACATTGACAGGGATCGTTGCGATCACCGCATAAAGCCCCGAATAGGGCCACAGGACAAACGCCGTCACCATCGCCACGGCAGGCACGATCACGACAGCCTTCGTTCCGCCCGCCACAGCCAGCAAACCGGCAAACGCCCCCAACAGCATCGCGCCGATGCTCTGGCTCAGCGCTTTAATCAGGCGGCGCATGTCTTGGCCTCCAACAGGCAAAAAATCAGGTCAAACTCGGGCGATGCAGGCAACACTTTCGACGTGCGGCCCGTCAGGTGGCAATGCTAACAAGTCCACGGTCATTTTTCCAATTCCGAATCAAATCATTGTGGAACCGAATATGAGAATTGTGCATTACAACGCTGGTGGCCCGGAGTTTACCGGTCGCGAATTTCAATATGACGCGCACCACGCCCATATGATTGATGAGTTGCGCAAGCGGGGCCATGACGTGTTGCACGTCAATCCCGCCGCGCTGCTCGGCCGCTATGGGACGCGCGCGGAATATGGCGACGTCACAGTGCAGGCCGTCAAGGAATTTGCGGATGCCGGCGGATGTGATCTCTTTTTCTCAACAGCGGTGGACCACTCTTTTGATCCTGAGACAGCTCGCGAGATTTCCAGATTGGGCATCCCGACGGTCAATCTTGGTATGGATGATCTCTCGCATCCCTTTCGCGTCAAAGAGGTGACATCCGCATTTGATCTGGTCTGGACGACCGACGTTCGGGCCATGCCACGGCTCAAAAAATACGGGGCGCGCAATCTGGTCCATATGCCCTATGGGGCGAACCCCAATATTTTCTACCCTGTCTCCGAGCCGGATTTCGAACGGGCGATCGTGTTTATCGGCGCATGCTACGGCGCGCGCAGCCGCGCTATTGCAATGTTGGCGCAGGCGGATGTCCCGATCCGGGTGTATGGGACATCTCCAATGGATATCTATGGCGATGATGCGAAGTCCCTGCCCGCCTTGCGCGGTTTGTTCTCGTATCGCGACGGATGGCATCGCGCGTTTCAAAGCATGGCATTTCACGAGGGCCGCACAATTGTGCGCGCCGCGTTGCTGCGCACTGTGGAGAACACGCTCAAGGACCTGCCGGAAAAACACCCTAAGAAAGGCAATGTCGAATACCGACAGGGGCCGTCTTTCGAAGATTGGTCCCGCGTTATGGGCGGCCGTGCACTCTCGCTGGGCTCGCTTGAACTGGCGTCCACCTTTGTGCTGAGCAAACCGATCACTTTTATCCGGTTTCGGGAATTTGAAGCGGCGATGTGCGGCGCGGCGCATCTGGTCAATTACAATGAAGAACTGGCCAGCTACTTCGCCCCTGACAAGGAAATGATCTTCTTTGAAAGCTTTGAGGAGATGATCGACAAAGCCCGGTTCTGGCTCCATCCCGACAGAGATGGCGCGCGCCAGAAGATGCGCGAAGCGGTGCGCGCGTCAGCCCTTGGCGCACATACCTGGTCCCACAGGTTTCAGGCCTGTTGCGACCATCTGGGCATTCATCAAACCGTGTAAACGGCCAGGCTCAGAGTCTGCCGGATGGCGACCATGAGACACGCTTGCGATAGGCACGGATCAAGGGCCCCATGATCTTGTGATCTTCAAGACGGTGCAAAAACGCCGTGTGATCGGACAATTCATCAAAGAGCCGCGCCAATTCTTCCGCTTTTGCCTGAACAGCATCCGGCCCGGCATCCGCAGCCTCTTGCAGGTCGCGGGCAAGAATGCCTGCCAGATTACGCTTTCGCTCAGCGCGAGACGTCTCGACCGAGGAAAGCGATTTCGACACATCGTGCATCCGGTAAAGGCCACAGACCCGATCGGTGACAATGCATGGCGCGGCCTTGTGCATGCGCTGCCACAGGCCAAGGTCCATCGTGTAGTGGAAATGCGCATCAAACGGGCCAGCCGCCTCCCACATCTTGGCGTTCCAGAAAACTGATTGTGTGGGGATCCATTTGAGCGCCCAGAGGTAAAACGTCGCGTCGTTGACCTCGTCTACTGTGCGCGTGAAATAGACACCGCCCTTTTCATCAATCAGATCAGCCGCCCCGACGCACCATTGCGGCCTGCTGAGATCTGTCAGCAGCCCCGCGACATGGCGCAAGGTGCCGGGCGGCATGGGATCATCGGCATTGGCCCAGTAGTGCAGATCTCCCGTGGCCATCTCGAAACCCTTGTTGATGGCATCGCTCTGGCCGTTGTCGGGCTCGCTGACCCACCGGATTTTATCCCCGTACGTCTCCAACAAGGCCACCGTGCCATCCGTACTGCCGCCATCGGTAATGATGAATTCGAAATCCGGGTAATCCTGCGCCAATACGGAGTCGATCGTTTCCTTGAGATAGGCGACGGTGTTGTAGCTTGGCAGGACAATACTGAACTTTGGAAAATCTGATTGTGTGCTCATCGATATGCTCTTCTTGCTCAACCCGGAACAATTCGGGCTGCATCATCGGCCTGTTCATACCCGAGCGCTCAACGAATGGCACGCGTTGGATTTCGCCGGTGCCAGCGCAGGGCCTTGGCGCGTTTGCGCTGGCCCTGCGGCGGCGCTTGTGATCAAACGGAGATCGGGTATTTTGAGCATTTTACAGGCCCGCCATAGTTTTGAAGGACGGTCATTTGACATCGCAGACCAGACGCAAACCCGGCCCCAAATACGAGGGCCTCAGAATTACCCGGGAATTCGAGGTCCAGTCCCGCACGCCGAAATCCTTGCGCAAGCGGATCAAGGGCTTGCTGGCCTATCTGCCAGCCTCCCACACTCTGCGTCTACTGGCCTATTGGTCCGATCTGCGCGTCTGGAAAAAACAATACCTCTCGGCAGATACCCCCGCCTATGAGCACCGCTACGGCATGTGGCAGGATCTGATGGCGCAAATCCTGCCTGACCGCATTGCTTATCTCGAGTTTGGCTGTGCGAATGGTGAGATTGTTGAATATTGGGCAGAGCACAACACACATCCCGACAGCCGCTTCTGGGGCTTTGATACGTTCACGGGCATGCCCGAGGAATGGAAGGGGCTGGGCTGGAAGGTCGAGGAAGGTGCGTGGTCGCAAGGAGGTGAGCCGCCACAACCGATGGATCCGCGCGTGGGCTATGTCAAAGGACGTTTTCAGGACAGCGTTGAAGGGTTCATCGAGCGTGAGGCGCCATTTGACCTCGATGTCGATCATTTCGTGATCCATATCGATGCCGATCTCTACTCAGCCACATTGTATGTATTGGTCATGATGCGCCCCATCCTTGATCGAGCGACGGTCCTGTTTGACGAATTTGACTGCGTTCTGGATGAAATGCGCGCCCTCGACGATTTTTGTCGCTCATTTGGGTTGCAATACAAGGTCTTGGCGACAGCGGCCTCTTGTGAAAAGATTGCAATTCAATTTATCAAGTAACCGTTTTACGAATTATACGTATTTGACCAAACAGAGTTTTCGCCCGCGCGGCGTTGGGGACAAGGACTAAAAGATGGATTGGAACGGAGCACGGGTGCTGATTACCGGCGGTGCGGGCCAGATCGGCTCAAACCTGACCGAGCGCTTGATCGGAATGGGCGCGGAAATCACGGTGGCCGATAATCTGTGGCGCGGCAAAGAGCGCAATCTGTTGAAAAACGGCGCGCCAATGATCGACATGGAGCAACAGTTCCACCGGGTGGATCTCGCCGACAAGGAGGCCTGCGAAACCGTGTGCAAAGGCCAGGATGTTGTCATTCATCTGGCCGACGTCGTGGCGGGGATCAACTTTGTATTCGGCAACCAGTATTTCCTGTTCAACAAGAACGCGTTGATCGACAACAACATGATCCAGTCGGCTCTTGATGCCGGTGTATCCAAATATGTCTATGTCGGGTCCGCCTGTTCTTATCCGGCTGACAAACAGGCCGTCCTTGATCCACCGCCTTTCAAGGAAGATGACGTCTACCCGGCTTTGCCCGAGAGCGCCTATGGCTGGTCCAAGCTCATGGGTGAATATCTCTGCCAACTCGCAGGTGAAAGCGGCAAGATGGAAACCGGAGTCCTGCGGTTTCATAACGTCTACGGCCCGCGCTGCGAAATGAGCCCGGAGAAAAGCCAGGTTATTCCTGCCTTGATCCGCAAGGCGATCCGCCATCCGCAGGAAGAATTCGTCGTTTGGGGATCAGGGGCGCAAAGGCGCGCGTTTGTCTATGTGGACGATGCGGTCGATGGTTTGGTGCGCGTGGTCGAGCGCGGCATGGGCAAAGGCGCCATTCAAATCGGTCCGGACTTTTCCACATCGATCAAGGAAGTGGCCGAGCACGCTGTCGCCGCATCGGGCCGCGATATCGAGATCACCTTCGACACGACGAAGCCAGAGGGCGACATGGATCGCGCCGCAGATTGGACCAAAGCCAAGGACATTCTGGGTTGGGAGCCTACAGTTGACGTCGCCGAAGGCATCAAGCGCACCTATGCCTGGTGCGATGCAGAGCTTAAAGCTCTGGGAAATGACGGTCCGGCTTAACGCCGGACCAACGATTCATCACAAAATGACATCATCCGCCGTCAGGCTTTCTGCGGTCACACCCGCGAGGAAATACGTGCCGCCGCCGTCGACGTAGAGGAGCATATCGTTGTCCACTGTGACGGCTGCATCCTGCACATCGGAAAATGTCTCAAACGACAGGTTGTTGAGATCAAGGCGATCTACGCCCACTTCATAATCCTCGACGAATCCCATGCCGGAATTGGCCGCGAAGATGAATGTGTCGGCCCCTGCGCCACCGATGGCCAGATCAGAGCCATTCATCGCGATGCGGTCGTCGCCGTCACCCCCAAAGATGATGTCATCCCCGGTGCCGCCGCTCAATGTATCATCCCCGGCGCCACCATCAACGAAATCGATCCCGGCACCGCCGCGCAGAAGATCATCCCCCGCATCACCAATGACCATATCGTTGCCGTCGCCAGCATCGATATCGTTATTGCCGGTGTTGCCCATGATCGTATTGTCATCGCTCGCGCCAGTGGCTCCGATATCGCTCGTCCCATCGAGAATTAGGATCTCAAGGTTGGCCGACATCGTGAATGTGGCGCCTGAGGAAACAACATCCACGCCGCCGCCAGACAATTCGATCACCGAGTCGTCAGATGAATCCACGATATAGAAATCGTCACCCTGACCGCCGATCAAGGTATCGGATCCGCCACCGCCGGTCAGCGTGTCTGCGCCTTCCAGCCCGGTCAAAACATTGTCGGCGGCATTCCCGATCAGGTAATCATGGAAGGCTGTGCCCGTACCGTCGATATTGTCGCCGCCGTCCAGCAGAAGCATTTCAACATTGTCAGCCAACGTCGTGGAAACGAGCGAAAACATGACATCATAGCCTTCGTCTTCGACCTCAACCACGCGGTCTCCCGTTTGTTCGATGAGGTAGATGTCATCCCCGGTGTATCCGATGAACGTATCGTCTTCGACAGATCCGCTCAGGAAATCCGCCCCTTCGGTGCCAACGAACACATAATCATCCGCACTGCGGCCTGTCACATCGCGCCATGCCGTCAGAAGCTGAGGATCACTGTCACCGTCGCGCAAGTAGATCTCGTTTTCCCAGCCCGAATTCTGGATGGCATCCCAATCGCCTTCCCGGCTGCCCAATCGGGGCACACCATAAACCTCCTCTGCGGCCGGGAAGTCCGAAATCGTAACCGCGCCGACATTGTCATACCCGTCCAATATACTGAGCGCGGATTGCAGCGCATTTGGATCATCGGTTTGTGTGATACCGAACTCGGGAATGAAGAACGGATTGTCAGACACGGCATCCCAGGCCGCATAGCCCGCATCGAGACTGGCAGAGATGCCCGACGGCGTGTCTGAGTAGACGCTTTGACCAACCCAATCGATATACTCATCGCCCGGATAGTATTGATCCGGCGAATTCGTCTCGCCATTGGCCATGTAGTCAGAGGCCATATACATATACCAAGTGACGTTGTCGGCCCCTTCCGCGCGGAAGATGTCGATCACATGCTTGAAAACGTCTTTCATTCGCTCTGGCCCATCCAGCAAAGCCGGATCGCCGTAGGCGCCGCGCGGGTCTTCCTGAACGCCGCGATAGCTCGCACCATCAGCACCATAGGCCAGTTCTGCCGCGGAATTGACCTCTCCGAAGAGCGTCATCATCAAAGGCGTATCAAGGGCGGCCGTCTGCTGAGCGACTTCACGAATGTAGTCGTCGTAGGTGCCATCCAGAATGGCCTGCACACCGATGGCAGGCTTTTCCTCGCCCGTGTAGTATCCTTCGATTTCCGGATCAAAGGACATCGGGTCCCAGGATACAGCAAGAATTTGCCCCTGCTTGGACAAATCCACGACAGTTTGCTGAATAGAACTGCCGACAAGCGGGTTTTCATCGGTGAAGTTGAGCATACTGCGGCCGCCAGCACTGTCGGGCAGCGTCCAGTCAGAATGGACATGGACAATCGCAGGGTTCGCCCCCGAGGACTTGAACGCCTGAGCGTTCTGTGTGGCCGGTGCAGAAGTGAATACGCCGAGGTAAGGCGCATTCTGTGCTGCGACTACTTTCATGACATTCTCCAACGCGCGACGAGGCGCAAATAACGTTCCTGTATCTAAGCCCCGTCGCGCCTGAAACGTGCAAGCCCCCATGAAGCACCCATGGTACGGCAAGCAATCAGGATATCTCAAACAGGACGAACCTTAGTCATGTCTGAGGATTTCGAACGGCAGCTCTGCTCGAATTCTGATGCGACTGTGTCGTGTACCCCTGTCTAAAATATGGCTGAGACCGTACGAAGCCGGGCAAATTAATGGCGGAAACAAACAGTTTTCATCAAACCCAATACTTGCACAAAGTCTAGAGCCAGCGCAGTAATGGGCACGCATAACCTCATGTTGCGTTGTTTATAGTGTTGAGTTGCCGCGCTTATTTCCGCGCATTGAGCTCCATGAAACGATCCAGTGATCGTATTTTCGGGCCCACATCGATAGTATTAGCCCGGCAAGGAAGTCCGCATGCCAAATTACAAAAGTGCCTACAAACGCATCCTGGTCTCTGGCGGGGCGGGTTTCATAGGCTCACATCTGATCGACAGGTTGCTGGAGCAAGGGCACGAAGTTTTGTGCGCCGACAATCTCTTCACGGGCTCGAAGAGAAATCTCGATCATCTCCATGATAATCCCCGCTTCGAGTTCATGCGCCACGACGTGACCTTCCCGCTCTATGTCGAGATTGACGAGATCTACAATCTGGCCTGTCCCGCCAGCCCCGTGCACTACCAGCACGACCCGGTTCAAACGACCAAGACATCCGTTTCCGGCGCGATCAACATGCTGGGCCTCGCCAAGCGGATGAAGTGTCGCATTTTTCAGGCGTCGACATCTGAAGTCTATGGTGATCCAACCATGCATCCTCAGAAAGAGGATTATTGGGGCAACGTGAATCCGATCGGGACGCGCTCGTGTTATGATGAAGGCAAGCGCTGCGCAGAAACCCTGTTCTTCGATTACCATCGTCAACATGGCCTCGACATCAAGGTCGCGCGTATTTTCAACACCTACGGCACACGGATGCATCCAGCAGACGGCCGCGTCGTCTCAAATTTCATTGTGCAAGCCCTCAAGGGCGACCCAATCACGATCTACGGCGAAGGTCAGCAAACGCGATCCTTTTGTTATGTCGATGATCTGGTCGAAGGGTTCATTCGATTGATGGCAACAGGGACCGACATCACCGGCCCGATGAACCTCGGCAATCCTGTCGAATTCTCTATCCGCGAACTGGCGGATCATGTGCTTGATCTGACGAATTCAAGCTCCAAGCTGGTCTTCGAACCGTTGCCCGATGACGATCCGCAACAGCGCAAACCCGATATCAGCTTTGCCAAGGACGCCCTGGATTGGGAGCCCCAGGTGCAGTTGCGTGAAGGGCTGGTCAAGACCATCGGATATTTCGATCATCTCCTAAGGCAAAATTACGCATTGTAAGCAAAACGAAGGCGGGGCGACACAGCACTGCCTTTCTCTGCTGAAAATATCTCGGGGGAGCAGAGCCCCAGCCACGGCACCCCGCCACGGCGACACGCAGAGCCGCGGCGCAACAATACTCAGATAACCTTGATCACATCTTTCCCAACCGAGAGCATGTAGCCCTTCTTCGCGATGTTCTTCACCAATAGCGCAGACACAAGCTGATTGCCCAAAGCATCCCGCAAACGCTTTATCCGCGTCGCACCAGCCGCCTCATCGCAATCCGCCTCCGCTTTTCCCGAGAGAATGGCCTCGATCTGAACGCCCGACAGTACTTCATCATCGAGCCGCGCTTCCGCGAGAACGGCAAGCGCCTCCATGCCTGCATCTGTCAGCTTGAACCCCATATTGTTGAGGTAAACTGTCTTTTCGTCTCGCGAAATCAGCAGGGAGTTAACCTGTATCCCCGCCCGTTCGATCTGCGCCATCCGGCGCCCCATCGCAACGAGCTGGACGATGAAAACCAAGGCCGCAATCAAAAGCGCCGTTGCAAAGAGCAACAGCACAAAAATGACCATGCGGTAGCTCTGCAAAACATCCTGAAACGCGGTACCGGATTGCGCCAAGATCTCGAGCAATTTGATCTCTGCTTGCGCTTTCAGATCATCATTCTCGACAAACAACGCCTCCACACGCGCATTGAATGCATTGGCATCAGGCAAGGACACAAAGAGCAACACCGCAGCCACCAGCAAGACGCCTACGATGGCTACAAGACCAAACCCAACGACGCGCGCGCTGCTGCGGCGTGCGTCAGTAGCGGAGGTAGAATCGTCCAGCATTCTCTGCCCTTTCCGCCAACCCGCTTTCATCAAAGACGCCCAGCACGTTCAGCAAAGTCCAACCCTGCCGGGCAAGACGCCCCTGCAACTCGTTGGCCGCACCCGCTCGGGAGCACTCGGCCACTTGCGCAACACCATAATGCAGCCGCAACGGGCTGTCCTTTTTGGCTTTGTAATCGGCATAACATGCCGCCTGAGCACCGCTCGCCAGCACAACGAGCCCCATTATCAAGAGTATCTGTTTCATGCGGGCAACCTGACGGGGCGCGCGATGTTTTTCAATAACAACGCCGCTTTGGCCTGGCTGATATCCGATAACACCGCGCTGTTATTGCCTGTCTGAGCGCATGCCGCCGAGGGTTGGGGCATCCCAAACGCGGTGCGCTGCCTGTGCCGCGATATCTCAAAAGGAGACACCTCATGTCCAAGACTTTCATCGCCACAGTGCTCGCCGCATCTCTCGCCGTCACATCAATTTCGGCAACGCCGGCGCGCGCCGAACTGAACGACATTGAAAAGCTCATCTTTGGCGCAACGACACTGTTTATCCTCGGCGCCGCAATCGAGGCCGAAAAACGCGACAACAAAAAGTCGAAGAAGCACAAGAAGCATTCCTCGAAGAAATCAGGGAAGAAGCACGCCAAAGCCCCCTTGCCCCGGTTCTGCCTGCGCACGGTGCGCTCTTATCAAGGGGATCGCCGCCTCTTCGGACAGCGCTGCTTGCAAAACAACTACCGGCAGGTGAATGCGCTGCCGGGCCGTTGCAAAACCTTTGTCCAAGGCCCGCGCGGGACGCGCATCGGCTACCGCCCGCGCTGCCTGAAGAATGCGGGCTACCGCGTGCGCGGATAACGCCAGACACCCCGGCGCGCGGAGCGACATCTCTGTGGGCTGGGGCGAGCAGGGCCGAGGTCCGTCCCCTATCACAACCTCGGTCAGAGCCCGGAACATGCGCCCCATGTTCCGGGTTTCTTTTGGCGCGCAACGCAGCCCGTTGCAGCACAGTCAATTGCCAAAACCTGCCTCACATTGCACAACTGCCCCATGCAACTGCCCGATTTCTCCGTTGAACGCGATGCCATGGCACATGGTTATGACCGCATTGCGGGTGTCGATGAGGTCGGCAGGGGGCCATTGGCAGGCCCTGTCATGGCTGCTGCGGTCATCCTCGACCCCAACCACCTTCCCGATGGCCTCAACGACAGCAAAAAGCTCTCCGCCAAACGGCGCAATGCGCTTTTGGAACATATCTCAGCCCATGCCGACGTCGGGATTGGCGAGGCGAGCGTTGAGGAAATCGACACGCATAACATTCTGCGCGCCTCTCACATCGCCATGATGCGCGCTATTCGTGCCCTGCCGGAGGCGCCCGATTATGTCCTGATCGACGGCAATATGATACCCCGTGGCTTGAACCTGCCGTCGTCTGCCCTCGTGAAAGGTGACAGCCGTTCAATCTCCATCGCAGCGGCTTCAATTG
The DNA here is from genome assembly GCF_049800955.1 of Primorskyibacter sp. S187A. Lineage (NCBI taxonomy): Bacteria > Pseudomonadati > Pseudomonadota > Alphaproteobacteria > Rhodobacterales > Roseobacteraceae > Primorskyibacter > Primorskyibacter sp. S187A. Next base: position 897,053 of record NZ_JBNAGA010000002.1, on the reverse strand, counting down.
TGGCCAAAATCAGGCGAGATCATGTCATGCAGACATTGGCGCAACACCATCCCGGCTATGGCTGGGAAACCAACGCCGGATATCCAACAAAATGTCACAAACAGGCCATGGAAAATCTTGGGGTCACCCCACACCATAGACGGAGCTTCAAACCGGTCCACAATATATTGTGTCGAGAGAAAAACATAACCTCTTGATTCAAAAAAGAATTTGACCACGAATCAGCTGTGACTCATTCTGTCCTCAACCAAACGAGCGCAAAAGCGCCGGGGACTGAGGCAGAAAATGACGAAGATGACCAAGCTCAAGAGCGCAGACGCGCTCCCTCTCAACACGATTCTGAGCGGCGATTGCATCGAAGCAATGGCCTCTCTCCCTGCGGACAGCGTCGATCTGATCTTCGCAGATCCGCCCTATAACCTTCAGCTGAAAGGTGAGCTGCATCGCCCCGACAATTCCAAGGTGGATGCGGTGGACGATGAATGGGATCAGTTTTCTTCTTTCAAAGCCTATGACACCTTCACCAAGGCTTGGCTGAAAGAGGCGCGCCGCATTCTCAAGCCCAATGGTGCGATCTGGGTCATCGGCTCGTACCACAATATCTACAGGGTTGGCGCAGCACTTCAGGATGCGGGTTACTGGATCTTGAATGATGTGGTCTGGCGCAAGTCCAACCCCATGCCCAATTTCCGCGGCAAGCGCTTTACCAATGCTCATGAAACCATGATCTGGGCATCCAAGGCCGAAGGCGCCAAGTACACGTTTAATTATGAGGCGCTAAAAGCGCTCAACGAGGGCATCCAGATGCGCTCCGATTGGGTTCTGCCGATTTGCAACGGTGGCGAGCGTCTCAAGGACGACGAGGGCAACAAAGCCCATCCCACGCAGAAGCCCGAAAGCCTCCTGCATCGCATTCTCGTTGGTTCCACGAACCCCGGCGATATCGTGCTCGATCCCTTCTTCGGCACCGGGACAACCGGCGCAGTGGCCAAGATGCTGGGGCGCGACTGGATCGGTATCGAGCGCGAAGCAGCCTATCGTGACGTCGCAATGAAACGGATCAGCAAAGTGCGCAAATTCGATCGCGAAGCACTGATCGTCTCCGCCTCCAAACGGGCCGCACCCCGTGTGCCGTTCGGCCAATTGGTGGAACGAGGCATGCTGCGTCCGGGAGAAGAGCTCTACTCCGTCAACAACCGACACAAAGCAAAGGTTCGCGCCGACGGCACTTTGATCGGAGACGATATCAAGGGCTCTATCCATCAAGTGGGTGCCGCGCTGGAAGGGGCACCTTCCTGCAACGGCTGGACCTATTGGCATATTCGCCGCGATGGCAAAACGATCCCGATTGATCTTTTCCGCCAGCAAATCCGCGCAGAGATGGGCGAACGCGAACACTAAGGTTTCTTGAACACCGCCGGTGCCACGCCCCCCAAGCGCGTGCGCACCACACCTCACCCCGCCGATTCCGGCGGGGTTTTTTTGTCAAACCGCCCTGAAGACGTCTGAGCTTTACTCGACCACGATGGTGATCACGTCTGACATGACCGGCGGAACATGCGGCACATGAGCAGCATCGCCCAGGACAAGCTGGAGCGTATGCGTCCCTGCTGGCAGATCGAGCGTCACCTCAGTCTGTCCCCCACCGAAATGCCGCAGATTTTCCGTCGCGGGCATGGAGTAGATCAATTCATCTGCCCCATCTTCGCCCTGCCCCAATGCCGGACGGTTGATGAGTAAGTGATGGTGGCCGGTGTTCTCCTGCTCGATCCCGGCCGGAGCAACACCCATGCCCTTCAGCCCAAAGTGCAACGTCACAGGCGAGGCAACCGTGGCACCGTCGGCCAATCCTACAAAATAGACCTCGGCGCCTTCCGCCGAAGGTGTTTCCTGCGCCAATGCAGCGCTCGCGGACAGAGCAAAGCCAGCGGCCAAAATGAGTTTTTTCACTTTTCAATCCTCCCTATAGGCCCCAAGACCTAGGTCGCGAAGTCAAAACGTCCCGCTCAAGCGGACCTATCGCTTCTTGTGCACACGGAAACGTCCTCGGATAACATCATGAATGGCCGTACTTTTGGGCGCGCCGAAATCGCCTGCACGTTCAGGCAAATCGAGCCCACACGCAGGCACAGCCCTCGCGGCAGAACAGCCCTTTCTTTCGCCGCCAGCACAACATAACGTCGCCGCTATGAACTTGCGTGCAATCCTTATGGGCCTCGCCTTTGTTGTGATGTGGTCCTCGGCTTTTACCTCCGCGCGCATTATCGTGGCGCAAGCGCCGCCCATGGGCACCCTTGCGGTTCGTTTCATCATTTCCGGCCTGATCGGTATGGGCCTCGCCTATCTTTTGGGCGAGCGGCTGCGCTTTACACCCGCGCAATGGCGCGCCATCGTCATCTTCGGTCTGTGTCAGAATGCGCTGTATCTGGGGCTGAACTTTATTGCCATGCAGTCGGTGGAGGCGTCACTGGCCTCCATCATCGCCTCCTCGATGCCGCTTTGGGTTGGGCTTGCGGGCTGGATACTCTTTCGCGAACGTCTGACCCCCATGGCCATTGCCGGGCTGGTTGCGGGCATGATCGGCGTCGCTCTGATCATGGGCGCGCGCCTCTCGTCAGGCGTGGATCTCTTTGGGCTGGGTCTCTGCGTGGCCGGTGTTCTGGCTTTGACGGTGGCCACGTTGTCCGTCACGGGGGCCTCTTCGGGCGGAAATGTCCTGATGGTGGTGGGCGCCCAGATGCTTGTGGGTGCTGCGGCGCTCGCGCTGGCCTCACTGGTTTTGGAACGCCCCTATGTCGTAGCGGTCACACCCTCGCTCATTGCCGCTTTCGTCTACACAACACTGGTGCCGGGCCTGCTGGCGACGTTTGTCTGGTTCAAACTGGTGGGCATGATCGGTGCCATTCGTGCGGCAACCTTTCACTTCCTCAACCCGTTCCTTGGCGTCGCCATCGCGGCGTTGGTGTTGGGCGAGGCCATAGGCCCGCTAGACTTCCTAGGCGTCGCCATCATCATGGGCGGCATTCTGGCTGTGCAATTGTCCAAGGCGCAGCGATAACGCGGGCTCACGCGGATTTCATGTGACATTTCAAAAGCCCTGCGACAGTTTGCCCGCATGGAATTTTTGCTCGCCTATGCCGCCGGTTTGCTCACGCTGATCAATCCCTGCGTTGTCCCCGTCTTGCCCATCGTGCTGGCCTCTGCCGCACAAGCGGGACGTGGGGGCCCCGCCTATCTGGCGCTAGGGATGGCCGCGAGCTTTGTCGTACTGGGCCTGAGCGTCACCGCCTTCGGGCATTTGATTGGTCTGGACGCAGATAGCCTTGCTCGCGCCGGTGCGCTCGTGATGATCGCGTTCGGAGCGATCCTGCTGGTTCCCAAACTGTCAACGGCTTTTTCAACGGCCACAGCAGGTGTCGCCGCCAGCGCAGACAGCACCATGTCCCGCATGGAGGGCACGTCACCCGCGGGGCAATTGGCAGGGGGCGCCTTGCTTGGCGCGGTTTGGTCGCCCTGCATCGGGCCGACGCTGGGCAGTGCCATAGCCTTGGCATCCCAAGGCGAAAGCCTGCTACGCGCGGGCAGTATCATGGCCTTTTTCGCGGCCGGCGTCGCGACCCTGATCCTCGCTCTGGGCTATGGTGCGAAGGGCATTTTGCAACGCAACCGCGAGGCATTCCAGCGCATCGCAAACGCGTCCCGCCCATTGCTGGGCGTCACCTTTGTCGTCGTGGGCCTCTCGCTCTACTTTGGCTTGCATCACGTGATCGAAATCTGGGCGTTGGATAACCTGCCGCCCTGGCTCGTCGATTTATCCGTTTCCATATAACCAACCAAAGAGGACCTGATGGACCGTAGAACATTCATGATCACCGCCAGCGCTGGCGCTGCGGCAATGACCCTTCCGCAAGTTGCGTCAGCTGCCGCACTGGACTATCGCCCCGGCCTTCTGAAAGAGCGGCTCGACGCGGGCGACACCGTTCTGCTCGATTTCAAGGCAAGCTGGTGTGGCACATGCCGGGCGCAGGGTCGTGCCATTGAAGCGCTGAAGAAGGAAAACGCCGCCTATGGCGAGCGCATTACCTTTATCAATGTGGATTGGGACACCTATGGCAGCAGCGAAATGGCCAAGCGGCTCAAGATCCCGCGGCGGTCGACACTGGTTGTCATGAAAGGCGATGAAGAGCTTGGCCGGATCGTCGCGGAAACGCGCAAGGAACGGATCAAGTCCCTGATGGATACCGCCCTGAACGCGGCCAGCGCCTGAACCCAAAGGCACTCATGATCAAAGCGCACCCCGCTTCAGGGGTGCGCCTCGGAACATCATCCGATCCGGCCCTGGTTCTCACCGACATGCCCCCGGTGGAGCAACATGTGATCTAGGATCACACAGGCCATCATCGCCTCCCCAACCGGAACAGCGCGGATACCAACACAAGGGTCATGGCGGCCCTTGGTGATGATCTCGGTGTCCTCGCCCGCTTTGGTGATCGTCTTTCTGGTCGACAGGATGGATGAGGTCGGCTTCACCGCGAAGCGCACCACGATATCCTGCCCTGTTGAGATACCGCCCAGAATGCCACCAGCATGATTGGAATTGTAGACAGGCCCATCCGGCCCCATGGTGATCTCATCCGCGTTCTCGGTTCCGGTGAGCCCCGCAGCTGCCATACCCTCACCAATCTCAACACCTTTGACCGCGTTGATGCTCATCATGGCAGCGGCAAGATCCGTGTCGAGCTTGCCGTAAATCGGCGCGCCCAGACCAGCGGGCGCACCTTGCGCCACAACTTCAATGACAGCGCCCACAGAATTATGCGCATCCTTGCGCAGATGGGTCAGATACGCCTCCCACTCCGATACAGCCGCCGCATCGGGGATCCAGAAGTCATTTCGGGCAATCTCATCCCAGTCAAACCGGGCGCGATCGATGTGCTTCTCGCCCATTTGTGTCATGTAACCCGTAATGCTGAGATCGGGCGCAAGCTGTGCCAGCGCGGCCCGGGCAATACCCCCCGCCGCCACACGTGCGGCTGTCTCGCGGGCCGAAGAGCGCCCGCCGCCGCGATAGTCGCGAATGCCGTATTTCTGCCAGTAGGTGATATCTGCATGGCCGGGCCGGAACTTTTCGACGATATCACCATAATCCTTGGAGCGCTGATCGGTATTGCGGATCAGAAGCTGGATGGGGTGCCCCGTGGATTTGCCCTCAAAAACACCTGAGAGGATCTCGACCGCATCGGGCTCCTTGCGCTGGGTCGTGTTCTTGTTCTGGCCTGGTTTGCGCTTGTCGAGCCAATGCTGGAGAAAGCCCGCATCAATCTCGATGCCGGGCGGGCAGCCGTCTACCGTTGCGCCCAAAGCCGGCCCGTGGCTTTCGCCCCAAGTGGTCACGCGGAAGATATGGCCAAAAGTGTTGAACGACATGGGTTGGCTCCTTTCCGTCTGAGATAATCGCGTGGCCACAGAGCCTCAAGCGGTTTGTCCTTGATGCGGTCAGGAGATCGGTCTACGTCTGAAGATACCTCGGGGTGCTTTGCTCACGGTCTGATTGACCCAAGCAAAGCTGAGATGCGCAAGCGAACCCGTAGAACCTGAACCGGCTAGAACCGGCGGAGGGAAGGTCGGCGCATCAAAGCGCCCCCCAACACCCCCGCCCCCAATGATGGAGTTGCCCTCATGAAGGCCCTTCCCCTCGTTGCGGGACTGTTTCTTGCGACGCAAAGCTTCGCGGAGACCCCCGTTCTCACTGTCTACGCACCCGATTACTTCGCCTCTGAATGGGGCCCTGGCCCCGGCATCGAGGCCGCCTTTGAGGCACGGTGCGGCTGTGATCTCGTTTACAAAACGGGCGAACTTCTGCCCCGCCTGCTGCTTGAAGGGCCGCAAACGGAGGCTGATGTCGCCATTGGCTTCAACACCGATGTGACCAAACGGGCCCGCGAGAGTGGCCTCTTTGCGCCGCATGGCCTCGACACCTCTTCCCTGACGCTTCCTCTGGATTGGTCAGACGACACGTTCCTGCCCTTCAACTACGGGCATACGGCTTTCATCTACAACAACACGCTGGTGTCCGAGCCGCCAAGCTCTTTTGCAGATTTGCTTGAAGCGCCGGATGATCTCCGGCTCGTCATTCAGGATCCGCGTAGTTCGATTTCCGGGCTTGCCCTCGTGCTGTGGGTCAAGGCTGTTTATGGCGACGACGCGGAAGCGGCCTGGGCGAAGCTGGCACCCAAGATCGTGACGGTGACCAAAGGCTGGTCCGAGAGTTATGGCCTTTTCACAGATGGTGAGGCCGACATGGTCCTCAGCTACACCACGTCCCCCGCCTACCACATAATCGCAGAGGAAGACCTGACGAAATCCGCCGCGATTTTCCCTGAAGGCCACTACTTCATGGTCGAGCTGGCCGCCAAGCTCAAGGGCACGGACAATTCCGAACTCGCCGATCAGTTCATGGCCTTCATCCTGACGGAAGAATTCCAGTCCATGATCCCGACGTCGAACTGGTCTCTCCCCGCGGCCCTGCCGCAAGACAAATGGCCGGAAGGGTTCCAAACCCTGCCCTTGCCAGACAAGGTCTTGTTCTACACCGAGGACGAAGCGGCAGCGCTTCGTGATGAGGCGATCGAGGCATGGCGCAGCGCGCTCTCGCAATAATCGCAGCGCTGATCGTTGCGGGGCTGGTCATTGGCCCCGTGGCGAAGGTTCTGCATACGGGCGGCAGTCTTGCCGCCCTGACCGTGGGTGATTGGGCAGCGCTGCGCTTCACGATATGGCAAGCCGCTCTGTCTGCGGCCCTGTCTGTCTGCTTCGCCATCCCTGTGGCCCGCGCCCTCGCCCGGCGTCATTTTCCCGGGCGTGGCCTCTTGATCTCGATCATGGGCGCCCCCTTTATTCTCCCGGTCATCGTGGCCATCCTTGGGCTTCTGGCGGTTTTTGGAGGCAATGGTTGGGTAAACGCCATTTTGGGTGCGGTTGGTGCGCCGCGCATTGATATCTACGGCTACCATGGCGTCATCCTTGCGCATGTTTTCTTCAACCTGCCGTTGGCCGTCCGCATGATCTTGCAGGGATGGCTGGCCATTCCAGCCGAACGTCTTCACGTGGCCGCAAGCCTCGGCGCGCCCGTTGGGCGTGTGTTGGAGCGCCCCATGCTGTGGCAAGTCTGTCCGGGGGCGTTTGCGATCATTTTTGTGATATGCACCGGGTCTTTCGCTGTCGCGCTGACGCTGGGCGGCGGCCCCCGGGCAACGACGGTAGAGCTCGCAATCTATCAAGCCTTCAAATTCGATTTTGACCTCTCTCGCGCGGCAACGCTGGCAATGGTGCAGCTCGGGCTGGGCCTCACGGCAGGGGCGCTGGCACTCCGGCTTGCGCGGACCGAAGGCTTCGGCGCCGGTTTTGATCGCGTGGTGCAGCGATGGGACGGGCACGCCGGGGTCGATGCGATCTGGATCGCGCTGGCATCTGCCTTTCTGCTCCTCCCCCTTGCCGCAGTGGTCCTCTCCGGCGCGCCCGGGCTCGCGCTCCTGCCTTCGTCAGTTTGGGACGCCACGCTTCGGTCTGTAGTGCTTGCGCTAGGCGCGACAGCTTTGACAATTTGCTTCGCTTTGGCGCTGGTCAGCCGCGCAGGCGAAATGGCGTCGCTTCTCGGAATATCAGTCTCCGGACTTGTCTTAGGCACCGGGCTGTTTCTGTTGCTTCGGCCATATGTCCGCCCAGGCGACGTGGCCCTACCCGTCACCATGCTTGTCAACGTGCTGATGGCGCTGCCCTTCGCGTTGCGCATCCTGAAACCGGAAGTCGATGCGGCCCGGGCCGACTTCGGACGTTTGGCCGACGCCTTGGGGCTTTCGGTCTATGCGCGTTGGCGTATCATCTACCTGCCGCGGCTGCGTCGCCCCTTGGGCTTTGCGGCCGGCCTCACAGCAGCCCTGTCCATGGGCGATCTTGGGGTAATCACGCTTTTCGCCGATGGCGACAGCGCGACGCTTCCACTCCAGATCTATCGGTTGATGGGAAGCTACCAGATGGAAGCGGCACAAGGTGCGGCCTTGCTGCTTCTTGCGCTGAGCCTGCTTCTGTTTTGGGTGTTTGATCGCGGAGGGCGCGCCGGTGTTGAAGCTTGAAAACATCACACTCAAACAGGGCAGCTTTTCCCTCGCAGCCGACGTTCAGTTTGGTCCCGGCGTAACAGCCATACTCGGCCCGTCAGGGGCCGGAAAATCAACTGTTTTGAGTGCGATTGCAGGTTTCCTGACACCATTTTCAGGCGACATAACCTGGCACGGAATTTCTCTCTTGCGCCTATCCCCAGCGCGGCGTCCAGTTGCGATGCTGTTTCAGGATAACAACCTGTTTCCACATCTGACCGTTACGGAAAATCTTGCGCTGGCCCTGACGCCCAAGCGCCCAACCAGTCACCACCTTGATCAAATCAGTGCCGCTTTGTCGAAAGTCGCCCTCAATGGCCTGGAGAAGCGCAAGCCGCGTGAGCTATCTGGCGGTCAGCAAAGCCGCGTCGCATTGGCCCGTGTGCTGCTGCAAAACAGGCCTGTTCTTTTGCTTGATGAGCCATTTGCGGCGCTGGGTCCGGCGCTGAAGAAAGACATGCTTGACCTCGTTGCACACATCGCGGCGCAACAGGACCTCACCTGCCTGATGGTCACACATGATCCAGCAGATGCAGCACGCATTGCGCATCAGACGAGCGTTGTCTCGCGCGGCGTGCTGTCAGAACCCAAGCCAACGAAAGACCTACTCTCAAACCCACCCCCTGATCTCGCGGAATATCTCGGGCAGGCGCCGTCCTGAGGTCCCAGAGCGAACCCGGAAACGCAAACGCCCCGCACGGATTTCCGTGCGGAGCGTTCCAATTCTACAAAGCATCGCTCAGCGCATTACGCGCTTTGCTTGGCTTTCTTTTTGATAGGTGCCCAGATGCGCTTGTTGGTCAAGTACAGGAGCACAGAGAGAACCGTCAGGAAGAGGAAGCCCACAAAGCCTGCCTCCTTACGCGCCATCATCTTCGGCTCAGCGGTCCACATCAGGAAGGCTGCAACATCTTGACTGACATGGTGCAAATCCGTTGAGTGACCGTCGGCATATTCGACATCATCACCATAGAGCGGCGGCGCCATAGAAATCCAACCACCGGGGAAGGCCTTGTTCTCATAGAGAATGATGCCGGCTTCCTCTTTTTCCTCACCAGTATACCCGGTCAGCAGGGAGGCGATGTATTCCGCGCCGCCCATACCTTTGAAGAATTGGTTGATGCCCAGACCGTATGGTCCGTGGAAACCAGCACGTGCCTTGGCCATCATAGACAGGTCAGGGGCTCCGGCGCCGTTGTTGGCAGGAAAGTTGTCTGTGGGGCGAGCAGCACGGAAGTCTTCCAGCACCTCGTCATAGACCTCGAAGTTTTGCTCCGCGTAAGCGCGCACCTGGTCTTCCGGCAGTGCCGGTCCACCCGCGTCACCCAGCGTCCGCAGCGGCACGTATTGCAGGCCATGGCAGGACGCGCAGACTTCCGTGTAGACCTGCAAGCCGCGCTGCAGCTGCATCTGGTCATAGGAACCAAAGGGGCCTTCGAACGAGAAGTCGAAGTCCTCGATATGCGTATCGTAAGCACCCGCCGCGGAGGCAGCCCCGGCCGTGAGGCCGAGTGCTGCAATAACGGAGAGGGTAAGGTTCTTTAACATGATTATCCCGTCCTCTTATTCAGCGGGTTGCTGTGCTGGGGCACCAGATGCACCCGCAGACGCCGCCATTTTACCGTTGAAATCGTCCTCGATTGTTTCCGGTGGTGTCAGCGGCTTTTCGATGACGCCCAGAAGCGGGAGGATGACAAGGAAGTAGGCAAACCAGTACGTGGAGCCAATCAGAGCGATGTAGGGGTAAATCCCTTCAGCAGGCATCGCACCAACCCATGTCAGAACAACGAAGTTCACGACAAAGAGCCAGAACCACCACTTGAACATGGGGCGATAGCGGCCCGAACGCACCGAGGAGGTATCCAGCCAGGGTGCCAGCGCCATCACGGCAATCGCGCCAAACATCGCAAGCACGCCGAAGAACTTCGCATCAACGATACCGAAGGTCACCCAGTCGACGAGGATCACAAGCCACACTTCAGTGTCGAAGGCGCGCAGGATCGCGTAGAAGGGCAGGAAGTACCATTCAGGGACGATATGTGCCGGCGTCGCGAGGGCGTTTGCCTCGATGTAGTTGTCAGGGTGGCCAAGATAGTTCGGCATGAAGCCCACAACCGCGAAGAACACCGCGAGGATAATCGCCAGAGCGAAAAGATCCTTGATCACGAAGTAGGGCCAGAACGGCACCGTGTCTTTCTCGGCATCTGCTTTCGACGTGCGGCGCACTTCAACACCGGTCGGGTTGTTGTTGCCCGTGGTGTGGAAGGCCCAGATATGCACGATCACAAGACCAGCAATCACGAAGGGCAGCAGATAGTGCAGCGAGAAGAAGCGGTTCAGCGTGGCATTGTCCACCGCAGGTCCGCCAAGCAACCATGTCTGGATGCCTTCACCGATGAACGGGATCGCGCCAAACAGGCCGGTGATCACGGTCGCGCCCCAGAAGGACATCTGACCCCATGGCAGCACGTAGCCCATGAAGGCCGTGCCCATCATCAGCAGGTAGATCAGCATGCCGATGATCCATGTGACCTCACGCGGCGCCTTGTAGGAACCGTAGTAGAGACCGCGGAAAATATGGGCATAAACCGCCACGAAGAAGAGCGAGGCGCCGTTCATGTGCAGATAGCGGATGAAGTGGCCGCCGTTCACGTTGCGCATGATATGCTCAACGGATGCAAAGGCGTAATCCACATGCGGTGTGTAATGCATCGCCAGGATCACCCCGGTGATGATTTGCAACGCGAGACAGAACGTCAGGACGATACCCCAAATCCACATCCAGTTCAGGTTCTTCGGTGTGGGGATCATGATTGTGTCGTACAGCAAACCGACAACGGGCAGGCGGCGATGCAGCCACTTTTCGCCCGAAGACTGCGGTTCGTAATGGTCGTGAGGAATTCCAGCCATTTTTTGCCTCCTTAACCCAAAAGGATCGTGGTTTCGTCCACGAATTGCGCCGGTGGCACAGGAAGATTCTCCGGTGCGGGCCCTTTCCGGATGCGGCCCGAGGTGTCGTAATGCGATCCGTGGCAGGGGCAGAACCAACCGTGGTAATCCCCGGCGCCATCACCGAGCGGAACGCAACCAAAATGCGTGCAAACACCCATTTGTACGAGCCATTCACCCGTATTGGTGCCCGAGAAATCCGCCATGGAGCGGTTTTCATCTGTCGCTGGCGCATCATCGCCAGACAAGTTCGGATTGCGTGCGATTGGGTCTACCAGCGCGCTCACGTCCACCTCACGGGCTTCTGTGATTTCTTCTTCCGTCCGACGACGGATGAAAACCGGTTTACCCAGCCAGAGAACCGTAATCTGCGTACCGACTTCGATGTCAGCCACATCAACGCGGATGCTGCTGAGAGCCAGAACATCAGCCGAAGGGTTCATCTGGTCTACGAGCGGCCAAACTGCGGCGCCCGTGGCAACCGCACCTGCGCCTGCAGTGGCATAGTAGAGAAAGTCTCTGCGAGTGCCTTCGTGATCGTCTGCGTGGGACACGAGCGTCTCTCCATTTGTTGTCTAACCATGACTTGCGACCTCCACCTAGGCCACAAGAGTAAAGGCGCACTGAACGTGCACTATATTCCGCGCTGCTAACTAGCGCCCGGGTCTCCAACTTTCCACCGCGCAAAAGCGCGCAGTGCAAATTGCGCCAGAATGTCGCACAATTGCCCTTTCGGTGTCAGTCAGCAGGTACAGTCGCCTGCATGGACGCGCGCGCAGCAAAGCCGTCGTACCACCGGGCCAGAGCATCACGCCCGGCCCGCCAATTGCGCGCGCCGTGACGAAAATCAACGTAGCCCAGTGCGCAGCCCACCGCGATTTGGCCCATGTCCATTGGGCCAGACAAATGACTGATCCAGCGCGTGTTCAAGGCATCACAACTGGCCTCGATTTTTGACCATTGCGCCTCAACCCACGTCTCCCAGCGTTTGTCCTCGGGCCGCAGCCGACTTTCATAGGTCATCAGCAGCGCGGCATCGAGCATCCCATCTGCCGTGGCCTCCAGTGTGAGCGTCTCCCAGCGCCGGGGACCTTCGGGATAGAGCCGACCGCCGCCTCGTGCATCCAGAAATTGGCAAATGACACGGCTATCGTAGAGCGTTGCACCCTCGGGGCGTTCAAGAGCAGGGATCTTCATCAAGGGGTTCTTTGCCTGCAGCCCCGCCGTGGGATTGTTGGGCGCTGTGCTTGAAGTGACTTGCTGGACGGCATCCAGTTGATCGGTTTCGTGCAAAAGGACGAGAATTTTTCGCACATAGGGCGATGTCGTGCTGGAATAGAGAATCATCTGGGTGCTCCCCGCTGAGTTTTCGGCCAGTTTAGGGTCGGCCTTCATCCCTGCAAGCGCAGCCAGATTGCGGCGTCAGAGCGCTTCGCGATTGGCACAGATGGTCTTCAGGTCGGTCCAGAGCGGCTCAACGAGCGCAGGTGTCGTGCCGTCCTGCATCGCCGCGTTTTGGCGAGCCCGCTCCGCTCGCCCGCCCGGCTCAGGATGAGACATGAGATATTCAGGCACTCGAAAACTCTCATGGTCATGCGCGATCTGGGCAAAAAAGGCTCCCAGACCCTCGCTGCTGATGCCCGCCTCGTTCAACATGGTCAGCGCAAAAGTATCCGCGCCGGTCTCCGCCTCTCGCGAGTACGAGGTATTCATCAGATGCTCCCCCATCGCCACCAGGACCGCTCCGCCGGATACGTCGCCCAGCAGAAGCGAAAGCAAACCCGCTGAACCCACACTGCGAAGCGCGGCGCGGGTTGGGTCGCGGTTCATGACATGCCCGATTTCATGCGCCAAGACCGCGGCAACCGCATCCGGCCCCGGAGCCTCTTCGAGCAATCCACGCATCAAGACAACCTGACCACCGGGCGCGGCGAACGCGTTGACCATCGCATGGTCAAAGACCATGACCTCGACGTCATAGTCGAACTCTTTTCCCTGCGTCAGGCGCTCGAGCATGCTGTCGAGGGCGGCGCGCCCTTCGGCTCCCTCACATCGCAAATCCCCCAATTCCGAGCCCCCGAGAAACCGTTCCATCTGGCCCGTAACCGATTTGCCAAACGCGATCTCACGCTCGAGCGGGATCAAACCCGCCAGGGTATTGGCCATGGCGGGCAGCAACACAAACAGCATGACAAGCACGGCACTGACCGAAAGGAGCGCGTTGCGCACCAACCGTTTGCCGGTGCCTTTGGGCACGTCGCGGCGGTACAGATTGGGCCGGGTTTTCTCAAGCCACGCCACCATCTCGGGATCATCCAGCAACAGACGGGCCGGATCGCGCGGCGCTTCATCATCCGTGTCTTGATGACGCGTGAGAATGATCTGTTCGGAAGCAGCATGATCATGGGTCGCGCGCAAATCACTGAGCGCCCAGATCGCGTCCGCAGGCAAGCTCTGCGCCGCAATGACCAGAGCCATCCGATCCTCACTCAGCGCAACGCGCACCTCGTGGCGCGCCGCCGACTTCCCGTCGAAGAAGACGCCACGACCTTGCATCGCCCTAAATCGCACCCCCGATATCGAGCGCATCCGCAAAGCCTTCTGCGTCCGCGCCCTTGTCCGACACACGCTGGGCGATCTCGCCGAAGGCGTCGGGGTTATGGACGGTCAGGGTATTCACATAATGGCCAATAATGGGCTGCACGACGAGCGCGAGCCAGCCTGCCCCCGCAGCAACGAAAATCGCAAAATAACCCAATGCGCCGAACACAACACCGGCGACACCAACCTCCAACGAAGGTTGTTGGCCGGCGAAAACGGCCCCTAGACCCATAACGGCAGCCAGTATCCCGAAAAAGATGGACGTCAGCACCGATATCGCAATCGCGCCAATCACATAGGTGCCAATCACGGTTCCCGTACGCGGCACGGCGGAAAAGGTGATCTCACCATTCAGCACCTTGTGATCCGTCAGGTAACGGAAGGAATGCACTGTGTAGTAGACCCCGCCAATGATCAGCCAGATATAGGCAACCACGCCCAGAGCAATGCCCAGCCCAAAGGCCTCGGTCGACATCATGATGATGCTGAGCACCAGCACCGCCGCGCCAATGAAGAGGTGTTTCATCGCGGGATAGAGCTCTTGCCAGCGGCCTTGTTGCTCAAACCTCGCATCACCGAACCAACTGCGCTCGGTCATGTAGGTCTCAAGCCGGAAGGTCGAAAGCGGCAAGAGCGCGCCAAGCGTCAAGGCAGTCAGCAACCCATAGCCCAAGGCGCGAAAGGCGTAGCCCCAGGCGCCTTTTTCCATGCCAAAGCGAATACTGCGCCAGCGCGTGCGGGCCAACTTGTAGCGCCGGGCGCGATAGACCGCAAAATAAAGCAGCGGCACAACGGCAAGGAAGGACAGATTGATTGCCGTAACCTGTGCAATGGCCTGTTGATTGTTCTGAGGTTCGACGAAAACGGTCAGTCCGAAGAAAAACAGAAGCATCTGAATGACCCCGAGATACACGGCGAGGATCACAATCGCGATCAGAAAGCCCAGAAACTTCTCAAGCCCGGTCCCGGTGTATTCAAATCGCGCACCATCGAGCTCGGTGCTCGACCAGATGTATTTGCGGATGCGCGTTTTTGCCCAAAACCGATAGATGCCTAATGTGATGAGCGTAAGCGCTCCCGTCTTCAGCGCGAGCCTGAACATCGAGGCGCCGTCGCCATGGTAGCGTCCCTCCGCTTTGCTCGGAGGTGTTTCACCTCGGGCCGCGCCCAGAGCGCGTTCAATCATTTGGGACATCGTAAAATCCTCGCAACTGGTCTCAGGTGAACTTGTTATCTCTCGGGAAGCCGCGCGGCGCCATTCGGCCGGCGCTGGCGCGTTTGGCGGTCCATTCGGTCAGGTCAGCTTCTGTTCGCGTGCGCCCGGCCGGGTCCTGCCAGGACAGACCTTCCACACGCGTAAAGGTCGTGGCATCGCTCAAACCGCCGTCCTTGTACTTTTGCAGGCGCACGCCCTTGCCGCGCCCCATTTCGGGCAATTCCTCTAGCGGGAAGACCAGTACTTTGCGGTTTTCACCAACCACAGCCACATGATCGCCCTGAACGGGTTTGCACAGCGCCGCGCGCGTTTCACCGCGCACATTCAGGACCTGTTTGCCTGCCCGCGTCTGCGCCACGACCTCTCCCTCAGGCACCACAAAGCCATCGCCAGCAGTAGATGCGACCAGCAGTTTGCGGTCAGCCACGTGGATAAAGAGCCCGATGATCTCTGCTTCATTGGGCAAATCAACCATCAGCCGCACTGGCTCGCCCATGCCGCGCCCACCGGGCAGGTTGGCCGCTGATATGGTGTAAAACCGACCATTCGAGCCGAACAGCAGAAGCCTGTCTGTCGTTTCGGCATGGAAGATGAAACGCGGCCCATCTCCATCCTTGAACTTCAGCTCGCGATCCAGCGCGATATGGCCCGTCATAGCGCGGATCCAACCCATCTGAGAACAGACGACCGTGATTGGCTCACGATCGATCATGGCCTCGATGGGGACCTCCTCGAAATCGCCCGCATCTGCAAAGACCGTGCGCCGGGCACCGGCCACGTAATCCTTGCCAAAGAGCTTCTTGGCTTCTTTCAACTGATCGGAAATGGCCGCCCATTGAAGGCTCTCGTTTTCCAAAAGGTCTTCGAGGCCAGCACGCTCCTCCATGAGCGCTTCCTGCTCACGCACAAGCTCCATCTCTTCGAGGCGCCGCAACGAGCGCAGCCGCATGTTGAGAATGGCTTCGGCCTGCACTTCCGTCAGCCCGTCTCCGCCGCTGGCGGGCGGCGAAACATAGTCGCTCTCATCTGTCGCCCGA
Organism: Primorskyibacter sp. S187A; assembly: GCF_049800955.1. Lineage (NCBI taxonomy): Bacteria > Pseudomonadati > Pseudomonadota > Alphaproteobacteria > Rhodobacterales > Roseobacteraceae > Primorskyibacter > Primorskyibacter sp. S187A. Next base: position 881,094 of record NZ_JBNAGA010000002.1, on the reverse strand, counting down.
ACAAACTCACGGCCCCAATCTTCCCGCATCAAGGCGGCCTTGGGCTCGTCATCATAGCGGATGATATCAATCACACGGTCCAGATTGAGGAAGGCCACGATCAGCCCCTCAAGGACTTCCAGACGATGATCGATTTTCTCCATCCGGTGCAGAGATCGACGCTGCAAGACCTCGCGGCGGAAATCGAGGAAGGCGCGCAGCACTTCCTTCATCGAGCAGACCTTGGGCGTGACCCCGTCGATCAGGACGTTCATGTTGAGCGAAAACCGCACTTCCAGATCAGAATTGCGGTACATCATGCCCATCAAGACCTCAGGATCGACGTTTTTAGAACGCGGCTCCAACACCATCCGGATGTCATCGGCGCTCTCATCACGAATATCCGCCAGAATGGGGATCTTCTTGGTCTGGATCAGCTCGGCAATCTTCTCGATCAGCTTGGATTTCTGCACCTGATAGGGGATCTCGGTCACGACAATCTGCCATTGACCGCGTCCCAGATCTTCAACCTCCCACTTGCAACGCAGCCGGAACGAGCCGCGCCCGGTCCGATAAGCCTCCGCGATGTTATCCTTCGGCTCGACGATCACACCGCCAGTGGGAAAATCAGGGCCCGGCACGTAGTTGAGCAACGTATCATCGCGCGCATCCGGTGTTCGGATGAGATGCAGACAGGCCTCTACCAATTCGGCGATATTATGCGGCGGGATATTCGTGGCCATGCCAACGGCAATCCCCGACGCTCCATTGGCAAGCAGGTTTGGAAACTCGGCAGGCAAGACCGCAGGTTCTGTCAGCCGCCCGTCGTAATTGTCCCGAAAATCAACCGCGTTTTCATCAAGGCCATTCAAAAGCGCTTCAGCGACAAAGGTCATCCGCGCCTCGGTATATCGGGACGCCGCCGGATTATCGCCATCGATATTGCCGAAATTCCCCTGCCCATCCACGAGCGGGTAGCGGACGTTGAAGTCCTGCGCGAGGCGCGCCATGGCGTCATAGATCGCCGCGTCGCCATGGGGGTGGAAATCGCCCATGGTATCGCCGGAGATCTTGGCAGACTTCAGGAATTTGCCGCCAGACGCCAAACGAAGCCTGTGCATGGCATAGAGAATGCGACGGTGCACGGGCTTGAGGCCATCACGGGCGTCCGGAAGGGCGCGATGCATGATGGTCGAGAGGGCATAGGTCAGATACCGCTCGCCCAGCGCACGGCGCAACGGCTCAGAGAGGCTCATGGATGTATTATCGGACGTGTCGCTCATGGGACTCGTCTATCGCGCTCGTTTGGAACGGTAAAGCAACAGGGGGAATTCTGAGGCCAAAAAAACATGCGATGTGGGGACGAATCGGTTATTCGTTAACGTACAACGCATGGCTGCCAACAACATGCGGTTCATATTGGTGTTTGTCTCAGGGAGATGCGTCGTGTCGCGCTTTGTCATTTTGTCTTTCATCTTCCTGGGCTGGTCATTCTATGAACTCTCGGGCGGCGCGGATTATGAACCCGCAGAGCGCGCTGACACCGTTTTCGCACCTGTTGTGGCCCGTGTGTCCGCCTCTCCCTTGGACACGGTCGCTGACGCCTCCTCTGCCCAAGTCACGCCAGAGGAAATCGTCACAGCCGCAAAGCCGGCGACGGCCAAGATCGTGCCGATTGCGTTCCAGCCTGACAGCGTCGCAGACACGACCGAAGCGCTCGTTGAGCCTGTCAAAGCGTCTGTTGTGACAGAGACGGATGTCCGTCCGGCCCCCGCAACGTTTGCAGAGCGCGTGGCGGCGTCGCGTGAAAGCGTCGTGCTGCCGGTGCAGGCACCAAAGGACCTGCGCCAGATCACCGGAAACCGGGTCAATATGCGTTCAGGCCCCGGAACGAGCTTTTCCGTCGTCGAAAAACTTCTGAAGGGGACAGAGGTTGAGGTCCTGTCCGATGAGGGCGATGGGTGGCTGAACATCCGCACGCTGGAAACGGGCGTCGAGGGATATATGGCGGATTGGCTGGTCACGGCCGCCACTCAATAGCTTGTCTGCACCTGCATGACGGGCTAGCTGCGCGGCCATGACGCAAAAGACACTTCTGATCACGGGATGCTCTTCGGGCATTGGATATGACGCGGCCCATGGCATGCGCGCTGCGGGCTGGCGCATCTTTGCCTCCTGCCGCAAGGAAACGGATTGCGCCCGCTTGCGCAGCGAAGGCTTTGACGCGCCCAGAATTGACTATGAAGACCCCGCCAGCATCGAAGCGGGCCTTGGAGAAGTCCTGAACGAAACTGGGGGGCGCCTTGATGCGCTGTTCAACAATGGCGCTCACGGCACACCCGGCGCCGTAGAAGACCTCCCCACACAGGCCCTGCGCGAGATTTTCGAAAGCAATTTCTTTGGCTGGCATGAACTCACACGCCAGGTGATCCCCGTCATGCGCGCTCAGGATCATGGGCGGATTGTCCAGAACTCCTCTGTACTTGGTTTCGTCACGCTGCGGTGGCGCGGTGCGTATAATGCCACGAAGTTCGCCCTTGAGGGGCTGACCGATACACTGCGGGTCGAGATGGCGGACACCAACATAAAGATCATTACCATTGAGCCCGGGCCCATCACTGCGAAAATCCGGCAAAACTCGATCCCGCATTTTGAACGCTGGATCGATTGGAAAGCCTCGCCACGCAGGGCCCAATATGAAGAGAGCCTGCTGCAACGCCTCTACAAAGACAGCGGCCCGGATCCCTTTGAGCTTCCAGCCTCCGCCGTCACGGGAAAACTGCGCCATGCTCTCGAAAGCGCGCGCCCCAAACCGCGCTACTATGTGACGACGCCGACCTATGTCATGGGTACAGCCAAACGGCTTCTCCCGACGCGGGCCATGGATTGGCTACTGCGCAAAATCTGATGTGGCATTGCTGAAATTCGGGTTCGCTTTTGCCAGCGCCGCCGCTACATGAGCAAAACCACGCAGAGGGAAAGATATGCGCGACGACCCACTCTTTATTGTCATAGCCGTTGTGATGCTGGCCGTTGTTGGCATTTTGCTTTTTGGCATCGGTAGTTTCGCCAAAGGCGGCGAATTCAACAAGAAATACGCCAACAAAGCGATGCGCTGGCGGATCATTGCACAATTCGTGGCCGTGGCCTTGATCCTGTTGTTTGTCTGGCTGCGCGGAGAGGGCTGAGCATGGTTGTTCTGAACAAGATCTACACAAAGACCGGTGACGCAGGCGAAACCGCGCTTGGAAACGGTGCGCGGGTGGCCAAGCATTCCATGCGCGTGACCGCCTATGGGACGTCAGATGAACTCAACAGCACCGTTGGCGTCGCGCGTCTGCATGCCGATGGCGAGATGGATGCTCAACTTGCCATGATCCAGAATGATCTCTTTGATCTCGGCGCCGACATGTGCACCCCCGACATGGAGAAAGATGCCGAGAAGGAATACCCGCCCCTGCGCATGGCCGCCGAACAGGTCACCCGGCTGGAAAACGAGATCGATGCCATGAATGCCAAACTCGAGCCCTTGCGCAGCTTCATCCTGCCAGGCGGATCGCCTTTGGCTGCGCAATTGCACATCTGTCGGACCGTGGCGCGACGCGCGGAGCGGCTTGCGGTGGAGTTGGCCACGATGGAATCCGTCAATCCCGACGCGGTCAAATACCTCAACCGCCTGTCAGATTGGTTCTTCGTCGCAGGCCGGATCGCCAATAATGATGGCAAAGACGATGTCTTGTGGGTCCCCGGCGCCAACCGCTAATTGAGGTCCAGCCGTGCTTACGACCTGGGCAAAACCTTGCCCGGGTTGAGAATGTTGTTTGGATCCAAAGTCGTCTTGAGCGCGCGCATCATCTCCAACGCCACGGGGTCCTTGCGGCGCGCCATGGTTGAGAGCTTGGACAATCCAACGCCGTGCTCGGCGGAAAAGGAACCGCCGCGCGCCATGGCTTCACTTTCAATGGCTTCGACGACGCTATCCTTGAGCACTGGATCATCCCTGTTGAGGCTGACGGTATAGTGGATATTGCCATCGCCGAGATGGGCGCATGAAAAACTGCTCGCGCCTGCATTGAACGAAGGCAATCTAGCTTCCATGGCCTCCATGAAATCCGCGACTGCATCCAATGGCAGCGCAATATCCGTATTGACCAGCGGATTGCCGTCAAACGTGATTTCGCCCGCCGCTTCCCGCCGCTTCCAGAACGCTGTTCTTTGCGCCTCATTCTGGGCCACGACGGCCTCGGAAATCAGGCCTTCTTCCAGACGTTGCATCAAGACGCGCTGCAAAAGTTCCGCCAGATGCGGGCTGCCATCGGGCCCTGCCTCCGCATCGCGTGGCGCTGTGCTTGCAAGCTCCAGCATGATGGTCACCGGATATTCGCGCTCGAAGGGAAGCGCCGCGCCCGGGTGCACGGCGTCATAGCGCCGGTTATAAACCGCGGGCATGAACTCAAAGGCGTCGACTGCGCCACCGCTCTCTTCTTGCAGGATGTTGAGCAACTGCAAGGCATCGCGCAGCGAGCCCATCCCGACAAACGCGGTTGCGCGCACCTTGGGCGCTGGGAACAGCTTAACGACCGCCGCCGTGATAATGCCCAGGGTGCCCTCGGCACCGATCATCAAATGTCGCAAATCATAGCCGGAGTTGTTCTTGTGAAGCTGGGTCATCAAATCCATGACCTCGCCCTGCGGCGTGACAACTTCCAAGCCCAGACACAGATCCCGGGTGGACCCATAGCGCAGGACATTTGAGCCGCCCGCATTGGTCGAGAGCATCCCCCCGATCATGCAGGACCCACGGGCGCCGAACGTCATTGGAAAGATCAGGTCATGCTCGGCGGCCGCGTCATGCAAGCTCGACAAAACAACACCCGCCTCGACCACGGCGACGCGCGCGGCGGGCCGGATGTCCCGGATCTTGTTGAGTCGCTCCAAAGACAGCATCAACGCGCCTTCGGCATGGGTCCCGCCGGTAAGTCCTGTATTCCCGGAGACCGGAACTACCGGTGTGCCAGTTGCATTCGCGTATTTGAGGATAGCGGCGACATCCTGCGCGCTCCCGGGCCTGAGGACCGCCCGCGGATGCGACGGGTAGTCACCGGTCCATTCCTTGCCATATCGCGAGGCATCGTTTCCGGTCAGGACATGACCGGCTCCAAGAAGCGTTGTCAGATCGTCAAGCATTCCAACTCCTGGTGCAAATCCTGGCCCCGGCTCAAGGCAGGGCAAATGTCAGCGAGGCCCAGAGGGATTCCCAGACAGGATCGTCCTCTTCCAAAGCCTTCATCTCCCGGATGACCACGGCGTCGACAAGATAGGCATGGCCCGCTTTGACAGGCAAGCGCGCAATCCCATCAGCATCGGTGCGATGATAGGTGACGGCGACTTCGCCATCCGGCGCTTTCTCAAAAAGCTCGACCTGAGCCTCCGGTCGCGGCGCGTCCTCATAAAAGACCTGCACCGGCATTTCCGAGAGGTCCTCGGTATAGGGGTTGGCCAGTGCGACGATCTCTGTCGTCAACCCGACGACACGATCCGCGCCTGCGCCGTCACCGACGGCAACAAGGCTCTTTCCGTAACGGGAATAGCGCTCGACAAATCCAATCTCCGGCAAACCACGCGATTTGTGCACATCCAGCAAGGGCAACCAATCCTTGTGCGTCAGAAAATTCTCGAACTGACCTTCCATGGAATACTTGATGTACATATCGCTCGTTTCATGAACGATCACGGCTAGACCATCTGACGGCGCAGGCATGGACAGGGCAGGCCTGTCTCCTATCCGCCCTTCCACCGGCATGGCATTTGGCCCCATGACAAGGTCAAACCGTCGGAAGTTGCGGGGATTGAACGTAAACGCGGATCCGCCGAAAGCCTCACCCACACGCACGTCAGCGACCACCGGCGCACCGCCGGGCACCTGAAAGTCATGCGGTTCGATCCAGAATTCATGGGCTGAGGCGGGCGCGGCCAGCATCAGAAGGGCAGCAAGAACGTTTTTCATCATGCTCGTTAGCCTAGCGCATCCGCGCGCGACAACAAGCACCCTCACGCAGGTGTTTCAGGCCAATCGCGCGGCGCGCTCTTCAATATCGCGGGCGAATTGGGTCATCCTGACCGCGAACTTTCGATTGATCTTGCTTTTGGCCAGTTTCATGGACTGCACGAGCAATCGCGCGGACAATGTATTGGCTTTCAGCATGGCATTGGTTGTCACCCGTGTGTGCGCTTTGGACATCTGAACCAAATCGACAGAAAAGCGCGTGGCAAGGCCCCCGGTCACGGATTCAAACACCATACGCTGAGGCGCATCGTATTCCACAAGCGTGATATCGGAGGTGCGCTTGCGCCCGCGAAACTGAAACACCGCTTGCCATCCCATGCCCGGCGTGGGCGTTACATGCGCCGTGGTGCGCCGCACTTCGATCCCGCGCCTCAAGGCTCTCTTTTCGATAGCGTCCACATCAGAGAGCACCGCGAAAACCTCGTCGATCGTCGCGTTGATATCTTCCTTGGTGGTGAATTCCATCGCCTGCTTCCCTGCTCAACCATGCGTGGTAATTGGGGGCACCTTCGCGTCAATCAAGGGTGTCTGCAAGCCAGTTGCGCAAGAGAAAATGCGCAATTGCACCTTTTCGCGCCGGCTTGAGTTTGGGATGTGTGCCTGCGAAAGCCTCCGCCATTTCCTCCCGCGAGACCCAAAACGCATCTTCGATCTCGTTGGGATCGATCTTGATCGCACGACTGGCGGCCTCGCCCCGGCACCCAAACATCAAAGACGCCGGGAAGGGCCAGGGTTGTGATGCAAGATACGACACGGCACCCACCTCAACGCCTGTCTCCTCAAACGTTTCGCGACGCACTGCGGCCTCCAGCGTTTCGCCAGGCTCCACGAAACCCGCCAGCAGCGAATACATGCCATCAGGCCAGCCCGGCGAACGCCCCATCAGGACCGCGTTGCCATGAGTGATCAACATGATGACGACAGGGTCCGTGCGCGGAAAGTGTTTGGCGGAACAGACTGGGCATTGCCGCTCCCAACCCGCCATGATCATGTCCGACGCCGCGCCACACTTGGCGCAAAACCTGTGGCTCTCGTGCCAGCCGAAGATAGCCTTGGCGGTAGCGGCCAGCTCGGCATCGCGGGGGGTCAGCTGGGTCATGATGCTGCGCAATTCGGCGAAGACATGATCCTCCGGGAGGTCAGGATGGACCTGCAGCGTCGGGTCCAGAAACTGGTTGAGCTGCGCTTCGTCGAGCTCCTCTGGTACCCAATGGGCCAGCTCATGGGCCAAGATCGCGCCAGTGTCGTCGCATCCCAGCAAGATCGGTGCGCCTGCCTCCGCGAGGACAGGATGATCCATGGTGAGCCGAACGAGCGCGTCGTGACAGATCAATGGCTTGCCGCGCCACAAGAGGATCGTCACGCTGGTTGGATTCGCAGCCACAGCTGCGACGTCGCTGCGCAACTGCGCGGCCCGATCCAGGCCGGATCCTCCGAATGTCACGGTTTCTGCGTGTCGCATGATCTGCCTCGTCATTTCTTTAACCGCAGGCTTGGCATGACACCTGGCGTCTTGCAAGCAAGCGGCGAGTTGACTAAGTAGCGCGTGAGAGGTTGGCGCGGGCGAGCGCCTCGCCAACCCGGTCAGGTCCGGAAGGAAGCAGCCGTAACGAGCCCCGCTTGGGTCGTTGTCCAACCTCTCACCTTCACACACCTCCAGCACCACCCGGGAGAACACGCGTTCTCCATTTTGCGGATTTTCGAGAATTTCGTTGATCGAATGCGGGAATCACAACACGCTGGTGTTGCGAAGGATGCGCAACGCCGCACAACGAGCACTGCCGTCCTTCTTTTTTATGGTCAACGGGAGGACGACCGAATGAACTTAAGACCCGATCCGACATTTCACCCGACAGCTCAGCTCGCCATGCAGGCGCCCGTTGAAAACTTCGGTTTCACCGTGATGCTAAGCCCGGATGGATCACAGCCCGACGGGCTTGCGGTTGTCGATCTGAACCCGAACTCGGAGACCTATGGCCAGATCGTCCATCAAGTGATCATGCCCTATAAGGGCGATGAATTTCATCACTTTGGATGGAACGCGTGCTCATCGTCGCTCAGCCCACTGACAGGCCATGCCTTTCTGGAGCGCCGCTATCTGATTGTGCCGGGCATCCGCTCCAGCCGGATCTATGTCATCGATGTGAAAGAGCCCCTAGAGGCGAAAATTCACAAGATCATCGAGCCAGAGGAGGTCTTTGCCAAGACCGGCTATTCCCGCCCGCATACGATCCATTGCGGCCCCGAAGGCATCTATGTCTCCACACTCGGCGGCGGCGGCGAGGACGGGACCGACGGCCCACCCGGCATCTTCATCATGGATTGCGAAACTTTCGAGATCATCGGTCAGTACGAGATGGATCGCGGCCCCCAGGACAAGCACTACGATTTCTGGTGGAATCTGCCGCAGGATTACATGGTCTCCTCCGAATGGGGCCTGCCGCCGCAGTTTGAAAACGGCGTCGTGGCAGAAGACCTGCTCAGCAACAAATACGGCCACTCGATCCATTTCTGGGACCTGCGCAAGCGCAAGAATGTCCAGACCATCGATCTGGGCGAAAACCATCAGATGGCCTTGGAGATCAGGCCCGCCCATGATCCCAAGAAGTCCTACGGTTTTTGCGGCGTCGTGGTGGACACAACCAACCTGCAAGGCGCGATCTTCACGTGGTGGAAGGGCGACGACGGTACGTGGCAAGCCAAGAAAGTCATCACCATCGACCCACGCCCCGAGGACCCCGAGAACTTGCCGCCCCTGCTGCAAGGCTTTGCCGCCGTGCCGCCGCTGGTCACGGATATCGACCTCAGCCTCGATGACCGCTTCCTCTACGTGTCTTGTTGGGGCTTGGGCGAGATGCACCAATATGACGTCTCCGACCCGTGGAACCCCAAGCTCGTGGGCAAGGTCGAAGCGGGCGGCATCGCCCGCGGCACGCCCCATCCCAATGGCAAACCCCATGTCTACGGGCCGCAGATGGTCGAGGTCAGCCGCGACGGCAAACGCGTCTATTGGACAAACTCGCTCTATTCCACATGGGATGAACAGTTCTACCCCAATGACGAAGGGGGCCAGATGGTCATGGCAAATGTTGGAGAAAACGGCGGTCTGGAGCTGGATCCGAACTTCTACATCGACTTTCCCAAAGGCTATCGCAGCCACCAGATCCGGCTGGAAGGGGGCGATTGCTCCACTGACAGCTTCTGCTACCCCAACGTCTGATGGGGATCGAAGATCTGACAGTGACGGCCCTGTGGTGGGCCGTCATTCTCTCGGGGTTTTACCACGGCGTGAACCCGGGCATGGGATGGCCACTTGCCGTATCTTCAGCGCTGATGGAAGGACGCGGAAAAGCCCTGCCCAAAGCGCTCGTTGCCTTGGCCGCCGGGCACTTCTTCGCCATGATGGCGATCCTTCTGCCCTTCTCGATCGTGGCCTTCCTCGTCGATTTCGAGGCCCACATTCGCGTGGGCGCAGGGCTCATCGTCGTGGCCATGGGCATTTACCTCATGATCAACAGACGACACCCCCGGTTTCTTGCCCGCGTGCCACCCACGAAACTGGCACTCTGGTCCTTCCTCGCAGCGCTGGCCCATGGGGCAGGCTTGATGCTTGTGCCGATTTATCTGGGCCTCTGCGGTGTTGAGGACACTGGGCATGCGGCGGCACAGGCTCTGATGGGCAATTCCGTTATCACGGCTCTGAGCGTTGCAATTGTGCACACATTGGCGATGACGCTTGCCGGCGGCATGCTTGCCGTTGCCATCTACATCAAGTTTGGCCTGCAAGCCGTGCGCAAGACATGGTTCAATCTTGATGTCGCCTGGGCGGCCTCGCTGGTGATCGTGGGCACGTTTGGCTTGGCTCATCCCCTGATGACGCTGACGCAATCCTGAGGCCCCGGCCTTGCGGGGAATAGCCTGCGGTTATTCCCTGTGAATGGCAGCCCGGGACATGCGATCTTACGGACACGCAGAGGCAATACCCAGATAACCTCTGATACGACGGACACCGTCCTCTGAAGCCTTCGATCCGTGTGACTTCCTCAGCCCCTGTCACATAGAACGGAGGCTTTCTTTCTTCCATTGTGCGGACTTGGAACGCCTACAGCTGGCGCGCGCCGAACGTGTCACAGCGGTTCATGTCACCACTGCTGTAGCCGCGCTCAAACCAGCGCTCTCTTTGATCAGAAGTGCCATGCGTGAACGTGTGCGGCTGGGGCACACGGCCTGCGCGGCGCTGGAGGTGATCATCGCCGATCATGCGCGCGGCATTGAGCGCTTCCCTGAGATCGCCCGGCTCCAACAACCCCTGCACTGCCCGCGCCCAGACGCCAGAGAGGCAATCTGCCTGCAACTCAAGGCGTACGGTGAGCGCATTGCTCTCCTCCCGGCTGACCCTTTGGCGCATTTGATTAACGCGCGGCAGGATGCCCAGCTCATTTTGCACGTGATGGGCAACTTCGTGTGCGATGACATAGGCCGCAGCAAAATCGCCGCGCGCCCCGAGCCCGCGCGAGAGCGTCTCAAAAAACTGCGTGTCGAGATAAGCCTTGTTGTCTGCGGGACAGTAAAACGGCCCCGTGGCGCCAGACGCGCCACCGCATGGCGATTGCGTTACCCCCGAATAGAGCACAAGAACGGGTGGCCTGTAGGGCTGGCCCACTTGCTGCGGAAAGACCTTGGACCAAACGTCTTCAGTCGTCGCCAGAACGCGCGAGGAGAACTCTGCCGCGCGCTGCTCTTCGGCGCTGATCTCTTGTGGCGCATTGACCTGCCCCCCGCCCTGCTGTTGCAACAAAGGCGTGACATCAATGCCTGTGAAATACCCGATGGCCAGAAGCGCCACGAGGCCCAGTCCACCGATCTGGATCCCACCACCCCGACGCCTTTGGCCACGTCGGTCTTCAACATTGCGGCTCCCCCGCACCCCGCGCAATCGCATGACACACCTCGCTTTTGTCAAAACACTGCGGCCTGGGCCCCCGTGTTGCAAGAAAAAAGCCCGAGGTCAGCGTCTATCGACCAGTATGCCATCACGCGTCATGCAATGCCGGAAAATGCGCCTGCTCAACCGATGCAGCGCAGGTCTTTCAAGGCATCCGGTAAGATTTTGCTTGCCACTGGCCGCCTTCACACGCAGCCTTGAGAAAAAGGACAGGGGGCCAGAATGGCACAAGACACCGACGCGCGTTCCGCCGACGATATGGTTGCAGAAGCCGACACCGGCGCGCGCAACCCGTCATCGAGATGGCAAGCCAACCTCATCATCGGCACCTGCATCGTCTGGTCTTTGTTCCAGCTCTATATCGCCTCCAAGGTGCCCGGTGTTCTCGCACAAGCCACCGGCATGAACATCTTCGCCAATATCGTGGCGCAAGCCCGTTTCGTGCACCTCGCCTTCGCTATCATGCTGGCAACGCTTGCATTTCCGCTGTTCAAAACGTCGCCCAAGGATCGCATTCCCGCCTATGATTGGGCGCTGGTCATCCTGGGCGTGGCTTCTTGCCTCTATCTCGTTGTGTTCCGGTTTCAAATCGCGGACAGGCCGGGCCTGTGGAGCACATCTGACATTGTGATGTCATCGATCGGGATGATGGTCCTGATGATCGCGGTCTACAGATCCCTCGGCCTGCCGCTTGTCATCATTGCAAGTACATTCGTGGCCTTTGCCTTCTTTGGCGGCTACTCGGAATGGGCGCGAGAGATCACAAACTATGGCGGCGCCTCGCTCTCCAAGGCCCTTGGGCACTATTGGATGCAGACAGAAGGCGTCTTTGGTGTGGCGTTGGGAGTCTCGACCTCGATGATCTTCCTCTTCGTGCTCTTCGGCGCATTGCTGGATCGGGCCGGGGGTGGCGGTTGGTTCATCAAGGTGGCCATCGCGCTGTTGGGCGCTTTGCGGGGCGGTCCGGCCAAGGCGTCTGTCCTGTCATCCATGCTGACCGGCATGATCTCAGGCTCCTCGATTTCCAACACGGTGACGACGGGGACCTTCACCATCCCCTTGATGAAACGCATCGGCTTTCCTGCGGAAAAAGCGGGCGCGGTTGAGGTTGCCTCATCCACGAACGGTCAGCTGACGCCGCCTGTCATGGGCGCGGCGGCCTTTCTCATGGTCGAATACGTCAACATTCCCTATATCGACGTGGTCAAACACGCGTTTCTGCCCGCGGTGATCTCCTACATCGCGCTGCTCTACATCGTGCATCTTGAAGCGCTCAAAATGCAGATGCAGGGCCTCAAGAAGGCCGGGCGTCACATTGGCCCCGCGCTGATCCTGATCTTGTTCCTCTCTGGCTTCATTTTCTTGGGCGTGTGCACCTATGCGATGATCCTGCTCAGAGCCTTGCTCGACGGGTTCATGGCTGAGAGCGTGTATGGCGCTCTGGTCATTGTCGCCGTGCTCTATCTTGTTCTGGTCTACTTTGCCTCGCGCTATCCGGATGTGTCGATGGACGAAAACGACGGTCCTCTGGAAGCCCCCCGGCTTACACCCACGTTGATCGGGGGGGCCTATTTCTCGCTGCCGATCTTCATTCTGGTCTGGAACCTGATGGTGCGGACGGACAACCTCGATCGGCTGTCTCCATCGCTGTCGGCCTTCTGGGCCACGATTTTTATGATCATCGTCGCCTTGACCCACCGGCCCCTCAAAGCCTTCTTCCGCGGTGGCGGGATCAGTGCCGCCACAACCCAGGGCTGGCGTGATTTCATTGACGGGCTGATCCTTGGCGCGCGCAACATGATCGGCATCGGTGTGGCCACAGGGGCCGCCGGAATCATCGTCGGCACGATCAGCCTCACCGGCGCGCATCAGGTGATCGGACAGGTTGTCGAGCTGGTTGCAGGCGGCAATATCTGGATCCTGCTGATCCTCGTTGCCGTCATGTCACTGATCCTCGGGATGGGCCTGCCCACGACTGCGAACTACATCGTTGTTTCGTCCCTGATGGCGCCCGTAATTCTCAGCGTTGGTGCGCAAGCCGGGTATATCTTCCCGCTCATTGCAGTTCATCTTTTCGTCTTTTATTTTGGGATCCTCGCGGATGACACGCCACCGGTCGGGCTTGCCGCCTATGCGGCGGCGGCCATCTCACGCGGCGATCCGATCAAGACCGGGGTGCAGGGCTTCGCCTATGATATCCGCACGGCGCTCCTGCCCTTCCTGTTCATCTTCAACACGGATTTGCTGTTGATTGACGTGGGCTTTGCGAAAGCCATCCTCGTCTTCTTCATATCCCTGATTGCGATGCTCTTATTTGCCGCCGCAACCCAAGGCTATTTCATATCGAAATCGCGAAAATGGGAGAGCGCGGCACTCTTGTTTATCGCCTTTATGCTCTTCCGACCGGACTTCTTCCTCGATCAGATCTCAGAGCGCTACACTACCGCCCAAGGGCCCGCCGCCCTGGCGCTGATGGAAGCCACCCCCGAAGGCAAAGAAGTCCGCATTACCGTTCAGGGCCCTGATTTCGATACCGCCAAAGTAAGGCCCGTGACGATTGTCTTGCCCTCTGCGGGCGCAGGTACGCTTGATGCGGAAGGATTGCTGGTGCTGGAAGAGGGCGACAAGCTTCTGATCGACGAACCCTTCGGCGGCAGCGACGCCATTCAACCCATATCGGGGCAGGAGTTTGACTACTACGGCGATTCTCCAGTCGAGATCGTGAAGGTCGAGATAGAAAATGATCGTATGCCGAAGGAACTCTTCTTCATTCCTGCGCTGCTGCTGCTGGCGGGGCTTGTCCTGATCCAGCGTGGGCGCGCTACGCAGCCTGCTTTCTAAGGAGGGCGAAACATGTTCAAGACACTTCTCCTGACCGTCGATATCAATGATCCTGAAGGCGGGGCGCGTGCGGCGCATGCGGCGGCAACAATGGCCAAGGCTGAGAACGCCAAGCTCCACATTCTCAACGTGATCCCGGATGCTGGCATGGCCATTGTCGGGGCGTCTCTCAATCAACAAATCTCCAAGGACGTTACTGCCAAAGTCAGGACCGCTCTCGCGGATTGGGCGAAGGCTGCGATCCCTGAAGCGATTGATACAGAGCTGCATATCACCCATGGCACCGTCTATGATCAGATCATCAAGATGGCGAATTCCTTGAATGCAGACGGGATTTTCGTGGGGGCCCATCGCCCCGAACTCAAGGATTATCTCATTGGACCCAACGCGGCGCGCGTTGCACGGCATGCGACCCAATCGGTCTTTGTGATCCGCTAGCTGGGCGCGCCTTCAGGGTCCATGCAGAGCTTCGCGTTGTCCAGATTCTTCTGAATTTGAGCAAGGCGCAGCTCGACCGCCTCCAGTTCAACAAGCGCTTCGCGGATAAATGCCAAATGCAATAGCAACGCGTCGCCCGCCGCAACCCCATCCTTGCGCAGAATGGCATCGATAATATCACCCTGCTGATCGCGCAAAATGCGCCGTGTGACTTCCGAGCCGTTCAGGCGCAGCCTGTTTTGCCGTATATTCTCCTGAATCCGTTCCCCAAATCCATCGGCCAGCTGGCACAACATGTCATTTTGGGTGGCACTGTAGATGGCAGCATAGAGCGCAACTTCGCTTGCAATTGCCGCCTCGATATCCACCACGCCACAAACGGCCTCAATCGACACAGCACAGACACGGAGCTTGTCGCAATCCGCGTCGCTCCGTTGGTCCGCCGCCATCTTGACCGCCATGTAATCCAGCGTCGCCCGCAGCTCCAGCGTGTCCTTGAATTCATCCACATCGAGCGCGGCGATCTGATCGGCAACCTCCCGTGTTGAACCGGGGCTGGTCTTATCAAGGGGAGGTTTCGCTTGTGTCAAAAGGCCCACGTCTTTCCGCACTCGGGATGAGTCGCGCATAACAAGAATCGGCGTGCATTGTGATCAACTTCTGATGAATGTCGTGTGAACGACATCAGACCTGAACACACAACTCGCACACTCGACATTGCATTAAAGCCTTTAAAATAAGGAACATCTCGCGATGTGCACACTAGAGCAAAATCCTCAAAATCTCCAGTTTTTCGCCAAGGCCTTTTGACGCATCGACTCAAAAGGTAAATTTAGTTTACCATTGTATACCAAGTGAAATCCCGCTCCGCACAAATAGACTCGTGCCGCGATGACCGGCACATGCACTGCAGAGGCTATTTCACACGAACGATCCCGGCAGCCGGACGTGCACGGCAGTTCACCGGGCATGCGTGTCGCAGGTCAACAAACCATCAGACACGCCGACTGATCTGGACGTGATCAGCCGCAAACAGGGTGAAACCGAATTGATCCGGCAAGGCGATACGCCACCGGATCGTGAACTGGGCGGCAAGGTTCGCCCAAGCCCGTTTGGGATGGAGGAAGATATGTCCCCAGTACTCAGCTTTTTGTTGGCGTTGCTGCCAATTGCGACGGTGTTTCTGCTACTCGTCGTCCTGGCCCGTTCCGCCAAGTTTTCCATGGCTGTCGCCTATGGTGTGACGGCCTTGACGGCCTTGTTTTTGTGGGGGACAGCCCCCGAAGTCGTGGCCGGCGCGTCTGTGAATGGCGTCGTGACCGCAGTCAGCCTGCTATTCATCGTGTTTGGCGCGATCTTGCTGCTTTATACCTTGGAAGAAAGCGGCGGCATCCGGTCAATCCGGCTTGGCTTCGCCCGGATCTCGCCAGACCGTCGCGTACAAGCCATTATCATTGCATGGCTTTTTGGCGCGCTGATCGAAGGCGCATCCGGTTTCGGGACACCCGCGGCCATTGCTGCTCCGCTTCTCGTCGCTATGGGTTTTCCTGCCATGGGCGCGGTGATGATCGCCTTGATCATCCAATCGACGCCGGTCTCTTTCGGCGCTGTGGGCACGCCCATTCTGGTTGGTGTAAAGACCGGGCTTGTTGACCAACCACTGGTCGAAGGCGCGATCGCACCCATGGGCTTCATGGACTACTTGATGCATATCGCAACAAATGTTGCGATGGTGCATGCGATGATCGGCGTGCTGATCCCGCTTCTCATGGTGGCCATGCTCACACGCTTCTTCGGTGAAAAACGCTCCTTCCGCGAAGGTCTGCGCGCCTGGAAATTCGCGCTCTTTGCAGGTTTTGCCTTTACGGTGCCCTACTACATCATCGCAGCCCTTCTGGGCCCGGAATTCCCCTCGCTCGTGGGTGGCATCATTGCTCTGCTGATTGTTGTGCCTGCCGCGCGCAAAGGCTGGTTCCTGCCGAAAGATGACTTCCAATTCCCACCCCGCGCGGAATGGGAAGCCAACTGGAGCGGTGATCACCACCAGGAACAGCACGAAGACCCCCCTATCCATGGCCGTGTGATGCACACCATGCGCGCCTGGGCGCCCTACGGTGTCGTCGTGGTGCTGCTGGTGCTGACGCGCACGATCCCCGAGATCAAGGCTCTGCTTGTCTCGCCTTCCGTGACGCTGGCCATGAGTGATCTCTTTGGCTCGGGCATTGGTGTGAAAGTCACGCCGCTCTACCTGCCAGGCTCGATCCTGATTGCAGCTTCGCTGCTCACGATCCCGTTGCACAAGATGCCGATCAAGACTTATAGCCACGCGTTCCGCGCCGCGGTGCGGACCATGATCAAGGCCGCGCCCGCACTTTTGCTGGCCGTGCCCATGGTCAAGGTCTTCCTGAATTCGGCTTCCGAAAGCATGGCGAGCATGCCCATCGTTCTGGCCGAAAGCATTGCGGCGGCTGCGGGCGAAAGCTGGTCACTGTTTGCACCGACAATCGGGGCCATGGGCGCCTTTGTTGCCGGGTCGAACACGATCAGCAACATGATGTTCTCGCTCTTCCAGTTCTCAACGGCTGATCAAATTGGTCTGGGTGCAGCTGGTGCGGCCATCGTTGTGGCCTTGCAAGCTGTGGGCGGTGCTGCGGGCAATATGATCTGCGTGCATAATGTGGTGGCAGCCTCCGCGACCGTGGGCCTGATCAACCGCGAGGGTGAGATCATCCGCAAAGTCCTGCTGCCCCTGAGCTACTACCTCGTGCAAGCGGGCCTGATTGGCACCGCGCTGATAGCGGGCGGGCTCAATGGCTGGTGGATTGCCGTAGTGGCATGGCCTGCTCTGGTCATTGGGGCTATGGCGTGGAAACGCACGCCCAAGAGCACTGAGGCTGTAGGCGTGCCGGCTGAGTAAGGCTCTCATAACGCAACACAAACCCAAGCGTCGCGCCTCTCGCGCGGCGCTTTTTTGTGAACGCCAGCAGTGGTCAAACCTAACCAAAGTCAAGGTGGTTTCCGGCCAGATTTTGACAATCGGGGCCGGAGGACACACGGCCCATGCGAAGACTTGCTGCTACTCAAATATTGGCGAGCCTGTGCCTTATGGCGTTTTGCGCGATGGCATCTTCAGTGCAGGCTGATACGCTCGCAAAATTCCTGCCAGACCTTACAGCGCAAGACTTTGTCGCGGATGCCGACGGTTTTGGCGCGATTGATCCCGAGAGCAAGACCGCTCCCGTGCTCAAAGGCGGTGACACGGTCGCGCATGTTTTTCTGACCTCAGATTTCGTGGGCACCACGGGGTATTCCGGCAAGCCCATCCATGTGGTTGCAGGTATTGATGCCGACGCGGTGCTCACAGCCGCATATCTCGTCAAACACTCCGAGCCCATTGTGCTTATTGGCATTCCTGACCGGAAGGTGAAAGCGCTCACCGAAGGGTACCGCGGGCTGGACCTCAAAGCCGAGGCGGCCTCGGGCGGCTCCGCCCATGAGCTCGACATCATCTCGGGCGCCACGGTCACGATCATGGTCATCGACGATTCCCTTGTCCGTGCCGGGATCAAGGTAGCCCGGATGCTGGGGCTTGGCGGGCTGGAAGCGCAAGTGGCCGCACCGCGCCGCGAGGTGGACCGGAGCGACGAAAGCGTCAGCGATTGGTTCACCCTTCTGGGAGATGGCTCGATCAGGCAGCTCTCCCTCGACATTGGGCAGGTCAATCAGGCCTTTACCCAATCGGGCGATCCCAAAGCCGCCGAGCGCCCTGAGCCAGGCGATCCCGGCGACACCTTTATCGAGATGAGCGCCGCCCTTGTCTCCATGCCGACGATTGGCCGGACGCTGCTGGGCGATGCGGAATACGCCAATCTTCAGGATTGGTTGGAAGAGGGCGAGGAGGCCATTCTCGTCGTGGGACGCGGCCCTTATTCCTTCAAAGGCTCAGGCTATGTCCGTGGCGGGATTTTCGACCGCATTCAGCTCATTCAGGGCGATCGCGGCTTGCGGTTCTTTGACCGGGATCACAAACGTCTGGGCCGGATCGCGGCCCCCGACGCACCGGCATTTACGGAGCTTGATCTGTTCAAGATCCCGGCGGATGCCGAGTTTGACCCGGCTGAGCCCTGGCGCCTGCAATTGCTGGTGCAACGCGCCACCGGGCCTGTCGAGAAAGCCTTTCTGACCTTCGATCTGGGCTACCAATTGCCCGCACGCTTCATCAAAGCCGCGCCGGTGGTCCACGCTGCCGTGGAAGATGAGGCCACAGCCAAGACCGAGCTGTGGCAGCGAATCTGGCGCGACAAGACGGTCGAGATCGGTGTGCTTGGCGCGATGCTCCTGACGCTCACGGGCGTGTTCTTCTTCCAGAAGCAAGTGACGCGCAATGCGCGCGCCTTCTATTGGTTCCGCATCGGTTTCCTGACGGTCTCGCTCGTCTTTCTGGGGTGGATGACCAATGCACAACTCTCGGTGGTCAACCTCCTTGCATTGGCGGGATCGCTCAAGACTGGATTTACTTGGGAAGCCTTCCTGCTGGATCCGCTGGTCTTCATCCAATGGTTCGCCATTGCCGCCGCCCTGCTCTTCTGGGGGCGTGGCGCCTATTGTGGCTGGCTCTGCCCCTTTGGCGCGTTGCAGGAATTGACCAACAAGCTGGCGCGTTTCGCCCGCGTCCCGCAGGTGCAGCTGCCCTGGGGCCTGCATGAGCGGCTTTGGCCTCTGAAATACATGATCTTCCTGACGCTGTTCGCCGTCTCGCTGGGCTCGCTGGGCCAGGCGGAGCAATTGGCGGAGGTCGAGCCTTTCAAGACAGCCATCATACTGAAATTCGTGCGCGACTGGCCCTTTGTGGTCTTCGCCTTGGCGATCCTCATCGCCGGGCTGTTCATCGAGCGGTTCTATTGCCGCTACATGTGCCCGCTCGGCGCCGCACTCGCGATCCCCGCGCGCATCCGCATGTTTGACTGGCTCAAACGCTACCGTGAGTGCGGCAACCCTTGCCACACCTGCGCCAACGAGTGCCCCGTCGAGGCCATTCATCCCACCGGTGAGATCAACCCCAATGAATGCATCAACTGCATGCATTGCCAGGTGCTCTACCAATCCGAGGCCAAGTGCCCGGTCATCATCAAACAAGTGAAACGGCGCGCCAAGGTGGCCGCCTCGGGAGATCCGCTCGCGACATTCGCAGCGCATCCCGGAACCCTCAAAAAGGAGGCTGAACATGTCTGAAGAAGAGAAAAAAGCCCGGATGCGGTTAAACCGCCGGCAATTGATGAGCGCTGGTGCCGTGGGTGCCACTGCTGCCGCCACGGGAACCGCATGGCTGGGCTCCGCCACGCCTGCGCGGGCGGCAGAGGGCCATTTCAACCTCGCACCGGGTGAGTTGGACGAATACTACGGCTTCTGGTCCTCCGGCCAGACGGGCGAAGTGCGGATTCTGGGCTTCCCGTCCATGCGCGAGCTGATGCGGATCCCCGTCTTCAACCGTTGCTCCGCTACAGGTTGGGGCCAGACCAATGAGAGCCTCAAGGTCCTCACTGAAGGCCTCCTGCCCGAAACGAAGGAAATGCTCGCCAAGCGCGGCATGAAAACCTACGACAACGGCGATTTGCACCACCCGCACATGTCCTTCACCGACGGGACCTATGACGGGCGTTACATCTTCGCCAATGACAAGGCCAACACCCGCGTGGCCCGGATCCGCTGCGATGTCATGAAGTGCGACAAGATCATCGAGATCCCCAATGCCGCGGATATCCATGGTATGCGTCCGCAGAAATATCCCCGCACAGGCTATGTCTTCGCCAATGGCGAACACGAAGCGCCGCTCGTGAATGACGGCTCTGTGCTCGACAAGCCTGAGGAATACGTCAACATCTTCACCGCCATCGACGGCGATGAGATGAAGGTCGCCTGGCAGGTGATCGTGTCGGGCAACCTTGATAACTGCGATGCGGATTATCAGGGCAAATATGCCTTTGCCACATCCTACAATTCCGAGATGGGCATGAACCTTGCCGAGATGACCGCAAATGAGACGGACCATTGCGTCGTCTTCAACATTGCGGCGATTGAAGCAGCCGTGGCTGCGGGAGAAGGCCAGATCCTCAACGGTGTGCGGGTGCTCGATGGGCGCAAGACTGCCAATTCACAGCTCACGCGCTACATCCCGATCCCCAACAGCCCGCATGGGTGCAACGCAGCGCCGGACAAAAAGCACATCGTGATCAATGGCAAACTGTCTCCGACAGTCTCCGTCATCGATGTAACGAAAGTCGATGCGCTGTTCTCCGACAATGCCGACCCGCGCTCCGCCATTGTCGCCGAGCCCGAGTTGGGCCTTGGTCCGCTTCACACCGCGTTTGACGGGAAGGGCAATTGCTTCACCACGCTGTTCCTGGATTCGCAGGTGGCCAAGTGGAACATGGACAAGGCGATTGAGGCCTATAACGGCGCCGATGTGGACCCGATCATCTCCAAGGTCGATGTGCATTATCAGCCGGGCCACAATTCGACCTCCATGGGCGAGACCGCTGAAGCGGATGGCAAGTGGCTGATTTCGATGAACAAGTTCTCCAAGGACCGGTTCCTCAACACCGGACCACTCAAGCCCGAGAACGAGCAGCTCATCGACATCTCCAGCGATGAGATGAAGGTCGTGCATGATGGCCCAACATTTGCCGAACCCCATGACAGCATCATCGTGCATGCCTCCAAGGTGAATCCGGTGAACGTCTACAGCCGAGATGACCCCTCGTGGGAGGATGCGCGCCAACAAGCGGCCGCGGATGGTGTTGATCTTGAGGATGGTCATCCCGAACCAATTCGGGACGGCAACAAGGTGCGGGTCTACATGTATTCCATCGCGCCGGAATTCAGCCTCGAGAAGTTCACAGTGCAACAGGGCGATGAGGTCACGATCTATGTCACCAACCTTGATGACATCGACGATGTGACCCACGGCTTCTGCCTGTCCAACCATGGCGTCGCCATGGAGGTCGGACCGCAACAGACCGCGTCCATCACCTTCACGGCAGATCGCCCCGGCGTGCATTGGTACTACTGCCAGTGGTTCTGCCACGCGCTCCATATGGAGATGCGCGGCCGGATGTTCGTCGAGCCGCGGGCGACCTGAGAAATGAGGCTGTGGCTGAAATTAAGTCTGCTTGTGTGTCTGTCCGGCCCTGTGGCCGCGGCTGGCACGCAGCTACAGCCTCTCCTGGACGCAGCAGAACCGGGCTCGGTTCTGCTGCTCCAACCCGGCCAGTATGCTGGCCCGGGGATTATCGAGAAGACCCTGACCCTCAAGGGGCAGGAGGGCGTGTCGATCATCGGCAATGGGGAAGGCTCCGTGTTGACAGTGTCCGCGCCAAACGTGCATGTGCACGCACTCCATATCACCGGCTCTGGCGACAGCCATGAGACGAAGGACGCAGGCATCACCCTGACCAAAAAGGCCAAGGGCGCGCGCGTGACGAACACTGTTCTGCAAGGCAATCTCTACGGCATCGACGTGCATGGCGCGCAAAACGCACGCGTCGAAGGCAATGTGATTGAAGGCCGGCAGGACCACCGCATGAACCGGCGCGGCAACGGGATTTACCTCTGGAACGCCGCAGGCACAGAAGTAGTGGGCAATGATGTCCGTTGGGGGCGCGACGGGATATTCGTCAATACCTCCAAGCGGAACCTATTTAAAAACAATCGCTTCCGCGATTTGCGATTTGCTGTGCACTACATGTATGCCAATGACAGCGAGGTGTCGGGTAATATCTCCATCGGCAACCATCTAGGGTTTGCCATCATGTATTCGCGTAATGTGCGCGTGATCGGTAATGCCTCAATCGGGGACCGGGAGCATGGCGTGATGCTCAATTTCGCCAACCGCTCAGAGGTTCGCGACAATTATGTCAAAGACGGCGCCACCAAATGCCTCTTCGTCTACAATGCCCACAAAAATACGATCACCAACAACCGGTTCGAGCGCTGTGGCATCGGCGTGCATTTCACCGCAGGCTCCGAGCGCAACAAGCTCACTGGCAATGCTTTCATCGGCAATCGCACCCAGGTCAAATACGTCTCGACCAAATGGCTGGACTGGGCAGAAGATGGCGTTGGAAATTACTGGTCGGACTTTGCGGCAACTGATCTGAATGCAGATGGCATTGCGGACGGAACGTATCGCCCGAACGACAGCATCGATCAGGTGCTCTGGAGCCAACCTGCGGCGCGGCTCCTGCTGGGCTCGCCCGCTGTGCAGCTGGTGCAATGGGCGCAATCGGAATTTCCCGCGCTGACCGCAGGTGGCGTCATGGACACACGGCCCCTGATGTCTCCCATCACGCTGGAGCCGCCACGTTGGGGAGAGCAGCATGAAGGCTAACCACGTTCTTGCCATTGAGCAGATTACCCGCCAGTTCAGCGGGCAAAACGGCATTCGGGACATCTCACTTGACGTGCGCGCTGGCGAACGTCTCGCGCTGCTCGGGCATAATGGCGCGGGCAAATCCACCTTGATGAAGACCATTCTGGGGCTTTTGCCTCTTGAGACGGGATCAATTTCAATCGCGGGCCATTCGCCGGGCAGCAAGCCTGCGCGCAAGGCCGTATCCTACTTGCCGGAATCCGTGGCCTTTCATCCGTCCCTGACCGGGCGTGAGCAACTGTACCTCTTTGCCAAGCTGGCCGATGTGCCCCGCGCGCAGGCGGACGCGCTTCTGGAGCGCGTTGGGCTCAGCGATGCCGCCGGACGGCGCATTCGCACCTATTCCAAGGGCATGCGCCAGCGCCTCGGCATGGCTCAGGTCTTTCTGGGTCAGCCCATGCTGGCCCTGTTGGATGAACCCACAAGCGGCCTCGATCCGATTGCCCGGCAGGATCTCTACGCACTTGTCGATGATCTGAGCGCAACGGGCGCTGCTGTTATCATTGCGTCCCACGCTCTGACGGAAATTGAAGCGCGCACTGATCGGATTGCCATTTTGCGCGCAGGCCAGCTTGTGGCCGATGCGCCTTTGGAGCAATTGACCGCGCAAGCCGCCCTGCCCACACGCATTCGCCTGACAGCTGAGGCTGATGCCGGTCCGCTGCACGATCGCTTTGGCGGCAAACGGATCAATGGCAGCCGGGTGGAGTTTGACTGCCAAGCTTCGCAAAAGATGGACAGGCTGGGCGAAATCGCGGCCCTGGGATCCGCTGTGCGCGACGTTGATATCACGCCGCCGTCTCTCGAAGATCTCTACCGCTACTATTCAACGGGGGGACGCACATGAACGCCGTCGCAGCCCTGGCCGATACGGAATTCCGCATCTTGCGGCGCAACCGATGGCTGATGATCTCCACGATCCTGTTGAGCGTCTTTGCTCTCGCACTTACCCTGGCCGGGACAACAAATTCCGGCGCGTTGCGCGTCGATCTCTTGACCATTTCGGTGGCCTCGATGACGACGCTCGCGGTCTATCTCGTGCCGCTCGTCGCTCTGCTGATGGCCTTTGAGACGATCTCGGGCGACTCCGAGCGTGGCGCGCTATCGCTCATGCTGAGCTACCCTGTCTCGCGCGGCACATTGCTGATCGGGAAGTTTCTGGCCCATCTGACCGGTCTGGCGATTGCCGTGATCATCGGGTTCGGATCAGCTGGCGCTTTGGCTTTCGTGTTGGGCGAAGTTGGCCCCGAAAGCTTGCTCTCACTGGCGCGCCTCATGTGCGGCGCCATCCTGCTTGGCGCAAGCTTTCTGGCATTTGGCTACGTGATCTCGGCCCTGAGCCGCTCTGTAGCGGCATCTGCGGGGGCGGCAGGGTTTGTCTGGCTGATCCTCGTCGTTCTGTTCGATCTGATCCTGCTGGTCGTCGTTGTCTGGGACAATGGCGGGACGTTCAGCCGTGAGGTGTTCCCATGGCTGCTGGCCGCCAACCCGGCGGATGCCCTGCGTCTCTTCACCGTGACCGCCTCCCCGGACCAGGCTTTGGCCACCGGCATTCATACCGCCTCGGATCTCTTGCCCGGTTGGGTCGCCCTCACCTCGCTTTTGGCCTGGCCTCTCATCGGTCTGGCTATCGCCCGTGTCGCTTTTGGTCGGAGGATCGAATGAAACAGAAACTTGTTTGTCTGGCCCTTGTGGTGCTTTGCGCTTGCAAGGAAGAGATCGCCACCCTGCCCGAACCTGTCTCGATGACTGAGGACGCCATCGCGCATTATTGCATGATGAATATCGCCGAGCACCCCGGCCCCAAGGCGCAGATTTTCCTCGATGGCTTTCCCGATCCGATCTTCTTTGCGCAGGTCCGTGACGCATTCACATATCTCGCCAGTGCCGAGCAGGACGGCTATATCGCGGCGGTCTACGTAAGTAATATGGCTGATGTGCCCTGGAGCACACCCGGCGCGGACAACTGGATGCTGTCAGGCGGGGCCTGGTACGTTGTGGGCTCCGAGCGCATGGGCGGTATGGGCGTGCCGGAAATCGTTCCGTTCGCCTCGCAATCCGCGGCTCAGAGCTTTGCGGAAAGCTTTGGAGGTGAGATCTACCAAAAGACCGATGTCCCCTCCGACGCCTATTTGGCACCGGTGGAATACGTGCTCGAGGAGGAGCAAGGCTCATGACCCAATCCCGCAGGCGCTTCCTCCAAATCAGTGCTGCTGCTTCACTTGCCGGGTTGTCCACGCGCGCGCGCGCGCAGGCTCCAACAGCGCGGTGGTCCGGCGCGGCGCTTGGTGCGGCCTCTTCCATCTCAATCGCTGGGCTGCCTCAAAGTGAGGCAGACGAGGTATTTGCTCAAGTGAGCGATGAGATCACACGGCTGGAACGCATCTTCAGCCTGTATGACCCGGGATCCGACCTCAGCCGGCTCAACCGGGACGGCGCATTGGCCGCGCCTGAATTTGAATTGCTGGAAGTCCTCTCCCTGTCTCGTCAGATTTGGTCCGCCTCGCAAGGCGCCTTTGACCCGAGCGTCCAACCGATCCTGCAGGCGCGTTTCTCAGAGCAAGACCCGTCTTTGGTGCGCCACAGCCATTCGCTGTCAGACGTCACGCAGGACGGCAGTCGCATCATTCTCGCACAGGCCGGCATGGGCCTGACACTGAATGGCATTGCGCAAGGCTACATCACTGATCAGGTGACACGGCTGCTCGCACGTCAGGGGCTCAAAAACGTCGCAGTCAATGCAGGCGAAACGCGTGCGTTGGGCCGTCCGGATGCATCGCGCGCGGGTTGGCATGTGGGCGTGGCAGACCCCAACGGGCGCCTCCTTGCACGGCATGTCCTGAACGATCGGGCCATTGCGACATCTGCCTCCAGAGGGACCCTCCTTCCCGATGGGCAAAGTCATCTGATCGATGCGCGCAACGGGCAGCCGCTGACGGGCTATCGCGTCATCAGCATAGCAGCCCCAACGGCAACACTCGCAGACGGCCTGTCGACCGCTGCGAGCTGTCTGTCGCGGGTGGACATTCAGACGATGCTCCAAAACTTCCCGGATGCGGAACTGCTTGTGCGCAGCTCAACCTGACCTGGCGTGAAGTGATGTGTGGGCGTAGTGTGATGCCTACGTTTTCAACAGCATCTGGCGCAAAATCTCCGGGTCTTCGACCTGCGCGATACGGCCCTCGATAGTGACGCCGAACTCTTTCAGGCCTTTGAACGTGCGAGACAACTGCTCCGGGCTCGTACCAATGCGCGCGGCGATGAGCGACTTGTCATAGGGCAAGGTCAGAACTTTTGAATTGCCGTCCTTTGCAATGTTTTCCAACAGGAACATCGCCAAACGCTCTTTCAACGTGCGCGATTTGAGGGCTTCGACCTCATTCACGAGCACGTGCAGCTTTTGATAGAGCGAGCCCAGAACGCTGGACAGGACACCACTGTCTTGTTGCAGAAGTTCGATCAGTTCACTGCTGCGAATAGCGAAGAGGCGCACGGCGGTCATGGCTTGCGCTGACACGGGATAGGGCCGTTCGAGGAGCGCTGCTATCTCTGCCAGGCTCTGACCTTTCTGGAAAACAGCGATCATCGTATCGGAGCCATCACGCTCAACGCGTTTTATCTGAATCCATCCATTCAGAACAATGAAAACCCGATCCGCCTGAGCGCCCTGCTCAAACAAAAAGGCTGACTTCTCGCGTTCGATAATCGAGCCATGAGCGACGATGTTTTCCAACATCGCATCATTCATATTTCTACAAATATCTGAGGATCTCAGCGCTTCACGGTCTTCGATCGATAGGACTGCAACTTGCATGTGCGTGCGCCTCCGATGTCGTCCGCAGCCACTTGGATCATACCAGCGGGAAAAAACCAATTAGCCTTATCGCCGCACTCGTCAAAATAAAAATGAACAAAGGTTTGATTTAATTGAGGTAGCTCAAAGATGCCATTCCCATCGCAGTGCTACCAAAGGAGTCGGGAAGCGAATCTGAAATAACGTACGTCGAAGCGAGTCTTCACTAGCCACGAAGGACGACGATCATCGAAAACCTACACGCCGTTGCGATGCGGTCACCGATTTTCCGCAACCTGAAACAGCAAGATGTTGAACATCTTCTCGAGCGTTCCGTTCTGAGACCTCTGGACCGGGGCGCCTCAATTTATCTCCAGGGCGAAAGCGCCCACAGTATGTTTATTATTTTAGATGGTTGGATCAAAACCTACCGCTTGTCTTCATGCGGCAGCGAAGCAGTTGTCGGAATTTTTTCCAAGGCAGGTTGCTTTGGCGAAGAAACCGCATTGCGAAACGCCAATTACACAACTGGTGCGGAGGCCGTCACAGACGCGCTTGTCGCCCAACTGGATGGCTGCGTGCTGCAAAAGGCAATTGATGAAGACTTAAATCTTTGTCTCGCGCTTCTCAAAGGTGCGATGCGGCAACGCAATGATCTGATCACACATGTGGAACAGCTGAAATCTCACACGGCAGCACAGCGCATTGCCGATTTCCTTTTGACCCTATGCCCAGACAATTCCAGCACATGCACGGTCGTCCTGCCTTATGACAAGGTGCTGATCGCAGCATGGTTGGGGATGAAACCCGAGTCACTTTCACGCGCTTTCCGTCGCTTGAAAGGCCACGGTGTCACGATCCGCAAAAATCACGCCGTTATCGAATCCGTGGAAGAGCTCAGCCACTACGCCGAGGAAGACCCGGCCGAAGCATGGAGCGCGCGCCTATGAGCGAAGCAAAACTTGCGCGCGTTTTGGACGCCATCGACAAGGCGAATGCCGCTGATCCAAAAACGGAGGTGGATGAAGCGGGCGAGGCGAAACCCGAGGCGCTTCTATATGGCGAACGTATGAGTTCCGAGTTGGAGCGCCTGTTCGGGCAGACGGTGTCTGATGTTTTGCAGATTGCCGCCCGCGGCCAGCACATAGAGCGTTGGACGCTTTTGCGCTCGGATTATCCCGAGGGTCGTGCCGGATATTTGGCCTGGCGTCGCGATCAGGGTCGCGCGCATGGCGACAGGCTGGCGGGATTGATGCAAGACGCAGGCTACGATGCACAATCCTGCGCGCGCGTGGGTGTTTTGCTGCGCAAGGAAGGCATCAAACGCGATCATGAAGTACAGATGCTGGAAGATGTGATCTGCTTTGTTTTTCTCAAATGGTATTTTGCTGATTTCGCGGCAAAGCATGCGGAGGACAAAGTGCTCGATATTGTCGCGAAAACCGCACGCAAGATGTCTGGCGAAAGCCGCGCTCGGGTCCTGGCGGAATTCGAACTGCCCGAGCCTTTGGTCAACGCTGTTCGGAAAGCCGCCTGACCCTCAAGTTTCCATTTTCAGCGCTTCGCAAAAAACCTGGATCACGAATACACTGCCAAGCAAATGCTTTCCCGTGATTTTTGTGATGCGCGATGTCTCAGGTTTCCGTCGAAATGCTCTAACGCGCAACCAAAAGCGGCCTCACTGGGACGAGTGAGGCCACTTTTCAATGCAGGCGCGCGGGCGGCCTATCAGGCCACCGCGCGGCTCAGGGCGCATTGAGACCACAGATCAGACAGAGCCCGGCTCAGATGCATGATGTCAGCCTCGGTGTGCAGAGGGGACGGTGTAATGCGCAAGCGCTCCGTTCCCTTGGCAACCGTGGGATAATTGATGGGCTGAACGTAGATGCCATAATGCTCAAGGAGTGTATCGCTCAGAAACTTTGCTTTGAACGGATCCCCGACAACGACGGGCACAATATGGCTCGGGTTCTCCATATGTGGGATGCGGAAATGGTCGAGCTGTGCCCGCAGACGCGCCACATTGCGTTGTTGCGCCTCGCGCTCGGCATTGGAGGCCATCAGGTGTTCCACAGACACACGCGCGCCTTCCGCCAAAGCAGGCGGCAGCGCTGTGGTGAAGATGAACCCGCTGGCAAAGGAGCGCACAAAGTCACACAGAGCGGCCGAGGCCGCGATGTATCCGCCCATGACCCCAAAGGCCTTGGCGAGCGTGCCTTCAATCACCGTGATGCGATCAGCAAGGCCTTCGCGCTGCGAAATTCCGCCCCCACGCTCGCCGTAGAGCCCAACAGCGTGGACCTCATCGAGATACGTCATGGCGCCGTGCTTCTCGGCCACTTCGACAATTTCGGCCATGGGAGAGATATCGCCATCCATCGAGTAGACGGATTCAAAGGCGACGATCTTTGCCCCATGCGCCGGCAATGCGGCCAGTTTCCGGTCAAGATCTTCAGGATCGTTGTGCTTCCAGATGACCTTGTTGGCCTTGGAGTGACGAATCCCCTCGATCATGGAGGCGTGGTTCTTGGCGTCCGACAGGATGGTGCAATCCGGCAGCTTCGCACCAAGCGTGCTCAGCGAGGCCCAATTGGACACATAGCCTGATGTAAAGAGCAGCCCGGCTTCCTTGCCGTGCAAGCGCGCAAGCGTGCGTTCCAGTTCGACATGCAAATGCGCCGTTCCCGAGATGTTACGCGTCCCACCGGCACCGGCACCATCCGCGAGAGCAGTGCGTGCAACGGCTTCGCGGACGCGCGCGGATTTGCCCATGCCAAGGTAGTCGTTGGAGCACCAAACCGTCACCGGTCTGCGGGCGCCTTCCGTCAGCTGAACCGCTTGTGGGGCCTGTTCAACAGGACGCTCCAGTTCGGCAAAGACGCGGTAATTGCCCTCATCGCGCAACGCATCAAGGGCGGTCTCGAAATAGGCTTCGTAATTCATGGCGCGCTCCATTGCAGACGTGTTGAACACCACCAGACACGCTCGTGCCGCGCTTGCCCTTGACCATAGTCAAGCATCCGCCTCGTCCATCAGGCGCCGCGCCCATCTGGCAAAGGCCCAGGCCGCGGGCACACCCAGAAAAATCCCCCAAACGACTGAACTTTCGGGAGAAATTGCCTCAAAGCCCAAGACTTGCAGCATGAGAAACAGCATGAAAAGGTTGATGGCAACAGCCCCTGCGGCAAAAGGATACAGCAGGATCGCAAGTTTCCAGATGGGCCAGCGGCCGTCTTCTTCCTGCGTAGGTTGGAGAGGCATCTCGTTCATGATCAATGGCTCGTTCCGCTGGAAAACGTGATCTTGTTGTGGACGTTGTACTTGCCCGAGGGCTTGGACATCGGCAGGCGTTTGACCTCTTTCAGTGTCGCTGCGTCATAGACGATCACAGCGCCATCGCGCTCCCAGATCGAGACGAGCGCGTGTTTACCATAGCGATCAAACTCAACATGGGCGACGGTCTTGCCCTCCGCGGGCTTCAGCGTTTTGACGATCTCGAGACTGTCCTTGTCGATCACATGCATCAAATCCCGGTTTGGCCCGAAGAAGACATCCGCCCAGACATAGGGCGTCGCCTCGTGGCTGCGCAGAAAGAAGCCCGGCCCTTCAGTTTTGATCTGTTGCACCGTTTCCCAATTGTTCATGTCGATCACAGACAAGACACCTTCGCGCAGATGCGGTGTGGCCATGACCTGACGACCGTCATGTTGCCATGTAATGCCTGAGCCCAAATGCGGCATGCCGGGCAGCTCGAGATCGGCAACCTTCTGGCCGATGACCATATCGATGACATGGCCGCCCTGCCCGTCGCGCCAGGCGCCCATGACATATTCATAATTCTGGCTGAAGAAGAAATCGTCTAGGATTTCAGGCACTGTGACCACACGCACAGGGAACGGCTCATCGTAGCCCAGCGGTCCTTCGTCGCGGTGATCATGTACGAAGCCGTAGAACGGCGGATCTTCTCCGTAGAACACTTCCCAAATTTCGGGCACATCTTTCAAGGCCAGCACAAAGCTGTCGCGCGGCGGCGCTTGATAGACGGCAGAGACGCGGCTCGGCGTACCGTCCTTGCCGCGCACTTGCTTGACCTCGACAACGCTGAGATCCTCGGTCGAGAGCAACGTCAGCGTCATGGGCAGGTAGTTCGCAACAGCAAGCCATTTGCCATCCGCGCTCATGGCGATGTTGCGGCTGTTGATGCCCGCGCGCACACGGCCAACCTCTTGCATGTTCCACAGATCGACCTTTTGAACCCATCCGTCCCGGGACATGATGAAGACAAAGCGACCATCGGGCGTAAACTTGGGGCCGCCATGGACCGCGAGGGGCGTCTCCAGGCGCGCCATGACTTCCATCTTGTCGCCATCAAGCACGGAAATATGGTGGTCTCCGGTCTCTACAACCACGAAAAGGTTCATGGGATCCGCGCTATGTTGCGGGCTCTCCGGCGCCACATATTCGGGATTGAGATCGCGGGTGCTGTCGATTTTTGCGATGTCCCAAACCGGGATCTCCGGCAATGGTTCAT
This sequence comes from Primorskyibacter sp. S187A, assembly GCF_049800955.1. Classification (NCBI taxonomy): domain Bacteria; kingdom Pseudomonadati; phylum Pseudomonadota; class Alphaproteobacteria; order Rhodobacterales; family Roseobacteraceae; genus Primorskyibacter; species Primorskyibacter sp. S187A. The sequence goes on along the minus strand of NZ_JBNAGA010000002.1, from coordinate 850,072 downwards.
GCACATAGGCCGCCAGCACGGCAATCTCCTGCGCGCTCAATTGATCCGCAAAGCCAGGCATTTGCGTGGCATCGCGCCCATGGGCGATCACGGCTTCCAGCCGGTCACCCTTGAGGCGTCTCAGAGCTTCGGGAATAAGCGCAGGCCCCAGCGCGCCAAGCCGATCATCGCCATGGCACACGGCACAATGCGTTGCAAAGAGCACTTCGGGCGGACTTGTGTCTTCGGCGGCAAGAGCGCCGGCGAGACAGGCCAGCAGACTAGTAAAAACGATGGGCCGGATCATGGCGCTTCCCTCGGAATGTTGTGACTTCCAAACGCGGCCCTTCCGGTGCCACGAGACCAATCTCACTGTCATCGAGATAACAGGCCGGGTCCTCGGCCCAGGGATTGCCCGTCAGTTGCAAGGCGCGAATGCGGGTGTTGCCGCCGCAGACAGCCTGATGCTGGCACGCGCCGCAGCGCCCTTCCAAGGGTCGGGGCCGCGTGCGCAAGAGCTCCAGCATCTTGTCATCGCCGGTCCAAAGCTCGGTGAACGGGGTCTGTTTGACATTGCCGATCGTGTAGTCAGACCAATAGGTGTCGGGGTGGACCTTTCCTGTGGGGTCGATATTGGCCACGCCGACACCTGAGGAATTTCCGCCCCAGGCCGCCAGATGCGCCTCCACATGGGTGGCCTTTTCTTCCGCGAAGTTGGCGCGAACCCAATTCAGAAAGAGCACGGCATCCGCATCGTTGTTGCCTGTCACAACTTCAAAATGCCGACCGGCCTGCAATGCGGCCCAGGCGCGATCAAGCAGCAAATTCACACAGGTGCGCGCCCGACGGTGGCCGGCATCGTCGCCACGGTTCTTGTTGCCGCGCCCGGCATAGACGAGATGCGACATGTAAAACTTGTCAATTCCCTCTGCCTCACAGAGATCGAGGATGTCGCGCAATTGCTCCGCATTTTCATCCGTGGGCGTGAACCGCAGGCCCACCTTGATGCCCAGCTCCTTGCAAACCTGCACACCGCGCAGCGCCTCATCAAACGCGCCTTCCTTGCCGCGAAACCAGTCGTTCGTCTTGCCCACGCCATCAATGGAAATGCCGACATAGTTGAACCCGATCTCGGCCACTTTGCGCGCCATATCTCCCTCGATGCGCGTGCCATTGGTCGAGAGCGCCAGATAGCGGACCTTCTTGCGCGCATAGGCTGCGAGCTCAAAGAAATCGGGCCGCGACAGGGGCTCACCGCCCGACAGGATCAAGGCCGGAATGCCAAATCCCGCGAGATCATCGATCACGCCCAGCGCCTGTTCGGTAGACAATTCTCCCGGGAAGGGCACATCCGCCGACGTCGTGTAGCAATGGCGGCATTGCAGGTTGCAGCGCCGCGTGAGATTCCAGATGACAACAGGTCTGACACTACCACGCCGTTGGCGTACGGGTGTCGGCGTCTGCAATTGCTCCATGTACTGGCTCAGTCGAAACATATCACTTCTCCGTTTTTCGCAGACGCAACCCGGTCTTTTTCAGGATCGCTGTGGAATAGAGGATGTCAGAAGCCGCGCAGGCATCGCCCAAAAGGTCTGCAATCCTGCCGCGCTTTTCCTCCACCTCGTCCCGGCTACTGCCATGCACCATGGCAAAAAGGTTAAACCGCCAATCCGGCAGGGCGCGGGGGCGAATGTAGCAATGCGTCACAGCCTCCATGGCGCCGACGAGGGGCCCGAGCTCATGGACATGCGCATCGTCGACGTCCCAGACCGACATACCGTTTGATGTCATGCCAAGCTTGTAATGGTTGGGGGCGATGCCAATACGGCGGATGGCACCGCGCGACATCATCTTGGCCATCAAGTCAATCACGGCCTGTTCGTCCATGCCCAGCTTCTCTGCAATCGCCTCATAGGGGCGCGGGACAAACGGCAAGCCTGCCTGGCAGGCGGTCACGACATCGCGCTCAATCGAAGACAAATTCATGCCGCCACCCGGAAGCCCACGAAGAACTCCTTGAGTTTTGGAAACTGCCAAACCGTGAGGCCCGTCTTGGCTTCAATCGCCTGCGCCGTCTGCGCGATGCCTTCTTCCGTTTCCGTAGCCAACACAAACCACATATTCAAACGATGCGTGCGTTTGTAGTTGTGGGCGACTTCTTCAAAGCTGTTGACCTGCTCGCAGATTGTATCGAACCCATCCTCCGGCACCGCCATCGCACACAGGCAAAACGCACCGCCCATTTCAGCCACATCGAAAAAAGGCCCAAACCGCGTGATGACACCGCTTTCCTTCATGCGATTGAGGCGTGCGATCAGTTCTTCTTCGTCGATGCCAAGCCAGGCGGCGGCATCGGCGTAAGGCGTGGATGTGAGCGGGAAGCCGCCCTGCAACTTATTGAGTATCTCTCGATCAATTTCCTTGAGTATCACGATGCAGCACCCTCCCGTGCAATCAACGCGCCCTTCTGTTTGAAACAGCGGGTGCTGAACAAAACCTTGTAGTCATAGCCTGTGAGCTGTGCGTGGACGCGCGCGAAGCTCAAAACATCGAGCGCTTCAGAGCGGCTGCGTCCGTGGATCATGCAATAGAGTGTGTAAGGCCAAATGCCCTCAATGGGGCGGCGTTCGTAGCAAAGCGTGACCCCAGGCACATCCGTCAAAGCCCGGCCCCGCGCGGTGATCTCCTCTTTCGGGATGTTGAAAACGCACATGGCATTTGAGCGCCAGCCCAGCGAGCGATGCCGGACGATCAGGCCAATGCGCGACAGCATGCCTGCCTGCGCCAATTCGCGGATACGCCCAAGCACATCCTCTTCCGAGCGCCCCATGGAATGCGCCAGCGTCGCAAAAGGGGTCTCTTCAGGTTTTAGCCCGTTGGAGAGCGCCTGCACGATTTCGATATCCCCGTCCTCGAGGACAATGTCGTCCTGCACTTCTTTGGGTTCAGGCCTTGTGCCCGCGCCATCGAGCGAGAAACCCAGATCCACGTTGAACGGTTGGATCAAACGCAGATCGAGGACCTGCAACCCCGAGCGCCGCGAAATTCGCGCAAGGGTTTCGTCCACAAAGGCCCGCGTCGGACCGGTGGCTACAAACCAGATATTCCACGCGTCTTCACGCAAGTAGCTGTGGTTGACGCCTTCTTCTTCATTGATCAGCGCGGCGATGTCTTCGAGGCGATGCTCCGGCACGCTGATGGCCGCAAGCGTGCTCGCCGCAAGCGTATTGGGCCGGCACGTGGCGCCGATGCGGCTGATCGCGCCTGACGTCAGCAGGCCTTTGAGGCGCGATATGATATCGCTCTCCTCAACGCCAAACCCGTCGGCAATGACTTCGAAAGGATGCGACACGAGCGGCAGGCCCCGCTGCCAATCGTTCATCAAGCGCCAGTCCAGATCGTCGAGTACCATGAGGTGACCCCCTAAAGCCCAGAACGATGCGCACGGGCGGTGAAAAATATCCCTGACGGCGTGTCTGCCTCAAAGGCTCCGATCTTCTCGAAGGTTTGCGTATCGTAGATTTCAACACGGTTTTCATCGCGCACGGAGAGCCAGAGTTGATGGCCACGCGGCGTGAATTCCATATGCAGAACCGCGGGTCCCGGCGTCAGCGTTCGGATGACCTCGCCGCTCCGCGTATCGATAACCTCAACGGTGTCATTGCGCGGATGCGCATAATTGACCCAGACATGCCGTCCATCCGGGCGGGCCACCGCGAAGATGGGCTGACCATGGGTCTTTGTGCGCCCGACCTCTTCAAGGCTTTGCGCATCGATCCATAGGACCTCATGGCGTCCAACAGCGGGAAGCGCGAAACGGTCCCCTGCAAGCGCCCAACCCTCAAGATGGGGCATTTTGTAGACCGGCAGCGGGGTTTCACCGCGCCCGTAGCCATCCAGAACACGCACGGGTCGCAAGGGCTCGGACCACAGGTCAAACGCAGCCAAACCGTCTTCGCCGAACAGACCAACGATATAGCGGCGGCCATCCGCTGTGATCAGTGCATCATAGGGATTGATCCCAACATTCTCGACCTTCGTGATGTCCGGCGTCGTGCCAGACAAGTCCACGCGCCACGTCTCGCCTGCATCCCAGAGGGAAAAGACAAATTGCCGACCCGGCGCATCGACCAATCCGATGGTCTTGGACCCGGTCGGGAAATCCGCGACAAGCTCCAGCGTATCGGCATCAAAAACACGGACACCGCCCGGCTCATAATTGGAGACCGCAACAAGGCGCCCATCGTCAGAGATCGCACCTCCGATGGCATTTCCACCCTGCACGATCCGATGCGCGATGCTTTTTTGCGTGATGTCGACCTTCGTCAGCCCACCATCACGCCCGAAGACATAGGCAAACCTTTGGTCTGGCGAGAAGACGACGCTGGCGTGGGACAGATCCCCCAGGCCTTCAACGCGGGCAATCGCACCGAGCTCGGATTGATCAATGATCAGCAAGGACCCCGTCGCGCGTTCGACCACGACGCCCAGATCACCGGTCGCTACAATCTTTGGCGCTGCTGTTTCTGCCATTGTTGTAAGGGGCAAGCTCGTCGCAATCACACATGCCAGGGCTTTCAGGGCGTATTTCATGTGCCGTCTCCTGTCTCACCGCGTAGAAAATCTGCAATCCAAAGGGCTTCTGCCTCGCTCAGCAGCAGACGCCAGGGCGGCATGGCGGTCCCGGGGATGCCGTCGAGGATCACATCGCGCAGCGCGCCGCGATCCCAATGCATCATCAGATCCTGTGTGATCGGACGCCCCAAGCCCCCCTTGAGCGTAAGCCCGTGGCAAGAGCCACAATCCTGAATGACCAATCGTTCCAGATCACTTGCGCGCTCGGACGAGATGTCGTTCGCCTCAGCAGCGCCAGCCGTACCGAAGACGGTCAGGACAAGTCCCAGAATGACGATTGATTTATCCATGGCCAGCACGCGCCATGATCGGCTCCATCTCGCCCAAGGCGCCATTTTCCGCGGCCCGCTCCGCCAGGTCCACCACACGGCCAATCACCATGAGCACAGGCGCAGCGCTCGGCATTGCCTCGGCAGAGCGCGCGAGATCGGACATCGTGGTAAAGCGCGTGACTTGCGTGGGCCGTGTGCCATCTGCGACGAGCATGGCAGGCATTTCGCCGGCCATTCCTGCGGCCATGAGATTGTCAGCAATCTCCTTGGCATGCCCCCGCCCCATGTAGAACACGAGCGTGGTCTGGGGATCGGTCAGGCCTGTCCAATCAAGATCGAGCGTCGCGCCGGCACGGCAATGCCCTGTGACGAAACGTACGCCAGTGGCGAGCCCCCGATGGGTCAAAGGCGCGCCTGTCGCTGCCGCCACACCCTGTGCCGCGGAGATACCCGGAATTGCCGTGACCGGCACACCCGCCGCGCGCAAAACCTCAGCCTCTTCCGAGCCGCGCGCGAACATATAGGGATCGCCCCCTTTCAACCGCACAACCGCGCGGTGGCGGCGTGCGAGACGCACCAGCATGTCATTGATGTCATGTTGCGGGACGGGATGGCTGTGCGGGGCTTTGCCGACGTTGATCAGAGCAACGCCATTGGGGATCATCGCCATCACTTCATCGGAGACCAATCGATCATGCACAATGACATCGGCATTGCGCAGCGCTTTCACAGCCGCCAGCGTCAGCAGATCCGGATCGCCAGGGCCCGCACCGACAAGCACAACCTGACCGGGGAAATTTGTCATCGACATTGGCTCTTCCTTACACGTTTGAGGTGACCCGCCCTGCGTGCGCCTTCGCTCCGCGATGCATCCCGATTTGCACTATGGGCAAATACCGGCATCAGGGCCTGACGCTGTTTGCTGTGACTGCCTGTCCCGAAGCCAAGACCCGCATGCAGACCGTACATCACGCGATGTGCAGTGGATCGAAGTGACTTGAGGCAACGGACCGCAAGGGCGCTGTTCGTTTGCATGGGAGGCACTCCTTTTGGCTGGAAAGCAGTCGATCTCAAGCTAGCCGTGGAAGGCCCCGCTCGTTCCTTGACTTTCGTCAAGAGAGCGCAGGGCACCGTTTGCCATAACGACATGCGCGGGCATGGCTATGTGCCGCTGTTTCCAAGGAGAATGCCGATGTTACTCAAACGCTTTGCCGCCACTCTTGGCGTCATGCTGGTCACTTTGCCGCTGCATGCAGAAGGCGATCCCGCCAAAGGCGAAAAGGTGTTTCGCAAATGCAAGGCCTGCCACGCCGTCGGCGATGGTGCCAAGAACAAGGTCGGCCCTCATCTCAACGGGATCGTCGGCCAAGCCGCAGGCGCGAATCCGGATTTCAAATATTCCGACTCACTAAAGGCCAGTGCAGCCGACGGCCTTGTCTGGGACGATGCGACACTTGGCGCGTTTCTGGCCAAGCCCAAGGACGTCGTCGCAAAGACCAAGATGAGCTTCCCGGGCCTCAAGAAAGACGCCGATATCGCGAATGTCATCGCCTATCTCGCGACATTTGAGTGAACGTGGGACAGCGCGCCGCAGCCACAATCTTGACTTTCGTTAAGGCCTGCGCGCGCGCCGCTCCGCATCATTGCACTCACCCGGCCCTACCAAAAGCCGCAACCCAAAGGAGGTCAGGATGAGTGAAGTCCTAACCAAATCCATGGCGCGCAACATCTTCTATGGAGGATCGTTGTGTTTCATCGCCATTTTCGTGGGCCTCTCGGCTCATTCCCACTACTACATCGTGAATGTCTCGACGGCTGACGCGGAGCTGACCGAAGAGGTCGTCGCGGGCAAGCATATCTGGGAAAAGCACGCCTGTGTGAACTGTCACAGCATCCTCGGCGAGGGCGCCTACTTCGCACCCGAAGTCGGCAATGTGATGGAGCGGTGGGGCGTTCTTGATGATCCGGAAGCCGCCTATGAGACACTCTCGGGATGGATGGCCGCACAGCCCTCCGGAATCGAAGGCCGTCGCCAGATGCCGAACTTCGATCTGTCCGAAACCGAGATTCGCCAATTGTCCGAATTCCTGCGCTGGACCAACCAGATCAAAACGCAGGACTGGCCACCGAATGACGCAGGGTGAGGAGGCCTGAGCCATGAAATATGAGACACAAAAAATCGCGCTGCTTTACTTCGTAGTCGCCATGGCGCTCTTTGCCGTTCAGGTTCTGGGCGGTTTGCTGGCAGGGCTGATCTATGTCCTGCCCAATACGCTATCAGAGCTCCTGCCGTTCCATACGGTGCGGATGCTGCACACCAACTCGCTCATCGTTTGGCTCCTGCTGGGCTTCATGGGGGCGACCTACTTCATCCTGCCGGAAGAATCGGAGCAGGAAATTCACTCGGTCAATCTGGCTTACCTGCAACTGGGTATTCTCGTTTTGGGGACGCTGGGCGTCGTCGTGACCTATCTCTTTGATCTGTTCAACGGCCACTGGCTCTTGGGCAAGGAGGGGCGCGAGTTCATCGAACAGCCCGTCTGGGTCAAGGTGGGCATCGTCGTGGCTGCATTGATCTTCCTCTACAACGTCACGATGACGTCGCTGAAGGGCAAGAAAACCGCGATCACCAATATCCTGCTTCTTGGACTTTGGGGTCTGGCGCTTCTGTTCCTCTTCTCTTTCTACAACCCCGGCAACCTCGCACTCGACAAGCAATACTGGTGGTACATCGTGCACCTCTGGGTCGAGGGCGTGTGGGAACTGATCATGGCGTCCATTCTGGCCTTCCTGATGCTCAAACTGACAGGTGTCGACCGTGAGATCGTGGAGAAATGGCTCTACGTGATCGTGGCCACAGCACTCTTCTCGGGCATTCTGGGCACCGGGCACCACTACTACTGGATCGGCACACCGGCTTACTGGCAGTGGATCGGCTCGATCTTCTCCAGCCTTGAGATCATTCCCTTCTTTGGCATGATGGCCTTCGCCTTTGTGATGGTCTGGAAAGGCCGTAGGGATCATCCCAACAAAGCGGCGCTCCTGTGGGCGCTGGGATGTGCGACATTGGCCTTCTTTGGCGCCGGTGTCTGGGGCTTCCTGCATACGCTGCACGGTGTGAACTACTACACCCACGGCACGCAGATCACCGCAGCACACGGTCACCTGGCCTTCTTCGGGGCATATGTCTCGCTGAACCTCGCGATCTTCACCTATGCCATGCCAATCCTGCGCCAGCGCGATCCCTACAATCAGGTGATCAACATGGCCAGCTTCTGGATGATGGCCGGTGGCATGACCTTCATGACCTTCGTTCTGACCTTCGCAGGCACCGTGCAAACACACCTGCAGCGGGTTCAGGGGGATTACTTCATGGATGTGCAAGACCAACTCGCCATCTTCTACTGGATGCGGTTTGGCTCTGGCGTCGTCGTGGTGCTTGGTGCGCTTCTCTTCATCTACGCTGTCATGGTGCCGCGTCGTGAAGTGATCTCAACCGACGCCGATACAACCGTGGCCGCAGAATGAACGCGCCGCGCATGACACAATCGGAAGGGGCACAAGCTGCCCCTTTCTACATGGAGCAAGGGCCCGAACGCGCCCTCTTCGAGACGGCGTATAACGCACAAATGCCACTCTTGCTCAAAGGCCCGACGGGCTGCGGCAAGACACGGTTTGTGGCCCATATGGCCGCCAAGCTGGGCCGTCCGCTCTATACCGTGGCCTGCCACGATGATCTGACAGCATCCGATCTGATCGGGCGCTATCTCCTGAAAGGCGGCGATACGGTCTGGGCCGATGGTCCGCTGACCCGTGCCGTCCGCGAAGGCGCGATCTGCTATCTCGACGAGGTGGTGGAAGCCCGCAAGGACGTGACGGTTGTTCTGCATCCGCTCACCGACGATCGACGCATTCTGCCGATTGATCGCACCGGCGAGACGCTGGAAGCGGGTCCAGGCTTCATGTTGGTAGCCAGCTACAATCCCGGCTACCAGAACATTCTCAAGACCCTGAAGCCATCAACGCGCCAGCGGTTCCTCTCGATCAGCTTCGACTTCCCGGCGCCGGATCAGGAAGCGGAAGTCGTGATGCGCGAAAGCGGGCTGGATGCCAGCCGCACAGCCTCGCTCGTCCGTCTGGCGGGCAAGCTGCGTGCCCTGAAAGGCCAGGATCTCGAGGAAGGGGTGTCCACCCGTCTCGTGATATACGCCGCAACGCTCATCACCCGAGGCGTCTCCTTGCCTCAGGCCATTGAGACCGCGATGATCGAGCCTCTGACCGATGACGACGACGTCAAACAGGGTCTGCGCGACATCGTGACAGCGGTGTTTGGCTGATGGACGGGCTGGAGCCTTGGGAACCGGAAGAAACGGTTGGCAAGCTTTGGCATGCTTGGGCGGCGGGCTTTGACGCGCCGCCCACAGCGCCTGAGGCCGCCGTTACTCTGGAAGACGAGATCGGGCGCCTTGCAGTTCTCTTTCGCGGGTTGGGCGGCGATCCGTCTGTCGAAATCCGCCCTGTCCTGCGCGAGCATTCCCACCATCGGCTGAGCCTGCGCCGGAAGTTGGGCACAATCATTGAAGAAGTCGAACAAGCCCATTTTGATGGAGAAATCCTGCGTCTGCCCGCCAAGATCTCCACATTCGACGATCCGGCCCTGAATGCCGGTCTGTATTCCTGGCTCATAGCGCAGGCCGCTTGCGTGGATGCCACCGAAGCGAACACGCCCGAAGATACACTGCGCCAGGACATTCACACACTCTATCACATGCAACAGGCCGTCTCGCGCACGCTTGAGACCTATCCCGGCCTGACCCCGCTCTATCACCGGCTGTGCAGCGCATATCTCCCGCGCCGTCCTGTGACCCGCCTGCCGCGCGCCGAAGCAACTCTGGAGGCCGCCACCCGGACGCTCATGGGCGATGACGCGCCTGACAGCCCCGCAGTTCTGGCCTTGGCCAGCGCGCTTCAGCATGGTGGCGCCGTGATCGATGAGGCCGCTGCCCCGCGCCGCTACAAGCCCATGCGGCCCGTGCCGCTTTGGCTCCGTTTGACGCAACCCGAGAAAACCATCGCGCGCTGCACAGACGAGCCCGACGCAGCCGGCGCATCGAAACCTTCCGAAAGCCTCGAGAAGCGCTTCAAAGGCAAGCGTCAGCAAGCCGATCGCGCCGAAGCGCGCGACAGTCTGATCCTGCACAAGTTCGAAGCGATCCTGAGTTTTGCAGAATTTCTCAACCTCAATCGCCGCGTCGATGACGATGATCCCGAGGCCGCCAAGAAAGCCATGGATGATCTCGATGAGCTGGCGCTCACGGACGTCTCCAAAGCGCCCGCGACGAAGTTCAAACTCGATCTCGACCTGGCCGCAGAAGACGTGAATCGCGAAGCGGTCGCGGGCAAACTGACCTATCCCGAATGGGATGCGCGCCAAAAACGCTACATGCCGGATCACACCTGTGTGCTGGCGACAGAGGCGGAGATGGAAGCAGAACCCGCACCGATGGATGCGGCCGCACGCCGTCGCATCAACAGGGTACGGCGGCAATTCGAGAGCTTCCGGCCGCGCCCCTTGACCCTGCATGGGCAAGTCGATGGCGATACGCTTGATCTAGAGGCCGTGTTGCGCGCGCGAGCCGATCTCGCCGCAACAGGCGATGCGCGCGATGCGCTTTGGTGCCGGACATCTGCGCAGGCGCGGGACCTGTCTGTCTCGCTCCTGCTGGATACGTCACGCTCTACCGAGAGCGCAGTGACCGGACGCGCCGTGATTGATATTGCCCGCGAAGCACTGACAGCCTTGGCCTGGGGGATGGACGCCTGCGGGGATCCGCTGGCCATCCACGGGTTTTCCTCTCTGCGCCGCGACCGGGTTTATGTCCAGCGTTGCAAGGATTTTGCCACGCCCATGAGCGTTGATGTGGAGCGGCGTCTGGCGAGCCTCCGGCCCGGCTTCTATACCCGGCTTGGCGCTGCAATCCGCCATGTCTCTGCCGATCTGCAGAACCGCACGTCCAGCCGCCGCCTGCTCCTCGTTCTGACCGATGGCAAACCCAACGACCTTGATCACTACGAAGGCCGCCACGGGATCGAGGACACCCGCAAAGCGGTACTGGAAGCGCGGATGCTCGGGCAATCGGTCTTCGGGATTGCCGTGGACAAACAGGGCCAGAGCTGGTTCCCGCGTCTCTTCGGACAAGGGCATTTTGCGGTCATCACTGATCCCGACAAGCTGACGAGCGCGCTGCCCCAGATCTACCGGCATCTCGTCGGTCAGGGCGGATGAGCACGGGTACGGTCGTTCGCACATTGCCCGGCGAGCTGCTGATCTGGGTCCTGATTTTCTCGGAGCTGGCGGTCTTTGGCGCTGGTATCGTCGTTTTCATGGCGCTGTGGCTGACGGACCCGGCGGGCTTCTCCGAGGCACAAACAGCACTGCTGCCCGGGCTTGCTGGCATCAACACAGTGCTCCTGATCACGTCAGGGTTCCTTGCGGCCATGGCGCTCCTGCGCCTGTCAAAGGCGCGGTTGCTTCTGGTCATTGCAGCCCTCCTCGGGGTGGGATTTCTCATCCTGAAGGGAATGGAGTTTTACCACAAAGCGAGCCTCGGCATTACCTTTGAGACCCATGATTTCTTCATGTTCTACTATCTGCTGACGGGATTTCACGCCGCCCATGTTGTGGCGGGGGTCGTGATCCTGCTGCTCGTCGCCTGGACGAAAGAGCCCGCTCACATTGAAGCAGGCGCCGCCTTCTGGCATATGGTCGATCTGGTTTGGGTCCTGCTCTTTCCAGTGCTGTATTTGTTATGAGAGCGCTGGTTCTGGCATGGGGCGGCTTGGCCCTGCTCTCCGCGGCCACAACGCTGGTGGCGCTCTTTGGGCTCTCCGCCCCGCTGGCAGGCGTTCTGATCCTGGCCGCGGCCTGGGCCAAAGCGCGCCTGATCTTCCTGTGGTATCTGGGGCTTGCGCCTGTGGAAGGCTGGCGCCAGGGGATCCTCTTTGGGCTCGCGCTCTTCATGGCGCTGCTCTTTGGGCTCTATCTCTTGAGGTAGCTCACGGCTCGACGGTGATCGATCCAATCATCTCGCGGCGCTCCCAATGGGGACCGCAGAGGTAATCCACAGGGCCCGGTATCTCGAAGGTGAACTCGACCCATTCCTCCGGGAATGCCCGATCAGACTCCGGCTCATTTGGAACAATCACCGAATGGCTCGTGCGCTTGTCCACGTTGACCCAGCGCACGGTCGTACCCACGGGCACAGTGATCTGCGCAGGGCAAAACCGGTATTCATACATCAGAACGACACGCGCCTCCGAGATCTCGGACGACGGCGCGCCAAACATTTCCTGATAGCGCTCTTCAGCCTCCATGCACAGCGCGGCGTCGTCCTCGGCAAAGGACACGCCGCCCACGAGAGACAGGAAAATGGCGCAGGTCAGAGCCTGCGCCGCTTGTCGTTTGCCGATCATTGACCAACCACGTTGATTGTGGCGCTGTCATCGTCGAGCGCAAGGCTCGTGTTCAGCGTCACATGGTGGAAGCGTGCGGCGGTATAGTCGTCGTGGATCGCAAAGCCCACTGTATAGGTTTTGCCCACCGCCAGCGGCACATCGCCGATGCCACCTTGCAAGGAGCGGGAGAAGACCACGGTCCACATGCCCGCCTCAAGGGTCGCGCTGGCCGCCATCTCACCGTCGTTCTGGATCCGACGCTCGAGAAGATAGCCATTCTCAGAAGAACCATCTTCATAGACCCGCATCAGGTCAAGGAAGGTGCCATTGTCGAGATAGGCCTGCAACTCTTCTGCGGTCTTGAGCTTGTCCCAGCCCCCTTGCGCCTTGCCGCGACGGCCCTTGATCTCGATCTTGGTGCGTGTCTCGGAGAGATACTTGCTCACGCTGCCAGTTGCATGCAGAGCCTCGGCAATTTCGGGGTTGGCAGCGATGCCTTCCGCACCGGGATCAAAGGGCATGTAGGTGTTGTCCGCGTGGCACGACGCCCAGCAGCCCACCTGATCGCCCATATCAATATCATTGCCGGCAATCATCATGGCGACCTTGATACGGTTGTCAGGGTCCATCTTGCCACCTTCCACGAAGGGCGCGGGATTGTGACCGGCATCGGGCCAGGAAATACGGAAGTAGACTTGCTCCGCATCATGGGTCGCTTGCACGGTCGCATTGATGAAGCCGCGCTTGCCGGGGATCGGCGTGGGCTCTGTCTCGCCCCCCGCAACGATCTTGTCGCCAATGGTCTCAAGCTCGGCTGCGTGACAAGTGGTGCATTGATCACCGCCTTTGGTGAGCGGACGGGCACCACCATGGGTTTTCCCGTTTTGCACCCATTCAAAGGAGGCCTGACCAGGGTAGAAGAGCGTCATGTCAACCTCTGCCACAGCACTCCAGTCAATGCTTGGTGCGACTGTGCCTGCACCATCGCCTGACGCGTCGGCCACCTGGGTGTCTGCCTCGGATTGTGCCGCCTCGAACTTGGCGCGCTCATCGGCTCGGGCCGCTTCAACGGCCGCAGCAATCTGCGCCTGATGGGCTTCACGCTCTTCCTTGGCAGCTGTCTTGCGCGCGGCCGCTTCTTCGGCCTCTTGCGCCTCGATCTTGGCAAGGCTCGCGAGATACTTCTCGGGCACCTCACGGGCATACGCAGGGTTGGGCGCCTCAAGCGCTTCGAGGTATTCTTCATCCGCCCGGTCGCGCAGATCCAAATGCGCGATGCCTTTGTGGCAATCGATGCAGGTCTGGCCGTTTTCCATGGCGTTCAAGTGCTGCTGACGCGCGCGGGGTTTCTGGAACTCCGGCAGCATCGCATCAAAGTGGTGGCAGTTGCGGCATTCGCGGCTGTCTGTGGCCTTCATCCGCTCCCATTCATTCATAGCAAGATGCAGGCGTTTTTCGTCAAACTTCTCGGGCGTGCTGATCGTGCCCACGACCTTGCCATAAAGCTCCCGCGAAGCCTTGATCTTGCGGATCATCTTGTGCGTCCAGTCCTTGGGGACGTGGCAATCCGAACAAACGGCTCCAACACCGGAGCGGTTTACGTCATGGATTGTGCCCTCGTATTCCGAAAAAACATAATCGCCCATCTCGTGGCAGGAGACGCAGAATTCCTTGGTATTCGTGGCTTCCATCGCCGTATTGAAACCGCCCCAGAATATGATCCCGGCGGCGAAAGCGCCCAACACACCAGCGATTGGCATGCCCCAGAAAAGTGAGCGTTTCCAAAGTGGTGTGCGCGTGGTGTTCTCGGAGGCGTCGTTGGCTGACATGGGTCTGCTCCTGCGATGGCGGACAATAGAGGAAAAGGGGCGACAGCGCCGCCCCTTCCGTGATCACTCAGATCAGGTTTTGTGGTTCGACCGGTTGTAGACGTTGAACTTGCCGGTCGGCGCGTAGAGGCCCTTGATCCGGGTCTTCTCTTCCAGCGTCTTGGCGTCGAAGATCACGATCTCTCCATCAGGCTCCAGCGAGTTGGCCAGGTTCCACTTGGAAACCCAAACCTCAGAACCGTCCTGGTTGAACTCGAAGTGGACGGCTGCGTTGCCTTCCTCTTCGGTGATCTGGATCGTTTTCACGATCTCACCGGTCTCTTTCGAGATGACCTGGATGGATTGCTGGATTTCCGGCTCGGGGTGCTTGGTCTGGTCAGCCCAGATGTAGTCCGATGTCTCATGGGTCCGGATAAAGAGCCCGGCGCCATCGGTTTCGACCTCGTAGCAGATCTTCCAGGCGTTATCGGGATGATTTTCCGGATCATTGCCCCAGACAGTGACAAGGCCCACACCGAGGTGCGTTGTGCCTGCAACTGGCCCACAATTCGGGTCAATCCAGTTCGCGCCAGGACCCGGGTGCGGCAGCGCATCGGTATCGATCATCGCTTCCAGCTTGTGGGTCTTGGTATCGACGACAACCATCTTGTTCGACGCGTTGGCCGCAATCTGGAAGTAACGTCCTGTCGGATCAAAGAAGCCGTCATGCAGGAACTTGGCGGAGTTGATCTTGTCGATCCGCAGATTGTCGAGATCAGTGTAATCCACCTGCCAGAGCTGGCCCAGTTCCTTGACCGCGACGATCCAGGATGTCTCGTTGGGTGTGGTGTAGATCGCAGCCACGCGGGCCTCTTCCACATAATCCCCGTCGACGTTCACACCGCGGGTGGAAACGACCTTCTTGGGCTCCATGGTCACAGCATCGACAATGGCGAAGTGCGGCGGCCAGTAGCCCCCACCGATGACATATTTACCGTCACCAGACACAGCCACATCGCGGGCATCATAAGCAATTTTGACCTCGGCCACGAGCATGTTCTCAGGGTTCTGCCACAGGTCGATCTTGGTCATCTTGCCGTCGCGGCCCATGGTATACCAGAAGCGGCCGGGAGTTTCGGGCTCTTCGATCTTATGGTGCTCGGACGCCTTGAGGACGTGCACAGCATAGCCTGTTGGGATATGCGCAAGGACCTCTTTGGTATCGCCGTCAATCACGGCCACCTTACCCACGTCGCGTTCGATCACGACGAAGAAATTCTCCCAGTTCCGGCCATGAAGCGGCTCGGTCGGGTAGTCTTCAGGCTCGACGTAGACCTTGCGGGTCTCGGCCATCTGCGTCAGCGACATCTCTGGAGGCTTGGGCGGCTCCATCATGATGTAGGTCGCCATGTCCTTGATTTCCTGCTCGGTCATAATGTCCGAGAAGTTGTTCATGCCACCTTCGGTGCCCCAGGCAATAATCTTTTCGAGACGCTCCTGGCCGAGCTTGAGTGTACCGCCTTCGGTCACTTTGCCATCCTTGGCCGTCTTCTTCCAATGTGGCTCGAGATTCTTGCCCGTCGCGCCTTTGCGCAACACGCCATGGCAGCCCGCACATTGCTGGAAGTACAGTGTCTTGGATGCCTCGAAGGCTTCCTCACTCAAAGTGGGTGTTTCGGCGAACGCTGGCATGGCTAGGCTGGACGCCAAGAAAACAGCGCCCAGACCGTAACCAAACCTTCTGTTCGGTGGTGTTTTTGCAAGTGACATCATCACTCTCCTGGGTTGGATGGAACGCTGTCTATCAGGCCCGTCCCGGCATCAAACATCCTTGACTTTTGTTAGGAGAGGCTGTGCCGAGCTGTCGCATTGAGAAATCTCAAGCAGCGTCGAACACCATGAGTCGAACGGGCATAAGCAACTGTATTTAAGAATTAAGTTTGCCTATCGCGACGCCTAAATATGCATCTCAAACAGCGATTTTGCCGCTGTTTTGAGCAGCAACCGACCGGCTTATCCTGCTTTTTAAACGCGCCACTTTGCGTTGTGCTGCCGCGCTCAAACAAGCTGCCAAACACATGCGATTCAGCGTTGGAAAATCTCTGTCCACCGCGAATGCAAGGGCCCTGTGATAGCGCCTGGCACGCCGCGAAGAGGGTCCCGCCCACAAGGGCGAGACCCTCTCACGCAAGACGTTGCGCGTGGGACGTCAGGCCACGCGGGCCAGGTACGCGTCCAGCATGCGAATGTTGTCAGGAGACAGATCCGCCACGTTTCGCGCGCCCATCAGCTTCAAGTCGCGCTCAATCTCGTTGCGCATCAATTCCAGCGCGCGCTCTACCCCGGGCTGGCCTGCAGCGGCCAGCGCGTAGAGATAATGCCGCCCGACGCCCACAGCCTTCGCGCCCATGGACAAGGCCTTTAGCACATGCGTCCCACGCTGCACACCGCTGTCCATCATAACGTCGATTTTGTCACCCACCGCATCCACGACCTCGGCCAGCTGATCAAAGGGCGTTCTCGAGCCATCAAGCTGGCGGCCGCCATGGTTGGACAGCACGATCCCAGTGCAGCCAATCTCGACCGCGCGTTTGGCATCGGCGACGGACATGATGCCTTTGAGGCAGAACTGACCGTCCCACTCCTTCACCATCTCGGCAACATCATCCCAATTCATGGTCGGGTCCAGCATCTCTGTGAAATAGCCGCCAATGGATGACGCGCCACCGCTCATATCGACATGATCCTCCAGCTGCGGCAGGCGGAAGCTTTCATGTGTGACGTAGTTGATCCCCCACATGGGCTTGATCGCAAACTGGATCATCCCCGCAATTGTCAAACGGAACGGGATCGAAAACCCGGTGCGCAGATCGCGTTCCCGATTGCCCCCGGTGATACTGTCCACGGTGAGCATCATGACTTCTACACCCGCCTCCTTGGCGCGTGTCATCATCGCACGGTTCAAGCCGCGGTCACGGTGGAAATAGAATTGATAGCATTGCGGCGTCTTGTGCCTGGCGCGCAGCTCCTCAAGGCTCACAGTGCCCAGCGACGACACCCCGAACATCGTACCGTACTTCTCTGCCGCTGCCGCAACCGCGCGTTCGCCTTGATGGTGAAAGAGCCGCTGCAATGCCGTGGGCGAGCAATAGACCGGCATATCGAGCGTTTGCCCCATGATCTGCACCGACATATCGACCTCGCCGACACCGCGCAAAACGGACGGCACCAGATCACAGGCCTCAAAGGCACTGGTGTTGTTGCGATAGGTGACCTCATCGTCCGCACCGCCATCAATGTAGTTGAAGATGGGGCCAGGCAGCCTGCGTCGGGCAAGTTCACGGAAATCAGCGAAGTTATGGCATTGAGACAGGCGCATTCGTAGGTCCTCCAGAAGCCGCGCTCTTGCGCTTGGCCAAAAAGAAAATCCGGGCGCAGTATCGCGCCCGGGGTCTTGGTCTCAGATCTCTTCGGGAACCATCTTGATCGCACCGCAAGGGCATTCCGCCTCGCAGATGCCGCAGCCCTTGCAATACTCATAGTCGAACTCGAACCGTTTGCCGGGCCCAAGCTTGATCACAGCATTGTCCGGGCAGACGCCGTAGCAATTGTCACACTCAAAACAATTGCCGCAGGACAGGCAGCGCCGCGCCTCGTAGAGCGCATTGGTCTCGTCCAGCCCGCTGAGAACCTCGCCGAAGGTCGCCTTGCGACGCTCGATATCGAGCATGTTCTGCACGGTCTCAGGTGCGTCGGTGTAGTACCACGGGTTGAGCTTGGAGAAGTCGGCGACCTCGTTTTTCTCCGGTTTCTCGTAGCGCTCCAGATGCAGCCAGGCGTGGATCGCGCGGGCCGCATGTTTGCCGTGCCCAACTGCGACTGTAACCGTGCGCTCGGAGGGCACCATATCGCCGCCCGCGAAAACCCCTGGCTCGCCAGTCATGAACTGGTCATTGACCTGGATTGTCTTGTCCTTGATCTCAACCCCGTCCAGCTTCTCGACAAAGCTCGTATCGACGTTTTGACCCAGAGCCATGACCACTGTGTCGGCTTCCAGTTCATCGAGCTCGCCCGTGGGCTGCGGCCGACCGTTTTCATCCAGCGCCATCTTCTCGACCATGATCTTGCCGCCGTCTCCGACTTCCTTGATCGTGGTGAGCCAGTTGACGAGGACACCTTCTTCCAGCGCCTCATCCATCTCAAAATCATGGGCAGGCATCTGATCGCGGTTGCGGCGATAGACGATGATCGCCTCCTCCGCACCCATGCGCTTGGCGGTGCGCGCCACGTCAACGGCTGTGTTGCCGCCGCCATAGACCACGACGCGACGGCCCAGCATGGGTTTGTCTTCTGCTGTTTCCATGTCGCGCAGAACGCCGACCGCATCGAGCATGCGGCCCGCATCGACCGTTGGGATATTGACCCGGTTGGCCAGATGCGCGCCGATAGCCAGGAAGACCGCGTCAAAGCCGCCCGCCTCTTTTTCAGCGGCGATGTCATCGACCTTTTTGTTGAGCACAAAATCAACACCCATATTCGCGATACGCTGGATGTTTTCCTCCACGACGTCGCGCGGCAGGCGATAGGCAGGAATACCGAAGCGCATCATGCCGCCCGCAACTGGCCCGGCCTCATAGATCGTGACCGAATGGCCAAGGCGGCGCAGGTGATAGGCCGCGGACAAGCCGGACGGGCCTGAGCCCACAACGAGGATCTTCTTGCCCGACAATTCCGACGGAACCCGCGGTGTCCAACCCTCCTTGCGCGCCTGATCATCAAGGAAGCGCTCAACTGCGTGAATGCTCACGGGGCTGTCGATATCCTTACGGTTACAGGCGTTCTCGCAGGGGTGATAACAGGCGCGGCCCATAATCCCGGGCAGCGGGTTGTTGACCATGATCTCCTGCCAGGCATCCTCGTATTTGCCCTCCTCGGCAAGCGCGAGCCAGGCCTGGATGTTCTCGCCCGCGGGGCAGGCATTGTTGCAGGGCGGCAGACGGTCGAGATAGACCGGCCGCTCGGTGCGCCAGGTACCCGTATGGTTGTCAAGCGAGGTGCCGACATCGACGGTGATGGCGAAGGGGGCTGTTGTCGGGAGTGTCATGCCAGCGTCTCCTCTTCGGCACGCAGCAGGTCATATTCGGCGATATTGTAGTCGCACATGGCCTGAAGTTTCTCGATTGCAGCCTTGCCGCTCTCGGTCTTGAACAAATGGGCAAAGCGGCGTTGGGGCTTGAGATAGTCCTCCACAGGCACCCGTTGCCGGATCGGCCGAGTTTGGACAATGTGGCCATGCTCAGCCTCATAAAGCGGGAACATGCCGGTCTCGACCACGAGCCGCGCGAGGTTGATCGTGGCATTTGACGCACAGCCCCAACCCAGCGGACAGGGCACGTAGAC
This sequence comes from Primorskyibacter sp. S187A, assembly GCF_049800955.1. Classification (NCBI taxonomy): domain Bacteria; kingdom Pseudomonadati; phylum Pseudomonadota; class Alphaproteobacteria; order Rhodobacterales; family Roseobacteraceae; genus Primorskyibacter; species Primorskyibacter sp. S187A. The sequence continues at coordinate 830,523 of NZ_JBNAGA010000002.1, read as the reverse complement.
GTGGATGTAACGCGCGCCACGGAAGCTCATGGCGCGCTCCACCTTGGCCTCAAGATCCTGCAGGTAAGCCACCGAGGCGGTGGCCACGTAGGGGATATTGTGCGCCATGGCGATGCGCGGCAGGTTCTTGCCCGTCCCGAAGACGTTGCCGGGATAGGCATCGCCTGCGGGCATGGTGGTCGCGGTGCGCGCGCCGCCCGGTGTCGCACCGGAGCGCTGCACACCGGTGTTCATATAGGCCTCGTTGTCGTAGCAAATGTAGAGCACATCATCGTTGCGCTCGAACATGCCCGAGAGGCAGCCAAAACCGATATCGACGGTCCCGCCATCACCACCCTGGGCAATGATGCGCGTGTCGCGGCCCTTGGCCTTCATGGCGGCCTGCATGCCGGAGGCCACGGCGGGCGCATTGCCAAAGAGCGAGTGCATCCAGGGCATCTGCCAGGAGGTTTCGGGGTAAGGCGTGGTAAACACTTCCAAACAGCCCGTCGCATTGGAGGCAATCATATTGCCGCCTGTAGCCCGCATCGCTGTATCCAGCGCGTAGCGAGCACCAAGCGCCTCGCCACAGCCCTGACACGCGCGGTGCCCGGACGTGATCGCGTTGGAGCGGTTCATGGAGGCCTGAACATTGCGCTCATCCGCATCCACAAGCCGGTTGCCAACGGTGAAGGTCCCCTTCTGGTAGAACTTCACCTTTTGATCGGCGGGGATGTCATCCGCTGTGCGGAGGTTAGGAATATCTTTCATCTCAGTGCCCTCCTATTCGGCGGCATGGTTGGCCGCGCCGCCAAAGGCAGTGTCGGTCTGGATGTTTTTCAGGATGCTCTCAGCTGTGGGGCCCGAGGCGATCTGTGCCCGCTGCCGCGCAAGCTCTGCATTGACGACGTTCCATTGCAGATCGAGGAATTGAATCTCTTCGAGATCACCGGCTACGGCTTTGGCAAAAAGCTTGTGCAGCGAAGGCATGGTGATCGGGCGACCACCGAGACCCGCGACAACTGTATGCACCTGCACATCCGTGTTCATGAGCGCATGCTGCACGTTGTTGGCAACCATGCCGCCAAAGCCCACAGCAAAACTCTTCTCAAGAACCACGACCCGCTTTGCGCCTTTGAGCGCATGACGCAGGGCTTCGGTCGGGAAAGGCCGGAAGGAGCCGATCGTCACAACGCCGACAGTCTCGCCATCTGCGCGCATCTCATCGACGACGTCTTTGACGGTGCCCGCGACAGAGCCCAGGGTCACAACGATGGTCTCGGCGTCCTCTGTCTCGTATTCGCGGATGAGCCCTCCGCTGTCGCGCCCAAAGATATCTTTGAACTCCGCGGCGATCTCAGGGATCACATCGAGCGCTTGCAGTTGCTTCTCATGGGCGAGATAGCGCACTTCCGTGAACGCCTCGGGGCCCACCATGGCACCGATGGAATAAGGGTTCGACGGGTCGAGGACCTGCTGCGGAGTAAACGGCGGCAGGAACTGATCGACCTGCTCCTGGCTCGGCATATCGACCCGCTCATAGGCATGGGTCAGGATGAAGCCATCCATGCAGACCATGACCGGCTGGCTCAGCCGCTCAGCGATCTTGAAGGCCTGAATGTGCAGATCAAGCGCTTCCTGATTGGTTTCGGCAAAGAGCTGGATCCAACCGGCATCGCGCATCGACATGCTGTCGGTATGGTCGTTCCAGATATTGATCGGTGCGCCAATGGCGCGGTTCGCCACCGTCATGACGATGGGCAGGCCAAGGCCAGAGGCGTTGTAGACCGCTTCCGCCATAAAGAGCAGGCCCTGCGAGGCCGTCGCGGTGTAGGTCCGCGCACCGCAGGCCGACGAGCCGATGCAAGCTGAGAGCGCTGCAAACTCGCTCTCCACGTTCATGTATTCGCAATTGCCCATCTTGCCTTCGCGCACCAATTCGCCGCAATGCTCGACGATATGGGTCTGTGGCGAAATGGGATAAGCGCAGATGACCTCGGGCCGACACAGCGCAATCGCTTCTGCGACCGCGTGGCTCCCTTCGAGTTGTTTAAGCATGTTCTACCATCCCTTCGAGCGCTGCCTCGTATGCGGCGCGCGCGGCGGCCACATTGCCAGCTGCAATCTTGCCGCCGAATTTCGTGTTGATCGCTTTCTCAACCGCGCCGATGTGAATTTCCTCGGTGATCGCGGCGAAGCCGCCCAGCAAGGCCGCATTGGGCACTGGGCGCCCTACATGCTCCTTGGCCAAAGCCGATGCGTTGATGCCCACAACATGACCGTCAGGAAGATGGTCCACCTTGTCGGCGATGCCCAACTCATGCCAATCCTTGGTCGAATTGATCAGGACATATCCGTCAGGTTTAAGCCCCTGAAAGACGTCCAGCGCGTGAAAGAGCGTGGGGTCCTGAATAATCAGGCAATCAGGCTCGAGAATAGGTTCACGGCGGCGCACTTCCTTGTCATCCAGCCGACAAAAGCTCACCACAGGCGCACCTGTGCGTTCGGACCCAAATGACGGGAAAGCCTGCGCGTGCTTGCCCTCGCTGAAGCCGGCGATAGAGAGCATTTCGGCGGCTGTCACAACCCCTTGCCCTCCCCTTCCGTGAAGTCTGACTTGGAACATTAGGGGGTCTCCTCCGCCTGGCTATACCGCAGTAGGCTCTGCGGCGACTGGGATCTTCTTGAGTGCCTTTGGAGGTATCACGGGGCGGAGGTCTATGATTTGACCTAAGTCAATACGAATTAACCCATTGTTTTAAGTTATCTTTACATCCATGAAAAAGGCGCCATTCCAATATTGGTAATTCAGGTGAACCTCTGAAACCCTGGGAATCCCGACGATTCGTTTCGCCATGGCACAGGTCAAAACAGACGCATCCTGGAAGCGCTTTTGCCGTTTTGCGCGCATTCGCGCACGAACTCTGTGCACGTATTGGCAATGACGAAAGGGAGTGTGCGCCCTAGATTGCCTAACACGCCGCATTTGGAAGGACAGCGCCATGAGTTGGAACCCGTCACAACACCCGGAAGGATCACTGGATGCGCTGGAGACGCTGATCGTGCCGCGCGCGCGCGATCTGGGCGGGTTCGAGGTCCGTCGGGCTTTGCCCTCCCCGGAACGCCAGATGGTCGGGCCCTTTATCTTCTTCGACCAAATGGGCCCCGCGGAATTCATCACGGACGGAGGGATCGACGTCCGCCCACACCCACATATTGGTCTGGGGACAGTAACATACCTTTATCAAGGCGAGTTCGAACACCGCGACAGCCTCGGCACACATCAGATGATCTACCCCGGCGAGGTCAACTGGATGGTGGCTGGCAAGGGCGTCACCCATTCGGAACGCACCAGTCCCGAGACACGCGCCGGGCGCCACAGCCTTTTTGGCATCCAGACATGGATTGCCCTTCCCGAAGACCGCGAGGACATGGCGCCGGATTTCGAGCACCACAAGCAGGCGGCTCTGCCTGTCCTGACCGATACCGGCATTACAGCGCGGCTGATCCTGGGGGATGCCTACGGCGAGAAAAGCCCCGTTACGATGCACAGCGAGACGTTCTATGTCGACGTCGTTCTGGAAGCAGGCAAAGTGTTCCCCCTGCCCGACAACCATGAAGATCGCGGGATCTATGTGACCCAAGGCTCTATCGAAGTCGCGGGCGATGTCTTTGAGGAAGGCCGCATGATGATCTTCCGCCCCGGGGAAAAAATCGCCATCCGTGCCGGCGAGCGCGGCGCGCGCCTCATGGTCTTGGGCGGCGCCACGATGACGGAACAGCGTTATATCTGGTGGAACTTCGTTTCCTCGTCAAAAGATCGGATCGAAGAAGCAAAGCAGGCCTGGCGCGCTGCTGATTGGGAAAATGGGCCCTTCACCCTGCCGCCCGGCGATGAGGACGAGCATATCCCGATCACCGATGATCTCGCGCGGACAAGCCCGAGGTCTCGCGGCTAAGCCGCGCCAACGCCCGGGATCTCGACGCTACAGCCCTTCGCCGCAGATGTGGCGATCGCCTCAACGACCTGCAGCGCGTCCATGCCGTCTTGTGCCGAAACGAGCGGCGTGGCGCGCCCTGCGATCACATCGGCAAAATGCACCATCTGCGCCACCAAAGGGTCAGGCCGCTCGGCCGTCAGCGAGGTTGCAGAGATCGGGCGCCACCAATCAGACGTGTCCTGATGCCGCCAGATGCGCAAATCCGGAAGCGAGAGCCCGCCCTCCGATCCTCCGATCTGGTAGCAGCTCTCCAGCGTCGCCGGGTAAACTGGGTTCTCCCCTGCTGTCAGTTCCCAACTCCATGGGCTGACCACCGCATCAGAGACCGTGATGCTTCCCACTGCTCCGGACGCAAAGGTCAATACAGCTGTCGCGAGATCTTCATTGGCATAGCCCCGCCGGGCCGGAACGGCCACGGCATAGACCTGCGCAACTTTTCCGCAAAGATGTTGCAACAAATCTATGTCGTGCACGAGGTTGACCGAGATCGGACCAGCTCCGGGCTGCTTGCGCCACGGTGCCTCGTCAAAATAACTGTCGGGTTTGTAAAACCAGCACGTGGCCTGAACCGCTCGGACCGCTCCCAGATCCCCTCGGACAACCGCCGCTTTCGCAGCGCTCACCATGCCATTGTATCGCCTGTGATGACCCACAAGAACGGGAATATCCGCAGCATTGCTCGCCTGCACAATGTCCAACGCCTCGACCACGCTCACGGCAATGGGTTTTTCGATCAGAACGGGGATGCTCCGCGAGATGCACTGTAGCGCTTGCACGCGGTGCAATGGCGTTGGCGTTGCCAGCACCACGCCTTCTGGGCGCAGGTCTTCGAGCATCGCTTCCAGTTCCGCAAACACAGGCGTGCCCGAGCGTGCAGCCTCTTTCCGCGCAACATCACCGGGTTCCACAATGCCCGCGAGAGACAAGCCCGGCGTGCGGCGCACCACATCTGCATGACGCCGCCCGACAAGCCCATAGCCCACCACCGCTATTCGGCAGTCCTGTGTCATGACGGATGCTCCCATACCGCACTTCGTTATACAAACATGCTTAGCAATGCCCATGACGCGAGCACAACACAAGGGCGGCTCTGAAGATACGCAGCCCGGCAACTTCGCGATACCGCTAACGCGAATTTGTCGCTAAAACGCGCATGCAGCAGAGTTCGGAGGAGACACGCATGACATCTGGTTTTTTTGATGGGATCGACAAGATCACCTACGGCGGATCAGAAAGCGACGCTGCGCTGTCCTTTCGGCATTACAACCCCGATGAGCTTATCCTCGGCAAGCGCATGGAAGACCACCTGCGCTTTGCTGTGGCGTGGTGGCATTCCTTTGCCTGGGAAGGGCAGGATCCTTTTGGTGGCCAAACATTCGAACGCCCCTGGCATCCTCAGGACGACATGGGTCGCGCCAAGCTCAAGGTCGATGTCGCCTTCGAGATGTTTGCGCTGCTGGGCCAGCCGTATTTCTGCTGGCACGATGCTGACATACGCCCGGAACAAGGCAATTTCCGCGACAACCTCGCCACACTCGAAGAGATCACCGACTATATCGGCACGAAAATGGAGCAGTCTGGGACGCGCTGCCTCTGGGGCACCGCGAACATGTTCTCACACCGTCGGTGGATGGCCGGCGCGTCGACCAACCCTGATCCCGATGTCTTTGCGTTTGCCGCAGCAACCGTCAAGTCCTGTATCGACGCGACACACAAACTCGGCGGTGAAAACTATGTCCTGTGGGGCGGACGCGAGGGCTATGAGACCTTACTCAATACCGACATGGGTCAGGAACTTGACCATATGGGGCGTTTTCTCAACATGGTTGTCGAATACAAACACAAGATCGGCTTCAAAGGCACGATCCTCGTCGAGCCCAAGCCACAAGAGCCCTCAAAGCATCAATACGATTTCGACGCGGCGACCTGTATCGGGTTTTTGCGCAAATATGGCTTGGAAGATGAGGTAAAGCTCAATCTTGAACAGGGCCATGCGATTCTGGCAGGCCATAGCTTCGAACATGAGATTGCTGTCGCGACCGCCGAAGGAATGCTGGGCTCCATCGACATGAACCGGAATGACTACCAATCCGGCTGGGATACGGACCAGTTCCCCAACAACGTGCCCGAAGTGGCGCTTGCCTATTATCACATCCTCAAAGCAGGTGGCTTCCTCACAGGCGGCACGAATTTCGACGCTAAGCTGCGACGTCAATCGCTGGACGCGGAAGACCTTTTGGCCGCCCATGTGGGCGCGATGGACGTATGTGCACGTGGCTTGAAAGCAGCTGCGGCGATGTTGGAAGATGGCGGACTCGAAGACGCGCTGCGCGAGCGCTACGCAGGTTGGGACACGCCCGAGGCGCGCGCGATGCTGGAAAGCGACCTGGACAGTATTGCAGCGCGGGTGCTCGCAGACGACATCAATCCCAAGCCGCGTTCCGGCCGGCAAGAGATCCTTGAAAACATGGTGAACCGATTTGTCTGAAAACAGGAGTGTAAAAATCCTCATCCCTTCCGGCGCTCTGGGCCTGGGGTACGATCGCGAAGCCTTGGCCCGGGGCATTGCCGAGAAGCCGGACTTGATCGCGATTGATGGCGGATCCACAGACAGCGGCCCCCACTATCTCGGGACCGGGACGTCAAAATACTCGCGAAACTCGACCAAGGCGGAATGGCGCGAACTGATGGCCGCGCGAGCACAGGCAGGCGTGCCCTTGCTCGTGGGCACCGCTGGCACCTGCGGCGCGGATAGCGCGGTAGACTGGCTTCTTGACATCACAAAGGAGATTGCCGCCGAGACTGGCGCGCGCTTAAAAGTGGCCGTTCTGAAATCTGGCCAGTCGCCCACACATATTGCTCAGAAATTTGCCAGCGGCGCAATTGCGCCCCTGCCCGCAGCACCGCAGATCACATCCGATGTGATTGCGTCATGCACCAACATCGTGGCTCTGGCTGGCGCAGAACAAATTCAGGCCGCCTTGGCGACCGAGGCCGATATCGTGATTGCTGGGCGCGCAACAGACACGGCCATTATCTCCGCGCTCCCGCTCCAGCGCGGTTGCCATACAGGCGCGGCATGGCATGGCGCAAAGATTGGTGAATGCGGTGCTTTGGCGACGACCCAGCCCAATTCTGGAACCATTCTCATCCAATTTGATGGCATCGGTTTTACAATCACGCCCATGGGGAAAGACGCCCGCGCCACCCCGCATACTGTCTCGGCCCATATGCTCTATGAGAATTCGGACCCCTATATTCTCCATGAACCCGGCGGGCATCTGGACGTGACACAGTCGCAATACACGGCGATTGATGAACGCTCCGTGCGGGTTGAGGGCAGCCAATGGATCCCGTCCGACGCATACACCGTCAAACTTGAAGGTGCGCGCCGCGCAGGGTTTCAAACCGTCTCTCTCGTATTGGTGCGCAGCCCCCGCTACGTGGCCCATATTCACGAATGGTGCGCAGACATTCGCGAAAAGGCCAGCGCCAAGGCCGCCGAACGCATCGGGGGCGCGTTCGAGATCGAACTTCGCGTGATTGGCGCAGACGCGACGCTCGGCGCTTTGGAGGAGAACCCCTCAGGCGCGGTCGAGGTTGGCGTCATGGGCATTGTCACCGCGGAAAGCGAAGCCTTGAGCCGTGATGTCGCCAAGGTTCTGAACCCCTATCTGCTGCATCATCCGCTCACGGAAGAAGAAGAAATGCCGACGTTTGCCTTCCCCTTCTCGCCGCCCGAAATGCCGCGCGGAGCTGTCTACGAGTTTTGCCTCAACCATGTCATGGCTTTGTCCGACCCGATGGACGCCTTTGACTTGCGCGTTGAGGAGATTGGCCAATGAGCGCCTTGAAAGACCACGTTCAAAGCCTGCGATCAAAAAATGCAGGGCCGTTCTGGCTCACGATTGATATCTTTTGTGGGTCCCGCGAGGCCTTTGAGACGGTCTCGGCGCAGTTGATCACGGCAGACGTGGCCCAGAGACTACAGACCTCCGAGGCATCATTGAAGCGGTTCGATATCGTAGATCTGCATGTGATCAAGTTTTCGCTGCCCCGCCCGGCGATTCAAGGGACCGCGGCGGATAGAGACATGCATGGCGCGTCATTCACCCATGTTTTGGCTGAACTCGAGATCTAGGTCACAGGCACGCGCGCGCCGAAAATGGCGGAGCCAACCCTGACATGGGTCGCGCCGAGAGCAATGGCGCGCTCAAAATCGCCCGACATGCCCATCGACAGACCCGTCAGCCCATTGCGCGCCGCCAGCTTGGCCAGCAGAGCAAAGTGCAGACTCGGCTCTTCGTCGACCGGCGGGATGCACATCAAGCCCGCGACGGGCAGATCAAGGGCCTGACAGTCTTTGACGAAAGCGTCGGTGTCGCTTGGCGCAATGCCTGCTTTCTGGGGCTCTTCGCCCGTGTTGACCTGAATAAACAGATCAGGGCAGCGGCCCAATTCCTGCGCCAGCCGCGCGAGGGTGTTGGCGAGTTTCGGGCGGTCCAGTGTATGAATCACATCGCCAAGCTCCATCGCCTGACGTGCTTTGTTGGTTTGCAGAGGCCCGATGATATGCAGCTCAATCCCCTGATATCGTTCGCGAAACTGGGGCCACTTGCCCGCCGCCTCTTGCACACGGTTTTCGCCAAAGACGCGATGGCCCTCCTGCAAAACAGCATCTACGCGCGCGTTGGGCTGCACCTTGGACACTGCGATCAATGTCGTGCTGCCTGCCGCCCGGCCAGCCTCTGCTTCGCACTTGGCGATGCGGGATGTGATCTCGCTCAAACTCATGGTCCTGCCTCCCAGGCCTCGATAAATGGCTGCATTTGTGCCTCGTAGCGACGCCACCCCCCCGTCGACCTGCGGTGGATCGGTTCCCGCACCTGCGCAATGGAGAGCGTCGTGACCGCGCTTTGACCTGCCGTGTGATCTAGGCAGGCATCGTCCCAGTCAAGGCCCGCTGCTTGAATAAGTGCGCGGGTTTGGCCCTCAGGATTTGCGGTCAGATCATCATAGCTCACTTCGGTCAGGGGAACCCTGCCCTTCCAGAAGCGGACCGCCTCTTCAAACCCCGCCATTTGCGCCGCGATCGTATCCAAGCTGTTTGCGTAGCGATGTGTGCCAAGCGCAAAGTGATTCTTGTAAATCGACAGCGCCACATCCCGGGGATCCCGTCGGACGACAATCACATGCGCTTTGGGCATGGCCGCCGCGATATGACCCAGCACAAGGTAGTTTCCAATAGACTTGTCCGTTATGCGCGGCGCATCGCCTTGCGCAGTTTCCCGGGACGCCGCGGCATATCGTTCAGCGAAGAGATCCAGTGTTTCCACATCCGCTGTCGAGATCGGTGGCACGTGCCCCGCAGGGCCAAAGGTCAGATACGTCAGCAGCCGCGCCTTCGCCAATTCGCCAGACGCACGCACCTGTGGGTGCGCCGCCAGAATTTGCTCTATCAATGTGGTGCCGGAGCGCGGCATTCCAGTTACGATGATGGGTGCAAAATCTGAAGTGCCACGTCTCGCGATCTTCTCCTCCGGTGCGGAGTTGACCATATCCTGAAGGCGCGCGCGATGCTCTTCGGGATCAAAAGGCGCAAGTGTGCGTTGGTCCGCGTTGGCACGATCCAGATAGCGAAAGACAGCATCGTATTGTTGAAGATCTTCCATGGCTTTGGCCAATGCAAAACCGAGATTGAGCCGCTCCTTGGGCGCCAACGCAGGGCTCTTCCAAAGAGACAAAGCGGCTTTGAGCGCTTTATCCTGAGACGAGGTGAACTTGCGGCCAGCAAACCAGATCCGGAAAAACTCGCCGCTCTTTCGCGCTTGGCCATAGACTTTGCGAAAGATCTGTTCCGCCTCTTCAAACGCGCCAAACTGCTGAAGTGTCAGTGCTTTGTCCATGTAGGCGGCAAGTGAGCCCGAGGTTTTCTTGATACGATCGTCATGGGCGTCCAAGGCGGCTTCGCGTTCACCCAAACGAGCGTAAGTGCGTGCCAATTGGATCAGGACTTGCTCCTCGCCTGGTGCAAGAGCGCGCGCCTGCTCAAAAACACTCCGGGCCCGCTGAAGGCGCCCGAGCGCGAAATACGTGCGACCAAGGTGAAAAAGAGGTTCAGGGGCTTTGGGCAAGGCTTGCCGCAATTGCTCAAACGCGGCCAACGCCGCGAAATAGTCAGAGCGTTTGAAATCACTCTGCGCGCGCTGAAAAATCTGAGTGATCTGAGCATTGGACAAGGGAAGCATGACTTGTCCTAGAAAACGAAAAGAGCGGGCACAAGCCCGCTCTTCCCTAAACTAATCGCTGGTTGCGATTAGAATGCCATTGCGAGACCCAGCGAGATGCTGTCGAAGTCATCGTCGAAGCCAGCAGGTGTCGCGTCGTCGTTGATCGAGGACGAACCGTAGCCGAGGTGTGCGGAGAGACCGCCACCGAGGTCATAGGATGCGGCCAGACCGAAACCGGACGAAAGTGTTTCGCCGCTGTCCATGGCACCGAAGTCTTCGTTCAGCGTGTAGACACCGTAGTTCACACCAATCGCCAGAGCGCCGGCGGAGTAGCCGAGGCCGATTGCGGCGTGGGAGTGATCAGGCAGTGCACCACCGTCGTCGTTGTAGCGGGAGAAGTTAACCGCTGCCACGATGCCGTTGGAGAATGTTGTTTTCAGGGAGAGACCTGCAACATTGCCTACGTCGTTCTGTGCTTGGTAACCAACACCAACGCCGAGTGTCAGGCCGGAGAGATCACCGGACCAGTTCACACCGATACCCCAAACAGGGTCGGAACCGTCGTCTGTGTCAGGAACTTCAACGGAGAGCGATGCTGTCGCGCCGGAGAAGGCGTAGTCGAAGCGTGCGACTTGACCGTCTTGGCCGCCGTCGAGACCCATCGATGTGGAGATCGCGAAGGGAACAGCTGCTGCGAGTGTTTCGCCAGCGTCTGTGATGTCGCCGTCGCCGTTCAGGTCGAGACCAACAGCTGCTGCACCTGCAGTGATAGCAACAGGGCCACCGTTACCGGAGAAACCAGCGTGTGCTGTTTCGTCGTCAGCGATGGAACCGCCTGCAACGTTAACTTCGTCCAGAGCCGCGTCAAACGCGCCGTCTGTGTCACCCATGGTCAGCGTTGCTGCACCAGCGGAGATGAAGACGTTGTAGTCAACGTTCGTGTCTGTGTTTGTACCACCCATTTGAGCGGCGTCTTCCAGATCAACGACTGCACCGAAGGAGATGCCGTTGTCGGATTCACCGGACATGGTGAAGCGGACGTCAACGTCTGTGTGGAACTCAGTGACATCATTACCAGCTTCACGCTTGATGCCCATTTCTGCGGAGCCTGTCAGAGCAACGTCTGCTGCTGCGAAGCCCGCTGTTGCAACCAGCGCGGTGGATGCAAGAAGAAGCTTTTTCATCTTAATTTCCTCATGTGTTCGTAAGGCACGTACCAAACCGGCTGCCCGGTCTTGATGAGCTTGGTGTGCACCCTTTGGATGGGCGGTTGCAAGCGGGTGCGGCGGCGCATGCCCAACAAGCACATGAGTGATGCGCATTTGCCACAAGCTTTGCCACCCCAAGTAAAGCGATATCCTTCCCCGTGCACGCGCAATGCTTGTCGTCACGGGCGCGCGGGGGTATTGAAGGAAAAATGCCGGGCAGGAGCACAGGAAAATGACACCGAATCTGCACAAGTTGGCGCTGAGTGCCGTTATTATTCTGGGCCTGACAGCCTGTACGAATCCCGATGGGACACCGGTTCAGACGCGCAGCGCCGATGAGATCATTGATCAGGAAATCTATGGTGATCGCGGCCGCCCGCGTTCGACGATCTGGGATATCTTCCGCGGCGCAGACGCGCCAGATGAGATCGGTTCGGTCAACAAGTATATCTGGAATGCGTCCCTGGAAGTTCTGTCCTTCCTGCCCGTTCAGTCCGTGGATCCGTTTACCGGTGTCATCGTCACGGGATTCGGCACACCGCCCGGCGGCGGCAGAGCCTATCGGGCAACCGTTCTGATCGATGACCCTGCACTTGATGCGCGTTCATTGAAGCTTGCGATCATGACACGCTCGGGCGCGGCCAGCGTCGATACCGTGCGCGCCGTTGAGGATGCGATTCTCACACGAGCCCGTCAGTTGCGCCGCGAAGATTCGCGTCTCTAGCCGCGTTCCGCGCCTGACGGCGCCATCACACACAAGAGCTCGAAGAGCAGAGTCGCCCCAAGATAGGCCGTCGCGCCAGTGGCATCGAAAGGGGGCGACACCTCTACGAGGTCCGCGCCCGCGATATTGAGCCCGGACAGGGCGCGAACGACGCGCAGGGCATCAAAGCTGTTGGGCCCGCCGACCTCCGGCGTGCCTGTTCCGGGTGCGAAAGCGGGATCCACGAAATCGATGTCATAGGACACATAGGTCGGAGCAGAGCCAACGATCTCTCGCGCCTCCGCCATGACATCTTCAAGTCCACGCTCAAAAAACTCTTCGATGGCAATCACCCGAACCCCGACCGCTTTGGCAAAATCGCGATCCTCGAAGTCATACGCCGTCCCGCGGATCCCTATCTGAACCACGCGCTTGGGATCGAGCAATCCCTCCTCAATCGCGCGCCGAAACGGGGTCCCATGGGTGTATTGACTGCCGCCGAAGTAGGATTTGAAGAGGTCCGTATGGCTGTCAAAGTGCACCATACCCAGGGGCGCGTCCTGCGCCAGAGCACGTAACACTGGCAAGGAAACAAGATGATCTCCGCCAGCTGTCAAAGGCCGGATATTATGGGCCCGCAGCTCTTCAATCGCCTGCGTCACCCGCTGCATCGTATCCATCAGATCGGCAGGATTCGGAGCCACATCACCCAGATCCGCGCAATTCATCCGCTCAAACGGGCGAATGCGCGTCGCGGCATTCTCAGCCCGGATCATGGTTGAGGCATCCCGCAACTGGCGCGGCCCGTGACGGGGGCCCGGTCGGTTGGTTGTCCCGCCATCCCATGGGACGCCGATCAATCCAACATCGACTTGCTCAAACCTCTCATGGCCCGGCGGGACGAATGGCAAGCGCATAAAGGTTGGCACGCCGGCGAAGCGCGGTAAGGTCATGCCGGAGACCGGCTCGAAAAAAGTATGTTCTGTCATGGCGTCAGCATGCGCTGATGACCTGCATTACTCAACCGCGCATCAGATATGCTCAAACCGTTTCAGCCGCGCATGCCGCAACAGAGGGCCATCGCCTTGCTTTTGAATTCTCTCCACCGCGGCCTCCAGTCGTTCATATGCGACAGCCATGTGAAACGCGTTGGCATGCAAAATCGTGTGCGCATCAGCAACCAAAGCCACATGTCCCTTCCAAAAGAGCACGTCATTGCGCTGAAAAGCGGAGCCGGGGGGAAGCGTCTCTCCAAGTTCTTCTGCTTGCAGATCACTGTCCCCGGGACAGGGCTGCCCACAGATCTGGAACGCCAACTGCACCAAGCCCGAGCAATCGATACCAAAAGCCGAGTTGCCGCCCCAGAGATACGGGGTGCCTAGCAGACGTTCAGCAACGGCAACCGGGTCGCTTTCTGGTTCCATCCCAACATGTTGCGCAGGGACCCAACCCGACGGTGTCTCGACGAAGCTGCCCTTTTGCGCCCCGGGTGCAAAACTGCTGCCCAACGAAAGTGCGATAAGGTCAGGAGACTTGAAATCCGGGGCCGCATAGGCGTGCGTTTGCCTGACATGCACCCAACAGCGCGCGCGGGGGACAGGCATATCAAGGCTGATCGCCTCCTTGTCGACCCAGCCCGCGTAATCAGCTTGGTCGGATATCCCGAAGTACAGCCCCTCGCGCTCCTCTAGGACCGCAAAATCCTGTCCAAAGAGCAATTGCCTGTCACGTGCGCCGCCAAAGTCCAACGCAAGGTCCACGACGGGCCACATCACACGTCCCGCGCGCAGCGCGACTGGCTGGAGATCTGGAAAAAGATGCGCACACTGATGCTCGACCACGCGATCATTGGCGGGCCTGCGACGTCGGTCCATCAAAAGCCCAATAAGTCTGGCAATGCGGCGAGAATAGCCCGCGCCCCTTGCCCCGCGCCCCCCTTTGGCCGTGCGGGCGCTGCCGTTGGCTGCCAACCGTAGATATCAAAATGCACGTATCGCGTCTGCTCAGAGACAAAGCGGCGCAGGAAAAGGGCCGCAGTGATCGAGCCGCCAAATCCACCCGCCGGCGCATTGTCGAGATCCGCGACACCCGGCTCGATCATTTTTTCGTAAGGGTCCCAAAACGGCATCCTCCACAGAGGATCATGGGCTTGTTGACCGGCAGCGCTGAGCATCGCGGCATCGTCGTCCTCCGCGTAGAAGGGAGCCAAATCTGGCCCCACGGCCACACGCGCGGCACCAGTCAGCGTTGCCATTGAAATCACCAATTCCGGTGTGTCCTCCGCGGCGTAAGTCAACGCGTCCGCGAGCACGAGCCGTCCTTCCGCGTCGGTGTTATTGATCTCTACCGTCAATCCCTTGCGGGAGGTCAGAATGTCTCCCGGTCGGAACGCACCTGCAGAAACGGAATTCTCCACGGCAGGCACCAGAACGCGCAATTGCAATGGCAGGTTCAGCGACATGATCATATGCGCAAGCCCCATGACGGTTGCCGCGCCGCCCATGTCTTTTTTCATCAGGGCCATCGAGGCTCCTGGCTTGAGGTTCAGACCGCCAGTATCGAAACACACGCCCTTGCCCACGAGTGTGAGTTTTGGGCCTTCCTGTCCCCAGCGCATATCCAGCAAACGCGGCGCCTGATCTGACGCACGCCCCACGGCATGAACCATTGGGAAATTCTCATCGAGAAGCGCCGTATCGGTTGTGATCTGGAGCGCGGCGCCAAATTGATCCGCCAGCGCTTCCATCTCGCCTTGCAATGCGGCAGGCCCCATGTCGGATGCGGGTGTGTTGATCAAATCCCGCGTCAACGCTTCGCCACGCGCCTGCGCTTCGACGCGGGCACGATCTATGCCATCAGGAGCCACGAGCCGGGCGCGCGCTCCGGATTTACTGGCATAGCGATCAAAAGCATAAGCTGAGAGCAACCAGCCGAGGCACTCAGCCTCGATATCCTCACGCGCCTCCGGCAAGCCGCTCTCGATCACATAGCTGCCCTCCGGCAGTTTCGCCGCCAAAGCCGCCAGAGGGAACCGCGTGCGTTTCCGCGCTTTTGCATCCCCGACACCCCCCACAGCCGCTGCCGGTCGGCCAGTTTCGTCCGGAAATACCAAGACTTGGCCAATACCTGCTTTGAATCCGGACGCCGTGGCCCAGTTCCGTCCCGCTTCATCCTGCGCAAGTTTCCATGCATCCAAGGCCTCAGACGTCAGCAACGTGAGCGGAATGGCCTCTGGCCCAGGATCAGCAAACGTCAAAGCATCATGTGTGGCGGGTACAGCGATGGCTGAAGGCATGGGCGTCTCCTGAAACAGAACCGGCCGCGAGCCTAATACCTCACTCAGCCGCTGCAAGGGGCATCCGCCACTCAGATTATGTCACGGGCAAAAATCATCGAGATCCCAAATTGCGCTGAGAGATCTCTCCCCAATGCGCACCAGCCGCGACAGGGTCGCGCCCAGGGCCACGTGATCGCCTGCCTCAATGCAGGTGCACACATCCCCGGCGACGCGCACGAGCGTATTCATCCCGATCTGCTCCGAAATAGCCACCAGCGAGCGCACGACCTTGTGCATATCCTGAAAGTCACCTTGCCGGAAAAGCTTCTCAGCATAGGACAAACGTACAGCGAGCTCTTCCATCGCGCGGCAGACGACGTCCTCCGCGCCCACATCGCCCAATTCTTCATAAAGGGCCTGCAGTCGATCCTGATCCAGTCGCACACCTTCGCTTGGTGCCAGAAGTCTAACCTGTTCCACCTTCAATACCTTCTTTCTCAAACCCCCACGGTTGCGGAAAGAAATGCCAGAGCGAAGTTCCCAAAAGGTTTAAGGCGTGACGACTTATCCCTCGAATTTGCATCGAAAAAACCTTAAAGCTCATGAAAAGAAGACGGATTGGGACAATGCCAAACAAGCGCGCAAAACCGCTGCCACAGTTCATGGTGCACCGCTATCACGGCTGGAAAGCCACTTCATACGCCGAGGATGCGGCGTGGTATCGTAAGCTCGCCGATGAAGGACAACGTCCGCGCGCGATGGTGGTCTCGTGCTGCGACAGTCGCGTGCATGTCGCCTCCATCTTCGGGGCGGATCATGGCGAGCTGTTCATTCACAGAAACATCGCAAACCTGATCCCGCCTTGCGCGCCCAGCGGCGATCACCACGGCACGTCCGCTGCCATCGAATACGCGGTCAAGGTTTTGAAAGTCGCCCATCTGATTGTGATGGGGCATTCACAATGCGGCGGAGTGCGTGGCTGCGTTGATATGTGCAATGGCGAAGCGCCTGAGCTCACTGAAGCAGACAGTTTCACAGGTCGCTGGCTGGACATGCTGCGCCCGGCCTTCGAAGGCCTGCCCCCCGGCGGCACGCCGGAAGAACAGGCCAAAGCGCTTGAAAAATACTCGGTGCGTGTGTCCCTCGCCAATTTACTGACTTTCCCGTTTGTCATCGATGCGGTGGAAGCTGGAACCTTGTCGCTGCACGGCGTTTGGAATGACATCGGGACAGGCTCATTGGAAGAATATCACCCGCCAACGGATGACTTCCGCCCCATCTGATTGCCACTTCCCTCTCCGGGCACGCATGCTATGTGTGCGGCGAAGACCACAGGACGAGGGATAGTTCATGGACGCTATGCTCCAACTGGCAGCGCAGAACCTGTTGTCACCCATTGTGCTTTTCTTTGCCCTCGGTGTCGCAGCAGCTCTGGCGCGCTCCGATTTGACCGTGCCGGAAGCGGTTGCCAAGGGCATGTCGATCTACCTTCTCTTTGCCATCGGCTTCAAAGGTGGCGTCTCGGTTGCGGCGCATGGGATTGATGCGACGCTTGGGTTAACGCTGTTGGCCGGGGTGATCCTGTCCGCCCTGCTCCCATTCATCGCCTTTTTCCTTTTGCGCCTGATGTCGGCGCTGAGCCGAACAGACGCGGCAGCGGTCGCCGGTCATTACGGCTCGATTTCGATTGTGACCTTCGTCGCGGCGACGTCTGTTCTGGAAAGTGCGGGCGTTGTGTCAGAGGGCTATATGGTTGCGGTGGCCGCCGCGATGGAAGCTCCTGCCATTCTATCCGCGCTTTGGCTCGTGTCCGCTGGCGGCAAGGGCCGCATGGACAGCGCGCTTTTGCGGGAAATCTTGCTCAACGGGTCCATCGTGTTGCTGGTCGGCAGCTTCGCGATTGGCTGGCTCACGGGCGAGGAAGGTCTCAAAGAGATCGAGAGCTTCATTGTGGCGCCCTTCAAAGGGGTCTTGTGTTTGTTCCTGCTGGATATGGGGCTTGTCGCAGGGCGCGGCCTCAAGCAAGGGCGCGCTGTCTTGCGCCCCGGACCGCTGGCATTTGGTGTGCTGATGCCTGTCGTTGGATCGCTCTTCGGGCTGGTGGCCGGGCTTCTGATTGGACTGTCGACCGGGGGCGTTCTGCTCCTGATGGTCCTATCTGCTTCGGCGAGCTACATTGCTGTGCCCGCAGCCATGCGCGTGGCCCTGCCGGAGGCCAACCCGTCGGTGTATTTGACCCTGTCTCTCGGCGTCACCTTCCCCTTTAATCTGACCCTTGGCATTCCGCTCTACCTCGCGATTGCCACGGCTGCGACAGGAGGCTGATACATGCAACAACATGATGCAAAACGGGTGGCCATCATAATCGAAGCCATCATGGAGAGCCGTCTGCGGCAGGCTTTGGAGACGGCAGGCGTGACCGGCTACAGCGTCCTGCCCGTGCTTGGAGGATCCGGACGTTCGGGCGCCTGGAGCCGGGACGATACCTTCACGCGAGGCGGCGGAATGGTTCAGGTGATTTGCATTGTGCGGCCAGATCGTCTGGACGAGTTGCTGGATGCCGCCTTCTCTGTCGTTGACAGCCACATCGGGGTCGTAACAATCAGTGATTGTAAAGTCCTTCGCGCGGAACGCTTTTGACGTGCAAATAAGGCCGAAATAAGGCGAATTCTACCAGACTTCGTTGACAATAGGTTAAGGAAAACCTCTCCTGTTTCCCATTATTGTGAGGGCGACTGGCTGTCGCTCGTGGATGGAGACTGGACACATGAAGACCTTACTCAAAACAACTTTCTTAACCGCAGCGCTCGCCGCTTTGGCGGGCACCTCATTGCACGCGGCGACAACACAAGGCGTTGTTCCGTCAGGCTGGGTCGGTCAAGGCGGCTTTGGCAGCGGAACAGCCGATGGCGATATCGTAGCCGCGCCCGTCGATGATGGCAGCTACCGCTATGTCACAACAACTGGCGGCCTGGACGGGGTTGGCGCGCTTGATGGGGTCGGCGGGGACGGTGATCCAGAGAATGGATCGACACTGACCACATCCATGTTTGATGCAGATGCCGGCGACGAGCTCGAGTTCTTCTTTAACTACATGACGTCAGATGGTGGCGGTTTTGCAGACTACGCCTGGGCGCGGTTGCTGGATGATGGCGGGGATCAGGTTGCCCTTCTTTTCACAGCAAGGACGACTCCCGGTGGCAACACGGTCCCTGGCTTCTCCATGCCGGACCCCGAAGCAACGCTGACGCCTGGACTTGTCTCAATTGTGGACGGTGCGACGGAATGGTCCGCGTTGGGTGGTGACTCCGGCAGTTGTTTTTCGACCGGATGCGGCAACACAGGCTGGGTGCAGTCGGTATTCGAAATTGCAGATGGCGGTTCCTATTCCCTTCAATTCGGCGTCACAAACTGGAACGACAGCCAATTTGCGTCCGGCATGGCAGTTGCCGGGGCAAACATCGGCGGTGTTGCGATTGATCCACCGACCGCACCCGTCCCGCTTCCCGCAGCAGGCTGGCTGATGATTGCAGGTCTGGGCGGTCTTGCCGCGGCGCGTCGGGCGACACGCAAAAAAGCATAACAACACCGGGATTGTCCCAAAGAGATACCAGGGGTCAGCTTAACGGCTGGCCCTTTTTGTTGGTCCAACACGCTCCGTCAGGACCAGTTGGTAATTTGAAAATCGTCAGATCCCGAGGCACGCAACCGCAAGCGGCCCAACCTGCGCGACAAAACAGCCAGCGAATAGCCCAGATACCGGCATGAGCAGATTTTCGTCCCAAACGACGTCTCGACCAAGATCAACCGCCCGGCTTCGAACTTCAGGTCCAGCCCCTGGGCGACAAGCCCGTTGCGCAATTCCAGCCATGTTGTGGCCTCGGAAAACAGCGAGGCGGTCACCTGGCGCAAGAGAGCGCCGGTTTCACAATCCAGTCTGTTCCCGTGTCGCCGCAGGGACCAAATGGTCGGTTGCGGCAATTCCTCGGTATCTGGCTTAAACCCGTGAACTTGTAACATATCACTATCCCGGTTTTCGGAACCCAACAGTCTCAAACAATCTAGGCGTAAATCAGGCAGAAATTGTAATTTAATTTCGTTTACTTCACCGTTTGCAACACATTGTGATCCACAGACGCAAAAAGAGGCCCCGAATGGGACCTCTTTCCTTGTCACTTTCGCGCAGAAACGCGGCTGTTAGCCCTTCTTGAGCACTTCGCGCCCGAGCAGCTCGGCAATCTGGACCGCATTCAAAGCCGCGCCCTTGCGCAGATTGTCAGAGACACACCACAGGTTCAGCCCGTTTTCGATTGTGCTGTCCTGACGGATGCGGCTGATAAACGTTGCGAAATCGCCGACGCATTCGATGGGCGTCACGTAGCCGCCATCTTCGCGCTTATCGATGACCATGATGCCCGGCGCTTCGCGCAGGATGTCGCGTGCTTCGTCCTCATCGAGGAAGTCCTCGAACTCGATATTGATCGCTTCGGAGTGACCCACAAAGACGGGCACCCGCACACAGGTCGCCGTGACCTTGATGCTGGTGTCCACGATCTTTTTGGTTTCCGCCACCATCTTCCACTCTTCCTTGGTGGAGCCGTCATCCATGAAGACGTCGATATGCGGGATCACGTTGAAGGCGATCTGCTTGGTGAACTTGCTAGCTGGTTTGTCGTCTGTTGGGTTGTAGACCGCTTTGGTCTGATCCCAGAGCTCATCCATCCCATCCTTGCCCGCGCCGGAGACAGACTGATAGGTCGAGACCACCACACGCTTGATGCGCGCGCGATCGTGCAAGGGCTTGAGCGCCACGACCATCTGAGCGGTCGAGCAATTCGGGTTCGCGATGATGTTTTTCTTCGCATATCCGTGCACGGCCTGCGGGTTCACCTCGGGCACAATGAGCGGGATGTCGGGGTCATAGCGATAGAGCGACGAGTTATCGATCACGACGCAACCCGCAGCCGCCGCTTTGGGCGCATATTCCCTGGTCGCCGACGAGCCGATGGCAAAGAGCGCCATGTCCCAACCTGCGAAATCAAACGTGTCGAGATCCTTCGTCTTGAGTGTCGTCTCGCCAAAGCTCACTTCCGTGCCCAGCGACCGGCGCGATGCCAGTGCTGCGATCTCGTCAACCGGGAATTCCCGTTCGGCGAGGATGTTGAGCATTTCGCGGCCCACGTTTCCCGTGGCGCCAACGACGACGATTCGATAGCCCATTTGCTAGGATCCTCTTGTCAGGCGTTTCAAACGGGTGCTGCTTATACGCGCGCGCAGGTCAAGGAAAGAGCTCGTTTGTCACAGCCCGAGCTTTAGTCCGTACGGTCGCGCGCAAAGAGATAGGGCAAGAGCCCCAGAACGGTGATGCAGGCAAATAGCAAAAACACCGCCTCATACGATGCCGCGAGCGACGCACGTTCAGCAACAGAGGCTTGCAGCCGGCCGGAAAGCAATTGGAAAAAGCCGGTGCCGCCGATGCCAAAGAGGTTCATCAAGGTCACCGCCCGCCCGACCAGATGGGGCGGTGCAAAAGCGCGCCCATGCGCGATGATCAGAGGAAATGACATGCCCGCCGCACCCGCCAGACAAAAGAGCGCCGTTGCCAGAACAACACCCGGCGCATCTACGGCCCAAAGAACAAAGCAGGCCACAGCGGTCAGCGCATTGCCGGGAATTATCACCCATTTGCGTGTGCCCAGCCACCGATCAAGCGGCGCATAGAGGAATGTGCCCGCGATCATCGCGAGGCCCATGATCAGCGTCGCCGTGCCCACTGCCTGCGCCTCAAGCCCGACAACATCGCGCATATAGGGCCCGATCCAAACCGCGCGCAGCCCGCCTGAGGCCGCGTAGTTCACAAACATAACCGGGAACACAAGCCAAAGCGCCGGGATACGGAGCAGATCAAGAACAGAGCCGCGCTGATCACTTTCGATCTTGGGTGGATCCTCGACCGTGAGCCACAACCCAAGCGCGATGACACCCGTCAACGCGGCCAACCCCCAGAGCACTTCCCGCCAGCCAATCACTTCAGCCAACCATGTAAGCGGCAAGGTACCCGCCAGATTGCCCAGTGTCCCAACACCGATTACGGTGGCCGCCAGTGTCGCAAACATCTTGGCCGAGTATTGCCGCGCGAAAATGTAGTAAGATGCCATAAGCACCGGAGAACAGCCGAAGCCGATCAAGCCCATGGCCAATGTCACACCCGTCGCGCTCTGAGCCATGGCAAAGACAGCCGCGCCCCCGGCTCCGCCCAATGCCAAAACCACCGAGGCCAGCCTGCGTGGCCCAATGGTGTCCAGCGCATAGCCCACTGGTATCTGGCACAGCGCAAAGACGAGAAACCAGACGCCTGATGCCGTGGCGAGCGCGTCCGGTGTGGCGCCCACGTCGCTTTGCAAGACATCCGACAATACCGCCAGAAAAGACCGGTAAAACTGGCTCAGGATGTAAGCCACAGACAGCAGGACCAAACCTAGGCGCATTTTTCGAGCCTTTTCAACGCATGCCGCCCCGCCCATCGTCCCGTGGCAAGGCACGCCGTGATCAGATAGCCGCCTGTAGGCGCATCCCAATCGAGCATCTCCCCGCAGGCAAAAACGCCGGGACGGTTCTTGAGCATGAGCCCCTCGTCCAGCGCGTCGCGGTGCAGCCCGCCCGCGGTCGAGATAGCTTCGTCCAGCGGGCGTAGCCCCTGATGGCGCAGATTCATTGCTTTAAGAACCTTGGCAAGGCGCGGCCCGTTCAGCGGAATGGCCAACCCTTTCGCCATTTCATTGAACAAGGCGATCTTCTCCGGCGGCCAGCGCAACGTGTTTCGCAATATGCGTTTGAGCCCGCCTTTGGGATTGGCGGGTAGACGCGCCGCGAGTCGCTCGACTGTCAGGTCTGGCGCAAAATCGACAACAAGATGTGAGGGTGCCCGTAAGGCTGGGATCAACGGATAGATCCCGCCGCCCTCCAAGCCGCGTTCGGACAAAACGGCTTCCCCGCGCGAGCTGGCGACCTCTTCACCCGCGCGCACAGCCGACCAGCGTACCGCCTTGATCGGTTTGCCGAAATGCGGCCGCATGTACTCGCTCCAATCCATACGCAGCCCTGTGTTGGAGGGCAAAAAAGGTGACGTCATCGGCGCAAGTTCAGGGATGCCGGCCCATGCGCCATCGGAGCCAAGCCGCGCCCAGGAACCGCCACCCAAGGCCATGATCGTGACCTTAGCGTCAATCTCCCGTTGTCCCTCCGGTGTAGTGAATACGGCAGACGGCCCGTCCCAGCCCAGAAACTGCCACCGCGTCTGCGTGGCAACGCCTTGCGCTGCAAGCCGCGCCAGCCACGCGCGGAGCAGCGGCGAGGCCTTCATCGCTTTGGGAAAGACGCGGCCCGTGGTCCCTGTAAAGACCACTTGCCCCAGATCACGGACCCAGGCTTGAACCTCCTCCGGCCCGAAAGCTTTGATCATTGGCGTCAGCCAATGGCCGTCATAGCGCGACAGAAAGACCTTAAGATCTTCGGCCTTCGTGACATTCAGCCCTGATTTTCCCGCCATGAGAAATTTCCGCCCAAAGGACGGCTTTTGATCCACGAGCAAGACACTTTGGCCCGCGGCAGACAGAACATCCGCCGCCATCAACCCCGCAGGCCCTGCGCCAATGACCAGAGCAGTCATGAGACTTGAATGTCCGCGCCCTTCAGCTCGACCACACGCTGCGGATAAGGAATCTCAATGTCATGCTCTTTGAGCGCATTCCAGATCAGAAAGAGCACATCGGATGTGAACTTGTTGGGCCCGTCGTCCAGGCCATTGACCCAGAATTCCACGGCAAAATCCACGCCACTATCGCCAAAGCCGCGCAACTCACAATCGGGAGGCTCCGGCGCCTGCAGAACGCGGGGGTGCGTGGACACCGCCGCTGTGATGATGTCTGGCACCTTGTTGATATCCGTGTCGTAGCTTACAGAGAATTCCGCCTCGTAGCGATTGGCCGAGCCTTGGTCGGAGAAATTCACAACACGTGTTACAATGAAGTCCTCATTGGGAACGACAATCCAACGGCCATCGAAGGTCTCCAGAATGATCGCGCGGGCCGTCATGCGCACAATGGTGCCCGCTTCGCCGCCATCCAGCTCAACGTAATCCCCGACAGTCGCTTGGCCCTCCAGCAGCAGGATAATGCCCGAGATGAAGTTCGAGGCGATCTTTTGCAGGCCAAAACCAATGCCAACACCAAGCGCACCCGTGAGGACGGCCAGTGAGGTGAGCGGGATGCCCATGATATTCATGAAGACGAGGAAGGCCGCCCCAAAGATCGCGATCTCTGCGGCCTTTTCCGCAAGCTGCCGCGTCGCAGGGCGCATGTCTTCCTGCTTCTTGATGAGGCTGGCGGATTGATCGTTGGACCACCGCCCGAGCCAGAAGATGATACCGCCAACGACGGCAAACCGGATCACATCCAGCAAATCAAAGGACAGGTTGCCCAGAGGGACAACAATCGCCTCCAGCTGCTCCATCACCGTATCGAGCAGGCCGAGCGCATAGAGGCCCGCCATGGGCACGAAAACAAACTTCCCCAACAGCTTGAGGAAACCGTCGGTTATGATGTCGCGCACCAGCGCGCGCACGGCGATGAACAGGAACACGCGTTTGCCAAAGGCAATGACCGCGCCGCTCTCAAAGATCGAGCGCACGACCTGTTCGCCAATCGCCGTAAAGGCAAATGCCAGCAGCGGCAGGAGCAAGGGCAGGAATTGGCGCACAAAGAGCCGAGCTTTGGCAAGAAGCCCGAGATTGCCCTCTTCCGGGCTCAGAAGCTTATTGAGCAGCGGCAGGAGCTTGCGGTTGGCAAGCACCGCAAGAAACCACGCGACAAGCAACAGGCCAAATTGCGACCATGCCGCCGGGCTCAACAACCAGCCCTTGGCCAAATCCCAACCCTGCAACACGTATTGCGCAGCTTGCTGCACGATCTCAGGCTGGCTCGCCAAGTCGAACTCCATAAGCGCATCCTCTTGAATTCAGCCCCGTAACACCACCTTTGTGCACAGATGAGTGATGACGCACAAGACACTGACCCGGTCTGCCCATTGTGTGGCCGCCCCATTCCCAAGGGCGTGCCGCAATCGAAGCATCACCTTGTTCCGAAGTTGAAGGGCGGCAAAGGCGGCCCAACCGTTCTTATGCATCACATCTGCCACAAGGAAATCCATGCCACGTTGACGGAAACCGAGCTGGCACGGGAGTACGACACGCCTGAAGCGCTGCGCGCCCATCCACGTCTGGCCAAATTTGCGGCCTGGGTCGCCAAAAGGCCACCGGAGTTTTCATCACGCTCCAAGGGCGGGCGACGCAAAAGATAAAACCTTCTGCATCTCGCTTCGCGCCACAATCAAAACGATTTGTCCCAAATTTTCCTCAATTGAGAACCAATGCTGCCCAATGTCTTACGGAAGCTGGCCGCGTAGCGATTGGAGGAAAGACAATGAGTTTCGCACAAAGACATAGCAACAGTTTTGCCGCGCAAGCGATCAAACTCGCCGTTGAGGAACGCCGCCGCGCCTTAAGCACTCGCGAATGGCGCCACCGCCTCGCAGGCTACGGGTATGGTGTCAAAGAAACAGCGCATGGTGCTTATCTGACCGACCTTATCGGCGGCAGTGATGTAGCCATCCTGCCTGCAGATCTCCGCTCGGTCTAACGCCCCGGGATATCCGCGCGGGCCGGCGCTGGTTCCCAGTTGTCGATAATGCGCATCGCCTCATCGGCCGTTTCCACAAAGCGGAACAGGTCGAGGTCTTCGGGCGAAATGGTCCCCGCATCTGACAGCGCATCCCAATTGACGATGCGATCCCAGAAGTCACGTCCGAACAGAAGGACAGGAACGCGCTGCATGCGTCCGGTCTGAATAAGCGTCAGCGTCTCAAACAACTCGTCGAGCGTCCCGAACCCTCCCGGGAAAACGCATATGGCGCGGGCGCGCATCAGGAAGTGCATTTTCCGGATCGCGAAATAGTGGAAGTTGAAGCTGAAATCCGGCGTCACGTATTCGTTGGGCGCCTGCTCATGCGGCAGCACGATGTTGAGGCCAATCGAGACGCCGCCCGCATCCTGTGCACCTCGATTGCCAGCTTCCATGACACCAGGGCCACCGCCTGTGACAATCACGTTTTGCTTTGATCCCTCGGCGAGAGAGCGCTCCGTCATGAGTTGGGAAAAGCGCCGCGCCTCGTCATAAAAGGCCGACAGGTTTTCCAGCGTTTTCGTGCGTGCGCCTGCTTTCTCCGCCGGGGACGGGATACGCGCGCCACCAAAGAGTACAATCGTACTTTCAATACCTGCTTCATCTAGGAGCAATTGCGGCTTGAGAAGTTCCAGCTGCAACCGCACGGGCCGCAATTCTTCACGACACAGAAAATCCTCATCCGCAAATGCCAGTCGATAAGCCGGAGCGCGCGTCTGCGCTGTATCTGGCGTATGATCGGCTTGGGTTCGGTCCGTACGCGCGTCACGGAAGGGGCTGCGGCGTTGATCGTTCATGAGATCTCCTGTGTTCGTGCCCTCGTTAGTGGCATCTCACCCATCCTTTGTCCACGCGCAGACAGATCAGAGTTTGGACAGGACCAGCCCACCGGCCACGAGCGCAACCCCCGCGACCCGGTTGAACGACACGTCATGCACGGGCAACCCGAAAGGACCAAACGCATCCAGCGTCAACGAGACAATCAACTGGCCGAGGATCATCGCGGAAATTGCGGTCACGATGCCAAGCGCCGGAATTGTCCAGAGAATCGCCCAAACGTAGAAAGCTCCCAAGAGACCGCCGAGCAAGAGCCAGCGGTTGACCGCGCCGATCTTGGACAAATGCGCAAAATCTCCCGAATAAAGCGCAATCCCGAGCAAGGCCGCAAAGCCAACGCCAAAGGAATTCGTGGCGGCGGCAACACCGGAATTCAGGCTTGCTCCCAACGCAGCATTCAAAGGCGCCTGCAGCGCCGCCAGCGAGCCCGCGAAAACAATCACGGCCAAAGGCAATAAGGTCTGTGTCATAAAAACAGCTTTCTCAAAAACGGATCAGTCGCCTGAAATAAAAAGGGCGCCGGGTACGTCCACCGTGCTCTGCCTCCGGAACGCACACAAGTCAGGAATACCTGCCATGATTGCAATGGACGGGCCCTGCGCCTATAGGACCGCCAGCAACTTCACCAAAGACACCATCAACAGGGGGCCTTCATGTCCAACGCTCAGCTTGAAACAGCCATCGAAGCCGCCTGGGACGCGCGCGACACCATAACGCCGCAGACCACGGGCGAGACACGCGACGCGATCGAAGATACCTTGAACGCTCTGGACAGCGGCACCTTGCGCGTCGCGGAGCGTCAGGACAACGGCAGCTGGCATGTGAACCAATGGGCCAAGAAGGCCGTTCTGTTGGGCTTTCGCATCAAGGACATGGAACAACATGACGGCGGGCCACAAGCCGGCGGCTGGTGGGACAAGGTCGACAGCAAGTTCAAAGGCTGGGGCGATGACCAGTGGAAAACCGCAGGCTTCCGCGCCGTGCCCAATTGTGTGGTGCGCAAATCAGCCTTCATCGCGCCCGGCGTTGTTCTCATGCCCTCTTTCGTGAACCTTGGAGCCTATGTCGACGAGGGCACGATGGTCGATACCTGGGCCACGGTTGGCTCCTGCGCGCAGATCGGCAAGAACGTACACCTCTCGGGCGGTGTCGGGATTGGCGGCGTTCTGGAGCCCATGCAAGCTGGCCCCACCATCATTGAGGACAATTGCTTCATTGGCGCCCGCTCGGAGGTCGTGGAGGGATGCATCGTCCGGGAAGGGTCCGTTCTGGGCATGGGCGTCTTTATCGGGCAATCCACGAAGATCGTCGACCGCGAGACCGGCGAGGTCATGTATGGCGAAGTGCCGCCCTATTCCGTTGTCGTGGCAGGCTCGATGCCCTCCAAGAACGGGATCAACCTCTACTGCGCCGTCATCGTGAAACGGGTGGATGAGCGGACACGCTCCAAAACCGGCATCAACGAGCTGCTGCGGGATTGATGCGCGGGCTGTCCGCCATTTTGATCTGTCTCGCGGTGCCGGTTTCGGCCGGCCCGTGGGATGGGCTTTACAGGCCCGCCGGGTCGCCGGACTGGAACTGCCTTGATATCGGCATGGATGGCGGCGCGCTACAATTCGAGGACGACATCTTCAAAGGCGTCGAGACCGAATGCCTGCTCGCCAATCCGGTCAATGTGCGTGAGATGGACGCCATCCTCTATAACATGCGATGCACCGGCGAGGGCACGACATCGGCCGAACGCGCCATGGTTATGCGGACACCGCAGGGCGTCGCCCTGATCCGTGACGGCAGTATTGCCCGGTTTGCCCGGTGCGAGTGACCCATGACAGATAAGAAAAAGAAGCCCAAACGCCCACATGAGGTCTACACGCTCGTGGTTCAGGTTGGCCGCAAACCGGGCGACGGGTTGCCCGAAGAGGCGACGGGCGCAGGCCTCGTCTGCTACGCCTCAGGCGTCGACGAAGCAGAGGCCGTCCGCGAAACGGTGGCCATTCTCAAACAAGCCGATCTGGCCCCGCTGGATGTCACAGGGCATGGCACCTTGGCAGAACGCCGCGCATTGGGCGAAGAGATTGGCGAGGAAGAGGTCGAGCTCATGGAGCGTGCACGCGTGGAGAATGCCGTGATCGTCGCGCAGATGACGCCGTTTTTCGACAAAGACGACACGTAGGTCCCGTCAGGCCGCGCGCATCTCAGCCAGCGTAATCGCCTCGAAAGGGCTCAAGGTGCGGTAAGGTCCGGGCGCGTGTTCGGGCAGGAACGCCTTGTCGACATCCGCTAAAAGCGATTGCGCCAGCGCGTCCTCATGCCGTCGGATGCGCCCGATGTAGAGGCTTTCCAGCGAGGCACCTGCCGCCACAACCGGAGCGTTTTCTGGCAAGACCACATGCACATAATGGGCGAGGGGACCGCAGGCATCCCAGACAGCCGCTGTCCCGTTGACCAGGTGGCGCGCGGGCACAAGCACATGCTCGCATCCATAGGTGTATTCGACTTCAGATCCTCCGATCAAAAGGCGCTGCTCCGGGGCCACGACGATATCGCGCCGCAAACCGAAATACGGCGCGCGCAACCGGATCGGAGCGAAACTGCCGAAGGCAGGCACCGTGCGCGACACCTGTGACAAGACCATTTGCGCGTCTTCCCCATCTGTAGCTGCCAGCAGCGCGCCCCGGCGCAAATCCTTGACAGGCAACGGGCCGCATACGCTCATCAGCGGCGTGCCTGCGGCGAGGCTTGGCATCGGCCCAAGAGGTTCGATCTCGTCTGACAAAGCCGCAAAGATCAAATCAGGATGTGCATCCTTCAGATCGAAAAACCCCCCAAGGCGCTGGATGTCCGATGCGGCAATCGGCACCGCTGGCCCCGTATGGGCCCAGCGCGTGATCCGGCGTTCGGGCCATTCGATGGCAAGCCGCCCCCTCGCGGCGGGCACATCCCAGGAATAGGTGATGCGCAGGAAGTCGGCGCGCGCCTCCGTGGCGAGGCTGACCGTTGCATGATAGACCGCGCCCCGACGCGCAACGACCAACACGATCCCCCCTCCGGGCACGACCTTGAGCGACAAGGTGGCCAATTCGGGATGGCTGAGAGACAGGGCTAAAATCGTTTGCGGCTTCTGGGTCGCGGCCAGGCGCGTTTCCACGACAAGCGACCCTTTGGGCGATGCGCTGCCAAAACGCGACAACTGCGTTGGCGAGATCAAACCATCGCGATGAACGATTGCTTTCCAGGCCACGCGCTACGCAACCCCGGCTGTTTGCAAAAGAGCCTGCGCCTCGTAGGAGCGCAACAAGCGCCGCGCCGCAGGCCCATAGCCCGCGCCCGTTTCCGGATCGAGCTCCGGAAACAGGGAACAGATTTCGTCCAAAACGCTTTGCTCGAAACTGTCGCGTACCTGCGGACCCGGCAAAAATGTTTCCGTTGCCAAGCCCTCGGACCAAATGACCTGGTGGCGATCCATCAGAAGATGCACGTATGTCACGTCTCCCCCCAACTGACGGGAGACGCCCCGGCGATGGACAAGCTCTTTTGCCGCGACGAGCACTTCGGCCTCTCCGAACAACAATTCAGCCGTATGATCCGTGATCAAAACGCGATGCTCGGGGGAGAGCCAAAGCTCATCATGCGCCCCCAGCGTATTGGCCTCGATGCGCACCGGCGCGAAAGCGCCTTCGGCCTGCACGGTGCGCTGGCCGATCCAACGCAGGGGTCGATGCCCCTCATCGCGCGTCAAAATGAGATCACCGGGCTGGAGATCTTCAACACGGCGCGGGCCCAGAGCCGTCTCGATCCGTGTCCCGGCCACAAAGCAGGGAACGGAATCCAGCGTGACAAAGCCGGTGTCGTCGTTGCCCAGGCCATCTTCAATTGCGTAGGTGAAGGTGAAGAGCTCTTCGTCACTATCGGCCTCGACGTCGAGCGTCCCGTCCTCGTTCAGCGTGATGACTTGACCGGTCGCGAGGGTGACCGAGTCCCCGGCATCAACGGCGATCCCGTTGATATGCGTGATCTTGAGAAAGCCGCCATCGGCAACGATATCATTGCCCAGCACATCAATCGTTGTGGTCTCGTCGGGGCGGATGGTCTCGACATCATCCTGCGCAACGAGTTCCGTCTGAACGGAGCCCGCTTTGATCAAGAGATTGGAATCGTAGCTCGCATCCGCCACATCCGCGACGCCGATGCGGATCGAGTTCACCTCGTCACGCATCACCGGGATCGTCAGCGTCATGGTGATCGTAAGCCCATCCATCTCGGAATTCACGACACCGTCAGCATTATCGACATAGAGATTGGTGTTGTCAGCCTCGTTTACATTGCCCGGGTCGATGTCCCCGTTGCCTATTGACAATTCGACCTGTTTGCCGTTGATCCAGACCCCGACGAAATCCTGAAAGACCGAGTTTACAAACTCCGGATATTCCTCGGAGCCAAAGACGAACTGCATCGTCATCACGTCGCCGGTGGGAATGAAATCCACGTCGATGTAGGAGGCGTCATACGTCCGCGTGCCTGCGGCATCGTTGAAATCGGTGTTGTCGTCTTCGCCTTCGGTGTTGGTCGATGTCCAATCGAGCGTGTTTCGATCACCCGTCTCATTGGTGTAGTCTTCGACCCGACCGGTCGAAAAGATGACGCCTTCATCCCCCGGCGTGGCTCCGGGCGCGATGCTGTCGCCATTGCTGTAGAGACCGGCTGAGCGCGCATCACCTGTGTAGGTGGCATCGACAACCGTTACACCTTTGCCGAAGATCGTTTCTGCCATCGTGCGCGCATCGGCGCTCGTGTCATAGGTCAGCTCACCTGTGCCAGGCATGGTTTCACCTCACGTGCAAACCCGTATCCATGGCAACGCAAACAGCCGGGCGCGCATGGCCCGTTTGTCGAAGTAAACTGCTCTTGGCCATCTGTTGCGATGGCCGGTGCCCTGCCTCGGGTCTTTGATTTTCCTCAGTGGTATCATGGCACTACCGCGCCTGTCATCGCACCTCGATCACAGGCCAACCCGCCCGCAGCATTTTCGCCACATTTGCGCGCATCCGCGCATTGCGCTACGCCTTGAGACGAACAGACAGAGAAGCAACATGACAAGCCCCACCGATCCTGCAAAACTGACCGCGGCCTTGGTCAAATGCCCGTCGATTACACCCGAAGAAGGCGGCGCCTTGGTCTTGCTCCAAGATCTACTGGAAAGCGCGGGATTTGTGTGCGCCCGCGTTGATCGAGGCGGCGTCTGCAACCTCTTCGCGCGCTGGGGCGACAAAGAACACCCCCGCACCTTTGGCTTCAACGGCCATACCGATGTCGTTCCTCTGGGAAATCCCGAAGACTGGAGCAAGCCGCCCTTTGGTGCCGAGATCCATGACGGCTTTCTCTATGGGCGCGGGGCAACAGATATGAAATCCGGTGTGGCGGCCTTTGCCGCAGCCGCCGTGGATTTCGTGCGCGAGACGCCGCCCGACGGCGCTGTGATCCTGACCATTACAGGCGATGAGGAAGGAGACGCGCTGGATGGCACCACCGCGCTTCTCGATTACATGGCGACCGAGGGCGAGCGCATGTCCGTTTGTCTGGTGGGCGAGCCCACGAGCCCTGACCATATGGGTCAGATGATGAAAATCGGGCGGCGCGGATCGCTCACGGCGTGGTTTACTGTGACGGGCGAGCAAGGCCATTCCGCCTATCCGCACCGCGCCAATAACCCCCTGCCTGCCATGGCGCGGCTGATGGACCGGCTGGCCTCCCACGAGCTCGATACCGGGACGGAACATTTTGACGCCTCGACGCTGGCCGTTGTGACGATTGACACAGGCAATCCGGCCACCAATGTGATCCCGGCGCAGACCAAAGCCACGGTCAATATTCGCTTCAACGATGCCCATTCCGGCGCGTCGATCACCGAATGGCTCGACAAGGAAGCCAAGGTTGTGGCGCAGCAATTCGGCGTGCAGATCGACATGGACGTGAAAATCTCCGGCGAGAGTTTCATCACGCCGCCGGGGCCGCTCTCTGAGCTTGTGGCTCGCGCGGTTGAGGCGAAAACGGGTGTGGTGCCGGAGCTGTCGACCACAGGTGGCACGTCAGATGCACGATTTGTGAAGAACCATTGCCCGGTCGTCGAGTTCGGTCTGGTGGGCAAGACGATGCATCAGGTGGATGAGCGTGTCGAGGTGCAACAGATCCACCAGCTGAAAGAGATCTACAGCCAGATCCTGCGAGACTATTTTGCCTCGAATAACACCTAAGGCCCGGCCCCGCCTCGTCGTCATGCTAAAAGAACCCCACCCCGGTCGGGTCAAAACACGGCTTGGACGGTCCATCGGCATGGTCGGGGCTGCATGGTGGTTTCGCCATCAGGTGAGAGCTTTACTGAGACGCCTTGAAGATCCCCGCTGGGACTTGATCCTTGCCGTTGCGCCGGATCACGAAGGGCTTCAAAGCCGCGTGTGGCCTGCGCATCTGCCAAAAGTGCCGCAAGGCACGGGTGATCTGGGTGCCCGCATGGGGCGGATCTTTCGCAGCCTGCCACCGGGCCCCATGTGCATCATTGGCGCAGATATCCCCAGCATCTCAAAGACACATATCGTACAGGCTTTTCACGCTCTGGGCGCACAGGACGCCGTGTTTGGGCCTGCCCCGGACGGTGGCTACTGGCTTATCGGGCTCAAACGCCGAGCAGCGGTGCCGGCATCGCTTTTTCAAAATGTCCGTTGGTCGAGCCCGCATGCCCTGCAAGACACCCAAACGTCCCTTGCAGGCGCGCGCATAGCTCATATCGCAACCTTGCGCGATGTGGATACAATCGATGATCTGGTCGCGAGCGCCACACCATCGTAAAGGCCCATGACGCGGCTACAGGAGCGTGATAGGGCGTTGGTATGAGCAGATTTCCCAGCAAAGCCGAGATTCTCGATTGGATCACGGCCAACCCAACCCTCACCGCAAAGCGTGACATCGCAAAAGCCTTCGGCATCAAGGGCGCCGCGCGCATTGATCTCAAGCGCCTCCTCAAGGAGTTGGAGGCCGAGGGAAACCTGCAAAAGCGCAAGAAAGCCTACCGCGATCCTGACCGTTTGCCGCCTGTCTCGGTGCTTCAAGTGCAAGCGCCCGATGAAAACGGCGATCTCTTTGCCAAACCGCTGGAGTGGCAAGGCGAAGGCACGGAACCTGTCGTGCTGCTCATCCTGCGCGCGGCGGATCCGGCTCTGGGCGAAGGGGATCGCATTCTTGCCCGACTGACCGCCGTAGATGCGGGCGATCACGCCTATGAGGCGCGTCTCATCCGCCGTATCGGGAGCAACCCGCGCCGCATTCTGGGTGTGTTCCGGAAAGGGTCGGAAGGAGGCCGGATCGTTCCCATCGACAAGGGCTCTGACAAAGAGTGGCTGGTTGACGCGGGCGCGGATCATGGCGCAAAGGACGGCGAACTGGTCGAAGCGGAGCAAGCGGGACCCAAAGCGCGTATGGGCCTGCAACGGGCCCGCATCGTCACACGTTTGGGCGATCCCAGCGCGCCGCGCGCCGTCTCTCTCATCGCCATTCATCAGCATGGCATACCAGACGACTTTCCAGACAAGGTCATGGAAGAAGCCGACAGCTTCAAACCCGCGGGGCTCAAGGGGCGAACCGACCTGCGGGACCTGCCACTCATCACCATCGACCCCTCCGACGCCCGCGACCATGACGACGCAGTCTATGCGCAGCCCGATCCGGATCCGCAGAATGCGGGCGGCCATATCATCTGGGTCGCGATTGCAGATGTTGCCCATTATGTGCGGTCCGGGACGGCGCTGGACCGCGAAGCGCGCAAACGTGGCAATTCCAGCTACTTCCCGGACCGTGTCGTGCCCATGCTGCCCGACCGGTTATCAGGCGATTTGTGTTCCTTGCATGAAGGTGTGCCGCGGGCCTGTATCGCAGTTGAAATGCGTATTTCCGAGAGCGGCGCTCTGATTGGCAAACGCTTCGTGCGCGGGTTGATGCGCTCACCCGCCGCGCTGAATTACGAAGAAGTTCAGGCCGCCATTGATGGTGCGCCCAATGACAAGACCGCCCCGCTCCTCGATGATGTCCTCAAACCGCTCTATGCCGCCTATGACGCCCTGAAACGTGGGCGCGCCGAGCGCCAGCCTCTGGATCTCGAGCTGCCGGAGCGACGCGTCGTGTTGGATGAAGACGGCAAGGTGACCTCCATCGCCTTTCGCGACAGGCTTGATGCGCACAAACTGATCGAAGAATGCATGATCCTGGCCAATGTGGCGGCAGCGGAAGTCCTGATCGCCAAGAAACAGCCGCTTCTCTTCCGCGTTCATGAAGAACCACCGCAAGACAAACTCGAAAGCCTGCGCGATACCGCCGATGCCGCAGGCTTCACGCTCGCCAAGGGTCAGGTTCTCAAGACGTGGCATCTCAACAAGCTGCTTAATGACGCGGCGGGAAGCGACGAGGCGGAATTGATCAACATCGCCACGTTGCGGTCAATGACACAGGCGTATTATTCGCCCAAGAACTTTGGCCACTTCGGCCTCGCCCTTCAGAACTACGCCCATTTCACATCACCGATCCGGCGGTATTCCGATCTTATCGTGCACCGCGCATTGATCACGGCCCATGGTTGGGGCGATGACGGGCTGACCCGTGATGACGAAGATCGTCTGGAACAGACGGCATCTCATATATCCGAGACCGAGCGGCGGTCCATGTTGGCTGAGCGCGACACAACCGATCGCTATCTCGCGGCCTTCCTGTCAGAACGGGTGGGCGATGAATTTGAAGGGCGTATCAGCGGCATCGCCAAGTTCGGCGTCTTTGCGAAGCTCGACGAAACAGGGGCGGACGGATTGATCCCCATGCGAAATCTGGGCAGTGAGTATTTTCATTTTGATCAGGACAGCGGCACGCTCATGGGCGCGGACACGGGGCAGGTGATTGGTCTGGGCATGCGCGTGCTCGTGCGCCTCTCGGAAGCCGCGCCTGTGACCGGCGGGATCGCCTTTGAGCTGCTCGAGATCAACGGCAAGCCCCCGAAACAGGGCCGCGGCACTCAGAGGCGCGGCAAACCCGCCAAGCGACGCGTGACCCGGGCGGCCAAGGTCGCGCGCAAAAAGGCCACAAAAGTCAAACGCACGCGTCGTTGACGCCTGGCTCGGTCGTTACTTCGTTACGTGACGACCCGCATGGTCACGTTGATCCGTCCTCCTTTGGGCAATAGCCGAGAGGAGCCAAACCGGATGCGATCCACGCCATGATGCACCAGGCGCGCCTCGCCCCCGAGCACAGCAATATCACCCGATTGCATCCAATGGCTCGCCGTTTTGCCGCCCTTTGTGACAGAGCCCACGCGAAACATTCCATCGTCGCCCAGCGAGACCGAGAGGACGGGCTGCGTAAAATCCGCTTCATCGCAATCCTGATGCAACCCCATCCGCGCCCCTTCCCCGTAGAAGTTGATGAGGCAACACTCCGGCGCCCGCGCACTCGGGCAATACGCATTCCATAATGCGAGAAGAGCCGGCGGGATCGGCGGCCAGGCATGTCCTTCGGGGTGCCGCTCGGCGTAGCGGTATCCGCTTGCATCGCTAACCCAACCAAAAGCGCCTGCCGCCGTCATGCGAACAGACATCTTGCGGCCCCCCGGCGTTGTCGGCTGAACCATCGGCGCCGCGCGCGCAATGGCGCGCACGTCTTCCAAAAGCGCCTCCTGCGCGGCCAAGCCGAGCGCGCCCTTGATAATGCGCACGCCGCGTAGATCGATTTCCATGCCTGCCTCTTCGCCACGCTCCACAAGTTCTGCCCATGTTGCGATAGCCGCATCGTGCCATCCCCGGCTGAAAATTGTACCGATGCACACAAAAAGCGAGGTAATTTCTCGCAAACTAGGCGTTTCCCGTGCTTGCAGCCTCCCACCCCCCCTCCTATATACACCTCGGATCGGCGGTGACCTGCACCGCTTTCTAACATCAACCATGGGCCGGGTGCTTCATTCATGGAGGCTCGCGCCGCTTCAATCGCCTATAAGAAAGGGATCGACACATGGCAAAAGTCATTGGTATTGACCTTGGGACAACAAACTCCTGCGTCGCAATCATGGACGGCTCTCAGCCACGCGTGATTGAAAACGCTGAAGGAGCGCGTACAACGCCCTCTATCGTAGCTTTCACAGAAGACGAGCGTCTCGTGGGCCAGCCCGCGAAACGCCAAGCCGTCACAAACCCCGACAACACGATTTTTGGCGTCAAGCGCCTGATCGGTCGTCGTGCGGATGACGAGCATCTCAAGAAAGACAAAAAGAACCTGCCCTTCAATGTCATCGACGGTGGCAACGGGGATGCATGGGTGGAGAGCCGGGGCGAGAAATACTCTCCCTCACAAATCTCCGCATTCATTCTCGGCAAGATGAAGGAAACCGCCGAGAGCTATCTTGGCGAAGACGTGACACAGGCCGTGATCACGGTCCCTGCCTATTTCAACGATGCGCAACGCCAGGCGACCAAAGACGCCGGCAAGATTGCGGGTCTCGAAGTGCTGCGGATCATCAACGAACCGACGGCGGCTGCGCTGGCTTATGGCCTAGACAAAGCCGACACGCAGACGATCGCTGTTTACGACCTCGGCGGCGGTACGTTCGACGTGACGATCCTCGAAATCGATGACGGTCTGTTTGAAGTCAAATCCACCAACGGGGATACCTTCCTCGGCGGTGAAGACTTCGACATGCGGATCGTGTCCTACCTGGCCGAAGAGTTCAAAAAAGAGAATGGTGTTGACCTGACGCAGGACAAGATGGCCCTGCAGCGTCTCAAAGAGGCGGCAGAAAAGGCGAAGATCGAGCTGTCTTCGGCAAGCCAGACCGAGATCAACCAGCCGTTCATTTCCATGGGCTCCAACGGTCAGCCGCTGCACATGGTCATGAAGCTGACGCGTGCGAAACTGGAAAGCCTGGTGTCCGATCTGATCAAGCGCTCGCTCGATCCGTGCAAAGCTGCACTGAAGGATGCAGGCTTCACCACATCTGACGTGGATGAGGTTGTTCTGGTCGGCGGTATGACCCGCATGCCGCGCGTGATTGAGGAAGTCACCAAGTTCTTCGGCAAAGAGCCGCACAAGGGTGTTAACCCCGACGAAGTCGTGGCCATGGGCGCCGCGATCCAAGCGGGTGTTCTGCAAGGCGACGTGAAAGACGTGGTCCTGCTCGACGTGACCCCCTTGTCGCTCGGCATCGAGACGCTTGGCGGTGTTTTCACGCGCTTGATCGACCGCAACACGACGATCCCCACCAAGAAGAGCCAGATCTTCTCGACGGCGGAGGACAACCAGAACGCCGTGACGCTGCGGGTGTTTCAGGGTGAGCGGGAAATGGCTGCGGACAACAAGATGTTGGGCCAGTTCAAC
Organism: Primorskyibacter sp. S187A; assembly: GCF_049800955.1. Taxonomy (NCBI): domain Bacteria; kingdom Pseudomonadati; phylum Pseudomonadota; class Alphaproteobacteria; order Rhodobacterales; family Roseobacteraceae; genus Primorskyibacter; species Primorskyibacter sp. S187A. The sequence continues at coordinate 793,154 of NZ_JBNAGA010000002.1, read as the reverse complement.
CTCGAAGATATCCCGCCCGCGCCTCGCGGCATGCCTCAGATTGAGGTCACCTTCGATATCGACGCCAATGGCATCGTGAAGGTCGGCGCCAAAGACAAAGGCACCGGCAAAGAGCAGGCGATCACGATCCAGGCGTCCGGTGGTCTCTCCGATGAGGACATCGAGCAAATGGTCAAGGATGCCGAGGCCAATGCCGAGGCAGATAAAGAGCGCAAGGAACTGGTCGAAGCCAAAAACCAGGCCGAGAGCCTGATCCACTCGACCGAGAAATCGCTTGAAGAGCATGGCGACAAGGTGGACCCAACCACCGTGGAAGCCATCGAATTGGCTGTTGCCGCTCTGAAAGACGAGCTTGAGACCGAAAACGCCGACAAGATCAAATCGGGCATCCAGAACGTCATGGAAGCTTCGATGAAACTGGGCGAAGCCATCTACAAAGCCAGCCAGGAAGAGGCCGGCGAGGAAGCGCCTGAAGAGGCAGATGGCCCCGCAGCAAGCGATGATGACATCGTGGATGCGGATTTCGAGGATCTTGACGACAACAAGCGCTCATAAGTTTGAGCGCCTGTTCGGAAATGAAAACAGGGGCCGGTCCAATAGACGGGCCGGCCCTAGTCATTTCCGGGAAGGAGGGCTGTAATGTCCAAACGTGATTTTTATGATGTGCTTGGCGTGGCCAAAGGCGCCCCAGCCGATGAGATCAAAAAAGCCTATCGTCGCAAGGCCAAGGAACTGCACCCGGACCGCAACTCGGACAACCCGAACGCGGAAAACCAGTTCAAGGAAGTCAATGAAGCCTATGACGTCCTGAAGGACGCTGAAAAGAAAGCCGCGTACGACCGGTATGGCCATGCGGCATTTGAAGGTGGCATGGGTGGCGGTGGCCGCCCCGGCGGCGGCTTCGGCGGCAATCAGGGCGATTTCGCCAGTGCCTTTTCCGATGTGTTCGACGATCTCTTCGGCGACTTCATGGGCGGCAATCGTGGGGGCGGGCGGCAACGTGCCTCGCGCGGCTCGGATCTGCGTTACAATCTCGGTGTTTCGCTGGAAGAAGCGTACTCCGGCCTGCAAAAAACCATCAATGTTCCGACATCTGTTGCTTGCGCGTCCTGCAATGGTTCAGGAGCCGAAGGTGGCGTAGAACCCACGACCTGCCCAACCTGCTCAGGCATGGGCAAAGTACGCGCGCAACAAGGCTTCTTCACAGTCGAACGCGGCTGTCCGACCTGTGCGGGCCTGGGCCAGATTATCAAGAACCCCTGCAACACCTGTAGTGGCGCCGGGCGCGTGGAAAAAGACCGCGCGTTGAGCGTCAACATCCCCGCTGGCGTCGAGACAGGCACGCGGATCAGGCTGTCCGGTGAAGGTGAGGCCGGTATGCGGGGCGGTCCCCCCGGTGATCTTTACATCTTCATCGAAGTTGCGCGCCACGAGTTGTTCGAACGAGAAGCCAACAACCTGTTTTGTCGCGTGCCCGTGCCACTGGCGAAAGCTGCGCTCGGCGGTGACATTGAGGTCCCGACGATTGACGGCGGACGCAGCCGGGTCAAAATTCCGGAAGGGAGCCAATCCGGTCGGCAGATGCGCCTGCGCGCCAAAGGTATGCCCGCGCTGCGCGGCGGTGGACATGGCGACATGTTCATCGAGCTTGCCGTGGAAACACCTGTCAATCTGACGGCGCGACAACGTGAGATCCTGCAGGAATTTGACACCCTGTCGGAAGACAACAACCCGGAAAGCAAAAGCTTTTTCAGCTCGGTCAAGAGTTTCTGGGACTCGATGAAAGGCTAAGGCGTCCGCGCCTTGGCCACTTTACAGGGTTGTGCTTGTTAACTCTTTTTTCACCGAGAATCACAGATGATCGGGTGCATGAGAGAAGCGCCAAACCTATTTGATGCCGACGAGGCCTCCGCCCGCGCCATTCCGGGGCAAAAGGGCCGTATGCCATCCTACATCACCGACCATCGCAAACGTTTACGCGAGCGCTTTATGCGCGGCGGAGCCGATGCAATGCCGGATTATGAGATGCTCGAACTGGTTCTCTTCCGGGCAATCCCGCGGCAGGATGTAAAGCCCCTTGCGCGGCGACTCCTCGACCGCTTCGGAGACTTCAATGGCGTGATATCAGCGCCCGCCATGCGTCTGCGCGAACAGCACGGGGTCGGCGAGGCGGTCGTGCAGGAATTGAAGATCGTTGAGGCCGCAGCCCAGAGACTGGCCCGGGCCCGGGTCATGCAGCGGCATGTGGTGTCAAGCTGGGGTCAACTCATCGACTACTGCCACACGACCATGGCGCATCGTGAAACAGAACAGTTTCGGGTGCTCTATCTGGATCGCAAGAACGTCCTCATCGCGGATGAAGCGCAGGGAGAGGGAACAGTGGATCACGTCCCGGTCTACCCACGAGAGGTTGTGAAACGCGCATTGGAATTGAACGCATCCGCGCTGATTTTGGTGCACAATCATCCATCCGGCGATCCGACCCCCAGCAAAGAAGACATCGCGATGACCCAACAGGTCGAAGCAGCGGCGCATGCGCTCAGCCTGACCCTTCACGATCACATAATCGTTGGGAAATCGAGGGAGCTCAGCTTCCGCTCCGAAGGGCTCTTGTAGCGCTTCAGGATCTCAATTGCTTCAAAATACGCAAGGATGCATAGCCGTCTGGAACTACACCAATGCTGCGTTGGTAGTCCCGTACCGCCTGAATGGTCAGAGGACCAATCTTTCCGTCGATGCCCTGGGTGTCAAAACCCGCAGAGGTCAGCCGCCTCTGGAGCTCCAAACGCTCTTCGAGCGTGAGCGCACGGTCGTCGCGCGGCCAGCTTGCCTGAATAGCCGAACCGCCAGCAATCCGGTCCGCCAAATGACCGACACCGATGACATAGGCATCTGCGGTATTGTAGCGCTCCAGCACCTCGAAATTGTCGAACACGAGGAAAGCCGCACCTTGCGCCCCCGCCGGTAGCAAAACAGAGGCCTGACCATGATCCGGCACGGGACGGCCGTCCCAACCGACCACACCGCTTTCGGCCCACAATGACGGCAATTGCATATTGTCCCGCCGCGCCAAAGTGTAATCGAAGCCCTCTGGCAGTTGCACCTCCACGCCCCAAGGCTGACCAGACACCCATCCGAAATGCTTCAGATATGCGGCAGTTGATGCAAGGGCGTCTGTCGGATCATCAGACCAGATGTCGCGACGACCATCCTGATCATGATCGACAGCGTATGCGAGGTAAGAGCTCGGCATGAATTGCGTATGCCCCATGGCACCCGCCCAGCTGCCGCGCATTTGATCTGGTCCGGTATCACCAGCCTGCAGAATTGTCAGCGCTGCGATTAACTCGCCTTCGAAAAACGCACCACGACGACCGTCGTAGGCCAAAGTCGCCAATGCATCAAGAATGGTGGTCTTGCCCCGCACCGCCCCATAGGCACTCTCCAGACCCCAGATGGCCACGATAATTTCCTGTTCCACACCATAGCTTTTTTCGAGCTCGCCAAGGGTCGCTGCATGACGTTCGAGGGCACTCTTGCCATTTCGAATGCGCGCGTCGGACACGGCGGTATCCAGATAGTCCCAAATGGTCTTTGTAAACTCGGATTGATTGCGATCGCGGCGGATAATGTCCGGATCATAGGTCACATCTGACAACATCTGCCGTGCAAATTCCGGCGCAATTCCGGCACGTTCAGCCCGCGGCACGAAGTCTTCGACCCAGGCCGCGAGCCCATCAGCTTTGCTCAGCTCGTCAGCGACGCTCTGGCTGGCCTCTAGAACTCTTGCGAAAGGGCGAGGTGAGGTGTCCAGGCCCTGCGCGCGGGCAGACGCAAACGGCATCAGAGCGATCACTATTCCCAAGCACAAAAATCGATACAGCATGGCTGGCCTCCCGCTCGAGCTTTGGGAGAGTCTATCAGCCATGTGGAGGAGTGAAAGTCAGGCCAAGCTGATCGGCAACAAATTACCGACGCGCATTCCAACTCGCCGAAGCGTGCTTGCGTGTGAAAAACTCACCCATGAGCCCGACGCAAAGCAGGATCACCCCGACAAGCAAAGGATACTCGATCGAGGAATTGCGCGGAAAATAGTTCACAAACGCATAGCCCCGGGATTGGTCAATGGCGTGGAAGAGCGGGTTCCAGTCAAACATGACAAGCATGTAAGTTGGCAACGTATTGGCGACGAACATCTTGCCCGATGCGATCATATTCGCGCGCTGGTAAACCGTTGACAGGATGCTGATCGGTGTTGGCGCCCAAGGTTTGATCGCCAGGAAAATCATGCCGATGGCAGCCCCTGTAAACCAGGCCAGCAGGAGCATCGCGAGACAACCGATAGGATCGTAGATTTCGATCGGGTTCCACGCGACGTGGTAAATATACAAGATCAGGATGGCCGAGAGGACCTGTATATACAGAACACTCAACAGGGCTGAGCAAATCGCGATGATCGTGTTCATCGGCGCGTGCTGCATCATCGGCGATGCCGGCCCTTCAGACCCGACGACAGCTCCCATGGCTTTGGTATGGGTCAGATACAGGAAAATTCCCGTCATGATATAAACGAGGAAGTCGCCCCGCAGTGCGATCCCGCGCAAACCCAGAACAGAGAACATCACGAAAAAGACGGCCACGAACATGATCGATTGCAGCATGTTCATCAAGATCGACATCAGGGGGTTGCCATGCATCTTACGCACGTGGCGCACGGCCCCGTGGTAGATCAATTCCGCAGTTACAACCGCAGAAGCAAGTTTCGTCTGGGTCTGGCGTTGTTGAAACATGGCCTTCCTGCTCCAGCTCTCTGATCTCAATGGCACGGAATTCTTGCTGTTCCGTTAGCGTGCGAGCATAACGAAGCCATCGTCAAATAATAGAAAATTTCGGGAAATGCCGAATGAGGACAGAATAGTGGAACATGAAAAACTCACTCAAGTGATGCGGGCGCTCGCGCTTGAGGCTGGCGACGCGATCATGGAAATATACGAGGCGGATGATTTCGATGTGAAAGTCAAATCAGATGACAGCCCTGTCACAGCGGCAGACGAAGCGGCAGACGCCCTGATTTCCAAAGGATTGCGCGCGGCATTTCCCGATGTCACCCTCGTGACGGAAGAACAATCTGCCACACATTCTGATCACGCCGACAGCTTCCTGATCGTGGATCCTTTGGACGGAACTAAAGAATTCATCAACAGGCGAGGCGATTTCACAGTCAACATTGCATATGTGGAGCATGGCGTTCCAATTCGAGGCGTCGTCTATGCCCCTGCCAAGAACCGGTTGTTCTACACGGACGCCGCAGGGCAATCTGTTGAGGAAATTGGCCCCTTCGAAACCCACACTGCCGGGACCACCGAAGCCATCAAAGTGCGTCAGCCCGATACGGATGCGCTCCTTGTCGTGGCCTCCAAATCCCATCGCGATCAAGCGACCGATGACTATATCGCACAGTATAGTGTGGCCGATATGAAGAGCGCTGGATCATCGCTCAAGTTCTGCCTCGTGGCCACAGGGGAGGCCGATTTCTACCCGCGTCTGGGCCGCACGATGGAATGGGACACCGCGGCTGGCCATGCCGTTTTGCAAGGCGCGGGCGGCCACGTCGTGCGTTTTGACGATCATAGCCCCCTCACTTACGGCAAATCGGACTACGCCAACCCGTTCTTCATTGCCTACGCGCCGGGCATTACGTTGCAGAAGGGCTAGTTGTATCGCTGATCGCACAACATCGGTTGTCGTTGTCTCGCGCCACCGACCTGTCGCGTTGCAGCGCTGTTTGCTTGGGCTGTCTCAGCTCCTGCAAGACGCGTTCGAAGTGGTGGTTGTCTGCGAACAAAATGCAGCTCAAACCCTGCGGCACGGTCCGTTCTCGGATTGCACGAAGATTGTCGCTTTCGATGAACCCAATATCTCCCGTGCACGCAACCTGGGGCTTGCCCGGGCTGCGGGAGACATCGTTGCATTTATCGATGACGATGCGGTGCCTGAGCCCACCTGGCTGACCACTTTGACAGCGCCCATCGTCCAAAACCGTGCAGATGCCACTGGTGGCTTCGTGCGCGGGCGCAATGGCATTTCGTTTCAGTGGAAGGCGTCCACCGTCGATCAAGCGGGTCGCAGCTATATGGCCCAACCGCAACAGGATGTGCCGGAGAGTCATGTCTGGCGCACCGAAGGCACCAACATGGCGTTCCGTCGCAGCCTTTTGGTAGATGCCGGAGGGTTCGACGAACGGTTTCACTTTTTCCTGGAAGAAACCGACCTGAACCGCCGCCTTGCTGCCCGCACCGTCATTGTCCCGGAAGCACAGGTCCATCACGGCTTTTTGGCCAGCGTGCGCCGCAGATCAGACCGTGTCCCGACGGACCTGCAGGAGATTGGCGCCAGCACAGCGCTGTTTCTCGCCAAGCATGCTCCGGCGGAGATGCAAACCCGTCTTGACGAAGTGCGTCGCGAACAACGCGCACGTTTGTTGCGCCATATGGTTGCAGGACGCCTGGAACCGCGCGACATCAGGACGATCCTGCAAAGTCTGGAGGACGGCATATTGCAGGCCTCCACGCGCCAAGAGAGCCAGCCGCACTTTCCGCAACCACCTGCATTTTTGGCCTTTCGACGCGCGCAACCAAATACGGCACGGATCTTTGCAGGCCATCGCGCGCAAAAGGCGCTGCTTCTTGCACAGGCAAAAAAGGCCCTCGATGATGGGACGCGACCAACTGTCATTCTGTTTTCGCGCGACATACGTTATATGCAGGTGAAATATGTCGCACCCGGTGTGTGGCTGCACGAGGGTGGGCAATTTGGCAAAGCGGAAAGGCATGAACCTTTTTTTCAGTTCTGCTCGCTAGATGAGCGGATTGAGCGAGAAACCGCGCGTATAGGGCCTTTACGGGGAATTGGGTGAGGAAAACCTCCATTGATAAACAACCCAAAAGTCATGAAAATGCCAAGGTGATGTCGTGCCAAGGGCACATGCATTCGTGTATAGTGACGCGTAAATTGAACGATTGTTTAGGGGCTGACACATGCGGAACAAAGTAACCAAGGCGATTTTTCCCGTCGCCGGTCTGGGGACACGTTTCCTTCCCGCGACCAAATCTGTCCCGAAAGAGATCATGACGCTGGTTGACAGGCCTCTGATCCAATACGCAATCGATGAAGCCCGGGCCGCAGGCATCAAAGAGTTCATCTTTGTAACGTCGCGCGGCAAAGGCGCTTTAGAAGATTACTTTGACCATTCTCCGCAGCTTGAAGCTGAGTTGCGCAAGAAAGGCAAAGACGATCTTCTTGAAGCCCTCAAGAGCACGAATATGGAAAGTGGCGCTATCGCCTACATTCGCCAGCATCGTGCTTTGGGGCTGGGTCACGCGGTCTGGTGTGCCCGCAGGCTCATCGCAAACGAGCCTTTTGCCGTTATTCTCCCTGATGACGTGATTGCCGCTGAAACGCCTTGTTTGCAGCAAATGGTTGAAGCCTACGAGGAAACCGGAGGTTCCATGGTTGCGGCGATGGAAGTGCCCGTCGCCCAGACCAGCTCCTACGGGATGCTGGATGTTGCCGAGGATCACGGACGCATCGTGAACGTGCAGGGCATGGTTGAAAAACCCGCGGCCGGGGAAGCGCCTTCCAACCTGGCCGTCATTGGGCGCTATATTCTCACGCCTGATGTCTTGCGAAACCTCAACAAGATGAAGCAAGGAGCGGGCGGTGAAATCCAACTGACCGATGCCATTGCGCAGGAAATCGAAGACGGTCGTCCTGTGCATGGCGTTCGCTTCACGGGCCAACGGTTTGACTGTGGTTCAAAAGCGGGCTTTTTGCAGGCAACAGTTGCCTTCGGGTTGGCGCGCGACGATCTGCGGGATGCGTTGCAGGACTTCCTCAAGGAAATCATGCACGTGGACCAAGCTGCTCAGTAATCCCGTCACCGGGCGGCGTGGGTGCGACACGCGCCGCGCAACGCGAGCTGCCCAACCGTGACGCGTCTTTTAGACATCACACGTCTCTTGCGGCGCGCAGGTCGGACAATGACCGGCATCGACCGCGTTGAATTTGCGTATTTGACGGAGTTGACCAAACGCGATGGCGAAATGTTCGCCTTCGCGCGCACGCGTCTCGGCTATGTCCTCCTCGATAAGCAAGGCGCTCAGGCCATGGCCTCGGCCTTTAAGACAGGGTCTTTTGATCCGCTGGACGCATTGGGGCGCGCCGCACCCCACCGGGACATGCGCATACGGCGCGCAGAAGCGACAGCGCGGCGCCATGCCATCGCAAGATGCCTGCCACAGCGCTTGCGGCGCATGCTGACGCGCCACCTGCCGGACGGCGTCCGCTACATCAATGTGGGCCACTCGAACTTCACCGATCGCGTCCTGTCTGCCTTGGTACATTGCAAGGCAAAGGTCAGTGTTTTGGTGCACGACGTTATTCCACTGGAAGCGCCCCAATGGCAGCGTTCAGGCGCCGCAGAGGCCTTCAAACGGTTTTTACGTCGGGTTGATGCCCATGCTGACCTAATCATCTACAATTCCGCCGACACGCGTGATCGCAGCGAGCGCTTTCTGTCAAAAACCCACGATTGCGTTGTCGCACATCTCGGCGTCACTCTGACAGAGCCCGAGCCGCTCCCACCTCAATTTCGGATTGATGCCCCCTATTTCGTCTGCCTGAGCACGATTGAACCACGCAAAAACCATGGCTTTCTTCTGGACCTTTGGGCCGAAATGGGGCCAAACGCGCCTTTACTGGCTATCGCGGGCACCCGTGGCTGGAACAACGAAGAGGTTTTTCGCAAGCTGGATGCCAAACCCGATCAGGTCAAGGAGATCGCAGGTCTCTCGGATGGCAGCATGACGACACTGCTTGAAGGGTCTCAAGCTCTGCTCTTCCCGTCTCATTTGGAGGGCTTTGGATTGCCTCCGGTTGAAGCAGCGGCCCTTGGTGTCCCTGTGCTTGCCAATGATCTGCCGGTTCTGAAGGAAGTCTTGGGCGACATCCCCATTTACGAAACAGTCTCAGAGCCTTATCGTTGGCGCCAGAAAATAGAAGAACTGGCAGAGCAGCGATATAAACCCAAGGCGTTTGTGCCGCCATCCTGGGCGGAGCATTTCAACATTGTCTTAATGTTGACTTGATAGCCACAACGCCATTGAGTGTCGCCAAGGAGACATTGGCAGGTGGGCCTATGGCAGTCATATCGCCTTCGGCTGCAGCGTAAACGCTGGCGATTGCGCGCCATGCGCAAATCGCGCGAGCTGCGCTGCGTCGCAGACCGGACGGATCAAATCCGCCCCGGCGATATTTTCGTGATGTGCACACAGCGCAATGAATTCCGGCGCCTGCCTTACTTCCTCAAGTATTATCGCGATCAAGGCGTGAACCATTTCTTCTTTGTCGACAACGGCAGCGATGATGGCTCATTGGATTACCTTGCCGAGCAAAGCGATGTGTCAGTCTGGCAAACCAATGCCAGCTACAAGCGCGCGCGATTTGGTGTCGATTGGCTCAACTGGCTGTGCATGAAATATGCTCATGGACACTGGGTGCTGACCGTGGATCCCGACGAGTTTTTCCTCTATCCTTTTTGCGATACCCGGCCGCTGCGTGCATTGACCGATTGGTTGGATGCATCATCCATCAAGTCTTTTTCAGCAATGTTGCTGGACATGTACCCCAAAGGCCCGATCAACGCGCAGCCTTACCAAACCGGACAGAACCCCCTCGAGATCGCCAATTGGTTTGATCCCGGGAACTACACGATTGAACGCAACTCCCGATTTGGCAATCTTTGGATACAGGGCGGCCCACGCGCCCGCGTTTTCTTCAAAGAAAGCCCTAAGAAAGCGCCGGCGCTCAACAAGATTCCGTTGGTCAAATGGAATAGCCGCTACGCCTATGTCAGCTCAACACATATGCTGCTGCCACGGGGGTTGAACCTCGTCTATGACGAATGGGGCGGCGAAAAAGCATCCGGGGTTTTGCTACATACCAAGTTCCTCGATACGTTCTCTGAAAAAGCCCTCGAAGAGCTTGAACGCAAACAGCACTACGCCGGTTCGGTTGAATACAAGGCCTATGCCGCGACGGTGCAGGATAACCCTGACTTGTGGTGCAAATGGTCTGAGAAATACATCAACTGGCGACAGTTGGAGATATTGGGCCTTATGTCAAAAGGGAACTGGGCGTGAGCCTCGGGGTCGTCATGTTGTGCCACACGGCACTGGGCCGCGCGGAACAAGTCGCGCGGCACTGGGCGCAGGCCGGGTGCCCCGTCGTGATCCATGTTGATAAAAACGTGCGGCGAGAGGCCTATCGCGCATTTGTCCAGGCCTTGTCAGACATTCCGCATATCCAGTTTTCGCGGCGCTTCCGCTGTGAATGGGGCACATGGGGCATCGTCGCCGCATCGCAGGCTGCAAGCGAGCAATTGCTGCGGGAGTTTTCAGATGTGCGGCACGTCTACTTGGCCTCCGGGTCCTGCCTGCCATTACGCCCCGTAGAAGAGCTCGTTGACTATCTAGCCGCCCGTCCTCGCGTTGATTTCATAGAAAGCGCGACGACGGCCGATGTGCCTTGGACAGTTGGGGGCTTGGATGCCGAACGCTTCACCCTTCGCTTCCCGTTCAGTTGGCGTAAGCATAGGTATTTGTTCGATAAATTCGTTTCTATCCAAAGACGGCTTGGCTATGCGCGGCGTATTCCCAATGACCTTGTCCCCCATATGGGCAGCCAATGGTGGTGTCTCACGCGCCAAACCCTGAGCGCCATTTTACAAGACCCGGATCGGCCACGCTATGACGCATATTTCAAACGCGTCTGGATTCCCGATGAAAGCTATTACCAAACCCTCGCCCGCCTCTACAGCACGCAAATAGAAAGCCGGTCGCTGACCCTTTCCAAATTCGATTTTCAGGGCAAACCCCACATTTTCTATGATGATCACTTGCAGCTGCTGCGGCGCTCCGATTGCTTTGTCGCCCGGAAAATCTGGCCGCATGCCGAGGGCCTCTATCGCGCTTTTCTGACCGATCCCGATGGTGCCATGAAAAGCACGGAACCAAACCCCGGCAAGATTGATCGCATCTTTGCCAAAGCCGTCGAGAGACGCACCAGAGGCCGCCCCGGCCTCTACATGCATTCGCGCTTTCCCAACGAAGATTGGGAAAACGGCGTGACCGCGGGAGAATACTCGCTATTCCAAGGGTTTACCGAACTGTTTGAGGATTTCGAACCTTGGCTTGCCAAAGCAACTGGCGCACGGGTTCATGGACATCTTTATGGCCCGGATCGTGCGGAATTTGCAGACCAGCAAAGCGTGATGAACGGTGCTCTTTGTGATACCGCGATGCTCCGGGACGCCAATCCCCGCGCGTTCCTGACCAACCTGATTTGGAACACACGCGGCGAACGGCAGTGCTTTCAGTATGGCCCCGCCGATAATCAGGACATCGTCTGGGATGTTGCGAAAGATCCAAATGCCCAAATCGCCGTGATTTCAGGGGCCTGGGCCGTTCCGCTTTTCAAATCCAACTCCGACTTCGCGGAACTGCGGCAGCAGGCGGCGCACCTGCAACGCATCGAGGCAAAAGCCCTCGACGCCTACCGCTCGCCCTATGCCAAGGCGCGGGTGCGCATCTGGACCATGGCGGAGTTCATCGAAAGCCCGATGGAACCATTGCAGAGCATTATCGATGAAATCACCGTGCGGCCCACGCGTCGTTTGGCGGAAGTCCCCCGCATGATTGATCTCGCAGGCTTCGGCCAATTCCTGCAAAATCTTAAAAATCAGGGCATGCATCCCTATCTCATGGGCGATTTCCCCGTTGATCCGTTGCCCCATCAAGGCCGGACACCCCAACCACGCAAACCCTATCTGGTGAAGTAACAGATGACTGCGCCGTTCGACTACTTCGTCGTCTTCGCCGAGATGCGCACGGGCTCAAATTTCCTTGAGGCGAACCTGAACCTGTTTGACGGCATCAGTTGTTTGGGTGAGGTATTCAACCCCTACTTCATTGCCTATCCAAATCGCACTGAAGTTCTGGGGATGACGCAAGCTGAGCGTGACAGAGATCCCGTATCACTGTTAGAGCGCATCAAGTCTCAATTCGGCCAGCTCGCCGGTTTTCGGTATTTCCACGACCATGATCCGCGCATCCTGCAGCCGATGCTGGATGATCCACGGTGTGCCAAGATCGTTTTGACGCGCAATCCGATCGACAGCTACGTGAGCTGGAAGATCGCCCAAGCCACAGATCAATGGAAGCTCACTGATGTAGCCAAGCGCAAAGACGCCAAAGCCCGCTTTGACGCCAAGGAATTTGAAACGCATGTCGCTGCACTTCAAACATTCCAGATCACCCTGCTCAACGCCCTGCAAACGCGCGGACAGACACCATTTTACGTGGGCTATGATGATCTGAACTCACTGGATGTCATGAATGGCCTGGCCCTTTGGCTCGGGATCGACGCACATCTGTACAGCCTCGATTCCAAAATGAAGCGGCAAAACCCTGCTCCGCTCTCCCAGAAGGTCGAAAACTTCGACGCGATGGAACAGGCTTTGTCGCGGTTTGATCGGTTTGACCTCACGCGGACACCCAATTTCGAGCCCAGACGCGGACCCGTTGTGCCCGGATACGTCGCCGCTGCGAAGGCGTCGGTGATGTACATGCCCATTCGAAGCGGGCCGGAAAAAGCTGTTTGCGCTTGGCTCGCGTCACTGGATGAAACGGGTGTGGCTGCTTTACTCTCTGACTTCAACCAAAAGACACTCAGACAATGGATGCGCGCGCATCCGGGCCACCGGCGCTTTTGCGTGCTACGCCATCCTGTCTTGCGCGCCCACACCGCGTTTTGCGACAAGATTTTGAACACCGGCCAAGGCTCTTACAAACAGCTGCGCCGCAAACTCGTTAATCGGTTTGGGGTGAACTTGCCGGATGAGCAGTGCGACATGTCTGGCTACGATGCGGACGCGCATCGCACAGCTTTCAAGAGCTTTCTTGCGTTTCTCCAACAAAATCTTAATGGCCAAACGGCAATCCGCGTTGATGCACATTGGTGCACGCAAACCGCGGCCCTCCAAGGCATGGCGGATTTCGCAACGCCAGATGTCGTCTTGAGAGAGACGGAACTGGAACAAGCCCTGCCAGCCCTGGCCCAAGCCGCGGGCTGTGAACGCCATGTACCTTTTATGGCTGCGCAAGACGTGGCGCCCTACACGTTGACGGATATCTATGACGAAGAGATTGAAGCGCTGACACGCGCTGCCTATCAGCGTGACTATATCTCGTTTGGATTCAGGGATTTCGCATAAAAAAGCCCCGCACTTTTGCAGGGCTTTCCTTGATACATCCGAGCGCGTTAGGCCGCCTTGACGTCTTCGCCTTCTGTCAGAATGGCGTGCAACGTCGCCGGGTCCGAATTTGCACGTAGCTTCGTGCAAAAAGCTGTTTCCCGCAGTGTTCTTGACACCAGTGCCAGCGCTTTCAGATGTTCCACCCCGGCGTCTTCCGGCGCGAACAATCCAAACAGGATATCAACGGGCTGACGATCGACGGCATCAAAATCAATTGGCGTCTCCAAGAGAATGAACACACCCACGCAACGCTCCAGATCAGGCAGACGCGCATGTGGCAGTGCGACGCCCTGCCCCACACCCGTTGGCCCCAGACTTTCTCTGTCCAAAAGTGCTTCAAGTACGACAGACGCGTCCAGATCGTAGGTCGATGCCGCAAGTTCGGCGATCTCGTTCATCAAGCGCTTTTTGCTCGATGGCATCGACATGACCTTCACACCGCGTGCAGGAAGCAAACTCGATAGATCCATCTGGTCAACCTCTCAAGACCCAGCCTATTCCGGCTCGATCCATCCAACATTCCCATCATCCCGGCGATAGACGACGTTCACGTTGTTTTTCTCATTTCTAAAAACCAAAACCGGTGCACCCGCCAATTCCATTTGCATAACCGCTTCGCCTACGGTCAGTGACGGGATTTTGGTCTCCATTTCCGCGACGATTACCGGCGTGAGCGTATCGGGTTCCGACTCGATATCACCTTCGTCACCGGCGAGGATATAAGAAGAACCGCCCGATAGTTCAACAGGTTCTGCCCGTTCCCGATGATGATCTTTCAACCTGCGTTTGTAACGCCTCAGCTGCTTTTCCATTTTCTCGCCGCAACTGTCGAATGCCGCATAGATTTCCGTTGCATGCGCCTTCGCGGAGGCCGTCAGCCCGGTCGATAAGTGAACCGTTGCCTCGCAGATGAATTCATGAGCCGCTTTCGAGAAGATGATCGTCGCGTCCGTCGGCCGCTCTGCGTATTTTTGCACAATCGCGCCCAGCTCGTTTTTGACATGGATCTGTAACGCTTCGCCAATATCGATCTGCTTTCCGGAAATCTGGTAGCGCATGGGGTCTCCTTTCATTTGAGTCAGACAGCCTGCGACGGCGCACGGGTCGTCAACAGTCACGTATGTCTGATGGAGTTTGGCGCAGTGGACCATCGCTTCAATTCCATTGTCCCCTTGCGGAGGAGTAGGTGCAGTTGAAGCAGGGCGTCGTACTTTGCCATGTCGACATTGGACGAAAAAGCGCTCTACCTGTCAATCAAACAATGATTAACAGTCAAGATATCCGAAAGCTGTCACCCAGGTAGACCCGGCGTACATTCTCATTTTGAACAACGTCGTCAGGCGTCCCGGACATCAAGACCTTGCCGTCGTGCAAAATGTAGGCTCGATCCACAATTTCCAATGTTTCCCGAACGTTATGGTCTGTGATCAAGACGCCGATGCCCCGTTTCTTCAAATCCGAAACAAGCGCGCGGATATCACCAACCGAGATAGGATCGACGCCTGCAAAGGGTTCGTCCAGAAGAAGATAGGCAGGGTCTGCGGCAAGACAGCGCGCAATTTCAACGCGCCTGCGCTCCCCGCCGGACAAGGCCAAAGCCGGGGCTCGGCGAAGGTGTTCGATACTGAATTCAGAGAGCAACTCCTCAAGCCGTTCGCGGCGTTTGTGCCGATCACGCAAGGAGATATCGAGAATGGCTGAGATATTGTTTTCGACGCTCAGGCCGCGAAAGATCGACATCTCTTGCGGCAAATAGCCAATTCCGAGCTTCGCGCGTCGGTACATCGGCAGTGACGTGACATCCTGCCCGTCGATGGACACCGTACCGCCCTCTGCGGTGACCAAACCGGCGATTGCGTAAAATGTTGTTGTCTTGCCAGACCCATTGGGGCCCAGAAGAGCAACCACCTCACCGCGGTTCAACTCCATGCTGACATCGCGGATCACAAGGCGCTTGCGATAGCTCTTGCGCAAATTCGAAATGCGCAACCCCACTTTGCCCTCAGCGACCACAAGCTTGGCGCGGGCCATCAGTTTTGTTGCTCATTCGTCGTATCGCCTTGATACAGAACCGTTTTGACGCGGCCCGTCATCCGAGCCGTGTTGTCATTGAGATCCACTTCCATACGGTCTGACGTGAGCGCATTCTTTCCCTGGGTCAGCAAAACACTGCCTGTCATGACAATGATGCCACTTCCCACGTTATAATCCGCACGCTCCGCTTCCGCGGCCTCGGCACCAGACACCAATGTTACACCGCCGGTGGCCTCCATACGAGAAACGGAGCCGTCTTGCTCATCGTATATGATGCGCACCTTGGGCGCATTGAGCCGCATTTCGCCCTGACCAACCACAACATTGCCGGTAAAAATGGCATCGCCGTTTTCCTGGCTGACGTTCAGTTGCTCCGCCGTGACTTCGACAGGGGCATCGGGATCGGCCTGCACCGTGCCAAAGCCGACATTGGCTTCCTGCGCCGTGAGCCCCCCTGCGGAGAAAAGTAAAAAGAGCGATATCAAAAATGCGCGCATGACGTTACTCGTTGGCCGTTTCGCGTTTGTATACCAGCTTCACACCCTTTGTGAAAACCAATTGCACCTCATCAGATTGGCGGCCCGTCCGCTCGACAACCATGCCACCGGACGTAATACGCCCGGCCGGTCCAATCGCCTCAACGGGGCCGGGGCTCTCGGCGAAAGCTTCCTCAATATGGGCTTCCAAGAGCTCCGTGCGCACCTGATATCCGTTGGAACTTATCAGGGTGACATCCCCCGACAGTCGCAGGAGATCAGTCGCGTCGCTGTACACGGCATCTCGGGAAGTGATCGTCAAATCCGATCCGTCAGAATAGCCGATATGCGCGCGCAGCTCTTGCGCAAGAGTTCGGGCCGGATCTTCAGGATCGGGCCGCGCACTCTCCGCCTCAACAGTGATGGCGTCGCCTGCTTCTGTGCTGCCGGTATAAAAGGGGGATCGCATGCCGTCCGCGCCCGCCACGCGTTGGCGCAGATCCTCGAGATAGGGCAATTGGCCGTCCTCCGGGCTCGTGCGCGCAAAAAGAAATAACGTCGCCAACAAGGCGAGAGCGCCCAACGGCAAAAGCACTTTCAAGCCGTTTATGAAAGATGAGTAAGAAAAAAGAGCCAAGGCGATTGTCCTACATAGGCGGCACAGCCCCTATGTAGGCGCATTTGCTCAATGCGAAAAGATGTCCTGCTCCGGCCAGCCCGCCAAATCAAGCTGCGCGCGGGTTGGCAAGAAATCAAAACAGGACTGCGCTATCTCCAAACGCCCTTCCCGCTTCAATCGCTCAACCAAAACATCACGCAATCGATGCAGATACAGCACGTCCGACGCCGCGTACTCGATCTGAGCCGCGCTGAGATCTTGTGCACCCCAATCGCTTGATTGCTGTTGTTTCGAAATATCGACGGACAGCAGCTCCTGGAGCAGGTACTTCAACCCATGCCGGTCGGTGTATGTCCGAACCATTTTGCTGGCGATTTTTGTGCAAAAGACCGGGGCCGTCAGAACGCCAAACGCATTCAGCATGGCGGCGATGTCAAATCGGCCAAAGTGAAAAATCTTCACGACCTCAGGATCGACTAGCAACTTTTCAAGATTGGGCGCGCGTGTCTGCCCTTTGGCAATCTGAACCAGATGGGCCACCCCATCACCGCTGGACAATTGCACCACGCACAGGCGATCCCGATGCGGGTTCAGCCCCATGGTCTCACAATCGATGGCGACGCTGGGACCAAGATCGAGATCGTCGGGAAGATCATTTTGGTAAACGTGATGGGACATGGCAACCTCCGCTGGCCAAGCGCATTAGCCCTGCCGGACCGCCTTGGCAACCAATTGACGCCGAAGGGTCGGCAGCCCTTAGCCGCTCCGCGAATCGTAATCGCCAGCAACAAGCCCCAGCATTCAAAGAAAGCACAACCATAGCGTGTCTTTTCCACAGTACGTTGGTTAAGAAACAGTCTGTCTCCAAAAAGTGAAGAAAATGCTGCGACCGCATTTCCGCCCGAAACGGGTCCGCGCCGGAAGGTCTCAAAGACACCTGTCAAGGATTATGACACCGTAAGAAGTATGGCATCTCTGTGGCAGATTGTTTCCGATCAAAGGGCGCTGCTTTTCAGAAAATTGCGCGGCGATGTGTCAAACAGCCAAAACTAACCTGCATTGTTTCCAAATTGGAAAAGTACGGGTAAACGCGTTGCGGCTCTCGACTGACTCTACTTGGCGTCAATTCTCACGTCTCGCATGCAAACACGCCATGATTCGACGAAAAATTGACATGGTTAGTGGCGTTTTCCCCAACCTATCAAGGCTTTTGACGCAGCACCTGAACTTGACGCAAAGCAGCATCTGGGGTTTTGTCTACAAGTCGAGTGAAATTTGGCTCAAGTCGATTTCACATATTATCGGCACTTGGGGGTTGGTGCTTTCACTGTGAGTGTGAAGGGTACTTCGGAAGGTTAGTTAGGGGAACATCCCGCGCTGTAAGCTGCACTGCCTTGACTGGAACGGGCGTGCCATTCGCGTGACCATCTGCTGTCTCTTGCCTCGTCACCCGTGCCTCTGGAGGGGCGTTGGAATGACCATGCAATTGCGTCAGCCATATTCGGCTGGTGATTATGAGTTTGATCTCGCGCGTGATGCGAGAGCGCCCAATGGGGTGTATCGGAGTGTGTTCAAGAGAGCCTTCGATCTTGCCATTGTGGCTCTGCTCGCTTTGCCGGTGATGACAGTGGTTTTGATCTGCGCTCTTCTTGTCCTGGCCCGCGACGGTGCGAATCCGTTTTACCGCCAAAAGCGCATCGGCTTGAATGGTGAGCATTTTTGGATGTGGAAACTCCGCTCCATGGTGCCCAATGCAGACAAAGAGCTTCAAGGCTATCTTGCTGGCAACGCCGACGCACGCGCAGAATGGGAGCATTCCCAGAAACTGCGCGTCGATCCCCGGGTCACCCCGATAGGTCAATTTTTGCGAAAATCGTCTTTTGACGAATTGCCGCAATTGTTCAATGTTTTCCGCGGCGACATGTCGATCGTTGGGCCTCGCCCGATGATGACGTCGCAGCGCAGCCTCTACCCGGGGACTGCATACTATGCGATGCGCCCGGGCATCACAGGCTACTGGCAGATTTCAGTGCGTAACGAGTGTGGTTTTTCCGAGAGAGCTTTCTACGATACAGCCTATTTTTGCGACCTTTCGTTCTTCACGGACCTTAAGGTATTGTGGCGCACAGTACATGTTGTGCTGCGTGGCACCGGCTGCTGAGAACAAGCGCTTTTTTAGCAGGTGAAGCGGCGCCGCACTGGCGCTGCTTTATTGTTGGGAGATCTCGATGCGTGTCTTGTCACTGGATCACCTTGTTCTGACAGTTGCTGATATCCCGACAACATGTGCGTTTTACGAAGATGTTTTGGGCATGCGAGCGAGCGCTTTTCAGCCCGCGTCAGGCCCATCTCGCTGGGCGCTGCACTTCGGTGAACAAAAGATCAACCTGCATGAGGCCGGACGTGAGTTCGAACCGAAGGCAGACCGCCCGACAGCAGGAAGCGCCGATCTCTGTTTTCTCGCGTCAAGTTCCGTCGAAGACTGGCAGGCGCATTTGAAGAAGCATGCTGTTGCTATTGAAGAAGGCCCGGTCTGTCGCACTGGCGCGACCGGACCCATTCTGTCTTTCTACATACGCGACCCGGATCAAAACCTCATTGAGATTTCGTTTCCAACCTAGGCCTGGCTGCGCGCAACCTCATCACGCAAGGCAGACATCAACTTGCGCAACCCTTCAACCGAGCGTTCATTTGTAAGCTGACCAGAGTCATCAAAGGCCGAACCCGAGCCTGCGATCATGACTTCTGGACCTTGCAGCAAACGAGGTTGGAAAGCGACGAGACAATTGCGCAACATGACTTGGGTTCGCTCGCCACCAGCACGCCCCGCGGCAGCGGACAAAACCGCGACGGGCTTGCCCACCCAAGGCGCGCCTTCGGTTCGGGAGACCCAATCCAACGCATTCTTCAACACGCCACTGATGCCCTTGTTGTATTCCGGGCCAGAGATAACGACGGCATCTGCCGCCGCGATTTGATCCGCGAGTGTTTGTACGGAAGCCGGGATGCCACCACTGGCCTCAAGATCACCATCGTAGAGCGGGAGGCGCAGATCCGCGAGAGTGAAGGACGCTGGCTCAAATACGCGCGCAGCCTCTTTCACCAACATGGTGTTTGTTGAACCGCTGCGCAGAGCGCCCGAGATGCCTAAAAGAGAATATTGCGCCATAAAAAACTCCTGCCTCATGTTGTTGAGGCAGAAGCTATGTCACTGGAGATCAAGCGCAAGGCCTGACTGCCTCAGGCGTTGGGGAGAATGACGATTTCGACCCGGCGGTTTTGCGCTTTGCCCTCCGGCGTCAGGTTGGACGCGACGGGCTGATCCTCGCCCCGGCCAATCGTCTGGATGCGACCCGGATTAACGCCCGCTCCGATCAGGACCGACGCGACCGCAGAGGCGCGCCGATCAGAGAGATCAAGGTTATACCCGGCATCGCCATCACTGTCGGTGTGGCCGATGACTTGAACGGTCGAGTTCGGATAGGCCTGCAGATTGCCCGCAACCGCTCTCAGATCGCGCTGCAGATCCGAGCGCACGGCGGTGCTGTCTGTGGCAAACAGGATGTCCTGCGGGAGCGTGACAATCAAGCGGTCGCCGGTGTTTGTGATGGTCGCATTTGTTTCGCCCAGATCGCGGCGCAGGTCTTCTTCCTGCCGGTCCAGGGCATTGCCGATGGCGGCCCCGCCCAAAGCACCGACGACAGCGCCTGTCGCGGCCGCGCGGCGCTTCTCATCAGGATCATCCCCGGCGGTCAAAAGGCCTGCCAAAGCACCCGCCGCCGCACCGATGGCTGCGCCAGTTTTGGCGTTGCGGTTTTCATTGGGGCCATTCGACGTATCAATAGGGCCGGAATGGGTGCAGGCCGTCAGCGCGATCACAGCTGCGCTCAACAACAAAAAAGGTTTGCGTATCAGGGTCATATCTTGCCTCGTAGGGTTGCCACGGTCTTGTGTGCCATGTCGTTCATGTTCTTATAGCTTCACGCTAGCGGAGGCCAAATACGATCGTAAGGGGAATCGGCGAAGTTTCGCCGCACAAGACGTCACATCCCCGTGCGCCCCGCCTCATATGCCAACATGGCGCGTTTGACAGGCAAGCCCCAATGATAGCCGCCCAATCCGCCTGATTTCCGCAGAGCCCTGTGGCATGGGATAAGCCATGAAATCGGATTGCGCCCGACAGCGGTCCCCACAGCACGCACGGCCTTGGGATGGCCAATGTGATCTGCAATCTCGGAATACGTTGTCACATGGCCCGTGGGGATTGTCAGCAAGGCTTCCCAAACCTTGATCTGAAACGGCGCACCGATCAGATACAATGGCGCTTCCGTCGCAGGTTCTGTTCCGAACGCCGCATTGACCCAAGGCGCAAGTCGCATCGGGTCTTCGACGTATTGTGCTTTGGGCCAACGGCTCTTGAGATCGGCCATCGCAGGCTCTGCCCCCGTTTCTGCGCTGAACCCGATACCGCAAATACCCTTGTCCGTTCCCATGACCAGCGCCGGGCCAAACGGGCTCTCGAACCACCCCCAAAAGATCGTCAGCCCCGCCCCTCCCTTGGCAAAATCTCCGGGGCTCATGGCTTCCCAACGCACAAAGAGATCATGCAGGCGCGATCCGCCCGAGAGCCCGGCGCCATGAGCTGCGGCCAAGGTGGTGAAACGTTCCTTCAAGAGCGTCTTGGCATGGCCCAAGGCCAGATATTGTTGATACCTTTTGGGAGAAACGCCCACCCATTGTGAAAACAGGCGTTGAAAATGCGCCGGGCTCATGCCCATCTCACTCGCCAGCGCATCCAGAGAAAGGCCCGCACCTTTTTCATCGATCAACTCGATGGCGCGGCGCACCACACCATAATGGTAGCTTTGCTCAAGGTCTGTCATAGCGATCTCCCTGTCTTGCCCAAGATGTAGCGAAATCGCGATCAGGTCTCGACCCGAATGATGCGCTTACCGGCGCGCCCTTGCGTCAGCGCGCCACGAAACAGAAACAGCCACACAGCTTGCCCATTGCGGCCAGAGCTATTGCTGGGCAATAAGGCGTCTATGGCAAAACAGCTCGACTACCATACCATCCGTGAGATTTTCACGCGCTTCCAAGCCCACGACGCGGAGCCAAAGGGGGAGCTTGATCACGTCAACGCCTATACCCTCGTGGTCGCGGTTGCGCTTTCGGCGCAAGCCACAGATGCAGGTGTGAACAGGGCAACGAAGGATCTTTTCAAAGTTGCCGACACGCCCCAGAAGATGCTCGATTTGGGCGAAGAGAAGCTCATCGAGTACATCAAGACAATCGGGCTTTATCGCAACAAGGCCAAGAACGTCATCAAACTCTCCCGCATCCTCGTTGAGGATTATGGCGGAGAGGTCCCGAATTCACGCGCAGCGCTTTATGGTCTCCCGGGCGTCGGACGCAAGACGGCCAACGTTGTTCTCAACATGTGGTGGAGCCATCCCGCGCAGGCGGTGGACACTCATATCTTTCGTGTGGGCAATCGCACGGGCATTGCTCCGGGCAAGGACGTCGACGCGGTTGAGCGCGCCATTGAAGACCACATACCGGTCGATTTTCAGCAACACGCCCATCACTGGATGATCCTGCACGGGCGCTATCACTGCAAGGCGCGAAAGCCCGCCTGCACGACCTGTATTATCCGCGACCTGTGTCGCTTTGAGGAGAAAACACTTTGAAAACCTATGACGTCGTGGGCATCGGCAATGCCGTTGTCGATGTAATCACGCATGCTGACGATAGTTTCCTGGGTCACATGGGCATCACAAAAGGCATTATGCAACTCGTCGAACGCGAGCGGGCGGAGCTGCTGTTTGGCTCAATGGCTGATCGCACGCAAGCGGCGGGCGGCTCCGTTGCCAACACAATCGCAGGCGCAGGCAACCTTGGCTTGAAGACGGCCTTTGTGGGCCGCGTCGCCGATGACGCGCTGGGGCATTTTTATGCCGACGCTCTTGCCGCCGACGGGACGGCTTTCCCCAACCCCCCCGTTTCCGGCGATTTGCCAACATCCCGGTCGATGATCTTCGTCTCGCCCGATGGGGAGCGCTCCATGAACACCTACCTCGGCGTCTCCGCCGAGCTTGGGCCTGACGATGTTGACGTTACCGTCGCCGCTGATGCCAGCATCGTTTTTCTCGAGGGCTACCTCTTCGACAAAGACAAAGGCAAAGAGGCTTTCAAGGCCATGGCGCGCGCCTGCCGTGCGGCTGGCGGCAAGGCCGGTATTGCCATTTCCGATCCCTTCTGCGTCGAGCGGCACCGAGACGATTTTCTCACTTTGATCAAAGACGAGCTCGATTACGTCATTGGAAACGAAGACGAGATCAAATCACTCTGGCAAACCGATGATCTTGAAGAAGGTCTGGCCAAAACGGCTGCAATCTGCTCGCTTGTTGCCTGCACCCGGTCAGGGGACGGTGTCTCGATCCTGGCGCATGGCGCGCGCACAGATGTCGGTGTGCAGAAGATCGTACCCGTAGATGCGACAGGCGCGGGAGATGGTTTCGCCGCAGGGTTTTTGTTCGGACTCGCCCGGGACCGCGACATGGAAACCTGCGGACGCATGGGCTGCGCTGTCGCCGGTGAAGTCATCCGGCATGTCGGCCCTCGCGCCGAGGGCGATCTCAAAATGGTTTTGGAAGAAGCTGGCATATCGTTCTAGCGACAAGTCTTGGAGCAAAGCGCCGGTCGGCGTTCAAAACGGCGCTTTGCAATAAAACCTTTGCCCCTGCCCGCCATCAGGATGACGCAGCCGCAGCTCTTCTGCATGCAACATCAGCCGGGGAAAGGCCAAAGCAGCGCCGGTGGCATAGAAAGGGTCCCCGAGGATGGGATGGCCCAGGGCCAGCGCATGTACACGCAACTGGTGTGATCGGCCCGTCTTGGGGAAAAACCGCACACGCGTCGTGCCCTCCTCATACCGCAGCACTTTCCATTCGGTTTGTGCGGCCTTGCCTGTCTCAGGGCAGACCTTCTGCAGCGGGCGATTGGGCCAGTCCACGATCAACGGCAGATCGACGAGGCCCGTTCGTTCGGACAATGTCCCCCAAAGACGCGCCACATAGGCTTTCTTCATCTGCCGCTTTTCGAATTGCAGTCCGAGGTGGCGCTGCGCATGTGGTGTCAGTCCAAACACCATTACGCCAGACGTATCCCGATCCAGCCGATGCACCAGCAAAGCCGTCGGAAAGGCACGCTGCACGCGCGTGATCAGGCAATCAGCCAGATGCGCGCCTTTCCCCGGCACTGACAGCAAACCGCTGGGCTTGTTGACCACGAGCAGCTCGTGATCTTCATGCAAAACATCCAGCGGGGTTTGAGGCGGGCAATATTCATCCATAGGACCACTTGGCAAATGCCAGCCTTGGGGGCAAGGCCCTGCTACTCGCCGAGCTTTGCGTGCACCTCGTCCAGATCGATCTCTCCAATCGGGAATTTGTTGGCCGGGTTCTCGAAATCGTATTTGAAAAGGTCGAAATCCCGTTTGTAGATCTCATAGATCAGATGCATCGACAGATCGTCGAAATAGTCTTCCACGGGATGCGCCCGCTTGGGTCCATGTCCTTCGCTTTCATTGAAGCGCGGGATGCCTGCGAGATCGACTTCATGCGAGACATCGATATTATCGAGAACCTGCTGCATGCCTTCGTTGAAGGTTTCCGTCCAGAAAATCTGATCGTAGCGCCCGCCGTTCACAATGAACGTGCTGACATGACCGGATGTGGCAGACCAGTGAATGTCAGGCTCCATGGGCCTGCGCCAACGGATCGTATCGCGCGCAAACAACAAGAACCGGCGGAAGGCCCGGATCTGATCAAACTCCTGTTTGCCATCCTCGCCGCCAACCTCAATGCCGTATTTCTGGATCAACATCGGGACAAGATTGCCGCGATACCGCCGCCCATTGCGCTGAATGCCACAAATCTTGTCGAAAAAAGAGCTCAGGATCCGCGTGTAGGGATTGCGCACGCATGTGAAGGCATAGGCACCATGGGTTTTGACATTGGCCTTGATGATCGGCTGGCTCTCTTCGCGTGCCCACTTGTGCAAACCAGAGGTCGCATCGTGAATATCCCCGTCAAAAAACGTACCGTGATCTGAATAATACAGGATCTGGCCAATGGTCGAGCAGGCACACTTTGGCACCACGCGATAGACCACGCTTTCGCTCTCCGTCATCCATGTGCCGGGAAAGCCCATATTCCATTGCCTCCGATGCCTGCTCAAAAAGCTTTTTTGTGACTATATCCTGAAAGGAAATTCCTAAGAAAGTCTGTTTATTCAAGGCGCGTTCACCTTTATCAAGGTAAACAATCGAGGCAAAGCTGAGCAAGTTGTGTCCTGAATGGCAAAAATCGCCTTTATTCTTCTGTGTCATAAAGACCCCGACGCCATTATCAAGCAGGCGCAGCGGCTGACGGCGGCTGGCGATTACATGTCGATTCATTTCGACGCCCGCTCTGACAGCACAGATTTTCGCAGGATCACGGACGCTCTCAAAGACAATGACCACGTCACCTTCGCCAAGAAACGACTGAAGTGCGGCTGGGGGGAATGGTCGCTCGTGGAAGCCTCGCTCAATGCCGTGAAAGCCGCTGTGGCCGCTTTCCCTGATGCCACGCATTTCTACATGCTCTCAGGCGATTGCATGGCCATAAAATCAGCGGAATACACCCATGAATTCCTCGATAATCGTGACGTGGATTTCATCGAAAGCTTCGACTTTTTCGAAAGCGGCTGGATCAAGACAGGCATTCAGAAAGAGCGTCTGATTTACAGACACTACTTCAATGAACGCCAAAACAAGACCCTCTTCTACGCTGCCATGAACTTGCAAAAGCGGCTCGGGTTGGAGCGGCCAATTCCAGAGGATTTGCAGGTCCAGATTGGCAGCCAGTGGTGGTGTCTGCGGCGGCGGACCATCGAATGGATCCTGCAATTCTGCAAGGATCGCCCGGACGTCCTGCGCTTCTTCCGCACCACATGGATTCCCGACGAGACCTTCTTTCAGACTCTTGTGCGTCATCTGGTTCCCGAGCAGGAAATCGAAAATCGCACGCTGACTTTCCTGATGTTCACGGACTACGGCATGCCCGTGAACTTTTACAACGACCATTACGAGCTCCTGCTCGCGCAGGATTTTCTCTTCGCCCGCAAAATAAGCCCGGAGGCGACAGAGCTGAAGCGACGGTTGGGTGTTCTCTACGCGTCCGAAGGCACGGATTTCCAGATTTCCAACGAAGGCCGCTCGCTGTTCACATTCCTGACGGGGCGGGGTCGTGAAGGTCGGCGCTTTGCGCCGCGCTTTTGGGAAAACGAAGGCTCTCTGGGCCGCGACCGCGAGATGTTGATCATCGTGTGCAAAAAGTGGCACGTGGCCAAGCGGCTGTTGGCCCGTATGCGCCAGCTCACCAACGTGCCGGCAATCGAATACCTGTTTAACGAGGAAAGCTGCGAGCTTCCCGATCTGGGCGGAATCCAGTCAACCATGAGCAAACGCCACAGGCACAGGCGGGCCTTGATGCGCATGCTGTTCGAGTATTACGAGACCGACAAACTCGTGATTTGCATGGACCCCGCCAATCTGGATTTGATCCAGGATTTTTATGGTGACAGGTCGGTGACCAAACTGCTCGAGGTCGAATGCAAGTTCAGCGAGGATTACCTGATTGGACATGCCAAGCGCGTGGGCCTTGCTGGCGAAGCGACATCTGCACAGACTTTGCAGCGCTTGTTGCCGACGATCCGCAATGACATGCTCTTTGAAAGTGATCGCATCCGAGACGCCAACCTCCCCTATCATACGCGCATTCGCGAAACCGCTTTGCCGGACGAAAATGCGCAAGCCATTTCGCAGTTTTTGAGCGTCCCACCTGAGACCGCGCATGAGCTTGCCCAGACGCACCACCTCTTTGCAGATTGAGATCACACATGCCCTACGCCTATGACGACGAAAACATCTTTGCCAAAATTCTGCGCGGAGACATCCCCAACAAAACTGTTCTGGAAACCGAGCATTCGCTGGCGTTTGAGGATATTTATGCCCAGGCGCCCGTGCATGTTCTGGTGATCCCAAAGGGCAAGTATGTTTGCTATGATCACTTCGCCCTGGAAGCGAGTGATGCAGAGATCGTCGATTTCACACGCGCAATTGGCGAAGTCTGCCGCAAAATGGGCGTACAACCCGGCGAGGGGGGCAACGGCTTTCGCGCAATCTCCAACGCCGGCGAAGACGCCGTTCAGGAGGTCCCGCACCTGCATGTCCATATCCTGGGTGGACGCCCGCTGGGGCGCATGCTGCAAAAGGCCTGAACGCAGGGCAAAAAAGCGCCCCGAGAACAGTGCGCTTCAAACTTGCGTTTTGACGCGCCTCAGCCCCAGTCCGTCGGGCCTTTATCCGCAAATTCATGCACGAGAAAGTCGATGAAGGCGCGTACCTTAGGCTGCGTAAACCGTCCCGGAGGATACACCGCATAGATGCCTTGCGTTTCCATCGGCAAATCCGGAATAGCATCCTCAATCAAGCCCTGATCCATCGCATCGGCATACAAAAAGGACGGCAAATACGCGATGCCGAGCCCGGCAATTGCCGCGTTCAATAGGGATTGCCCGTCATTCACGCTTAACCAACCCGCTGTGCGCACCTGCCGCTTCTCACCGGATGGTGACGTCACACGCCAGACGTTCCCGCTGGATTGGTTCGAATAATGCAACAGCTTATGTTCGTTGAGATCATCGATCTTCTGAGGGCGACCGTATTTCTCAAAATAGGCCGGGGCCGCAATCATGCGCTTTGTCGTCTCTGTCAATTTCCGCGCACGTAGAGAGCTGTCTTCGAGCTCCCCAATACGCACGGCCATGTCGAACCCTTCTGAAATCAGCTCGACATAGCGATTGTTGAGGACCATGTTAACCGTGATGTCCGGGAATTCTGCGAGGAATTCGCCCAGAATGGGAGACATGTGGTTCACGCCGAAATCCGTCGCAACAGAAATCCTCAAAAGCCCTGACGGCGCGGATTGCATGGACGTAACGAGCGCATCCGCCTCTCCCGCGTCATTCAGCACGCGCCGCGCGCGATCATAATATGCCAGGCCGATCTCAGTCGGTGAAACACGCCGCGT
Organism: Primorskyibacter sp. S187A; assembly: GCF_049800955.1. Lineage (NCBI taxonomy): Bacteria > Pseudomonadati > Pseudomonadota > Alphaproteobacteria > Rhodobacterales > Roseobacteraceae > Primorskyibacter > Primorskyibacter sp. S187A. The sequence continues at coordinate 765,515 of NZ_JBNAGA010000002.1, read as the reverse complement.
CGTGCGGTTGAGCAATCGTGCGCCTAAGCGTGCTTCCAGCGACGAGACATGCTTGGACACAGCGGATTTGGAAATGCCCATCTTCTTGGCGGCATCCGTAAAGCCCCCTTGATCCACAACCGTGGCGAAGGCCTCCATTTCGGTCAAACGGTCCATCTGTTTCCCTCAAGTCGTCACTGTTCTAGATCGTTTTGATCCTGGATTGCGACAAAACAGGGGCAGGAGACAGACAATATCTGGGTTTTGTCTAGATCGTTTTGCGTCCGGAAACAGCGGATGACGTTAAGGGAATTTTGGGACTTCGTCCGCATATCCTTGTTTATGCATTCCTTTGAGAGGGGAGAGTGATGCGCCCGTATCCCGTGCCGAGCAACGAAACCGCCAGACACCTGACGACGACGGAAATGGATTTAGCGCGTTTTCGAAACGACGGATTTCTCACGCATGTAACGGGTCTCGTTAAGTCTATTCTGAATGTCCCGGTCGCCTTCGTGGCCCAGATCACGCAGGACAATCAGGACTTTCTGGCAATCGAAGGTATCGATCTGGAAGGGACGCCCCGCACGCATTCAATCTGCTCCTTCACCATTGCACGCAAAAAGACGACCGTGTTCCCGGACACGCTCCGAGATGAGCGCAGTGCGCGTCATCCATCGGTCGCCGATTTCGGATTGCGTTTTTCTGTGAGCGCGCCGGTCATCCTGTCCAATGGATTTTGCGTAGGTTCGGTCTGCGGTATCGACTTTGTCCCGCACGATACGCCTCATGCTGACACCATCGCACAGATTGAGACCCTTGCAGCCATGGTGGCCCGTTTTTACGAGACAGCCACGGTGCAGGATGCAGAACATATCTCGCGCATGGAAAAAATTGCAGAAGACGCGAAAGCTGAATTTCTCGCGCTCATCGGACATGAGCTGCGCACCCCTCTGAACGGCATCCATGGCATGGCACAAATCCTCGACGACCGGGATGACGAAACGCGCGAAATACGAGATGCGATCGTACAAAGCTCTGAACATCTGCATCGAATTGTCGAAAACAATCTGGCCTTCACTGAACTCTCAACAGGCGAGATCGTTCTTGAGGAATCCCAACTCGATCTGGGTAGAACACTGAAGTCATCGCTGGCCTTGTTCCAGAAACTGGCCGCTTTGCGAGGCAAGAAAATCAAATTGCACAGCCTGCCGGATGACGTCCTGATGCAAGGTGACGCAGTCAAAATGGATCTCGCGCTCTCTTGTCTGGTCGACAATTGCATCGCCCATGGCGGTGCTCAGACCGAGGTCACACTACGCAAAATGGAGGATGGTTCAGCAGAGCTTGTCATCTTCGACAACGGCCCGGGCATTGCCAGTGACAAAGCAGATGACATCTGGGAAGCCTTTACAGTTGGCCAGGAGATCCGGACCCGCGATGCAGATGGGATCGGCCTCGGCCTGCCACTGACACGCAGGATCATTGAACTGCATGGCGGGGAAATTGATCTCAAGTCCGATGAAGAAGGGCTCCTCGTCGTCTTGAAAATCCCCCACTACCGCATCGAGAGTGCTGAGGTCAGCGCAGCTTAAAGAGCCGCCGCCAGACGGACCCCCTGATCAATCGCGCGCTTGGCATCCAATTCCGCGGCAACGTCAGCCCCACCGATGACATGGGCCTGCACACCCTTTGACGCCAGAGCGTCTGCGAGTGAGCGCTCGCTGAGTTGGCCCGCACACAGAACGATTGTATCTGCCTCGATAAGCTGAGGATCCAAGCGCTCCTCCCCTTTCGAGACTATGAGCCCCTCGCTCGTGATGCGCTCGTAGTTGACCCCGCTGAGCATCTTGACGCCTTTCATGGCAAGAGCAGCGCGGTGAATCCAGCCGGTTGTTTTACCAAGACGTTTGCCAGGTTTTTCTGCCTTGCGCTGAAGCAGCGTCACGTCCCGCGCGGGCGCTCCAGGCTTGGGGCCATCTGGCGCAAGGCCGCCCCGGTGGGTGTCCGGATCGCTCACGCCCCATTCTTTCATCCATTCAGGCAGGTTTTCCGTTGGGCTTTCGCCCGCATGGACAAGAAATTCCGCTACATCAAACCCGATGCCACCAGCCCCGACGATCGCCACGCGGTCCCCCACCGGCGCACCGCGCAAAACATCAACATAACCCAGAACCTTTGGACTGTTCTGCCCCTCAATCCCGGGATCGCGCGGTGTCACTCCAGTCGCCACAATGACTTCGTCAAACCCTTCCAGATCTGCAGCACACACCGTTTCGCCCAGCCGGAGGTTAACCTTGTGCGTTTTCACCATTGTGTCGAACCAATCGACAAGCCCAAAGAACTCCTCTTTGCCCGGCACCTGTTTGGCCAGGTTCAACTGCCCACCAATCTCATCGGCCTTGTCGAAAAGCGTCACATCATGACCGCGCTCGGCCGCGGTAATTGCCGTCGCCAAACCGGCTGGCCCCGCGCCAACAACCGCGACGCGTTTGGGCAAAACTGCGGGCTGAATGTCTATTTCGGTCTCAAAACACGCACGCGGATTGACGAGGCAGGAGCTGATTTTGCCTGAAAACGTGTGATCAAGACACGCTTGGTTACACGCGATGCAAGGGGCAATCTCCCGAGAACGACCTGACTTCGCTTTCTCGACAAAATAGGCATCCGCCAGAAAGGGCCGCGCCATCGAGACCATATCCGCGCAGCCTTCCGCCAAAACCGCCTCAGCGACGTCGGGTGTGTTGATCCGGTTGGACGTAATGACAGGAATTGACACCTTCCCCATCAGCTTCTGCGTAACCCAGGCAAACGCGCGCCGCGGCACGGATGTTGCGATCGTTGGAATGCGCGCTTCATGCCAGCCGATCCCGGTATTGATCAACGTTGCACCCGCAGCCTCGATCTCGCGGGCAAGTTGCACCACTTCATCATGGGTCGACCCGCCGGGGATCAGGTCGATCATGGAGAGCCGATAGATCACGATGAATTCCGGCCCGACCGATGCCCGCACGCGTTTGACAACTTCAATGGGCAAGCGCATGCGGTTTTCATAAGACCCGCCCCAGCGATCTTCGCGCTTGTTTGTATGCGTGACGAGAAACTGGTTCAGGAAATACCCTTCGGATCCCATCACTTCTACGCCGTCATAGCCTGCAGCTTTGGCGCGCGCCGCGGCCGTCGCAATATCCGCAATCTGCTTCTCGATATCGGCTTCATCGAGCTCTCTGGGCGGGAAGGGTGAAATCGGGGACTTGATCGCAGATGGCCCAACGCACTCAGGGCTATAGGCATAGCGGCCCGCATGCAGGATCTGCATCGCGATTTTGCCATCCGCCGCATGGACCCGATCCGTCACAATACGGTGGTTGTCAATGTCCTCATCCGTGAACAAACCCGCAGCGCCGGGAAAGACCCCACCCTCTCGGTTGGGCGCCATGCCTCCGGTCACCATCAGGCCGACACCGCCGCGGGCGCGTTCTGCATAGAACTCCGCCACACGGTTCCAATCCTTGGTCTCTTCGAGGCCCGTGTGCATGGAGCCCATCAGCACCCGGTTCTTCAAAGACGTGAAACCCAGATCAAGCGGGGCGAGCAAGTGGGGGTAATCGGTCATGGCGGGCCTCCTTGGACAAGGCCACAATTCCCTTAAGCGCCCGGCTTGTCAGCCCCAAACGCCACGTCATTTGCCTGACGCGGACGTCACTTTCTATTCACGCGCTTGGACAAGGCCTCACGGCTTTCGGCACGTTCGGAATAACGATCGACAAGATGGTCCTTGATGTCCCGTGTCAGCAAGGTGAACTTGGCCAGCTCTTCCATCACATCCACAACGCGCATGTAATACGGGCTATCCTTCATGCGCGTGCTGTCAAATTCGAGAAAAGCCTTTGGGACCGAGGACTGGTTCGGGATCGTCAAGAGTCGCATCCAGCGGCCCAGAATGCGCAATTGATTAACCGTGTTGAACGATTGCGATCCGCCGCAGACCTGCATGACCGCAAGCGTTTTGCCCTGCGTGGGCCGCACGCCGCCGATGGGAGCGAGAGGGATCCAGTCGATTTGCGCCTTCATGATACCCGTCATCGCGCCATGGCGCTCCGGCGAGCACCAGACCATACCCTCGGACCACATCACCAAATCGCGAAGTTCAGCGACTTTGGGATGGTTCTCCAAGGCGAGATTGGCCCGTTCATCATCTGGCAAAGGCAGGCCTGACGGATCAAACAGCCGCGTTTCACAGCCAAGTCTGGCTAATATCCGCGCAGCCTCTTCGCACAAGAGGCGCGAATAGGATGTGGAACGCAGGGAGCCGTAGAGCAGTAAAATCCGCGGCGGATGGGGCGACCGCGTCTCGGGAAAGAGCTCCGATGGGTCAGGCAGGCGAAAGCAATCTTCGCGCAGATGTGGCGTATCATTCATACGCTCACACCTTAGCTTGTCTCGATACAATGGCGGCGAAAGGCGCGTTTGAGCATATCGAGCTCTTCGCGCAGCAATTGCACTTCTGCGCGCAGCTCATGGTCCAGAGGCGCGCCCGCAATCACATGGATCGCATCAAGCGTTTCACCTCCTTCAACATTCTGCAGCAAGACCGTGTGCGCGCCATCGGACAACACGTCAGAAGGCAGCGTCACACGGACCACCCATGCCCCCTCGCCATGCGGTTGCACATCGACCGCATCGGAAAGCGGTTTTCCCAGATGCTGCGCCTCAAGTGTCGGTGGCTGTGACATGCCCGCGATCACGCCTTCCCAGACACCGTCGATCAAGCGTGTTGTTGTCCAATCCAGAGCGCTCATCATCTCTCCCTCACAGATCCGCCCGCGGACGGCGAGACATCGTCAGATCGCGCAGATGCACCTGATTCATTTCCGGCCCTTCGAAAATGAGATCCAGCCAGAGTTTCTCGACGCGCTTCTCGTTCAGCTTGGTGTAGGCCAAGTCGAATTCGACCGCGACTTCGCCGGACGTCACAGGCAGCTCCCTCACGATTTGCTCGGTATTGGGGCCGTTTTTGACATTGAGGCGCGCGAAGATTTCAAGGGGCTTTTCCGTCTCAACCACCGTGGCCACGCGGACCAGATGGCGCTTTTGCAACCCCTGCACAGCCGAAGCCGGAAGATCCACCACAAGCGACAGGTATGAGCCGTCAAACCGAAACACATCCATGCGCAAACCATAGGGCGCGAGATCCGCCTCACGTGTATTGCGCATCTGGCGGAGCGTCAGTTCGGAAATCTCACAATCATGAAACAGGGTGATTTCCGAGCCCAGCATTGTTTTGGACGGGACGGCTGCACGGCCCGGGCGATCCAAACGCCCGCGCCAAAGCTCAGGCCGCCATGTCCAATCCGCATTGTGGGGCGCTTGCATCGCGCTGGAGCCTTCAAGGGGGATATGCAACCGATCATCTGCGATATGTATGAATTGATCGAGGTGGTGGCGGAAACGGCGCGCCCAGCTGCGCTGTTCGCGCAAACTGGCCAGATCCATACTGCGGGCATGCCGCGCCGCCCGCGCCCAGCGCCGGAGCGACAAGCGATTGCTTAACCCATTCAACAGACCTGATGGCTGTTCTGACATGGCTGTCTTCTACCCGTCCAAAGCGTCTCGTCTGCACAACGTCCAAGTGCCATCCCTGCGGGAGTTTTACTCAGAAGCGTTTCGATTTAACAAACGCCCCAAGAAACCGGTCACGTCAAGTCCCGCGTTGGTTGTGGTGGGTTCCGCTGATGCCTCTGTGGCCTCTGCGTCGCTTGGCGCCTGCGCCACATTGGCCACAACCTCCTCAACAACAAAACTCGACCGCAGGCTCTCGCTGATCTCTGTCGCAAGGCGCCGCCCGGTATCCCCGCTCAACAGACTGTCTTCCAGCGCGTAAACCGTGACGAGGCTCGGACGCTGACCCAAGGCGCTAACGGCGCGCCAGACAGGGGCTGCGTCTTCCGAGCCATCATGGGGCAGTTGCGCAAGTGCGATACCGTCTTGCAGGCTCGAACTCGTCGGGCTTTCGGCGGATGTGATATCCGCCAAGAGCGCATCGGCAGCGGCTGGCGAGATCTGCGCCGCACCGATGGACACGCTGATATACCCGCGAGGCATGGGTTGGCCCACGCGCCCTCCCGTCAACTCATGACAGCCCGCCAAGAGCGCAAAGCTGTCTCGTGCGGAGTTGCGCAAGGAACGCGGCTCGATGCACCAGCCTTCGGGCCCGCGCAACGTCACAGCACCTGCGCTGAGCTTGGCTTCGGACAAGGCCTTGGCCGACGCGGGCGGTGCCGCCCCGACCGGTGCCAGAAACGCAAGCGGCGCCTGATCCGAGCAACCGGCCAAGACAAATACGCAGGCCGCGAGGCCCGCACGCAACTTAAAGCGACATGTAGTCATGTTTATCCGCTTTGCCGCCGGGATGGGTCACCGCGCCTTTGTAGATATCTCCCACGAGCTGCGCATATTTCCACAGCGCGCCGGAGGCATAGATCGTCTCGCGCGGGCCGGGCCAGGCCTCCTTGCGCGCGGCCAGATCCTCATCGGAGAGGTCCACAGAAAGCTCGCCCGTGATCGCGTCAATCGTGATCACATCGCCATCTTTGAGCAGCGCAATCGGGCCGCAATGATAGGCCTCGGGACCCACGTGGCCCACACAGAAGCCGCGCGTAGCGCCGGAGAAGCGCCCGTCTGTAATCAGCGCAACCTTTTTGCCCATGCCCTGCCCTGAGAGAGCGGCCGTGGTGGCCAGCATCTCGCGCATGCCGGGGCCGCCTGCGGGGCCCTCGTTGCGGATGACGATGACTTCGCCCTCTTTGTACTCGCGCTTCTGCACGGCCTCGAACGCGTCTTGCTCACATTCGAAAACTCGGGCCGGGCCCACGAAACGCTGATGCTGCGAGGGGATGCCCGCGACCTTCACGATAGCGCCCTCGGTCGCGAGATTGCCTTTGAGGCCCACAACACCACCGGTTTTCGTGATCGGGTTCTCAATGGGGTAAATGACCTGACCATCCGCTTCACGCGCGATCATGTCGAGCTCTTCGCCGATGGAGCGGGTCGAGGCCGTCACGCAATCCTCATGGATCAGCCCCGCCTTGCGCAGCTCTTTCATGACAACGGGCAGACCACCCGCGTCATAGAGGTCTTTCGCCACGTATTGCCCGCCGGGCTTGAGATCGACGAAATACGGCGTGTCGCGGAAAATCTCGCAGACGTCTTCAAGGTAGAACTCGATGCCGGCCTCGTGCGCAATCGCAGGCAGGTGCAGACCGGCATTGGTCGACCCGCCGGTGCAGGCCACAACGCGGGCTGCGTTCTCAAGCGATTGCCGCGTGACGATGTCGCGCGCGCGGATGTTCTGCTCGATGAGATCCATGACCGCTTGGCCGGAAGCTTCGCCATATTGATCGCGGCTCTCGTAAGGAGCAGGCGCGCCGGACGAGTTGAACAGCGCAAGGCCAATCGCCTCCGAGACACAGGCCATTGTGTTGGCTGTGAACTGACCGCCGCAGGCCCCGGCGGAGGGACAGGCCACCCGCTCAAGCATATCGAGCGCGGCATCGCTGAGCTCGTTGTTCTGGTGCTTGCCGACCGCTTCGAACATGTCCTGCACGGTCAGATCACGCGTGCGGAATTCCTCGGGGATTTCCTCAACCTGAGGCGCTTTGCCCGGAAGGATCGAGCCGCCATAGATAAAGACCGACGGCACATTGAGCCGCACCATCGCCATCATCATGCCGGGCAGGGATTTGTCACAACCCGCAAGCCCCACGATGGCGTCATAGCAATGGCCGCGCATCGTCAACTCAACCGTGTCGGCAATCGCCTCACGGGAGGCCAGCGAGGAGCGCATGCCTTCATGGCCCATGGCGATCCCGTCGGTCACGGTAATGGTGGTAAACTCGCGCGGCGTGCCGAAGGCTTGCTTCACCCCCATCTTCACTGCTTGCGCCTGACGGTTTAGCGCGATGTTGCAGGGTGCCGCCTCGTTCCAGCAAGTGGCCACGCCAACGAGAGGCTGGTGGATTTCATCCTCGGTCATGCCCATGGCGTAGTAGTAGGACCGATGCGGCGCGCGCTCGGGTCCTTCGGTGACATGACGGCTGGGCAATTTGGATTTGTCGAACTTGCGCTTGAGCACGAAGGCGTCCTCCCGGAGTTTTAACTTTGTTTATCGGCATAGCTCTGCGCCCGCAGTGAAACAAGCGCTAATGGGCGCGCTGCGCGTCTCCCGCTGATTGCAATCCCCGCGCGCGCGGCTTATCTCAAATCAGCTTTGCACCGGAGGCCCCGATGAACTGGATCAGCAACTATGTGCGCCCGCGCATCAACTCCATCTTTTCGCGTCGCGAGACGCCCGAAAACCTGTGGAGCAAATGCACCGATTGCGGCACGATGCTCTTTCACCGCGAATTGAAAGACAGCCTGAATGTGTGCACCAGCTGCGGCCACCATATGGGCATCTCGCCGCGTGATCGCTTCATCACATTGTTTGACGGTGGTGTGTTCCGCGAAGTCGATGTTCCGGCCCCTGTGCACGATCCTCTCCAGTTTCGGGATCAGAAGAAATATCCGGACCGGATGAAAACAGCCCAGAAAAACACCGGCGAAGAAGAGGCCATGCTCGTGGCCGAGGGCGACCTGGGCCGCGCGCCTGTTGTCTGCGCCGCGCAGGACTTCAGCTTCATGGGTGGCTCCATGGGCATGTATGTTGGCAACGCAATCATCGCGGGCGCAGGCCGCGCGATTGATCGGGGCTGCCCGTTCATCCTGTTTTCTGCCGCAGGCGGCGCGCGCATGCAGGAAGGCATTTTGAGCCTGATGCAAATGCCCCGGACAACTGTCGCCGTGCAGATGCTCAAGGAGGCAGGGCTGCCCTACATCGTTGTGCTGACGCACCCCACGACCGGTGGCGTCACGGCCTCTTATGCGATGCTGGGCGATGTACAGATTGCCGAGCCCAATGCGCTCATTGGCTTTGCGGGCGCGCGGGTTATCGAACAAACGATCCGCGAGAAATTGCCCGAAGGCTTCCAGCGCGCCGAGTACCTTTTGGAGCATGGCATGCTGGATCGCGTGACACCCCGCGCTGAGATGCGCGACGAGCTGATCACGATCACACGCATGTTGATGAAGCTGCCGCCCGCGGTGAAGGGCGACCTGCCCCGGCCGACAGCCGAAGAACTGGAAGCTGCCGCAGAGGCTCAGGCGGAGGCCAGAGCCACAAAGACGACGGAGACCTCCCCAGAGGATCAAACGTGAGCACAACATCCGACGTCATCCTGGAGCGGATGATGGCCCTGCACCCCAAGATCATTGACCTCACGCTCGACCGGGTGTGGCGCTTGCTAGAGTTGTTGGGCAATCCCCAAGAGGCTTTGCCGCCTGTAATCCATATCGCGGGCACCAACGGCAAGGGATCCACCCAGGCCATGCTGCGCGCCGGTCTGGAAGCCGCCGGTCACAAGGTGCATGCCTACACCTCTCCGCATCTGGCCCGGTTTCACGAGCGGATCCGCCTCGCGGGCGTCCTGATTACCGAGGACGACCTGACGGCCGTGCTGGATGAATGCTACGCCGCCAACGGCGGGGAGCCGATCACTTATTTCGAGATCACAACCTGTGCCGCCCTGCTCGCCTTCTCGCGCACGCCAGCGGATTATCTGCTGCTGGAAGTTGGACTCGGCGGGCGTCTGGATTGCACAAATGTCGTCGAGCAGCCCGCGATGACCGTCATCACGCCTGTCTCGATGGATCATGAGCAGTTTCTGGGCGACACATTGCCCAAGATTGCGGGCGAAAAAGCGGGCATCCTCAAACGCGGCGTGCCTTGTATCGTTGGCCCGCAGGACGATGCCGCGATGGACGTGATCGAAGACCGCGCAGCACGGCTCAACGCGCCGGTCATAGCCTACGGTCAGCATTGGCACGTGACAGAAGAAAACGGTCGACTGGTCTATCAGGATGAATCCGGCTTGCTGGATTTGCCGCTGCCCAATTTGCCCGGACGCCATCAGATCGAGAATGCAGGCGCGGCTTTGGCCGTCTTGCGCGCCTTGGGAGAGGGCGACGCAGCTTTTGAGGGAGCAGTCCGCAATGCCTATTGGCCCGCACGGATGCAGAAGCTCAAGGAAGGGCCTTTGATCGAGGCCGCCGGCGCAGCAGAGCTCTGGCTCGATGGCGGCCACAACCCGGCGGCGGGCAAAGCGCTGGCCTGGCACTTGGCCACCCTGCCGGAGAGACCAACCTACATGATCTGCGGCATGCTCAATACCAAGGACGCCACGGGCTATATGCGCCCTTTCGCCGGTCAGGTACGCAAGCTGTTCGGCGTCTCAATCCCAGGCGAAGCCAACACACTCTCCGCCGAACAAACGGTGGCTTTCGCGGAAACCGGAGGCCTTTCGGCAGAGCCTGCACAAAGCGTCGAGGCCGCGCTGGCCACGATCCTTGCCGAGGATCCGCATGCCCGTGTTCTCATCTGCGGTTCGCTCTATCTTGCCGGTCACATCCTTCGTTCAAACGGATAAACACCCATGCCCTTCACGCTTGCCACCTGGAACATCAACTCCGTCCGCTTGCGCGAGGCGCTTGTTGCACGCTTGCTGTCTGAAGAAGCCCCCGATGTTCTGTGTTTGCAGGAATGCAAAAGCCCGGTGGAGAAAATCCCGACGGAGCAATTCAAAGCTCTGGGCTATACGCATATGGTTGCGCGTGGGCAGAAGGGCTACAACGGCGTGGCCATCCTGTCCAAATTACCAATGCAGGACGCAGGGGACCGTGACTTCGCTTCCCTAGGCCATGCCCGCCATGTGGCCGGGCAATTGGAAAACGGCATCACCATTCACAATTTCTACGTGCCCGCAGGTGGCGACAAGCCTGATCGCACAATCAATGAGAAGTTCGGCCAGAAGCTCGACTACCTGACAGAGATGCGCGACTGGTTTCACGCAGAGGCGCCGCAAAAATCCATCCTTGTGGGCGATCTCAATATCGCGCCGCGCGAAGATGACGTATGGAACCACAAGCAACTGCTCAAAGTTGTCTCCCATACTCCCATCGAGGTCGACCATCTGGCACAGACACAAGACGCTGGCGGCTGGGTCGATGTCACGCGGCAGGACATTCCCGAAGGCAACCTCTATTCATGGTGGTCCTACCGCTCTCCCGATTGGGACACGGCAGACAAAGGCCGCAGGCTTGACCACATCTGGGCCACTCAGGACATCTCCAACGCCGCCCACGGCTCGCGCATTTTGCGCCCCGTCCGCGGATGGGAGCAACCCTCAGATCATGCCCCGGTCTTCGCAAGTTTTGATCTTTGACACATGCCGCGCGGCCAACGGCCCCTTTAAACCGGGGGCCGCACGGGTCATATAAGCATCAACTCATTCATGAAGGAGGAACCTGATATGGACCTCAACCTGAACTCCGGCCCGGCCGCAGATGACCTGATCAAAGATGTTTCAGAAGCGCAGTTCATGGCCGATGTCGTGGATGCGTCAATGCAGACGCCAGTGATCGTGGATTTCTGGGCCCCCTGGTGCGGCCCCTGCAAAACGCTGGGCCCCATGCTCGAAGACGCCGTCAAAAAGGCCAAGGGCGCCGTGAAAATGGCGAAGGTCAATGTGGATGAGGCGCAGATGATCGCCGGTCAGTTGCGCGTGCAATCAATCCCCATGGTCTATGCGTTCTGGCAAGGCCAGCCCATCGATGGCTTTCAAGGCGCTGTTCCGCAATCCGAGATCAACTCCTTCGTTGACCGTGTTGTGCAAACCGCGGGGGGCGATGCTTCGGGCGGCCTTGATGAGGCGTTGGAAGCTGCCGAGGAAATGCTGGAAGCTGGCGCCGTTGCCGATGCTGCTCAAACATTCGCTGCTATCCTTGGCGAGGATCCGAACAATGCCCGCGCCTACGGGGGCATGGCCCAGGCGCATATGGCTCTTGGGGATCTGGAGCAGGCCGAGGCGATCCTCAATGGCGCTCCCGCCGAGATCAGCGGCGCTCGTGAAATCGAAGCCGCTTTCGCACAGCTGGATCTGGCCAAGAAAGCGGCGGACGCCGGCCCCGTCGCTGATCTGACGGCGGCCGTGGAGGCTGATCCAGACAACCACCAAGCGCGGTTCGACCTTGCTCAAGCGCTCTATGCGGCTGGTGAGGGCGAGGCGGCCATCAATCACTTGCTCGAACTGTTTCGCAGGGATCGTGAATGGAATGACGGTGCCGCGCGCGCCGAACTCTTCACGATTTTTGACGCGCTCAAACCAAATGATCCCTTGGTGCTCAACGGGCGGCGCAAATTAAGTTCAATGATATTTGCCTGACACTCTCGGCAAGCTACTTGTAGCGCATGAACAAGATGGTCGATCTGCCTGACACGCTTCCCGTGTTTCCGCTGCCCGGAGCGCTGCTTTTGCCGCGCGCCCGCTTGCCACTGCATATTTTTGAGCCGCGCTATTTGGCGATGATCGAGGATTGCCTGAAAACGCCGGAGCGCCTGATCGGGATGGTGCAGCCTAACCCGCGGCCCAACAACGAAAAAGCTCTGCATGCCATTGGCTGCGCAGGACGTCTGACACAGTTTTCCGAAACGGAAGACGGACGCTACATGGTCACGCTCGGGGGGGTCTCCCGATTTCGGATTTCGCAAGAGATCGAAGGCTTTACGCCCTACCGTCGCTGCAATGTGACGTGGGACGCGTTCGAGCGCGATCTGGGCGCAACGGAGACTGACAAGGTCTTTAACCGCGAAAGCTTCATGAAGCTGCTCGGTCGCTATTTCGAAGCGCGCGAATTGTCCGCCGATTGGGAAACGCTGCAATCCGCGGATGATGAATTACTGGTCAATTCGCTGTCGATGCTCCTGGAGTTTGAGCCGGAAGACAAACAGGCCCTGCTCGAAGCGCCGTCCCTCTCGACACGCCGCGAAACCCTTGTCACACTGATAGAATTCAGCCTGCGCGGCGGCGACACCGAGGAAATCATACAGTGAGCACGCATACCTTTGACCCCCAAATGCTCGAAGCGCTCATTTGCCCCAAAACCCACGCGACGCTTCAGTATGACGCCGAGAAACAGGAACTTGTCTCTGAGGCGGCGGGCCTTGCCTTTCCTATCCGCGATGGCATCCCTTTGATGCTTCTGGATGAAGCCCGCCCGTTGGACGATTGATCCTTCCCGGCAATGCCAATCTACACCGCAGCGATAAAATAAGGGGCCCCGAGGGACCCCCAAAAGTTTTTGCTCGATATGTTCTTGCTTTTGTTAAGTCAGAGGGCCGGGATCGTAATGAGCATTCCTGCGGATAGATCCTCCGGTGTCGTCAGGCTTTGCGCATTCTCTGCCAGAATGGCGCGATGCGCACTTGCATCGCCGTAGAACAAGACAGCCAGACCGGCCAGTGAATCCGTGGGTTGAATGCGGTAGATGAAGCTTTGCGTGATAGGGCGCACGCGATCTGAATTGGCGCGTTCCGGGATCAAAGATGCCAAAACCGCGTTCACATCCAGCGTGCCCGCAGCCGTGTAGACCTCAGCGCCCAGCGAGACTTCCCCAGTCTCCATACCGTCTTGCACTAAGCGCGCCAAATCGATGTCCGACAGCCCGCTGCGCGCGGCTTCTGCCAGCCGGTCCTGGAAAGTGACAGGCGTTGGGCGCACAGGCGCGGCAACTGGCGCAGCAGCGGAAACAGGAGCCGGAACAGATGCCTCTTGCTGCGCAGGCTGCGCATCGGTTGGGGCCTGGCGCAATTCCTGCAAGATCTTTGCCGTCATCGCAGCAACTTTGTCTTGCGGGTCGGCGAGGATCTCAGATGCGCCCTCTCGTGCAACGGACGGCGTTTCGACGGGCACTGTGCGTGCACCCAGCGGTGCCAAGCTGGCGGACACGCCACTATCGGTTCGCGTCACGCTCTGAGCGGGGATAGGATCGCTCGCAAAGCCCGCAGGCCGATCGGACGGCTGCATGGCCAACAAAACGATTGTGACAACCAAGAAAGCAGAAGCCAGAAGCAACGAGCGGATCATGATCGATCTCCTACCGTCGCCATCGCGCGCATTTGTTTCATGTTTTCCCCCAACTTCATCCGTCCCGCATCTAGACAAACCCGTCTCATATAGGGGAGCTACGCATGAATTAACGCGATATATAGCGGGGAGAATGCGAGTCCGTCAACAAGCCTTGCCCTGCGGCGGGCCTTTTCTCAGGGCCTGATTTTCGGAGCCAAACGGCAGCATTCAAAATGCATTGGCGTGAGAAAGCCTGCGCATGCATCTTCGAAAATGCCTGGCGCACGTCTCCATGGCTCCTGACAACCCCTTCCTCTTGCCTCAAATGTCCCGGGGACGGCCCGTCAGGGCCGGGGACACAGCCCCTCAAAGCATCCAGCGCGCGCCAGCGGCGCGCACAACAAAAAAGGGCCGCTAGAAAAGCGACCCTTTTACACTTTGGAAGACGATACCGTCTTCAGCCGTTTGCGCTGTCTTTCAGCGCCTTGGCGATTGTGACCTTCACAACCTTGTCGGCTTCTTTCTTGAATTGCTCGCCTGTCGCGGGGTTGCGCACCATGCGCTCGGGGCGCTCGCGGAGGTAGAATTTGCCAACACCGGGAAGTGTCACTGCGCCACCGCCCGACACTTCGCGTGTGATCAGGCCGCAGATGGCGTCCAGCGCGCCGCCAGCGGCTTTTTTGTCCGTGCCCATTTCCTCTGCCAGAGCGGCGACAAGTTGGGTCTTGGTCATTGGTTTCGACATGGGTGTCTCCTGTTTACTGCCCAACCCTTGGGCCTCATGCACGTAATTTAACGCTATGTGGGATATCTACACAACAAATTGTAGCTGCTGACAAGCGTCATACATGCGTTTTCCCGCAGGAAATCGCATGTTTCGCCCCGAAATCTCCTAAAGGAAGGCTGTTTCGTCGAAGGCGCGGAGTTTTCGGCTGTGAATGCGCTCGAGCGGCATCTCCCTCAAACGCTCCATTGCGCGGATGCCTATCATAAGATGTCGGGCCACCTGGGTCTTGTAGAAATCGCTGGCCATACCCGGCAACTTCAACTCCCCATGCAGGGGTTTGTCGGACACACAGAGCAGCGTGCCATAGGGCACACGAAACCGAAAGCCGTTCGCCGCAATCGTGGCGCTTTCCATATCAAGTGCCACGGCACGCGATTGGCTCAGACGTTGCACAGGACCGTGCTGATCACGCAGCTCCCAATTGCGATTGTCGACAGAGGCGACCGTGCCTGTGCGCATGATACGTTTCAGATCATACCCTTCCAACTGCGTGACGGATGCAACGGCCTGCTCAAGGGCGATCTGAATTTCCGCCAGAGCCGGAATTGGAACCCAGGCGGGCAGATCGTCATCCAGAACGCGGTCTTCTCGCAAGTAGGCATGAGCGAGCACGAAATCACCCAAAGACTGCGAATTGCGCAACCCTGCACAATGGCCCACCATCACCCAGGCATGGGGCCGCAGCACAGCGATATGATCCGTCGCTGTTTTGGCATTTGACGGCCCGACACCGATATTGACGAGCGTAATCCCGGACCCATCCGCGCGCTTGAGATGATAGGTCGGCATCTGTGGCTGTTTCTCGCTCGCGGGCAGCGGCGCATCCGGGGTCGTGATTTCGACATTACCGGTGCTCACAAAGCTGGTGTAGCCGCTCTCGGGATCCGCCAGAACCTCGCGCGCATAGGCCTCGAATTCGGACACGTAGAACTGGTAGTTGGTAAACAGAACATGGTTCTGAAAATGCCCCGGATCTGTTGCCGTGTAATGCGACAGGCGCGCGAGCGAATAATCGACCCGCTGGGCTGTAAACGGCGCAAGCGGTTCGTAGCCCTCCAGCTCATGGGGGCGCGTGCCATTGACGATGTCATCATTCGTTGTCGAAAGATCCGGTACGTCGAAGACATCGCGCAACGTGAAATGCCCGGCGCCCTCCTGTGGCACCGAAATATTCTGCGAAGCCACGGCAAAGTGCACAGGGATAGGCGTATCAGAGACGCCAATGCGCACGGGCACCTTATGGTTCTCCATCAACAGCGTGAGCTGCTGGATCAGGTAGTTCTCAAACAGCTTCGGATGCGTGACCGTTGTCGCATGCGTGCCCGGCGCGGAGACATGACCGAAGCTCAAGCGGCTATCGACCTGTGCGAAGGTAGCGGTGGTCAGCCGGATTTCAGGATAGAAGGCACGGATGCGTGTTCCCGGCGCGCCGTCCCGCAGGGCCTTCTGGAAATGATCACACAAAAACCGGGTGGCGCCATCATAGAGCTCACACAAACGCGCCACGGCCGCCGCCGGATCGGTAAAGAACTCTTCCGGGGCGAGTTCAGGGGTTTGTACGGCCATGCGCGGGGCGTGCGGTGTCATCTATTGTGTCCTTTTGCCTGAGACGTTGACAGCTTGCTGCGGGGAGTTCAACCATATGACGCATGGATTATGAGACGATCTCCGCCGAGGATTTTGGCGCCAGCCTGCGCGGTCTTGGCTTGAACCTGCTGGTGCGCGATGTGGCGCGCGAGGTCACCTTTCTGACGCAGGTCTTGGGCATGAAGGCCCATCGCGTGAGCGCTGATTTCGCCATACTGGCCTACGGCTCAGACCTCATGCAGCTGCACGCTGATCCGACCTATGCCAGCCATCCATTACACGATGTGTTGCCCGAGGTGCCGCCGCGTGGCGCAGGCGCGTCGCTGCATGCTTTCGAAACTGACCCCGATGAGGCAGAAGCACAGGCAGAGGCCGCGGGCGGGATGGTTTTGCAAAGCGCGACGAACAAGCCGCACGGGCTGCGCGAGGCCTGCCTTCTGAGCCCCATGGGCTATGCCTGGCTGCCCAGCCGCCCCCTAACAGATGAAGAACGAAAGGCCCTGTCATGAGTGTTACACAGCTGCAGCCGAATATGGAGCATTGGGCCGAACGCGTTGATCTGGCCGCAGCCTTCCGCTGGACCGAACGGCTCAATATGCACGAGGGCGTCTCCAATCACTTCTCGCTCTCGATCAACGAGGACGGTACGCAATTCCTGATGAACCCCAATCAGGTGCATTTCAGCCGCATCAAGGCTTCTGACCTGATCATCGTCGATGCCAATGACCCGGCTTCGCTTGAAGGCCCCGATGCGCCAGACCCGACCGCATGGGGTCTGCACGGCGGCATTCATCGCCATTGCCGCCACGCACGTTGCGCGATGCATGTGCATTCTGTTCACGCGACAGTGCTCGCCTGTCTACAGGACAAATTGCTGCCGCCGCTCGATCAGAACGCGGCAATGTTTTATGAACGTCAGGTCGTTGATGACAGCTATGGCGGCTTGGCCTTTGAAGAAGAAGGCGCGCGCTGCGCCGCGCTTCTGGCAGACCCAAAACACTTCGTCATGGTTATGGGCAATCATGGCATCATGGTTATTGGCGATACCGTCGCGCAGACATTCAACCGGATGTACTTCTTCGAGCGCGCCTGCGAGGTCTACATCCGGGCTTTGCAGACCGGGCAACCCCTGTCGATCCTGCCCCATGAGATCGCTGCAAAAACCGCCGATGAAATCCAGAACTATCCCGAGCAGGACATTCGTCATCTCTCGGAACTGAAGGCCGTTTTGGATGCGGAAGGCTCTGACTACGCCAGCTGAGCAGCACTAGCCCGCGCGGGTCAAACACACGAGCCATGCCCGATCTGCGGCATGCGCGCCGCTGGCCTGTGGGCCGTAGATCGCGATGTCTTCTTTTTCCGTGGCCGCAATACGTGTTCCCAAACGGTCCAATGTGGCGCCAAATCCCTGGGCCTCCCAATGTACGGCATTGACCGAGAAAACCACATGGCCGCCCGGTGCAATGACGCGCAGCACCTCTTCCAAAGCATCCGGGCCCACATGACCATTTGTGAAGGTCCCTGCGCTGACAGCACCGGCATATGCGGCATCCGGCACGTTCAGCGCTTGCGTGAGATCGCTTTCAAAAAGACGCCGGTAGCATCCGCGCGCCGCGGCAACATCCAGCATCTCGCGGGAAATGTCTGTCCCATCGACGGCCTCTACGCCGAGCGCCTTCAACCACTGCCCCACAAGCCCGGTCCCGGCGCCGAGATCAAGCACAGGCCCCGCGCCGCCACGGGCTGCGTATTGCCGCGCAACGGCCTCCGGCAGGCGGTAATCCGAGGCATCGGCAAAATCCGCATCATAGGTCTCGGCCCAATCCGCATAGAGGCGTTTTGAATCCTCTGGGGTTTGCAGCGCATATGCGTTTTTCAGGCCGGGCGTCTTGTCCATGGAGGCATTGAAACGGCTTTGCTGCGCTCTTGCAACCTGCGCGGCCAGGCATCAAACTTGCGGCATGACCCAGAAAACTCTGCTTTCCATTGGCCATGGCTATACCGCACAAGCTCTGGCGCGCCGCTTGTTGCCAGACGGCTGGCGCATCATCGGGACCACGCGGGATCCTGAGCGCGCTCAGGCGCTGACATCCGACCATGTCGAGATGCATGTCTATCCGGGCAGCGATCTGACACCTCTTCTGGCCCAGGCCAGCCATGTCCTGAGCTCCGCTGGCGCAACGGAGGAGGGTGATCCCGTGGTCAGTGATATCGGCGCGCAGCTCGCCGAAGCACAGCATCTCGAATGGGTGGGCTATCTCTCAACCACGGGTGTTTACGGCGACTACGGCGGCGATTGGGTTGACGAAACAACGCCGCTGTCGCCCAGCACCAAGCGCGGTCAAATGCGGCTGGCGGCTGAGCAGGATTGGTCCGGCATCCCGGGCTTGCCCGTCCACATCTTCCGGCTCGCTGGCATTTACGGCCCTGGGCGCGGACCCTTTGCCAAAGTGCGCAACGGGACGGCTCGGCGCATCATAAAAGCCGGTCAGGTCTTCTCGCGCATTCATGTCGAAGATATCGCGCAGGTGCTGGCCGCCTCCATTGCCAAACCCAATCCGGGGCAGGCCTACAACGTCTGCGACGATGATCCCGCACCGCCGCAAGACGTGCTCGCCTATGCCGCGGAGCTTCTGGATATGCCGCCGCCTCCTGAAACAGCGTTTGAGACTGCTGACCTATCCCCCATGGCGCGCAGTTTTTATGCCGAAAACAAGCGCGTGCGGAATGATCGGATCAAAGATGAGTTGGGCGTAGAGCTCCTCTATCCAGACTACCGCGCAGGCTTGCGCGCCCTTCTCGCGCTGGAGACAAGCGCACCGTAGACGCCCACGCAGGCCACCCCTTTTTTGACGCCACGCACCGCACGCTCGGATGTGCAAGTATCGGATTCTCTTGGCTTGTTGACCTTACGGCACCAGAGGTGCAGGGTTAGGTCTGACGAGTCGCAAAGGCTCGCTTAACGGGAGGAAATCATGAAAAAACTACTCGCTGGCACAGCGATCGCACTCGCATCTCTTAGTGGCTCCGCCGCCTTGGCCGCAGGCCATGGCACAACGGTTTGTTTGATTACCAAAACCGACACGAACCCCTTCTTCGTCAAAATGAAAGAAGGTGCGGAAGCCAAAGCAGAAGAGCTCGGCATGACGCTGAAATCCTTTGCGGGCAAGATCGATGGCGACCATGAGACACAGGTTCAGGCGATTGAAACCTGCATCCTCGATGGCGCCAAAGGGATCCTGATCACCGCATCAGACACATCCTCCATCGTTCCTGCGGTCCGGCAGGCGCGCGATGCAGGCATTCTCGTCATTGCGCTCGACACACCGCTGACCCCCATTGACGCCGCTGACGCGACCTTCGCGACGGACAATTTCCTCGCCGGCGAGCTCATCGGCAAATGGGCTGCGGGCACTGTGGGCGATACATCCTCCGCCAAGATCGGCATGATGAACATCAACGTCTCACAACCCACCGTGGGCGTGCTGCGCAACCAGGGCTTCCTGACGGGATTCGGCGTCGAGCTGGGTGACCCCAACAAATGGGGTGATGAAAGCGATCCTCGTATCATCAACAACGAAGTCACAAACGCCAACGAAGAAGGCGGGCGCAAGTCCATGGAAAACCTTCTGACCATGGATGACGGCGTGAACGTACTCTACACGATCAACGAGCCCGCCGCCGCCGGCGCTCATGAGACGCTGAAAGACTTCGGCAAGGTTGATGACGTCGTCGTGGTCTCGGTCGACGGCGGTTGCCCGGGTGTCCAAGCGGTTGCAGATGGCGCGCTTGGCGCGACGTCCCAGCAATACCCGCTCCTGATGGCAGCGTTGGGTGTTGAAGCCGTCAAGACATGGGCGGACACAGGCGCCAAGCCCGAGAACACGCCCGGCAAAGACTTCTTTGACACAGGCGTGGCCCTCGTGACCGACAACCCCGTTGATGGCGTTCCGTCCATTTCTTCGGCCGAAGGTCTCGAACTCTGCTGGGGTTGAGCTGAACACAACAAGACCTCGAGGGGCGCGCATGATGCGCCCCTCACCGTTTTGCAAGCGCTGCACGGCCTTTCTGGGCCGGCGCGACCCGCGTCGCAGCGCAAGCGACTTCTGATGGAGCAGGGTGCGGCGCGAACCGCGCGGGGAGGACATCATGTCAACCAGTTCATCTGGCAAGGAATTCGAAGACGGCCTGAAAGGCACGGAAGAAAAAGTCGCCGAGTTTGACGATCCGCACAAAGGCCTGGTCGGGCGTCTGCAACACGCTTTGCATGTCAATCCCGCCCTTGTGCCGCTCATCGTTCTTGTGACCTCGATTGTCCTGTTTGGCATGCTGATCGGGCAACGGTTCTTCTCGCCTTTCGCCATGACTTTGATCCTGCAACAGGTGCAGATCGTGGGCATCGTGGCTGCGGCGCAATCGCTTGTCATCCTGACGGCGGGCATCGATCTCAGCGTCGGCGCCATCATGGTGCTCTCGTCCGTTGTGATGGGTCAATTCGTCTTCCGCTATGGCATGCCCGTGGAGGTGGCGATCCTCGCGGGGCTGTCGGTCGGAATGATCTGCGGGCTCATCAATGGCTGGCTGGTGGCCTACATGAAGCTGCCCCCGTTCATCGTGACGCTTGGCATGTGGCAGATCGTGCTGGCCGCGAATTTCCTGTATTCCGCCAACGAGACCATTCGCAGCGCGGATATCGAAGAGGTCGCACCGCTTCTGCAAATCTTCGGCACAAAGTTTCAGGTAGGCGGCGCAACGCTCACACTCGGGGTCATCTTCATGCTGATCCTGATCTTCACACTGGCCTATGCGCTCAAACACACGGCCTGGGGGCGGCATGTTTATGCTGTAGGGGATGACCCGGATGCAGCCGAGCTTGCGGGTGTGAATGTCAAAAAGACATTGATCTCCGTCTATCTGCTCTCTGGCCTCATCTGCGCCTTTGCCGGTTGGGCCATGGTGGGGCGGATCGGCTCCATCTCGCCCACCGTCGGACAACTCGCCAACATCGAAAGCATCACCGCCGTGGTGATTGGTGGCATCTCACTCTTTGGCGGGCGTGGCTCTATCCTTGGCGCACTCTTCGGAGCGCTGATTGTGGGCGTCTTTACGCTGGGCCTCAGGCTGCTCGGCGCCGATGCGCAATGGACATTCCTGCTGATCGGCTTGCTGATTATTGCAGCGGTCGCCGTGGACCAATGGATCCGGAAGGTCGCATCATGAAGACGCATGGCAAGGTCCACCCTCTCAGTGATGCAAGCATCACTTGCCGGGTCCGCGGCAGGGCCGCGTTGGACCAATGGATCCGGAAGGTCGCATCATGAAGACGCACAGCAAGGTCCACCCTCTCAGTGATGCAAGCATCACTTGCCGGGTCCACGGTAAAGCCGCGTTGGACAAATGGAATAGAAAGGTCGAGACATGACCGCGCCCATCCTCAGTGCAAAGAACCTCGTGAAACGATATGGCAAGGTGACGGCCCTCGATCATTGTGATTTCGAGCTCTACCCGAGCGAGATCCTCGCGGTCATCGGCGACAATGGCGCCGGTAAATCCTCCTTGATCAAAGCAGTCTCTGGCGCCGTGATCCCGGATGAAGGCGAGGTCTATCTTGAGGGCAAGAAGGTTGCGTTTTCCTCACCGATCGAAGCGCGCAATGCGGGCATCGAGACGGTCTACCAGACGCTCGCGATGTCCCCTGCCCTTTCGATCACAGACAACATGTTCATGGGGCGCGAATTGCGCAAACCCGGGATCATGGGCAAATGGTTTCGAAAGCTGGACCGGGCCGCGATGGAGAAATTCGCCCGAGAGAAGCTCTCGGAGCTGGGTCTCATGACGATCCAGAACATCAATCAGGCCGTAGAAACCCTGTCAGGCGGTCAGCGTCAGGGCGTGGCCGTGGCCCGCGCGGCGGCCTTTGGCTCAAAGGTCATCATTCTGGACGAACCCACCGCCGCGCTTGGCGTCAAGGAAAGCCGCCGGGTCCTCGAACTGATCCAGGACGTGAAGGCGCGTGGCATTCCGATCATCCTGATCAGCCACAACATGCCGCATGTTTTTGAAGTGGCCGACAGGATTCATATCCACCGTCTGGGCAAGCGGCTCTGCGTTATTGATCCCAAAGAGCACTCCATGTCTGACGCTGTGGCGTACATGACGGGTGCTGCGGTACCGGAAAACGCCGAGATGGCGTGATACCTGCTGGCGCTGGGTCACACTTGCACAACTTGGCGATCTGAGCACGTGCGCCCGCGCGCCACACCGCTGCGTGACATGCCCCGTTCTCCCCCCTTAGGGCGAGCAACGCCTGCCCCTGCAACCGCGTGGCGGCACCCAAGGCGTCGTGACAAATCGCAGGCAGAAAAAACGCATTGCGATCCTTGTTTTTGATCAAATAAATCCCTGCGGCCCCATCATGTGTGATTTGATTAACAGACCTGCGTAGCGCCGAGCACCTATTGCAAAAGCAATCCTGTTCACCGGCATCACGCTGAATTAAATCAAGTCCAAGGGCCTATTCATGACCGATCTTATCACCGGAACACTTACCACCACGCAAAGCGTCAGCGATGGCAGCACAACTCTTGTTGTCAGCACGGCCGTTGTGTCGCTCGAAAATCTGGCCAACGCCATTTCCATCGGCACCGGTGCGGCCACCTCAAATCTGATTGTCTCGGGCATCGTCGCCTCCGAAAACGGCACCGCCATCCGCGCGGGCGAAAATGATATCGTGACGATCACGCAAACGGGCCAGATTTTGGGAACGGCAAACGGCAGCGAAGGCATCTTTTTGGGAGGGGGGAATACTATCGCGACTGTGAGTGGGTTTGTCGAGGCGGCTGACATCCCGATCTTCAGTTTCGGCGGCGCCAGCGATGAGACAGATCGCGTGACCATCACGACAACCGGCGTTGTGCAGGTCGCGTCAGACCGCGATTCCAATGGCTTCAGCGCGGCCGTCGGTATGTCAGGGTCAACCGGCACAACGACGATCCTCGAAAACTACGGCACGATCATGGGAACAGAAGCTGCGCTCACCGGGTTCAACACCGCTGTTTCCAACGCGAGCTTCTCCTTTGACGCACCGCGTTTCTTGAACCCTGATACGATGATCGAGATGCAGTTCACCAATGGAGGCATCGTGATCGGGGATGTCCTGCTGCTGGGTGGCGAAGACAGCATAACGAACTTCGGTAGCGTCGATGGCAGTGTCTTTTTGGGCAACGAGAACGATCGCTACGACGGACGCGGTGGTCTTGTGACAGGCTTCATCCAAGGCGAAAATGGCAACGACACGCTCATTGGCGGCGCTCAAACGGACAACATGACGGGCGGTGAGAACAGCGATCTGTTGTTTGGCCGCGATGGCGACGACCTGCTTTCCGGCGATGGTGGCACGGACACGATCAATGGTGGCGGCGGCAATGACGATCTCTTCGGTGGCAACAGCGCAGACCGGATCTCCGGCGGCTCCGGCGACGACATCATCAACGGCGACAGCGGCACGGATGAGCTCTACGGCAACAGTGGCGATGATACGATCCTCGGCGGCACGGCAAACGATACGATCTCTGGCGGCTCCGGCGACGATGATCTGCGCGGCGGGAACAACGCCGATGAAATAGGCGGCGGCTCCGGCAACGACACGATCCGGGGCGAAAGCGGCTCGGATGTCATGCGCGGAGGCTCCGGCAATGATGCCATGTCCGGCTCAAGCGGCAATGACGAGATGGACGGCGGCTCCGGCGATGATCGTTTGTTCGGAGGCAGCAACAACGACACGCTGGAGGGCACACTTGGCAATGATTTCCTCGATGGCGGCTCTGGCAATGACAGCATCCGCGGCGGATCTGACAATGACACGATCAAAGGCGGCACCGGGCGCGATACGCTCTCGGGCGGCGAAGGCAATGACATCTTCGTATTCACCAGCGCCGCCGAGAGCGCCAACAGCAACCAGCGCGACACGATCATCGACTTCGTCGCGACGATTGATCAAATCGACCTGTCTGAAATCGCCGACGGTTTGACCTTCGTCGAAAGCTACACCGGCGCGGGCAATGAAGTGCGCTACAATGATACGATCGGGCGGCTGTATATCACCACAGACACCGATGCCGCTTCAGAATTCTCTCTCGATATTGGTGCCTTCTCGGGCCTGACCGAGGACGATCTGATCCTCTGAGCTCAGACATAACCCTCCCTCCGGGCGCGGGCTTGAGCGCGCCCGGGGGGCCAAACAAACAGCGCTCAAACCAAGAGCCGCACTTGGATAGGGACACACCATGGCATTTGAAATTTTATCCACCAATCGTTTTGCGCAATATGAAATCGACAGTAACGATACCGTCACGCTGCTCGAGGGTGTCACGCTTGCGACAAACGCCGACGCTTTCGTTCCACGGGACTCGATCCCAACGCTCAACAACGTCACCCTAAATATCCTAGGCACAATCGTGTCGGAGGGTGACGCCTTTGACTTTTTCGTTGGGATCAGTGCGGGCGGCTTGACCAACTTGACGATCAACATCGCCAGAACTGCCAAGATTTTAAGCAGTAATGAAGCTATCGTTACCCAGGATGGGGCAAATCAGCGAATTACAAATTATGGCGAGATTTTTGCAGACGTATCCGGCATTTATTTTGAGGGAACCACTGGCAGCTATATTGAGAACCATGGCTATATTTCATCTCAGACCCACTCTGGCGTCTATGCAATTGGTGTCGCTGACCTGATCCCAATCATCAACACCGGCACAATTGTCGGCATCGGTAGTTCATTCATTACAGCCGGTGTTCTTGGCCAAAACGTGGATATTCAAAACAGCGGCACGATTATCGGGCGTGAGGGCATTGCGGTATATGTAGATTCTACGTCTAGCGTGACCAATTCCGGACTGATCCAAGGTGATGTTCTATCCGATACTGGCAGCCCCATCACAGTCGCCAACTCAGGCACGATCACCGGCGATGTGATCCTGAGTAATCAGGGGGACAGCTACACCGCCACCGGCGATGGCTCGGCCCGCTCGATCCAGATGCTTGACGGCAATGACACGGTCCTCGCGGGCAATGTCGATGACAATGTCTTTGGCGGCGCGGGCGCGGATTCTCTCGTGGGTCGCGATGGCGATGACACAATGCAGGGCGAGGCGGGCAACGATACGATGCGCGGCGGCGCGGGCAATGACGATCTTTATGGCGGCGATGACCGCGACGAGATCCACGGCGGCTCCGGCGATGATTACATTGAAGGCGGCAATGGCTCCGATATCCTCAACGGCAACAGCGGCGATGATGTGATCTTCGGCGATGTCGCGCTTGATACGATCAATGGCGGCTCGGGGGACGATACGCTCAATGGCGGTGCCAATGACGATGAAGTGGCGGGCGGCTCGGGCGACGATCTCATTCGCGGCGAGGGCGGCTCTGATGAGCTGCGCGGCGGCGCGGGGGATGACACGCTTTCCGGCTCCACCGGTGATGACACCATAGACGCGGGCTCGGGCAATGACCGGATCTTCGGCGGCGCGAACAATGACGTGATTTCCGGCTCGCTGGGAGATGATTTCATCGACGCCGGTTCGGGCAGTGACAGCATTCGCGGCGGCTCGGGAGACGACACGATCGACAGCGGCTCGGGCCGCGACACGATCTCGGGCGGCAATGGCGCGGATGTCTTTGTTTTCAATTCAGCTGGCGACAGCCCCAACAGCTCCACACGCGACACGATCACTGACTTTACCGCAGGCGAGGACATTATTGATCTGTCTGGCTTCGCGGGCACGCTGACGTTCGTGTCGAGCTATACCGGTGCGGGCAACGAGGTCCGCTACAACGATTTCATCGGCCGGCTCTATATCAGCACCGATACCGACGCCGCCTCCGAGTTCACGCTGAACGTCGGTGCCGGAGCGGGGCTCACCGAGGATGACCTGATCCTGTAAAGCCCTACTCTGCGGAGAACACCTCAAACGCCTTCAGCGCCTTGGCGCTGTAGGCATAAGACGGGCCGCCGCCCATATAGGTCGCCATGGCAAGCGCTTCGCAAAGCTCATCACGGGTGATCCCCAACCGGATCAGCGCCTTGACGTGAAAGCCGATGCAGCTGTCACAGCGCGTGGCAATAGCGATGCCAAGCGCCATCAGCTCCTTGGTCTTCTCATCAAGCGCTCCGCTCTTTTTCGCAGCGCCGCCCATCTGGTTGAAGCCTTTGACCGTCTCCGGCATCTCCCGCGACAGCGCCGTGATATTGGCGACGGTCTCGTCCATGAAGTCGTTCCAGTCCATGTCACTCATCCTCTTTCATCCGATCCCATTTTGCGCTCCAACCACCGGACACCTGCGCTGATGATCAGCACCAGCACGAGGTATTCGAGGATCAGAAGCGTGTAGATTTCGAGCGGGCGGTATTCGGTGACCACAAGCTCATTGGCCCGCCGTGTGAGCTCCTGCATACCAATCACGGAGGCAAAGGCAGACATCTTGACGATATATATGAATTGATTGGCCAACGGCGGCAGAATGCGCCGGATGGCCTGCGGCAGGATCACGTAGCGCATGGTCTGGCGGTAATTCAGCCCGATGGTGCGCGCGGCCTCTGCCTGCCCCTTGGCAATCGACTGGATACCGCCGCGATAGATTTCCGCCGTAAAGGCACTGTCAGAGATCGCCAGCGTAATGATCGCGCCCCAGAAGGGATCAATCGGGATGTCCACCCCCATGGATTTGAACACGATCGGCAAGCCATAGAAGACCCAAAAGAGCATCGGCAGCAGCGGGATCGAGCGGATGAACTCCACATAGACCCGGTTGAAGATACGCACGTACCAGCGGTCCGACAAAGCGGGCAGCGCTACGAGGAGCCCCAGCGTGATCGAGATCACGGCAGCAATGACGGAAATCTGGATCGTGCTCCACATTCCGCCCACGAGGAACTTGATATTGGTCCAGCCGGTGGGCGTTGTCGGATCAATGACATACCAGCCCCAGGTGCTGTTGGAGGCACATCCCGTAAGCAAAAGGCAGGCGGCGAGAAGGAAGACGATACGCATGGGCTGTCTCAATGCTGCAGGATCTGGCTCAGGAATTTCTGGCAGCGCCGGGATTTTGGCGCCTCGAAGAACGGCCCCGGAGGTCCCGCCTCGACAATCTCGCCCGCATCCATGAAGACCATCTTGTCGGCCACCTTGCGGGCAAACCCCATCTCATGGGTCACGACCACCATCGTCATGCCGTCCTCGGCCAGCTCCACCATGACATCGAGCACCTCTGAGATCATTTCAGGATCCAGCGCGGAGGTCGGCTCGTCAAAGAGCATGACCTTGGGCTCCATGCAGAGCGAGCGCGCGATGGCTACGCGCTGTTGTTGACCGCCAGACAATTGGCCGGGGCGCTTCTCCGCCTGTTCGGGAATGCGCACACGGTCCAGATAGGTGCGCGCCCGGTCCTCGGCCTCGGTTCGGCTCAACCCCCGCGCCTTCATCGGCCCCAGCGTCAGGTTTTGCATGACCGTCAGATGCGGAAAGAGGTTGAATTGCTGAAAGACCATGCCGACATCGCCCGGCGTACCCGCGCCTTGGCCGATATCGATCCCATCCAGCTCAATGGTGCCTTCCTGATGCGCCTCAAGCTCGGAAATGCAACGCACAACAGTTGATTTGCCCGAGCCAGAGGGGCCGCAAATCACCACGCGCTCTCCTCGCGAAACCGTGAGGTTGATCTCCTTGAGGACCTGAAAATCGCCGAACCACTTGTTCACATTGCGCATTTCGATGGCGATATCGGACATTCTGACCCCCGGTCTCGCCAGAGTGGCAAGAATTTATTTGTTGTTATGGCTGGGATTACGGTTAATTCAAGCACCAATACCCGCGCGCGTGGCGTGGGAGATCAGGGAGTTAGACTATGAAACATTGGATGACCGCAGTTGCCGCAGGAGTGCTGAGCCTCGGTCTCGCCGCCTCCGCACAAGCGCAATCGGCCCTCAACGACATTCTCGACAGCGGCGTTCTGAAGTTCGGCACGACCGGCGACTGGAACCCGATGTCCGTGCGCGACCCCGCGACAAACAGCTTCAAGGGCTTTGACATTGACGTCGCCACTGAACTTGCCAAGGACCTCGGCGTCGAGGTCGAATTTGTGCCGACGGACTGGAAAACGCTGGTGAATGGCGTCGTCGCCGGGCAGTACCATGTCTCGGGCTCCGCTTCGATCAGCCCGGCGCGGATGAAAGCCGCAGGCTATTCCGAAACCTACATCTCCGTCGAAATCCTGCCCTTCACGACACCTGACAAAGCAGACCGTTTTGATGGGTACGACAGTGTGAACCAACCTGAGGTCAAAGTCGCCACCACACTTGGCACAAGCTTCGAGGGCATGGTCCGCGAATGGTTCCCGAACTCCGACATCAAGGTCGTTGAAGCACCGGCGCGCGGATTTCAGGAGGTTCTGGCAGGCCGCGCGGATGTCTTCATCACATCCAATATCGAAGGCTCGACCCTTAAGGAGAAGCACGGCGTTGTTCAGGTGCCCGGCACTGAGCCGCGCTCCCCGACGCCTATTGCCATGCTGTTGCCTCAGGACGATCAGGTCTGGATCAACTACATGAACAACTGGGTGAAGCTGAAGCAAGCCAAAGGGTTCTTTGAAGCCACGAAGGCCAAATGGGGTCTGTAAAGACATCTGCAACATGACGCGAAAGGGCTGCGCCAAGGCGCGGCCCTTTTTTTGTGCGCATCGGCAAGAAAGCACGAGGGGGAAAAGGCGTCGGATATTCGCCATTGTATCAAGCGCCGCAGCGGTTAATCTTTGCCCCATACAACACAGGCCCCCGTTTTGGGACCAATCACAGGGAGTGACACATGGGTAAGAGAGACGAACTGATCGCGCAGTATGCCGATGATCTGAAGAACAAATGCGGCATGACGCCAGACATGGATCTGCTGACAAAAGTCACAATCGGCTGTGGCCCGGCCATCTACAATGCCGACGCCTCGACAGTGGCCGGCAGCCAGCCGTCCGAGCTGGAGACGGTGAAAGAGAATTTCCTCATCAAGAAACTCGGCCTGTCCGACGGGCCTGAGCTGATGGATGCGATCAACAAAGTGATCGAGACCTATGGCAAATCCGAGCGCAACAAGTATCGCGCGGTCGTGTACTACATGCTGACAAAGCATTTCGGCAAAGAGAGCGTTTACGGCTAAACGCCTTGCCGCATGATGAGGGGCTCGCCTGCGCGGGCCTCTTTTGCATTCGTGGCTGCCAAAGGTTTTCGCAATCCGGGAAGCCAGTTGTCCGAGCCTCTTAAGCGGACGTTACCAAACTACACCGCATTCGACGGGCAATATCCTTGAGCGGACACACCCCATGGCTTAATGTCCAATTGTCTGGCTAGGACGGCTGGACCCTTTTTCGAGATCACGTGCAGTGAGTTGTGGGAGCACGTGGGGTGACAGAGGGTTCCGGTCGTATTGTCCGGGACCCTCTGATTTTTTCGTAGTGAGGTGTGTGCAGCACCTTAAAACAGAGCAAGCACCAAGCCGATGATCCCGCAGCCGAACGTGGCATAACCGCCGTCGATCAGCAAAAGCTTGAAGGGCCGCCCGGCAAAGCCGTAATTCGTGGCCAGCCAGGGTGCCGCCAGAAACGCACCAATGCCAAGACCGGATTGAATGGACTTGCCCACGGTATCAATCGCGCTGAGTTCAAAAACATGCCGCATCATGCCAGCCACGATGATTGAGGCGACAACAGCCGTGACATAGGGCACCGGGCTCTTCTGATTGGCGGGATTTGCCTCCGCATCAAGCGCCACGCCCGAGGCGTCCTTCCATGCAGTCGCAAAAACCGAATACCAAACCGCGCCGAAAGCAAAGCTCGCAAGCCCCGCAACAATCACATTGATAACGTCCATGTATCCCTCTCCCTTTTTTGTTTTGGGGAGATGTTGCCGCCAAACCCCTCTCGGGAGCAAGCGTTACGCGTCAGACACACCGCCCATGGCACAGATGCGCCGGTACTCCTCCGCGCTCACAGGCTGCACGGACAGGCGGGAATTCCGCACGAGAACCATATCCGCCAGCGCTGGGTCCTGTTTGATCTCATCGAGCGAAACAGGCCGCGTCAAAGGGGCAATGGCTTTGATGTCCACACATTCCCAGCGGGCATCCTCGGTCGTACTGTCGGGGTGGGCCTCGGTGATAACCTCAACAATCCCCACGACGGATTTCTCTTTCTGCGAATGGTAAAAGAAGCCGCGATCCCCGGTTTTCATCTCACGCATGAAATTGCGCGCCTGATAGTTGCGCACACCGTCCCATTCCTCGCCCGCGTCGCCCCGGGCGACCTGCTGGTCCCAGGACCATGTCGAGGGCTCGGATTTGAACAGCCAATACGCCATCAGCCGATCACCTTTTTCCAGACGATCAATTCAACATCCGAGAAAAGTCCGGCTTTGGCATAGGGGTCATTGGCGGCCCATGTTTCTGCGGCTGCCATGTCCGCCACGTCGAGGACAACAAGCGAGCCGCACATATCGCCTGCATCATTCAGGAGCGGACCGGCGTGGGCGACAACACCGGTGTCTTCGATATAGGCAAGGTGAGCGGCGCGGTTGTCGAGCCGGGTCTGCAAGGCGCCGTCTTTGTCACGAGCGATCAGGGCGATAAGCATTCATTCCTCCTTCATGGGGCGGGCGAAAAGCTCCGCCATGGCCGAGGCAACATCGCTGCGCCCGTCCAAAAGCGCAACAATCGCATCGGTAATTGGCATGGAAATCCCGTCACGGGCAGCACGGGCAGCCAAAGCCCGCGCGGTTGATGCGCCTTCGACGGTTGTGGTCGGGTCAAAGCCCGATCCCGCGCCCAGCGCATGTCCCAACCGGTAGTTGCGCGACAGGTCGGATGTGCAGGTCAAGGTCAGATCGCCCAGCCCGGACAGCCCATGTAGCGTCTCAGAGCGCGCGCCCACGGCCTTGGCAAACCGCATCATTTCCGCAAAGCCGCGGGTCATCAGCGCGGCACGGGCAGAGGCGCCAAGCCCCGCACCCATGACCGCGCCACAGCCAATGGCGACAACATTCTTGAGCGCACCGCCCACTTCCGCACCGACGACATCCGTCGTCCGGTAAAGGCGCAGGTTATCCGCCACGAGCGCCGTTTGCAGCGTCGCGCCCAAGCGCTCCGACGCGCAGGCGAGCGTCAACGCAGTGGGCAGCCCGCGGGCAATATCAACCGCGAAACTGGGGCCTGTCAGGATGGCTGGATGCGCCGTGATTTCCTCCAGCGCGGATGTCGGCCCTGCCCCGCTCGTCAGAGACAACCCTTTGCAGCAGGCTACAAGCGAGCGATCCCTGAGCGCCGCGCAATAGCGCTCCACGAGCCCGGCGACCTGTTGCATCGGCACCGCGATCAAACCGATGTCCATCTCCGGCACCGCGTCACTGATTTTCAGCGCGTCCGGCAAGACAACGCCCGGCAGGCGTGGTGTTTCCCGGGTTTCGCGTAGTGCGGCCAGTGCTTGCGCATCCCGGCCCCACAAAGTGACATCACAGCCGGAGCGCACGAAAGAGATGGCCAATGCCGTGCCAAATGCGCCCGCACCCAATACGGCAATTCTCATGCCTTGGCACCTTTCTTGCCAGAGCCCAGCATCGGCGCGGCTTGCGCATCCAAGGGCCACCGCGGACGGGCCGCGAGAGTATAATCATCGAGCAAACCGGCTTCAAATCGCTCCAACCCGGCATAAGCGATCATCGCGGCATTGTCCGTACACAGCGCAAGCGGCGGCGCCGTAAAGGCCACACCGCGCGCCGCGCAAAGCGCTTCGAGCGCCGCGCGAATAGGTGTATTCGCCGCAACGCCACCTGCGACGGCCAAAAGCGGCAGGTCAGGAGCGAGCGCCATGTATTGATCCAACGCCCGTTCCGTCTTGGCCCGCAGCACATCCACGACGGCCGACTGAAAGCTGGCGCAGAGATCAGCGCGGTCCTGCGAGGTCAGCCCTGATTTTGCAGCGACCACGTCGTCCCGGGCGCGCAGCAAGGCTGTTTTCAGGCCGGAAAAAGACATGTCACATCCCGGTCGGTTCATCAGCGGACGCGGGAAATCATACCCTGCGGGATCGCCATTGCGCGCCTCGCGCTCCACGGACGGCCCACCGGGCTGCGGCAGGCCCAGCAACTTGGCGGTCTTGTCAAAAGCTTCTCCAGGCGCATCGTCAATGGTCCCGCCAAGCCGTTCAAAACTGTCGGTGCCCCGCGCAATCAGGAATTGGCAATGCCCGCCAGACACCAGAAGCATCAGGAAGGGATAGGCCACGCCATCCGTCAGACGCGGCGTCAAGGCATGGCCCGCGAGATGATTGACCCCGATCAAAGGCCTGCCACCCCCAATGGCCAAGCCTTTGGCACACATCACGCCAGACACAACGCCGCCGATGAGGCCCGGGCCAGCTGTCACTGCAATGGCGTCCATATCGGCTAACGTCATACCTGCAGCCTGCAACGCCTGCTCGACGCAACCATCCAGTCTTTCCGCATGGGCGCGCGCGGCAATCTCGGGCACAACGCCGCCGAAATCGGCATGCAGGGACGTCTGGCCCTCCACGATGGAGGACAGAACGGTCGCCTGCCCGCTCGTCCCTTCGATGACTGCGGCGGCCGTATCATCGCAACTGCTTTCAAGTCCCAGAATAACGGGCATGGGCTTCCATCCGAAGGGCGCCAATCATTGCGGGCGCGGGCAGCTGCGGGTAACACTTGGCGCAATTGAAAACAATCCCGGCGGCCCAATGGCGACCTTGCTCCTTACCCGGCCCGAAGAGGCCTCTCTCAGGTTCGCCGCGCAGATTGCCGACCCAAAGCTGAACATCATTATTTCGCCCGTTTTGGGGATCACGCCTGTATCCTCTCCGAGACCCGCAGGCGCGCATCAAGGTCTGATCTTCTCCTCCGCCAATGCAGTCACGCAGTTTCAAGAGGCAATTCGTCTGCCCAGCTACGTTGTCGGTCGCACAACGGCTGCTGCTGTGGAGGCTCGTGGCGGCGAGGTCCGTCATGTGGCGCTGAACGGCGAGGCGCTGGCCAATTGGATGTTGCAGCATCGTCCCGACGTGCCGCTTCTGCATGTCTGTGGCCGCCATGTGGCCGTTCCTGTGGCGGAGCGCCTGACCGAGGCTGGCCTGCGATGTGACACCTGGTGCGTCTATACGCAGGAGGCCCGGGCCCTTTCCCAAGATGCGCGCGCCGCACTGGAGCGGGAAGAAAATGTCATTCTTCCCCTCTTTTCTCCCCGCAGTGCTGCGATACTTGTGGAGCAGCTAAGCGCGTGCCCGGCAGGGGCCGTGCTCACAATCATCGCGATGAGCGCGGCTGTTGCGCAAAAGTGGACTGCCCAATGCGCGGGCACAGATATACGAATTGCGGCCCGTCCCGACGCGAAGGCGATGCTCGCAGAGGTGCGTATGGCCGCAGAAAAGGTGCAGTTGCTTGAGAGCAGGCGGTCGCTGCCTTAGTCTTGGCGTGTCGCGTTGCGGCAAATAGATTCGAAGAGGACATCACGGTGGCGAAAAAACGCAACAGAAACACG
Organism: Primorskyibacter sp. S187A; assembly: GCF_049800955.1. Taxonomy (NCBI): domain Bacteria; kingdom Pseudomonadati; phylum Pseudomonadota; class Alphaproteobacteria; order Rhodobacterales; family Roseobacteraceae; genus Primorskyibacter; species Primorskyibacter sp. S187A. Next base: position 731,577 of record NZ_JBNAGA010000002.1, on the reverse strand, counting down.
GTCTCGAAAGCCAAAAACGATACGGCAGACGCGACCGTCACAGACGCCGAAAGCGCCACGACCGCCACATCTGACGAGACCATCTCCGAGGACCAGGGCACACAAACCCCGGACACTTCGAGCGAAGAGGCATCCGCCGCCGCGGGCGCGGAGACTGAGCAGGCCGACGCAGGCAAGCAAACAGATGCCCCGGCGGAAGAGGAGCCTGTCTCCGAAACGGGTGCTGACACCGAGGACGCGACACTTCTCGAAGACCCTACGGCGCAAGATGATGACGCTCCGAAAGACACTGACGAGACAACAGATGGCACATCTGACGATGCCGCCAGCGAAACAACAGATGAAAGCGTCGCCGCAGACGACAGCCTCGCCAGCGAGACCGCCGACGACACGCTGACCCCAGATGACACATCCGCTGACGAGCAGGCCGCAGAGGCCGCCCGAGACGAGGTGGCCGATATCGACCGTGTCGTGCCCGAACCAAGTCCGGCACCACCGCCTCCGCCTCAGCAAGCGCCGAGCGTCTTCATGCCGATGCTCGCGGGCGGTGTGGTCGCGGCGGGGATCGGTTTCGCGCTGGCGCGGTTTGTCATCCCTGATGGCTGGCCCATTGGCAGCGAATCCGCATTCGAGACAGAAACACGCGCGGCATTGTCCGCACAATCCGAGAGCATCGCGTCCCAGCAAGAGGCCCTCGCAGCCCTTCAGGCCGCCATGCCGGAAAACGTCCCGACCTCAGATGACATTGCTGCCGTTCAAAATGAAATCGGGACAGTGCAGGCCGCATCATCTGAGGCTCTCGCAGGCCTTCAGGCGAACCTCAGCACGTTGGAGGACACCCTGAACGCTCTGGATGCGCGACTGACCGAAGTGGAAAAGCAGCCCATTTCCGAAGGCGTGAGCGAAGCGGCCATTGCCGCGTATGAGCGCGAGCTGGCCTCGCTTCAGGAAAGCATTGCGACCCAACGCGCCGAGATCGAAACCATCGCGGCGGAGGCCGCTGCCAAAGACGCAGATGCTGCGGCCAAGGAAGCCGAAGCCGCGGCCATGGCGCAAGCCAGCCAAGCCCGCGCCGCCGTCGCGCGCATCATCAGCGCGCTGGACAGTGGCGATCCTTTCGCAGCGGACCTGGCGGACTTCGAAGCCGCAGATGGCACGGACGTTCCCGATGCGCTCAGCGCCGTGGCGGAAAACGGTGTTGCCACGCTCGCGAGCCTGCAGGGTGATTTCCCGGATGCTGCCCGCAGCGCACTCAGCGCAGCCCGCGGCGCAGACAGCAGCGATGGCGCCGGTGGTTTGGGGACGTTCTTCGCCCGGCAACTTGGCGCGCGCTCCGTCACGCCACGGGAAGGCGATGATCCCGACGCAGTGCTCAGCCGTGCGGAAGCTGCTGTGCGCAACGGACAATTGGGCGATGCCATCGCCGAGATAGACACGCTTCCCGATGCAGCCAAGAATGCGCTGTCGTCGTGGTTGGAAATCGCAGTGACCCGCCAGAACGCAGTCTCTGCAGCTGAGGCGCTCTCGCAGCGCCTGAGCGGAAGTTAAGGGGGGCGGATCATGCTTTGGTCGCTAACAAAGATTATCGTTTTTGTCATTATCGTCAGCGCGCTGGCGCTTGGCGCGGGTTGGCTGCTGGAAAGCTCCGGCGGCGTGCAGATCACGGTTGCGGGGACGGAGTATACCTTCGGACCGCTGCAATCGGTTCTGGGCGTGCTGGTTCTTATGGTTGCGCTGTGGATCTTGCTCAAACTGGTGTCGCTTCTCGTCGCGCTGCTGCGCTTTGTGAACGGCGATGAAACAGCGCTTTCGCGCTACTTTGATCGCAATCGCGAGCGCAAAGGCTTCACAGCACTGAGCGAAGGCATGATGGCGCTGGCCTCGGGCGAGGGCAAACTGGCCATGTCGAAAGCCGCCAAAGCGGAGAAATATCTCGGCAAGCCGGAGCTGACGAACCTCCTGACCGCGCAAGCCGCAGAAATCGCAGGGGATCGGAGCAAGGCCGAAGAAACCTACAAGAAGCTCGTGCAAGACGAACGCACGCGCTTTGTCGGTGTGCGCGGCATTCTCAAGCAGAAACTGGCCGCCGGCGAGACAGACACGGCCCTCAAACTGGCCGAACGCGCCTTCGCCATCAAACCCAAGCATGACGAGACGCAGAATATTCTGCTGCAATTGCAGGCGCAAAACGAGGACTGGGCTGGCGCACGTCAGACCCTGAACGCCAAGCTCAAGCATGGCACCATGCCGCGCGAAGTGCATCGTCGTCGGGATGCCGTTCTGGCGCTGTCACAGGCCAAGGGTGTCTTCGAAGACGGGGCCACAATCGAGGCGCAGGAAGCGGCCATTCAGGCCAACAAACTTTCGCCCGATCTCGTGCCCGCCGCCGTTCTTGCCGCGCAGGGACACATTCAAAAGGGCAAGCCGAAATACGCAACGCGCGTCCTGAAAAAGGCATGGGATGTGAAACCACATCCCGAACTGGCCGCTGCCTTCGCGCAGATTGCTCCCGATGAGACACCGGCGGCACGGCTCAAGCGCTTCCAGACCCTGACAAGCACGCATCAGGATCACCGTGAGACGATGCTTCTGAAGGCAGAGCTCAACATTGCGGCTGAGGATTTCCCCGCCGCCCGCCGTGCGCTTGGCAATCTTGCGGAGACCGATCCGGACGTGCGCGCCCTGACGATCATGGCCGCCATTGAGCGCGGTGAGGGCGCCTCGGACGATATCGTCCGCGGCTGGCTCGCACGTGCCGTCACTGCGCCGCGCGGTCCGCAGTGGGTCTGCGAGAATTGCCACAATATCGAGAGCGAATGGACTGCCACCTGCTCGAATTGCGGTGGCCTCGATACGCTGTCATGGACCACACCGCCTGCGGCGGACATCTCGGCCTCCTCGGGCGCGGCCATGCTGCCTCTGATTGTTGGAGCAACCAATGACGATGCGCGCGAGAATGCCGTGACGATCGTCGAGGATGCGGAAGTTGTCGACGGTAGCACCGGAACAGGCGACGCCCCGAAGGCCGCAGCATCCTGAGCTTTCGTGTGGCGCAGCCCTGAGCGTTGCGCCACACCAACCCGACCTGCTGCGCGAATTGACAGCTGGGCGGCAAAATGCGGAAATGACATCCACTCGAAAGGATTGCCATGCCGCATGATAGTGACCATCCCTACAGCCATCTGCCCTCAGACCCCGCCTTGCGTGTCAAAGCGCTCGAAAGCGTGCTGGTCAGCAAGGGGCTCATCGATCCCGAGGCGGTTGATGCGCTGATTGATCTCTATGAAAACGAGATCGGCCCGCGAAACGGCGCGCGTGTCGTCGCCCGCGCCTGGACGGATCCGGCGTTCAAGGCCCGGCTTATGGAAGATGCCACGAGCGCCATTGCCGAACTTGGCTTCCAGGGACGTCAGAGCGAACACATGGTCGCCGTCGAGAATACGCCGGAGACCCACAATCTCGTCGTTTGCACCTTGTGCAGTTGCTACCCCTGGGCCGTTCTGGGCATTCCACCGGGATGGTATAAATCCGACGCTTACCGCGCGCGCGCTGTCCGTGAGCCCCGTGCGGTTCTTGAGGATTTTGGCGTATCGCTTCTGCCCGGCCAGTCCGTGCGTGTTTGGGACAGTACGGCCGAGGTCCGCTACCTTGTTATCCCGATGCGACCAGAAGGCACGGAACAGTTGAGCGAAGACGCGCTGGCCGATCTTGTGTCGCGCAACGCCATGATCGGCACGGGCCTTGCCGCCACAGCGGAGCGGACAACATGAGCCGCATCCACGATATGGGCGGACGCTACGGCGATGGGCCAGTCACCGGCACAGAGGACGACCGCGTGTTTCACGCTGATTGGCATGGCCGCGCCATGGCCATCACAGTGGCCAGCGGCAGCATTGGCGCCTGGAGCATTGATACAAGCCGTCATGCCCGCGAAAGCCTCCCGCCAAAGGACTACGCCCGCTTCAGTTACTACGAGAAGTGGATGGCGGGCATGGCCAATCTGTTGGTCGCCAAAGGCATCGCGACGCCGCAGGACTTTACCGACGCCGCAGAAGGCAAACCGGCCGCAGTGGCGGGGGCGTTGCATGAAAAAGCCCTGCGCGCCGAAGACGTCTCGGCCTCCCAACGCCGCCTCACGCCCTATACCCGCGACAGCGACCGCGCGCCGCGCTTTGCTGTGGGCGACATCGTGCAGACACGCGCCCATAGCCCCAATACGGCCGTGCCCGGCGGCCATACCCGCCTGCCGCAATACGCCATGGGGCGGCGCGGCAAGATCGTTCTGCACCATGGCACCCATGTCCTCCCCGACAGCAATGCGCACGGATTGGGTGAAGCGCCAGAACCGCTCTACGCGGTGGCGTTCACCGCGCGGGAACTTTGGGGAGATGTGGCCGAGGCCCCGGACGATGTCATGGTGCTTGATCTGTGGGAGAGCTATCTCCTGCCCGCGACAGAATGAGCGCTGCGCCAAATCCACCGCCCTTTGAAGAGCCCTGGCATGCCGAGGTCTTTGCCGTAACGGTGGCCTTGCAAGAAGCGGGTCACTTTTCGTGGCCGGACTGGGTCGATGTCTTTGGCGCCCAGCTCAAGACCGATGGGGCGACACGGGCGCTCGACGGTGGGTCGGACTACTTCACAGCCTGGGTTAGGGCGCTGGAGCACATGCTGATCTCCCGCAAACTGGCCACGCAGGGGCAATTGCAGGAAATGAAGGCCAATTGGGAAAGCGCCTATCTCTCGACACCGCATGGCGCACCGGTCCACCCCGAACCTATGCGGGAAGGCTAGACCCGGCGGTCACATCACACCGCATTTGGCGGCGCAGCCCTGGCCTCGGCCGTGCAATGCGCCGATGTCAGGGGAGTTTTGGAGGACCAAGGGACGCGCGCAATTTGAGCGTCGTCTCCAAGGCGATCGAGGGCGCGTTCGTGCCCCCTTCAACCATATTGATCAAGACTTCAGCAGCTTTCGCGCCCATGGCCCGATGCGGGACATGGACAGTCGTCAACGCAGGCGTGACGACGCGGGCGAGCTCAATGTCGTCAAATCCTGTGATCGACACATCTTCCGGCACCCGCAGCCCCATCGCCGCGGCCTGCCGCACCGCCCCTGCTGCAAGAACATCATTGCCGCACAGAACCACACTGGGCCTCAGTGTGCGACGCATGAGCTCTGCAAAGGCCTCCGCACCATTTTCAATGCTGTAAGGCGTCTCGATCACGGGCAGCGCCTCGGCGCCCAAGCCCGCCCCGGCCGCCGCAAGACGGATCGCTGTCAGCCGCTCTGCGGCGCGATCATTGCCACGTGTCATCCCTGAAATCACGCCAATATGGGCGTGACCAAGTGACAGAACATGCTGGGCCAAGGCAAACATCGCCGCGTGATTATCAAACCCGACCGCCGGGATGGCCTGTGTCGCGTCATAGGCCCAGGTGGCCAAAACGGGCGTCCGCTTCTGGGCGAGCATCTTGTAGGTTTCGGGATCGCGATCATACCCGATCAGAAGAAGCCCATCCGCCCCCCGCGACAGCAACGTGCGGATTTGTTCGGCTTCCCGTTCCGGCTGGTAGGCCGATGAGGACACCAAAAGCGTATAGCCCCGCGCATGCACCGCTTCCTGAAACGCCTGCAACCCTTGCGCAAAGATCGCGTTTTCCATCGTGGGAATGATGGCGCCAATCGTGAAAGTCTGCCGGGCCGCCATGATGCGCGCGCCGAAATGAGGCGTGTAGCCCAGCTGTTCCACCGCCGCCAGGACCCGTTCACGCGTGGTGGCCACGACCTTGTCAGGCTTGTTCAAACACCGCGATACCGTCGCCGTGGACACACCTGCGGCGCGGGCAACATCTTCTAACGTGGGGACGGAATCGCTGCGCGACATTGCTCGCTCGACATTTGTGACACCCCCAATGTAAGCGCTTGCATTTGCATCTTGCAAGCGCTTACATATTCGCAGAACGCCGCGTCAGAATCGCACGGCCAAGACCACCCACAACGACAGGACGCACGATATGCCCCGCGAATATCTCAAGAAGGCTGAGCTCACAGCCAAGTCTGATGCCTCGAAAACCCATGAGATCGTCACGGGTATTCTGGATGATATCGAAGCGGGCGGCGACGCCAAGGCGATGGAATATGCGGCAAAGTTTGATCAATACGAGGGCAACGTCTTGCTCACGGCTGAAGAGATTGAGGCCGCGTGCGAATTGGTGCCCGAAAAGCTGAAAGAAGACATTCGGTTTGCCCATGACAACGTGCGCCGCTTTGCTGAAGCGCAGAAGGCGACTGTCTCGGATGTCGAAGTTGAGATCGTGCCGGGCATGATCGCCGGTCAAAAAGCGATCCCGGTGGATGCGGCGGGCTGCTACGTGCCCGGCGGACGCTACAGCCACATCGCCAGCGCGATCATGACGGTCACGACCGCCAAGGTCGCCGGGTGCCGCCACATCACGGCCTGTTCGCCGCCCCGCCCCGGTGTCGGCGTGGCGCCTGCGATCATCTATGCGGCCCATATCTGCGGCGCGGACAAGATCATGGCCATGGGCGGCGTTCAGGGCGTTGCTGCGATGACGTTTGGCCTCTTTGGCCTGCCCAAGGCCAACATCCTCGTGGGCCCGGGCAATCAATTCGTGGCCGAAGCCAAGCGTATTCTCTTTGGCCGTGTGGGCATCGATATGATCGCAGGCCCGACCGACAGCCTCATCCTCGCGGACAAGACAGCCGACGCCCATATCGTTGCGACCGACCTCGTGAGCCAGGCCGAGCATGGCTACAATTCACCGGTCTGGCTGGTCACGGATGATCGGGCTCTGGCGGAGAAGGTCATGGACATGGTTCCGGGCCTGATCGCCGATTTGCCTGAGTTGAACCGCGAAAACGCCACCGCCGCGTGGCGCGATTATGCGGAGGTGATCCTCTGTGCCGACCGCGAAGAAATGGCCGCCACGTCAGACGCATATGCGCCGGAGCATCTGACCGTTCAGGCCGAAGATCTCGATTGGTGGCTTGAGCGGCTGACGTGCTATGGCTCGCTCTTCCTTGGCGAGGAAACAACCGTCTCCTACGGGGACAAGGCCACCGGCACGAACCACGTTCTGCCGACATCGGGCGCTGCGAATTATACGGGCGGTTTGAGCGTGCACAAATACATGAAGATCGTCACGTGGCAGCGCGCCACGCGTGAAGGCTCCAAACAGATCGCTCAAGCCACGGCCCGCATCTCTCGTCTGGAAGGCATGGAAGGGCATGCGCGCGCCGCAGATGTCCGGCTCGCCAAATACTTCCCCGGCGAGAACTTCGATCTGTCGGTCAATGGCTGATCCGCGCCACCTGTTTGACCTTACGGGTCGCGTCGCCGTCATTACCGGGGCAAGCTCCGGATTGGGGCGCCGCGCAGCCGTGGCTTTGGCAGGTGCTGGCGCAAAAGTCGTGGGGGTGGCGCGCAGACAAGAGGCGCTTGCGTCCCTCGTGGGTGAGCTGGGCGCGTCCGCCGCAGCCGTGCCCGCAGATATTGCGCAGCGCGACCGGGTGAACGCTCTGGCGGAAGACTGCGCCGCTCCTTTTGGCCCGCCTGACATCGTTGTGCATGCCGCAGGGGTCAACATGCGCGAGGCGGCAGATGATGTCACCGATGATGGCTGGGACACGACGCTGGCGCTCAACCTCTCTGCCCCGTTTTTTGTCAGCCGCGCCTTCGTGCCTGCGATGCGGGCCAAGGGCTGGGGTCGGATCGTGAATTTTGCCTCGTTGCAGACCACGCGCGCCTTTCCCGGTGGTATCGCGTACGGTGCAACCAAGGCCGCCATAGGCCAGCTCACGCGCGCCATGGCCGAAGCCTGGTCGGCCCACGGTATCACCGCCAATGCCATTGGCCCCGGATTTTTCCCGACAGAGCTCACACAAGCGGTGTTTGACGACGAAGCCCGCGCCGCACGCAATGCCGCGCAGACCTGTCTGGGTCGCAATGGCAAGCTTGAAGATCTGGACGGCCCGCTGCTTTTCCTGTGCTCGGAGGCGTCAAGCTATGTGACGGGTCAGGTCCTCATGGTCGACGGGGGGTTTACCGCAAAATGAAAGCACTCGTTTACGATGGCGTGGAAACGCTCGGGTATCGCGATGTGGCCACGCCTGACGCACGCGCGGATGAGCATCTCATCCGGATCGACGCTGTCGGCATTTGCGGCTCGGACATGCACGCCTATCTCGGCCATGATGAGCGCCGCCCCGCGCCATTGATCCTTGGCCACGAGGCTGCGGGCGTTGTGCAGGGCGGCCCACTGGACGGGGCACGCGTCACGATCAACCCGCTTGTCTCCTGCGGGACATGCCCGGCCTGCAAGGCGGGGCGCGAAAACATTTGCCCCAACCGCGAGATCATCTCGATGCCGCCGCGAGAGGGGGCGTTTGCGCAATATGTCTGCATGCCGGAGCGCAATCTCGTGCAGGTGCCCGACCATGTGCCGCTGGAAAAGGCCGCCCTCGCGGAACCTCTCGCCGTAAGCTGGCACACAGCCAAACTCGCACTGGCTGCTCTGCATCCCGGCATGGAGCGCAAGGCGGTTGTGTTGGGGGGCGGCGCCATTGGCCTTGCAGCCGCCCTCGCGCTGAAGGCCATGGGCGTCAGGGATGTGCTGGTCGTGGAACCCCATGACGCGCGCCGCGCCTTTCTGGAGGAACACTGCGGGCAAGAGGTGACGCCGCAGGCAGACGGGCTCTTTCCTGTCGTCATTGACGCGGTGGGCTTTGCGGCAACCCGTGCTGCGGCTTGCGCTCTGGCCGCGCCGGGCGGCGTCATCGCGCATGTGGGGTTGGGAGACAATGCCGATGGCCTCGATACCCGCCGCTTGACGCTGCAGGAAATCAGCTTCATCGGCACCTACACCTACACAATGCAAGACTTTCGCGACACGGCCGAGGCGCTGTTTGACGGACGCCTCGGACCGCTCGACTGGACCCTGCGCAGACCGCTCAGCGATGGCTGGCAGGCCTTTCAGGACCTCCGCGCGGGCCACGTTGCCTCCCCCAAGATTGTACTTGACCCTTGGAGCTAGTCTCCCTCGCATTTTGAAAGGACGTCTCATGTATCGTAAAATTCTGGTTCCCATGGCACTGGACCATGGCATTTCCGCCCAAACTCTTGAGATCGCGCGTGCCCTGACCGGCGGGACAGGTGAAATCCACGCGCTGCATGTTTTTGAGGCCCCCTCTGGCGCCGCCGCCGCCTTCATTGATGACGCGATCTCCAGAAAAGCTCTTGAGCGGGCGCGAGCCCTTCTGGAGGAGAAGACCGCCGGCATCGAGGGCGTTGAGGCGCATCTCATCAATGGCCACACCCACCGCGCGATCATCGATTTCGCAAACGAGCGCAACGTCGATTGCATTGTCATGGGCTCTCACCGCCCGGACCTGCGCGACTACCTGATTGGCTCCACCGCCGCGCGCGTCGTGCAACACGCGCCCTGCGCGGTTCATGTCCACCGCAGCTACTGAGATCCCAGACCCTTGCGCAGACCATCTGCGCGCAACCCGAAAGGCAAACCGCAATGAACATCGACAAGAAGATCACCGATGATCTTGTCGCCAATGACATCTCCTTTGTGACCACTGTGCCCTGCAAGCAGCTCGCGGGCGTGATCGACGAGATCGACAAGCATGAGAAGATTTTCCATATCCCGTCCAACAAGGAAGACGAGGGCATGGGGCTTTGTGCGGGGGCCTTCATGGGCGGCAAGCGCCCGGCAATCATCATGCAGAACACGGCGATCGGCGTCACGATCAACACGTTGGCCACGCTGATCCAGTACTACCGGATGCCGCTGCCGATGATCATTTCCTATCGCGGTGAGCTGCGCGAGCCGGTGGCCTGTCAGGTGGAGATGGCGGTGCATACCAAGGCGCTTCTGGCGCAGATGAACATCCCGACCTATCACTTCCACAACCAATCGGATGTCGAAGAGCTCGACATGATCCTGAAGTACACCTTCATGTGCAACAAACCGGTCGCGATACTGACCGATGCCAATTTCTGGGGAGGCTACGGCGACCAATGATCCGTTCTGAAATTCTCAAGGAAATCGCCCCGATCCTGCGCGACCAGCTCATTGTCTGCAACATCGGCATCCCCTCCCAGGAGCTGCATGCCATCGATGATCAGCCGACCAACTTCTACATGCTGGGCACGATGGGCCTTGCCTCCTCCATTGGTCTGGGGCTGGCTCTGGCTCAACCCAAGACGGTGATCTCCATCGATGGGGACGGCTCTGTCCTGACCAATCTCGGTACCCTGCCGACGATTGGCAACAACATGCCCCCCAATTACATCCTGATGATCATCGACAACGGCTCCTACGGCTCCACAGGGGATCAGCCGACCTATACCGGCCAGAAAACCGATCTGGCGGGCATGGCGCGCGCCGCGGGGTGCGAGAATGTCGTGGAAGTCATGGATGTCGATACCGGCAAGGCGCTGCAAGAGGCGATTGATGCACAAGTCGGCACCGTGATGGTCGTGAAATGTGACAGCGGCAACGCCAAGATGCCCGTCATCACGATGGACCCGGTCGTCATCAAGGATCGCTTTATGAAAGCGATTGAGGCCTGAGTAATGGGGGCTGCCGCGCATATTCACTCAGCCGAGGATGCGCGGCGGCTGGCCAAACGGCGGCTGCCCTGGATGGTCTTTGACTATATCGATGGCGCCGCCGGGTCTGAGACGGGTGCCGCGCGCAACCGGGCCGCGTTGGATGCGCATCTGCTGAAGCCGCGGATCCTGCGTGATGTCAGCGCCCGAACACTGGACATACCGCTTTTTGGCAAAACCGCGCAGCGCCCCTTCGGTATCGCGCCCATGGGCATGTGCAATCTTGCCTGCCCCGCCGCAGACGAAATGCTGGCCAGTTTGGCCGCGCGTTATAACATCCCCCATGGCGTCTCTACCGTGGCCTCAACGCCTATGGAGCGAATACTGGAGCTCGCCGAAGGCAACGCGTGGTTCCAGCTCTATTTCAGCGGCGACGGCACGGGCAGCTTCAAGCTCATCGAACGGGCGCGCGGCGCAGGCTATGAGGTTCTGGTCCTGACGGTCGATGTGCCTGAGGTCGGGCGTCGCCCGCGTGAGCTGCGTCATGGCTTCAAGATGCCCTTCAAGATCGGCCCCCGGCAGTTCGTCGATTTCGCGCTGCACCCCCGATGGTCGCTCTCCACGCTCGCCAATGGCCGTCCGCAGATGGCCAATTTCGAGATGGACGGCTTTGAGTTTGACCGCACCGAGAGCCGCGCCAAAGCCGATTGGAGCACGCTGCACCGGGTGCGTGACGCTTGGCCGGGCAAACTCGTTGTCAAAGGCGTTCTGGATGTGAACGACGCGCGCAAGCTCAAGGCGGCGGGCGTCGATGCGGTGCAGGTCTCCAGCCACGGTGCGCGCCAGCTGGAAAGCGCGCCGTCACCCTTCGCGATGCTGCCAGCGATGCGCGAGGCTTTGGGGCCGGACTTTCCCATTTTCTACGACAGCGGTTTGCGCTCCGGCGAGGATGCGCTCAAGGCGATGGATGCGGGCGCGGATTTCGTCTTCTTTGGTAGGATTTTGCAATTCGCGATGGCCGCGGCTGGGCGCGATGGGCTGGACCAGCTTTGGGATGTGTTGAGCGATGAGCTCAGCATTGCAATGGCGCAGACGGGGATGACGTCACTGCGGTAGACGCGCCTTGCACATGTCCGGCACCGCCGGACAGCCCCCGACCCTCCCCACGGGAGGGGGCTATCGCCCCCACCCAGGCTCGTGGGCCGTCCTTTGTTCTGCAGAAAGCTCTTTGGAGCTGGCCAGCGACCCTAAACCACCCAAACGCGCCCATAGGGCAACAGCGCAAAGGCACCGTCTTGCAGCGACAGCGACGCATCCGAGAGCAGATCGACAAACTGGCTCACGCCTTGCGCCCCCATATCCTCGGCTGACAGCATCACTGTCTCTTCAGAGAAATTGAACAAACACAACACAGGCCCCGTCGGCGCAAGCCGCAGGAACGCGAAAACCTCCTTCGGCCCAATATCGACGATCCGCGTCGGCACAGCCCCATGCAACTGTGGCAGGGCCGCACGCCTTACCATGATCGCCTTCGTACCCGCCAGAACCTGTGCTGCGGGGCCCTCACCGCGCTCTGCCGCCGCGACATCCTCCCAATCCATCACGGGACGGTGCAGCCAACGGCTGTCATCGGCGCGCAGCGGATCATCAAGGTAGCTGTCGTCATTGAGCAGAGCGATCTCATCGCCCATGTAGATCAGCGGCACACCGCCAAAGGCTGCGATCAGCGCCTTGCCCATCAGGATACGATGCACGGCGAGCTCCACCGCGCGCGGATCGCCCCGATCCAGACCGCGCTCGATCCCTGCAAGAGAGGCCAGCGTGCCGGAGATGCGTTTGTCGCCCGTCTCTTCATTGACCTGAAAAAGCGCGCCCTCGGCAAAGGAGCCCGGGAAGGTCCCGTGGTAGAAATCCGACAGATAGGCGCGATGCAAAGGGCCGGAAAGGCCAAGCGAACCGGCATCTTCATCGGTAATCGCCCAGCCAATATCATCATGGCAGCGCAGATAGGTCATGTAGGTGGCATTGGTGAGCACTTCGGGGAAGTTCTCACGCAGGACATGGCGCATCAGCCGCGTGTCGCGCGTGGCCAATGCCCCCCAGAAATGCACCATGAGGTTGTTGTGATAAGCGAGGTTGCCTTCCCGCCCGTCATGTTCACCGCGCCCGAGATAGGTCAGCATCTCGGCCGGACCGGTGATCGCCTCCTCCAGATGGATCACCGCCGCCGAAGCAATCCGCGAACAGGCCCGTAGCGCGCGCAGGAGCATATGCACCTCCGGCTCGGACTGACACCGCGTGCCCATGCGCTTCCACATGAAAGCCACGGCATCGAGCCGAAGCACATCCACGCCCTTGTTGGCCAAATAGAGCATGACCTTGACGATCTCGAGAAAGACCCAAGGGTTGGCCCAGTTCAGATCCCATTGATGATCATTGAACGTCGTCCAGACCCATTTGCCCATCTCGGGGACAAAGGTGAAACTGCCCGGCGCATCATTGGGAAAGATCTCGATCAACGTCCGCTCATAGGCGCGCGGCTGGCTGTCATCGTCAAAGAACAGGTAGAAATCCTGATAAAACGGGTCGCCCGCCATGGCGCGCCGCGCCCAGTCATGCTCGCGGGCGGTATGGTTGAGCACCAGATCAATGCAGAGCGACATGCCCTCGCGGCGCAGCGCTCCCGCGAGCGCTTCCAGATCGTCCATGGTTCCAAGCTCAGGATTGATCCGGCGGTAGTCCATCACCGAATAGCCGCCATCATTGGGACGCGGGCGCGGCGCGAGACAGGGCATGAGGTGCAGATAGGTCACGCCAAGATCACGCAGATAGCCGATCCGCTCCTGCACGCCCTGCAGCGTACCAGCAAAGCGACCTGTGTAGCAGGCATAGCCCACCATATCGGACCGTTGGAACCAGTCGGGCTCCAGATCACGTCTGAGATCGAGTGTCTTGAGCTCCGCAGGCCGCGCGCGCCAACCCTGTTGCAACGCCTTCAGGAGCGCAGCGCGGAACGCGTCATAATCCTCGCGATGGCCGTAGAGCCGATCAAGGAACGGCCAGAGGTCGCCGGCGCTGCGCGCCAGACGCATCTCGAACACTTGGGTTGCTGTCAGATTTGCCATGGTACCGGTTCAGGTGATGACATCCGGTGCGTCGCGCCCGGTCCGCTCCGTGATCCCGGCAAGCGCATCCGCGGCGGCAATGATCTCGGCCAGCGCCGTCTGCGGGTCGATCTGAAGCCGTGCCGGATCGGTCTCCAGTTGCTCAAGGTACACACGCAAGGTGGCCCCTTCGGTGCCCGTACCCGACAGGCGGAAGACGACGCGCCCGCCGCCCTCAAAGAAAATGCGAATGCCTTGTCCCGCGGAATGCGACTGGTCGATCGGATCGTCATAGGCGAACTCATCAGCCTGCGCGACGGTCAGCGTGCCGACGCTTTTGCCCGCCAGATCCTTAAGCTGCCCGCGCACCGCATCCATCAAGCCATTGGCGGCCTGACTGTCCACCGCCTCATAATCATGGCGGGAATAGTAATTGCGCCCATAGCGCGCCCAGTGATCGGCCATAAGATCGGCTACGGACAGATCTTTGTGCGCCAAAATGTTCAGCCAGAGCAGCACGGCCCAGAGCCCGTCCTTCTCGCGCACATGATCAGAGCCCGTGCCCGCGCTCTCTTCACCGCAGAGTGTGACCCGACCTGCATCGAGCAGATTGCCGAAGAACTTCCAGCCGGTGGGCGTCTCAAAGCTTTCGATCCCTTTGGCCTCGGCCACCCGGTCGACCGCACCGGAAGTTGGCATCGACCGCGCAACACCGGCAAGGCCCTTGGAATACCCCGGCGCGAGATGCGCCAGATCGGCCAGCACGGCGAGGCTGTCAGAGGGGCTGACGTAGCAACGCCGGCCCACGATCATGTTGCGATCACCGTCCCCATCGGAGGCCGCGCCAAAATCTGGCGCATCGCTGCCATACATCACATCCATGAGCGATTTGGCCCAGATCGGATTGGGATCAGGATGCCCGCCGCCAAAATCGGGCGACGGCGTTCCGTTCATGACAGTGCCAGCAGGCGCGCCAAGTCGCGTCTCCAGGATTTCCTGCGCATATGGTCCAGTCACCGCATGCATCGCATCGAATTTCATCCGGAACCCGCGTTTGAAGAGGGCGCGGATCGCGTCAAAGTCAAAAAGCTTCTCCATCATCGCCGCATAATCGGCGACCGGGTCAATGATCTCGACGACCATGCCCTCAAGCTCAAACGCGCCAAGCGCGGAGAGATCCGGCGCAGCGCTGTCCACGATGAGGTAACGATCCATCTCGAGGGTCCGGTCGTGGATTTTCGCCGTCACACCCTCACTGGCAGGCCCGCCGTTGGAGCCATTGTATTTCAGCCCAAAATCCTCGTCAGGCCCGCCCGGATTGTGGCTGGCAGACAGGATCAACCCGCCGTCGGCAGGCTTGGTACGGATCAGATTGGACGCGGCAGGTGTCGACAGGATACCGCCCTGCCCCACAATTGCGCGCGCCGCTCCATTGGCCGCTGCCATGCGCAGGATCGTTCCAATAGCCTTGTCGTTGAAATAGCGGCCATCTCCGCCCACGACGAGCGTCTGACCCTTGATGCCGCCGATACCATCAAAAACTGCTTGAACGAAGTTTTCGAGATAGCCCGGCTCCATGAAGACGCGGGTCTTCTTGCGCAAACCGCTGGTGCCGGGTTTCTGGCCTGCGATGGGTTGGGTTGGAACTTCTTGAATGCTCACGAGGCGTCCTCCCGTATGAATGATTGTGTTGAATTTTGCGCGTTGCCCGTGCGCGTCTTCAGGGTGAAGGCGGCAACAGACTCAGCTGCCACACGGACATTGATTTGCGGCAAGTCGTTCACCGGCGCGCCGCTGGTATCAAAAGTGCGCGCCCAATACTGGCCAGCAGCCGCTTCCGGCAGCGTGACTTTTTGCGCGGAACCTGCATTGAAGACAACAAAGATCGCGCCAAGCCGGGGCTCATAGGCTGGTGTGCCCCGCGCCATGCGCATCTCCGCGCCCAGCAAACGCAGGGTTGGATCAATCCAATCCGCATCCGTCATCGGCTTCCCATCGGCCCGGCGCCAGAAGAGATCCGGCACACCATCCACGTACCGCGCGCGCGCATGCAGGAACCGGCCCTGGCGGAGGATCGGCGTCTTGGCGCGGAAGGCAATGGCCTGGCGCACGAACGTGAGAAACTCGGGATCAGCCTCATCCCAATTGACCCAGCCAATCTCGTTGTCCTGACAATAGGCGTTGTTGTTGCCGCTCTGAGAATTGCCGAGCTCATCGCCCGCAAGCAGCATGGGCGTGCCCTGGCTCAGCATCAGCGTCGCGATCATGTTCCGGCGGCGGCGGGCCCGGCGTGCGAGGATTTCCGCATCCTCGGTCGGCCCTTCCACCCCGCAATTGTCCGAGAAATTGTGATCATGGCCATCGCGATTGTCCTCGCCATTGGCATGGTTGTCCTTGCGCGAATAGCTGACGGTATCCATCAACGTGAACCCGTCGTGCGACGTCAGGAAATTGATGGAGGAATTCGCGCGCCGCCCGTCATGGTCAAAATGCACCGCAGAACCGGAGACCCGCCGCGCCAGCTTACGCACCATCGTATCATCACCGCGCCAGAAGCTGCGCACCTGATCGCGGTACTTGTCGTTCCATTCCGTGAAGGGCGAAGGATAGGCGCCCAGCTGATAGCCCCCCATGCCCACATCCCAGGGCTCGGCAATCAGTTTGACCTTGTTGAGCACCGGGTCCTGCCGCACCGCGCGCAGAAACGGCCCGTCGCGATCAAACATGCCGCCCGTGCGTGCCAATGTCGTCGCAAGATCAAAGCGGAACCCGTCCACATGCATGACCTCGACCCAATAGCGCAGGCTGTCCATCACCAGCCGCAGCGTGAACGGGTGATCCATGTTGAGCGCGTTGCCGCACCCGGTATCATTCACATAGTGCCGCCCGCCATCGGTCAGCCGGTAGTAGCTCGCATTGTCGAACCCCTTGAGGCTCAGCATCGGCCCGCGATGGTCGCCCTCGGCGGTGTGGTTGTAGACCACGTCGAGAATGACCTCGATCCCCGCCGCATGAAAGCGCGCGACCATCTGCTGGAACTCGGCAATATCCCCACGCGACATGTACCGTGGCTCAGGCGCGAAGAAGCCGTAGCTCATGTAGCCCCAGTAATTCGTGAGCCCCCGGTCAATGAGAAACCGGTCATCGACAAAGGCATGCACGGGCAGAAGCTCAATCGCCGTAATCCCGAGATTGGTCAGATGCTCCAACATCGGGTCCGATGACATGCCTAGAAAGGTGCCGCGCTGGGGCACATCTCTGCGCCCGGCAGTCAGCCCTTTGACATGGGCCTCGTAGATCACCGTCTCTGACCATGGCCTGTCAATAGTGCCCGCAGGCTCCGCCCAGCTGAAGGCAGGGTCCACCACGACGGAGCGCGGTATGAAAGGCGCGCTGTCACGCCTGTCAAAGCTCAGATCGGCGTCCTTGTGGCCAATCTGGTAGCCATAGAGCGCATCGTTCCAGATCGGATGGCCGGTCAGCTTTTTGGCATAGGGGTCGATCAGGAGCTTGTGCGGATTGAACCGATGCCCCTCTTCCGGCGCGTATGGCCCATGCACGCGGTAGCCATATTGTTGGCCCGGTTGCAGGCCCGAGATGTAGCCGTGCCAGACATGGCCATCGCGCTCGAGCAGGGGAATGAGGATCTCTTCCTCCCCCGCCGCGTTGAACAGGCTCAGCGTCACGCGGGTCGCGTGTTGCGAGAAGACGGCAAAGTTGACGCCCTCGCCATCGAAGGTCGCGCCCAAGGGGAAGGGGCGCCCGGCGGAGAGCTGTGGTGTTGTCATTCTGTCTGTCCGAGAAGGCCCGCATAAAGCGCGGCATAGTCTTTGGCCGAGACGTCCCATCCGACGGGATGGGCCATGGCATTGCGCTGCATCTTGCCCCATGTCTTGGGATCGGCATGGAGATCACAGAGACGGCTCAGCGCATGGGCGAGCGCGCCTTGGGTCACGGGATGAAACTGCAGCCCGGTGGCGACATTGCGCGCCATGGTGGCCGGCGTCGCCGGGATCACCGTATCCGCGAGCCCACCCGTCAGCGCGACCACGGGCAAGGTGCCATAGCGCAGACCGTAAAGCTGGGTCAGCCCGCAAGGCTCAAAGCGCGAGGGCACGAGGATCGCATCCCCGCCCGCCATCATCCGGTGCGAGAGCGCCTCGTCATAGCCGACGCGCACGCCGACGTTCGGGTGATCCGCCGCGCGCCGAAATGCCTCTTCCAACTCCGGCGCGCCAGAACCCAGCAGCGCCAGTTGCCCACCGCGCTCCAGAAGCGCGGGCAGCGCGCCCAGAAGCAGATCGAGGCCCTTCTGTTCTGTAAGCCGGGACACGACAATGCAGAGCGGCCCGTCCGCCTCGCCCAGCCCAAATTCCGTCCGTAGCGCGTCCTTGTTGGCCCCTTTGCCGCGCGGTGTTTTGAAGGGCGTGATCTCGCCATCGCCCTCGGGCGACCAGACGTCCTCGTCGATCCCGTTCAGGATCCCCACCAGATCCGCTGACCGTGCACGCAGGACGCCGTCGAGCCCCATGCCGAACTCCGGCGTCATCAACTCGGCGGCGTAGGTGGGCGAGACCGTGGTCAGTTTGTGGGCGAACTGGAGCCCGGCCTTGAGCGTCGAAATCTGGCCAAAGTACTCGACCCCATCGGGCGTAAAATCCGCGATATCGATGCCCAAAGAGCCGCAGAGCGCCGCATTGGCGAGGCCTTGAAAGGCGATATTGTGGATCGTGAGCACGGTCTTGACACCTGCCGCGTCCGGGTTGCGCGCGATGTAGTAAGGCGCAAGGCCCGCCTGCCAATCGTGGCAATGCACGACGTCGGGCCGCCATCCGGCCAGTGCGCCACCGGCGATGTCCGCGGCCACGCGGCACAGAGCTGCGAAGCGCTGGGGGTTGTCATGCCAATCGCGCCCGTCATGGCCAAGGTAGATCCCAGCAGGTCGATCAAACAGATGCGGCGCATCGAGCACAAGCAGATCAAGCCCGTCTACCTCCGCCGCCAAAACCCGCGCAGGTCCGCCGAAACAGGCCTCGATCTCAAGCACAGCCTCCGCGTCTGCCAGCGCAGCCATGACCGCCGGATAGCCCGGCAGGAGCGTACGCATCCGCACGCCATGGCGCGCCAGAGCACCGGGCAACGCACCGGCCACATCCGCAAGACCACCGGTCTTGACCAGCGGGACGCATTCGGACGCGACGGACAACACTTGAGTTTCTGATTGGCTCACTGTGCAGCGGTCCACTTGTCAATCATGTCAGCGGTGATCAGCGTTGTGCCCTTGTCCGTCACGCGGAAGAACTTCGCGTCGTCCGTGGGATCCTCCCCAACAATGAGCCCTGCCGGGATCTCAACGCCGCGATCAATCACACATTTGCGCAGCCGGGCCGACCGATTGACAACCACATGGGGCAGCACAACGGATTGATCGAGCACGGCGAAGGAATTGGTGTGCACATTGGTGAAGAGCAGCGAATTGCGCACTTCCGTTCCCGAAATGATGCACCCGCCCGAGACCATGGAGGAAATCGCCATGCCGCGCCGGTCTTTCTCATCATGAATGAACTTGGCGGGCGGCACGCTCTCGGAATAGGTCCAGATCGGCCATTGCGTGTCCCACAGATCCAGCTCGGGCGTGAAGTCCGTCAGGTCAATATTGGCCTCCCAAAAGGCATCGACCGTACCCACGTCGCGCCAATAGCTGGGCGCGCCCTCGGCCCGCACGCAACTGTCATCAAAGCGGTGGGCCACGGCTTTGCCGTTCTTGACGATCTCAGGGATCATGTCGTGGCCAAAATCATGTGAGGAATTGGGATCCTCCGCATCACTCAGCAGCAGCTCACGCAGGAATTTCCAGTTGAAGACGTAGATCCCCATGGAAGCCAGCGCCTTGTCCGGGTCCTCCGGCGTGCCGGGCGGATCGGCGGGCTTTTCGAGGAAGGAGGTGATCGTGCTCTGCGCATCGACGGCCATCACGCCAAAGGCAGACGCCTCCTCACGCGGGACCGTCAGACAACCCACGGTCACATCCGCCGCGCTCTCCACATGCTGGCGCAGCATGACCTCGTAATCCATCTTGTAGATGTGGTCACCGGCCAGAATGATCACGTAATCAATGCCATAGCTGTCGACGATATCGATGTTCTGCGTCACGGCATCCGCCGTCCCGCGATACCACATGTTTTCCGAGACCCGCTGCGACGCCGGCAGGATGTCAAGAAATTCATTGCGCTCTGCGCGAAAGAAATTCCAGCCGCGCTGGCAATGGCGGATGAGCGAATGGGCCTTGTATTGCGTGGCAATCGCCATCTTGCGAATGCCGGAATTGAGCGCATTGGAGAGCGCGAAATCAATGATCCGCGTCTTGCCGCCAAAAAAGACCGCAGGTTTGACCCGCCGGTCCGTCAGCTCCTGCAAGCGCGAACCCCGGCCCCCGGCCAAAACGAAAGCCATGGTCCGCTGCGATAGTCGTGATGTCTGTGTCATTCCGATCTCCTCCCCTTGGTCTTTTGTTTACTGCTGCAACTGGAACACCAGAACCGCCAGCGGCGGCACGGTGATCTCGATATGTTGCGGCAGGCCGTCCCACTCTCCCTCGGTGCTTGTCACGGCACCGCCATTGCCCCGATCGCCGCCACCATAGGCCGCGGCATCTGTATTGATAACTTCCGTCCAGGTGCCCGGTTCCGGGGCGCCGATCCGGACACCCTCGCGCAGCACGGGCGTGAAGTTACACACCACCAGCACAGGCGCGTCCTCCGCCTCGCCATACCGCGCAAAGGCGGTCAGCGAGCGCTCGGGATCATTGGCGATCCACCGGAACCCGCTCGGCTCACAATCGCGCCTATAGAGCGCAGGCGTCGCGCGGTAGAGGTGGTTGAGATCCCGCACGAGGCTCTGGATCCCCTGCTGACCCGGACCGTGCAAGGCGTCCCAATCCAGGCTCACGTCGTGGTTCCATTCTTCCCATTGCGCGAATTCGCAGCCCATAAAGAGCAGCTTCTTGCCCGGATGGGCCCACATGAACCCGTAATAGGCGCGCAGATTGGCAAATTTCTCCCACTCATTGCCCGGCATCTTGGCAATCATTGAGCCTTTGCCGTGCACGACCTCGTCATGGCTGATCGGCAGGATGAAATTCTCCGAGAAGGAATAATCAATCGGGAAAGTCATCAGGTGATGATCATATTGCCGGTAGATCGGGTCCTTTTCGATATACCGCAGCGTGTCGTTCATCCAGCCCATGTTCCACTTGAACCCGAAGCCAAGACCGCCCGCATCCACAGGCGTGGACACGCCCGGAAAGGCCGTGCTTTCCTCGGCAACCGTCATGATGCCGGGCACGTCGGCATAGGCGACCGTGTTCATTTCCTTGAGGAAATCGATGGCCTCGTAATTCTCGCGCCCGCCGTCCTTGTTGGGGATCCATTGATCCCCCTCGCGCGAATAATCGCGGTAGAGCATGGAGGCTACCGCATCTACGCGCAGCCCGTCCACATGGTATTCCTTCAGCCAATAAACCGCGTTGGCCGTGAGGAAATTGCGCACCTCCGTACGACCATAGTTGTAGATCAGCGTGTTCCAGTCCTGATGGAACCCCTCGCGCGGATCGGCATGCTCGTAAAGGTGTGTACCGTCGAAGGTGGCCAGCCCATGGGCATCGGTCGGGAAATGGCCGGGCACCCAATCAAGTATCACGCCCAAGCCTGCTTTATGCGCGGCCTCGACCAGATCGCGGAACTCATGGGGCGGGCCAAAGCGGATCGTGGGCGCGTACATCCCCACTGGCTGATAGCCCCAGGAGCCATCGAAGGGAAACTCGCTCACTGGCATGAATTCCAGATGGGTGAAGCCCATGAACTTGGCGTAGTCGATAAGCTCCGTGGCAAGCTCTTTGTAGCTCAGCATGCGTCCGTCAGGCGCGCGCCGCCAGGAACCCAGGTGCACCTCATAGATCGAGATGGGCTTGTCGCGCTGATGCGCCTCAGCGCGGGTCTGCATCCACGTGTCATCCTCCCAGCCATAGCCGGTGATATCGCGCACAACAGAGGCCGTCTCGGGCGGATGCTGGGAGCCGAAGCCCACAGGATCCGCCTTCTCAAACGGCGCGCCCTCATGGGGCGCGATCTCGTATTTATAGGTCTCGCCTTCAGCAATGCCGGGCAGGAATATCTCCCACACGCCGGTATGGCCCACCGCGCGCATCGGGTGGCGACGTCCGTCCCAGACGTTGAAGTCTCCCACGACGGAGACCCGCGCCGCATTGGGCGCCCAGACCGCAAAATGGGTGCCAGCGACGCCCTCGTGCTCCATCGGATGCGCGCCCAGCGCGTCCCAGAGCCGCCGGTGCGTGCCCTCTCCGATCAGGTATTGATCCATCTCGCCCAGCACCGGGCCAAAGCGATACGGGTCCTCAAACGACCAGCTATCGCCGTTCTCAAATGTCGCGCGGAGGCTGTACGTAAATTTCGAATTGGGCACCTTGGCCGCAAAGATCGGCCCCTCCAGCCGCGCGATGGAGATCGTCTTTTTTCCAAAGGACGCTTCAAGCGTTACGGCATCGGGCAGAATGGCAACTAGCCAGCGTTCCCGGCCTGTCTTGTGCACCCCAAGCACCGAAAACGGCGCCGCATGGCGCACGGACAAGAGCCTGCCCACATCCTCGCGCGTCATATGCGGTGGTAGATCAGTCGCTGTCATGCTTCCAATTCCCTCCTCCAAAGCAGTGCATCACACGGACGTTTTTCAGCCGCGCCATGACCACTCAACCCTCAGCGGACCATAAAGTAATCTACCCTTGGGTCAAACCGAAACTTTACGCGCGATAAGAAATGCATTTGCACCGAGGCGCAGCGTATCTCCGTCAATCTCCACCGCCTGCGCGACAAGGGGCGTGACCTTGAAGCCCGGATCACAGGTCACATCCTCAGCAGACAGGTTGAACAGACACAGGATATCCGTCCCCCGCAGGTAGGCAAGGATCGGTTCCGGCAGATCGAGGAAGGTTTGATCCCCCAGCCGCAGGCTGTTCTCGGATTTACGCAGGGCCAGCATCTCACGGTAGAACGCCAGGACCGACGTGTCCTCTGTCTGCGTCGATACGGCCCGCGCGCGTTGGGGCTCCTTGACGGGCAACCACGTGCGATTTGCCGTGGAGAAACCGCCATTGGCCTGAGCATCGTCCCACACCATGGGAGTCCGGCAGCCGTCGCGGCCCTTCTTCTCAGGCCAGAAGTTGATGCCCTCGGGGTCCGTCAGCTCGTCAAAACGCAGCTCGGTATCGATCTGCCCCAGTTCTTCGCCCTGATAGAGACAGACCGAGCCCTCGAAACTCAACAGCATCGCCGCCGCCTGCTTGGCCAGCGCATCCTGATCCTTGGCATGCTCCAGCCAGCGGCCCACGTGACGCGGCACATCATGGTTGGAAAACGCCCAGCAGGGCCAGCCCTCGGGCGCGCCTTTGAAAAACGCCTCGATCCGCTCGCGGAAATGGCGAGGCGAGAAATCGGGCCCCAGCATCTCGAAGCTATAGGCCATGTGCAGGCGATTGCCGGAGGTATATTGCCCCATCAGATCAATCGAGTGGTGCGTGTCGCCCACCTCGCCCACCATTGTGCGACCCTCATATTCATCCAGCAGCGCCCGCATCCGCTCGAGGAACGGGATGTTCTCCGGCTGGTTCTTGGAAAAGAGCGTGTATTGCATCTCGAAAGGCCGCACGGCCTCCTGCGCCCAGGGAAGGTGGTTGGCGGCATTGTCACGCAAGAGCTTGTCGTGGAAATAGAAATTCACGGTATCGAGCCGGAAGCCATCCACGCCACGATCCAGCCAAAAGCGCATGCAGTCCAGCAAATAGTCCTGCACCTCGGGATTGTGGAAATTCCAGTCCGGCTGATCCTTGAGGAAGTTGTGGAAGTAATATTGCTTGCGCCGCGCATCCCATTCCCAGGATGAGCCGCCAAAGATCGCCAACCAGTTGTTGGGCGGCGTGCCGTCGGGGTTGGGATCGGCCCAGACGAACCAATCCGCTTTCGGATTGTCGCGGCTCTGGCGGCTTTCTTCGAAATAGGGATGCTGGTCGGAGGCATGTGAGAGCACTTGATCGATGATCACCTTCAGGCCCAGCTCATGGGCGCGCGCGACCATGGCATCGAAATCGGCCATCGTGCCAAAGCTTGGGTCAATGTCTTTGTAATCCGAGACATCGTAGCCCATGTCCTTCATCGGCGAGGGAAAGACCGGCGAGAGCCAGATCGCATCCACACCCAGTGAGGCCACATGGTCCAGCCGCTCGGTGATCCCTTTGAGATCGCCCACGCCCGTGCCATCGGAATCCATGAAGGAGCGGGGATAGATCTGATAGGTTACAGACCCGCGCCACCAATCCGCATTTTTCGCCATCCGTCTTCTCCTCAAATCGCTTTGGCAGGCCGTGTTAGCCCTAACATCAAGCCCCCATTGCCTGACCCTGTGCCCCTTCCGCAAGTCCTTTGACGCGTTAAATACGCGCTGCGGCGCAAGTGAGCACCATGCAGCACATGTTTTGCACTTTTTTCGCGAAACCGGGCGCTTGCATACGCAGCAAGCAGCCTCGCTGTTCAGACCCGGGAGAATCGGCACTCCCGGTGAAAGCTCCCACACTCTGGGCCGAACCGTCAGAGCGTGGGCGCCTCAGAGCGGCCCGACGAAGTCCGGTTGCGCTCATATTGCCGGGCGCCGGGAACGGGCGAAAGCCATGCCTCGCGGCGGCAGGTCCAGAGCTCATAGGTCGGTTGAAACTGGTCCGGCGCGTCCAAAGCGCCCAGATGCACTTCGATCTCATCGCAACTTTGCGCAAAGACCGAGCCGCCGCACAACGTGCAAAAAGCCCAGCCCTCGTGCTCGCCCGGTTTTCCCTGCGTCAGTGTAACGGCCTGCTGAGGGAAAACAGCGGAGGCATGAAACGGCGCGCCGTGATGCTTGCGGCACGCAAGGCAATGGCACAGGCCCACGCGGTAGGGCTGCCCCCCCACCACAAACCGCAACGCTCCGCACAGGCACCCGCCCGTGACCTCTTTTGAAGCCTCATTTTGCATCTCATGCCCTCCAGTGCACCAGATCACATCTGACCGCCTGTCTTGCGCCAAGACAAGGCCCCATGCCGGGCGTCGACAATCCGCGCGCAGGCAGGCACGATGGCCAGACGCGGAACACAACACAGCGCAGGACATCAGATGAAGACACGTACACTGGGGGCAAACGGCCCGGAGATTGGATGCGTCGGCTATGGCGCCATGTCGTTCTCGGACATGTATGGCCCCACCGATGAGGCGGCGAGCCATGCCATCCTGAATGCCTGCCGCGAGCGCGGCGTGACCCATCTCGACACTGCCAATGTCTACGGCATGGGCAAATCGGAAACGGCTATCGGCACCTATCTCAAAGCCAATCCCGGTGCGCGGGAGGGCTTCATCATTGCGACCAAGGCCTCAATCGCGCGCGACGAAGACGGCGAGCGGGTGTTCAACAATGCGCCCGAATATCTTGAGGCGGAACTCGACACATCGCTGCAGCGGATGGGGATCGACTGTGTGGACCTCTTCTACGCCCACCGCCGCGATCCACGTTTTACGCCAGAAGAGACCGCCGAGCATCTCGGCCGTTTGGTAGAGAAGGGCAAGGCGCGCGCCATTGGCCTCTCGGAAGTGGCCCCCTCAACCCTGCGCCGGGCCAATGCCGCCTATCCCATTGCCGCCGTGCAATCTGAATACTCCCTGTCCACGCGCTTCCCCGATCTGGGCCTCGTCCAGACCTGCGCGGAGCTGGGCGTCGCCATGGTCGCCTTCTCACCGGTTGGCCGGTCGCTTTTGACCGATCACCCGATCCCCGCCGAGCGGTTGCCCGACCTGCCTTTCCTCGTGAACAACCCGCGCTTCATGACGCCCAATTACGAAGCCAATCTGGAGATCATGGCCGGTTTCCGCGCATTGGCCGCCGAGATGGGCACCTCCGCAGCAGCGCTCTCCATCGCGTGGCTTCTGACGCGGGGCGAGCAT
This sequence comes from Primorskyibacter sp. S187A, assembly GCF_049800955.1. NCBI lineage: Bacteria > Pseudomonadati > Pseudomonadota > Alphaproteobacteria > Rhodobacterales > Roseobacteraceae > Primorskyibacter > Primorskyibacter sp. S187A. The sequence goes on along the minus strand of NZ_JBNAGA010000002.1, from coordinate 705,856 downwards.
GTCATCCCGATCCCCGGCACCCGTCATGTCTCGCATTTCCACGAATGCATGGACGGCGCCGATCTTTCGCTCAGCGCAAATGATCTGGCGCGGATCGATGCGATCCTGCCCGTGGGCTGGGCCCATGGCGATCGCTATTCCGAGGCGCAATGGATCGGGCCCGAACGGTATTGCTGAGATGTCTTGCCAACGATCCGTCAGGGTGTATCGTTCGAGTGTCACACAACCATCACAAGATGCGCAGTAAAGACGCGTCATGTGTTTCATGACAAAGCACCAAGCCGGTGCATGGGAGGAAATATGAAAAAGACACTGATCGGCGCGCTCGCCGCGTCCACAATCCTGTCGCCTGTGGCGGCAAGCGCTCAAACGGAAATACAATTCTGGCATGCCTTTACGGGCCGTCTGGGCGAGCTTGTGGCAGCACAGGTCGATGCCTTCAACGCGGGCCAAAGCGACTACAAGGTCGTGCAAAGCCACAAGGGCAACTACTCCGAGACACTCAACGCAGGGATCGCCGCGTTTCGCGCGCAGGAGCAGCCTCATATCCTGATGGTCTTCGAAGTCGGCACCGCCACGATGATGTCCGCCGCAGGTGCTGTGCGCCCGGTCTATGAGGTGATGGCCGAGAGCGGAGCGACCTTTGATCCCGATGCCTATATCGGCTCTGTTAAAGGCTACTACACCACCACAGATGGCGACATGCTGTCCCTGCCGTTCAACTCGTCCACGCCTGTGCTCTGGGTCAATCGCGATGCGTTTGAGGCCGCGGGCGTCGATCCCGACATGGATCTCTCCACGTGGGAGAATGTGGGCTCTGCGCTGGACGCACTCAAAGCAGGCGGCGAGGATTGCCCGCTTGTGACAGCGTGGCAAAGCTGGATCCACCTTGAGAACTTCTCCGCCTATCACAACGTGCCCTTCGCCAGCAAAGACAACGGCTTTGCCGGGCTCGACACGGAATTGATGCTCAATGGCCCGGCGCAGGTTGCGCATCTGTCGGCCATGCAGGAATGGGCGCAGGACGGCAAGTTCATCTACACGGGCCGCCGCAACGAGGGCGGCGCGAATTTCCGGGCGGGCGAATGCGCGCTCTTTACCGAGAGCTCTGCGGGGTATGCCGGCATCAAGGCAGAGGCGGAGTTCGATTTCGAAGTGCGCCCTCTGCCCTATTGGAAAGCCGTCACCGATGAGCCGCAAAACACGATCATCGGCGGGGCGTCGCTCTGGATCATGGCAGGCCATGAAGCGGAGGAATACAAGGGCGTTGGCGAGTTCATGAGCTTCCTGTCCTCCTCCGACGTGCAGGCGCAATGGCACCAGGATACGGGCTATCTGCCGATCACCGCCGAGGCGGGTGACGCGACACGCGCAGCCGGGTTCTATGATGCCAACCCGGGCACCGACATCGCTGTGATCCAGATGACGGCGAAAGAGCCCACCGCCAATTCCAAAGGCCTGCGTCTTGGCTCCTTCGACCAGATCCGGGGGATCATTGACGAAGAGCTCGAAGCGATCTGGGCGGGCGACAAGACCGCTCAGGAAGCAATGGACAGCGCCAAAGAGCGCGGCGACGCACTCCTGCGCCGGTTCGAATCCGCCAATCGCTAGGCCCATCACCGTCTGACAAAGCCCATCCCGGCGCGCGCCGGGGTGGGTCCCCTCAAGAGGGGTGTTTTCAGCGCTGCATTTTGGGGGACAATCCATGCTGATGTTCGCAGTTATTCTCAACCTGCTGACCGCTCTGGGGGTTCTGGCCATGGCGGCGAAATACCTCACAGCGTCCCCTTTGATGGAGTATCATGCGGAGATGCTCAAAGCGGAGACCCTGAGCCCGACCGCTCTGCAAATCATGAAAGCACATTACCGTTGTCTCGGCGTGGCACTGGTGGCGCTGAGCCTGTTGATTGCCGCCTTGGCCATCTTTGTTGTGCGCCTCGATGTAACCTGGGGCAAAATCGCCATCGTTCTGGCCACGAGTATCGCAGGTGGCGGTATCGCACTGGCCGGGCGCGAGACGGAAAACGTCACCGGGGTAAAGACGCCCTGGCGCATCGCCGCAGGTCTCGCGGGCCTTGCCCTTCTCGCCTTTGTGCTCGCCATGATCTGAGGGCGATGAGATGGAAAAACGTGTCACCTTTCGCGGCTGGATGTTGCCCCTCGCATTGATCGCACCACAAGTGCTGATCTCGGCGGTGTTTTTCTTCTACCCCGCCGCTCAAGCCGTTTGGCAATCGCTCTTCATCCCGGACCCGTTTGGCCTGTCGTCCAAATTTGTGGGCTTGGGTAATTTCGAGTTCTTGCTCTCCGATCCCTTCTACCGCGCGTCCTTTCTGACCACGGCTGTCTTCTCGATTCTCGTCACCCTGTGCTCCATGATCCCCGCGCTCTTTCTCGCGGTCATCGCGGACCGGCTCATCAAAGGTTCGGGCGTCTATCGGACCATGCTGATCTGGCCCTATGCCGTCGCACCAGCGGTGGCCGGTGTCTTGTGGCTCTTCATGTTCAACACCCGTGTGGGAGTGATCTCATGGTATCTGGGCCAGCTGGGCTATGATTGGAACCATGTATTGAACGGGGGGGAGGCCATGGGCCTCGTCGTCGTGGCCTCTGCCTGGGGCCGCATCAGCTACAACTTCCTCTTCTTCTTTGCCGCTCTGCAATCCGTGCCCCGCTCTGTCATTGAGGCGGCGGCGATTGACGGGGCGCATTTCTGGCGGCGTTTCTTTACAATCGTCCTGCCCTTGATCACGCCCACTGCCTTCTTCCTGCTGGTTGTGAACGTCGTTTACGCCTTCTTTGAAACCTTCGGGGTCATCCACACGATCACCGCGGGCGGGCCGCAGCAATCCACAACCATTCTGGTCTACAAGGTCTTCTCCGATGGCTTCGTGGGTCAGGACCTCGGATCATCCTCGGCACAGTCGGTCATCCTGCTCTTCGTCGTGGGGCTTTTGACGGTGATCCAGTTCAAATACGTCGAAAAGCGGGTGCATTACTGATGGCCCAGCAAAACGGCATGGTCGAAAAACGCGGACTTGGGATCTGGCTCACCCATGTGATGATGATCCTGGGCGTTTTGGTGATCTTCTTTCCGATCTGGCTGGCTTTTGTGGCCTCGACCGTCACGCAGCCCGAGATCGTCTCGCCGCCCATGCCGCTCCTGCCCGGAGATCAGTTTTGGGAAAACTACTCGGCCGCACTCTTTTCGGGAGTGAACGTGCCCGTAGCCACGATGCTGTTCAACTCGCTGATCATGGCGATTGGCATTGCAGTGGGCAAGATCGTGATCTCGCTCCTGTCGGCCTTTGCCATTGTCTACTTTCGCTTTCCGGGCCGTCAGACCTTCTTCTGGATGATCTTCATCACGCTGATGTTGCCCGTGGAAGTGCGCATTGTGCCGACCTTCGAGGTCGTGGCGGGTTTTGGCATGCTCAACAGCTATTCCGGCCTGATCTTTCCACTGATCGCATCCGCCACAGCGACGTTCCTCTTCCGGCAATTCTTCCTGACCATCCCCGATGAGCTGGCCGAGGCCGCGCGTGTCGATGGAGCGCGCCCGATGCGCTTTTTCATTGATATCGTGGTTCCCATGAGCCGCACCAATATTGCTGCGCTCTTCGTGATCCTCTTTATCTATGGCTGGAACCAATATCTCTGGCCGCTCCTCATCACCACCGATCCCGAGATGAACACCATCGTCATGGGCATCAAACAGATGTTCCCCTCTGGCGATGATGTGGCGGATTGGCCGGTGATCATGGCCACGTCGATCCTTGCGATGATCCCGCCGGTGATCGTCGTGGTGTCGATGCAAAAGCTCTTTGTCCGCGGCCTTGTCGATAGCGAGAAATAATCCCATGGCGACAGTCTCCCTCAAAAACATCACAAAGAGCTTCGGGCAGACAGATGTCATCCACGGCATCTCAACGGACATCGCGGATGGCGAGTTCATCGTCATCGTGGGCCCGTCCGGCTGCGGCAAGTCCACGCTGCTGCGCATGGTGGCCGGGCTCGAGACCGTGACATCCGGTGACATTCTGATTGGCGAGAGCCGCGCCAATGACAAGGAGCCGATGGATCGCGATATCGCCATGGTCTTTCAGAACTATGCGCTCTATCCGCATATGTCGGTGCGCCAGAATATGGGCTACGGGCTCAAGATCGCGGGCCTGCCCAAAGATCAAATTGAGGCGAAGGTTGTTGCCGCGGCAAAGCTCTTGCAGCTGGAGCCGCTCCTTGATCGCAAGCCCAAACAGCTCTCCGGCGGCCAACGCCAGCGTGTGGCCATGGGGCGCGCCATCGTGCGCGAACCAGCCGTGTTCCTCTTTGATGAGCCGCTCTCCAATCTCGACGCGAAGCTGCGCGTGCAGATGCGGCTGGAGATCAAGGAGCTGCAATCCAAACTGGGCATCACATCGCTCTACGTGACCCATGATCAGGTTGAAGCCATGACCATGGCCGACCGCATGATCGTCATGAATGGCGGCGTGGCCGAGCAGATTGGCACACCTCTGGAAGTCTACGAGACGCCGCGCACCCTCTTTGCCGCGCAATTCATCGGCAGCCCCGCCATGAATATCATGGACGCACAGGCGCGCGCCGGTCAGGTGCTCTTGGGTGAGACTGCTGTCGCTCCGACAGATGCGCCCGACGGCCCCGTCAAACTGGGCATTCGCCCGGAACACATGGCGCTTGATGCGGCAGGCCCGCTGGCGCTTGAAGTGAAAATGGCGGAACCCCTTGGGGCCAATACGCTGCTGCATGGTACGCAACCCGACACGCAAGAGACCTTTACGGTCAGCCTCCCCGGCGTGCATGTCCTTGGCGATGAACGCACGATGCGGTTCTCCTTCGCACCGGACGCAGCCCATGTGTTTGACGCTCAGACGGGGTTGCGCTGCTAGCGATGCCCATGGCCCAGGAAGACGCTTCACTGCTGGCTGAGATAAAGGCCTGCGAAACCCGCGTCTGGGACGCGCTTGTACGGGGTGACGCACAAGCAGACGCTGCTGCGCTGCACCCCGATTTCATTGGCATCTATGAGACAGGTTTCGCCGGAAAAGCCGATCACGTGGGACAGCTCTCCCATGGCCCCACATTGGCGCGGTTTTCATTGGACGCCTGCCAAATCCGCCGTTTGGGGCCCCAACACGTAGTGTTTATGTACCGCGCGACATTCCAGCGGATCGGTCGGGACACATCTGAGACGATGTATGTGAGCTCCATCTGGGAACGAGACGGGAGCGGCTGGATCAACCTCGTCAGTCAGGACACCCCTGCCACCGGCTAGATCAATCCAGCGGCCTGCCATCAGGCCGGCACCGCATCAGCGGCATATTGTGCGAGGAACTCCGCCGAGGGCGGGATCGGTGTAATGACATCGATCAGGACCCCGTTCGGATCCCTGTAGATGGCATGACGCTGGCCAAAAGGTTCACTGACCAATGGCTTCGCGAGGGGCACACCCTCAGACCGGAGCCGCTGATCCACCGCATCAATATCCTCAACCTCAAAATTGAGGATCATGCCGCGAGACGCGCCGCGCGCCTCTTCAGGGATGGTCTCGTGATCTGATTTCAAAACCGCAAGATTGACCGATGGATCAGCTTCGCTTTGCAGATGCACATACCAATCCGCCTCGAAAGCGGCACGAAAGCCAAAGTGCCTTTTGTAGAATTCCGCCGTCTCCGCAACGGCATCGGACTGGATCACGGGGTAGTATTGGGTCACACGCATTTTGATCTCCTTCATTTACATGCATTGTGTATGTAACATCAAATTGCAGATACATGCAAGATGTATGTAAAATAAAATCTGTTATCGATCGGAGCCGCAGGCATGACCCAGGAAAAACCAGCCCGACGCAGCCAGGCCGACCGGCGCGCGGAAACCCGGGCCAAGCTTTTGGTCGCGGCGCGTGCGTTATTTGTCGAACTGGGATTCGCGGAAACCGCGACGCCGGAAATCGTGCGCAAGGCAGGCGTGACGCGCGGCGCGCTCTACCATCACTTCAACGACAAGTCGGAGCTCTTTCGCGCCCTTGCCGAAGACGAGGCCAAGGCGATCTCAGATCACATTGACGCCGAAACACGGCAGGTGAGCGATCCCGAACAGGCCATGATCGCCGGGTCCAATGCCTTCTTTGAGGCAATGCTGGTTCCCGGACGGGTCAAGCTGCTGATGGAAGAAGCCCCAGCGGTTTTGGGACATAATGCAGCTGTCGCTCTCACGCGGGCCAACGGCACGGAAGAATTGCATGATGGGCTCTCAAAAGCACTGCCTGCGCATACGGAGGCGCAGATCACTGCTCTGACCAACCTGCTGTCCGCCGCATTTGATCGCGCGGCGCTCGAAATCGCATATGGCGGCGACGCTGAGACCTACAAAGGCGCTATGCATCATTTGGTTGCCCAAGTGCTTGGCCAAGACGCGTAGGCGTCCCGGGCGTAAAGTCAGACCTCGGCGAGGTAACCTCTCGGGCGCTTTACGCCCCTTACCTCACTGCGCGAGATCGGCCTCAAGCCAACGCGCAATAGTCTCGCCCGCAACCTTATGCCCCTCGGTGTTCCAATGGGTATCTCCCCAGAACCAAGGCGACACACCTTCCGCAGCGCGGCTCTGCAAAGGCTCTGTCAGGTCCAGAAACGCAATGCCCGCGCCGTCGGCCCAACCAGCGACGATCTGGGGGATATCCGAGAGCTGTTCAGCGGGATCACTGATCAGGCTGCGCTCCGGAAAGGCGCACAGATCATGCAGAACCCGATACTTGGTCGGCACGAAAACCAGAGCATAGGTTCCGCCCGCGTCTTCCACCATTTGCTTGAACGCCAAAATCGCCTCCGAGATCGGACCGAACTCCTCCATACGGCCCTCAAAGCTGTTTCTGGTCCAGATGAAGTAATGCGCCTGCTCGCCGATCCGGCAGGACGCAAAGTCCCCCGGATTGCTGGTCAGCCGCACGAGCGGCGCCCAGAGCAGCTTGAGAAGTGAGCGTTCCTTGTAGACAAACGCATCCGCAGGGGCGGGGTTGCGATAGCTATGGGAATCCAACAGATCGTTGCCTTCAAAGAAGAACTGCACGACGCGCCGCCCCTCCAGCGAAATCCCGGCATCCCGCAGCATGTCATGCTGGCGCTGGATGGAAATGCCCAGCAGTGCAGCTTGCGAAACTGGTCTGGCCAGTGCCTCCGACACGACGCTGTCCACAGTCTGGCTCTTGGGCACCAGCGCGCCCAGAACAATGGAATCGCCCAGAATGATGATATCGGCCACATCCGTGCCGTCGTTGCGGAAACCGTAGGAATCGGTCTCGAACGCAAAGGGGATCGGATCATGCGGCACGCCGTAGCGCGTCGCGGCATCCTGATAGGTCTCGCCCGCAACGGATGCGTTGGGCTGCAAACTCCAGCCCGGCCCCTCGGCGGTCGCGCGTTCTGGCGACAAGAGCCCGGACCAGTCAACCAGCCCCATCCGGCCAACCCCTTCCAGCAGAACAAGCACCAAAAGCACAGGCAAAAGGCTGGCCCAGAACGCAATCGCCGCCGAACGGCTGATCCACGCCGCGAAGAAAGCCGCCGCAAGGACAAAGAGCACACTCGCCAGGGCCACGTTTCGCAGCCGCCAGGCGCCAAACAGGAAGTCCGGGCTTTGCGGATCTGCCGCGCTGACATAAAGCGAAGCGGCGCCTGCGGCGAAGAACCCCAGCGCGGCGAGGATCAGGATCCAGCGGTTGGTCCGGGCATCTGTCATGTGGCCTCCTTCGCGGAACCGCTCCGAAAGGTCCCGTCACGGGTCGTGGGGTGAGTGTCTTGCAAGAAGGCAGGAGGCGTTGGCCCGAATTGGCCCGATATCGCCCCATCGAGGGCCAAAGAAACAAATGCCATCATCGGTTCTGATTGTCGCGCTCCAGCCAACGAATGGCCCGAATGTCGCGAAAAGCGTTCACAAAAATCTGGTGACATAGTTAAACGTCCCTGCACTCGTAATACGGCATCTTGATTACAACCGAACGCGCGTGCAGGCAAGAAACCGCGTGACCCCCAGCATGGCGATGCGCGCCAGCGTGACATGACAGGCCGTCCGCCGGGCGCAACCCCCGCCGCGTGCGACGCGCCGCCCTTGCGACAAGTCCCGCACATTCGGACGTGGGACGCATGGCGTCAGGACAACGTTTGCACTGATTTATCAAATATTCGCAAAATCTTAGACATCCTCCAACCATCATGCTGCAATATCCCTTTGCAACGCTCCGCAGACAACAGAGCGGACAGCCTATGCCCGTGCCTCGCGCCCGCCTGAGCCGTGAAAGCGATCTCAACGGAGTGACGCGCAAGTCGACCGCAGCGCGCGGTGCCAAGTGTCATGCGCCCGCCCCTGTCCATTTCGCAGACGATCAAGCAAACGGCCCTGCATGCGCCTGTCTGGTAGGCAGGGCTCCTTTTTCCAAGGCGGATCGCCAGCGCATCACCTGAAGAATTATTGACAAGCCATTCCGAAATTGGGCACTTGTTTTCGCGAGTAATTGGTGGCCGGTTTTGTTACAACCGGGAGTGAAGGGGTACAGATGTCAGACGTTGCATCGCATAGTGAAGTCAAAATCGGCTCGGAGCGCTCGTTCGGCCTCGTATTCGCAGCCGTGTTCGCAATCATTGCGTTTTGGCCTGTGGTCATGTCGGGCGGGTCCGTGCGGCTCTGGGCGCTGATTATTGCGCTGGGTTTTGCGGCCATTGCCTTCATTGCGCCGCGCCTCTTGGCACCGCTCAACAAAGTCTGGTTCAAATTTGGCCTGCTGCTCGGCGCGATCATGGCGCCCCTCGTCATGGGCTTGATTTTCGTCCTGACCGTCATCCCTATCGGGTACGTCCGGCGGATGAAAAACCCCGACCCTTTGAAGCAACGCTTTGACCCGGACGCCGAGACATATTGGGTGACACGATCAAAAGACGATCCGCCCAGTTCCATGACCAAACAGTTTTAAAGTCAATCGATACACCAGGAGTGAGACGGCATGACATTTGTCAGTGAATTGTGGGAATTCGTGAAGGTCCGGAAAAAGTTCTGGATGCTCCCGATCCTGTTTTTAATGGTGGTTCTGGGGGGCCTTATTGTTCTGACGCAGGGCTCCGCGATCGCGCCGTTCATCTACACCCTCTTCTAGTACCCCCACTCCAGCGACCTGCCGCGCCTTGCACAAGCGCGGCGGGCCTGTGCGTAACGATTTGAAGGATTGTCCTGTGTCAGCCATCTTGGGAATTTCGGCGTTCTACCATGACAGCGCAGCAGCGCTTATTGTCGACGGACAGGTGATCGCCGCCGCACAGGAAGAACGGTTCACGCGCAAAAAGCACGATGCGAGCTTTCCGCGCCATGCCATCGAATATGTGCTCTCCGAAGCCGGGCTCAAACTCGACGATGTCGAGGCCGTCGCCTTCTACGACAAGCCCTTTTTGAAGTTCGAGCGCTTGCTCGAGACCTATGTCGCCAATGCGCCGCGCGGCTTTCGCTCCTTCAAGATCGCGATCCCGGTCTGGATCAAGGAAAAGCTTTTCCAGAAATCCATGCTCCTCAAAGAGCTCAAACAGATAAGCGAAACAGCTGATCTGCGCGACAAGCTGATGTTTGCCGAGCACCATATGAGCCATGCGGCCAGCGCCTACTATCCCTCGCCTTTCGAGGAAGCCGTCGTGCTGACGCTGGACGGTGTGGGCGAATGGGCCACGACCACGGTCGCCATCGGACGGGGCAAAAAGCTCGAGATGGTCAAGGAAATACACTTCCCCCATTCGCTGGGCCTGCTCTACTCGGCTGTCACCTATTACACGGGTTTCAAGGTCAACAGCGGCGAGTACAAGGTCATGGGCCTCGCTCCATACGGCGAGCCGCGCTTCAAGGATCTCATGCTCGACAAGCTGGTCGATCTGAAGCCAGACGGCTCCTTCCGGCTCAATCAGGAGTATTTCAACTACGCCACGGGTTTGACCATGACGAACCAGAAGTTCGCCGATCTCTTTGGCCGCCCCGTGCGCGCGCCAGAGAGCGAGCAGCTGGATCAATTCCACATGGATATGGCCGCCTCCGTGCAAGCTGTGACGGAAGAAATTATCCTGACCATGGTGCGTGCGCTGGCCCAGGAATTCAAAATCCCCAACCTGTGCATGGCGGGCGGCGTGGCGCTGAATTGCGTGGCCAATGGCAAGCTTCTCAAGGACGGGGCCTTCAAGGACATCTGGGTGCAACCCGCCGCGGGCGATGCCGGTGGCGCTTTGGGCGCAGCGCAGGCCGCCTGGCATCAAGAACTGGGCCATCCGCGCCATTTGCCTGCAGGCAAACGGGACGGGATGAAGGGCGCCTATCTGGGTCCGGTTTATAAGCAATCCGACATCGAGCACCGTCTCAGCGCGGCGGGCGCGGTTTTTGAATCCCTGTCCGAGGAAGACATGATCGAGGCCACGGCCACGGCGCTGGCCGATGAACAAGCCGTCGGCTGGTTTAATGGTCGCATGGAGTTTGGGCCGCGCGCGCTCGGCGGGCGCTCGATCCTCGGTGATCCACGCTCCGAGAGCATGCAGAAGACGCTCAATCTCAAGGTCAAGTTTCGCGAGAGTTTCCGCCCCTTCGCCCCATCTGTCCTGCGCGAGGATATGGCCGAATGGTTCGATCTGGATTACGACAGCCCCTACATGCTGCTCGTGGACCGTGTGCAGGACGCCAAGCAACGGAAGATGACGGCCGAGGAAGAAAACCTCTTCGGGATCGAGAAACTCAATGTGGCGCGCTCGGAGATCCCCGCGATCACCCATGTTGATTATTCAGCACGGATCCAGACGGTACATGAGGATACCAACCCCCTGTATCACAAGGTGATTTCAGCGTTTAAGGCCAAGACGGGCTGCCCCGTCGTCGTAAACACTTCGTTCAACGTGCGCGGCGAGCCCATCGTCTGCACGCCGGAGGATGCCTTCCGCTGTTTCATGGGGACCGATATGGATATGCTGGTCGTCGGCCGCGCGGTGCTGCGGAAAGACAATCAGGATCCAAGCCTGAAAGAAGACTACAAGAACAAATACGAGCTGGACTGAAGCGCTCCAAAACATCGTGACGCCACGGACCCGCGCGCCTGTTGCCTTCATCGTCTTGGGCAACGCGCGCAGCCGTGATCTTTTTGGAGCGATAGCCGCGCTTGTCGGGTATAACGCGTCCATGTCTGCATTCGCCCAGTCCTCCCAGCCAACGCACGACCTGCGACAGGCCTACCTGTCATCGCTCCCGGAACCTCAGGAATGGTTTCTTGAAGAGCTTGTAGAGGCGGGGCAGTTCTGGACGCATGAAGACGGGTCCTATGGCGTTCTGCATGGGCAAACACTTGTCGAGTATTTCAGCGCTGATGCGGCGCATGCCGGAGAACTGCTCAGCGCGCTTCACGATCAGACCAGCTTCTCAATGGCGCTCGCCAAGTCCTTTGATCGGCCCTTTGTGCAATCGCTGAAACAGCTTGGCTGGGCCGCGTCTGTCGGAGGGCATCTCTTCAGGAAAAGAAGCGCATACGACCGCACGGACATCGCCGCCGCACAAATCCGCCCTGCAACGCAGGATGACGTGCAGTCCCATTGGCACATCAACGATGATTTCTTTGAAACCGAGGACGAGGTCCGCGCGCTGGCGGATAGAGGCCGTCTTTTGACTGTGACGATGGACAGGGAAATTGCAGGCTGCGGTGTGTTCCAGCGGGTCATCGCAGATCGCGACGCCGTGGATATCGGGATGATGGTCGCGCCAAACGTCCGGCGGAAAGGTTTGGGGACATTTATCGTCTGCGCGATGGCCGATCGCGTTGAGGCTGAGGGGCTCCGCCCGATCTGCGGATGTGGCGCCCGCAATACCGCCTCAAAAGCCACGCTTGAGAAAGCGGGCTTCGTGAGTAACCATCAACTCCTGTCATTTGCGCAAGGCAGGTAGGTCTCACCGGACACTGGGCCCAGTCTTCGCCAGTTCCACCTCCCGGATATGAATTCCAAGAATGAGCAGCGCAGGCCAAAGCAGATAGGCTTCGATCTCGATATTCTCACCAAAACTGAGCAGCAGGAGCGTCATGCAGATGCCCATCGGCAAACGCCCACGCGGATGGCGCGCCGCATCGAACATCGTGAAGACCAATGTCGCCACGAAGGGCACAAGGAACGCGAAAAACCCCACCAGTCCCTTGACGAAGAGCAATCCATACCAGGTGTGATGGCTGCCAATGGGCATATATTCCACCAGATGTGCGCCCGGCCGCACCGTGCCATGGCCAAACCAGAACGCGTCGTTCTGCCAGCGCTCGTAGGCGATTCGCTGCAAGGTTTCGCGCACCCGCGTGCTGTCGGCGCGCGCCGATTTGAACCCCTCCACACCGGCCTGCGCGGCATGGATCACCATATTGCCCCAGATCGCAAAAGCAGACGCCAGCGCGCTCACCGCAGCCCAGGCCCAGGAATGCACGATCAAAGCAATCAGGCGTGGGCCCAACGTGCAGGCCACTAGTCCCACCAACCCCATCCGCGACTTCGACGCCAGGATCATCAACACCCCCGCCGCCACACCAACAGCCAGCCACCCCCTGTGCCGCTCTTCCAGCGCAAACAGGACCGTCAGGACGCCCAGAAGCGCCGCAAAGGGGGACCATGGCGCATAGAACTGCCAACGCGGTGTCCAGCTCGCAGGATCGAAGGTGAAGAGATAGAGCGTAAAGTATTCCGGTCCCGGACCGCCCACGGCCTTGAGCGGCGAGGTGAAGATCCGTTCGGGCAGGCCGATATAGGGCGCAGCCAACAACAGCGGCGCGAGGATCAAGGTGCACAGCGCCACATATCCTTGCGCGCGGATCAAGACCTCGCGGCGGATGGGGAGCACAGATCCGGCGAGAATGAACAGCGCCAGCAGAGCCCAGCCCTTGGCCCACCCGATGGAGGATTTGATCGTCTTCTTGACGCCCAGCCCCCAATCCAGATGTCCCACCCAAAGCGCGAAGAGCATCACTGCCATGCCGAGGATCCACAGCCAGACAAGCGCGGGGATCGGCCCGGTCGGGCGCAACTCCGTCCGGAGCGCGTCGTCAAAATAGAGCGCAAAGGCCGCAAGGCCTGCCAGGATCCACGCCAGAACCGGCCCCACCACGTAAAGCGCGCCCAAGGCATAGAAGGGCCAGGTCCAGATGAGGGCCCGCCAGACAATGCGCTCGGCCAGAGTTTCAGGGCCCATGGTCATGCGGCACTGCTCGGCGCAGGGGCTGCGAAGCTGCGCGAGATCACCTTGTTGATGATCGGACGGCGGATCCAGGCAAGGAGAAAGCCGATCATCAGCATGAGCGTGCCCGCAATCCCCGCAGCGATGGACAATTTGCGGTTTGGCGAAGATGGACGCTCCGGCAGTGACGGGTTTTCCAGCACCTGCACGAGCGGATAGGAGGCATAAACATCGGTCTTTTTGGCCTCACTGCGCGCAATGGCCGAGGCGAAGACGGCTTCGGCCACGTTGAAATCGCGCTGCATATCCTCGAGCTGCGCTGCGATCGGCGCCAGACGCATGAGCCTTTGAGCTTCGGTTGTGTGATCCCGCTCCAAGGACGCGGACTGTTCCTCCAGCCCGGATAGGATCGAGGCTTCCCGCACCAACTCGCCCAGAAGCTGGGCCCGCTGACCATCAGGCGCACGATCCAGCCCGGTAAGCTCCTCGGCTTTCAGGCCCGTTACCTCCCAGGCGCGATCCATGAGCGCCTGACGCGCCGCCTCGAACCTGGCTTGGGCCTTTTGACGCGCGGGGTGCCTGGGTCCGAACTTGCTCTGCGCTTGCGCCAACGCGCCGGATTGCAGGGCAATGTCACTCAGAAGCGTCAGGTAGGTTGCATCGGCATAGAGCTTGAGCGTCGCCGCAGCCGTATGCGCAGACAGGCCAAGCGAGGCCTCAAACGCCGCGACCTTCTGCGCCTGTAGATCCCGCGCCGCGGCCAGCGTCGTGATCCGGGTCTTGAGCGCGTCATTGGCCGCGACTTGTTGCGTGTATTGATCGACAGAGGTCAGCCCGCTGCTTTTTTGCAAGCGGTTGATGCGCGCGCGCGTCTCTTCGACAGAACGGTTGTACTCCTCGATGGCCTGAGTGCCGCTGCGTTCACGGGTGGCAATCTCATCAGCCCGCAGCGCATCGATTTCCGCAAAAAAGGCCGCCAGAAGCGCGTCACCATAGGCTTGCGCCTCCCCTGGTGAGCCGCTTTTGACCTCGATGTGAATAAGGCTCGTCTGGTCCACCAGTTTGATGCGCGGTTTTGGAAGCGCCTCCTTTGATGCCCCGAGGGTTTCCGCCGCCGCCGCGAGAATGCGATCCGCCCCGATCAGGCGCTTGTAGGTCTGGGTGGGGCTGATGGACCCATTGGCAAAGGCGGAATTCGCATAGGACGAGGCCTGACCGATATTGTTGAGGTTAACCGAGGCCGACGCGCCCGAGCCCGGCAGGATCAGCGAGGCATGCGAGGAGTATTTGGGCGGCGTTGACATCAAATACCCGCTGATCGGCGCCCAGAGCAGAGCGGCCGACAGGCCAAACATCGCCACATACCGCGGCAAGCGCCCCAGATCGCCGACGCGCCCGCCCGACAAGAGCCGCTTGATGCCGATACCACGGAGGGGCTGGCGAATGACGCGCAAAACGTCGAGCGGTTTTGACGGGTCTTTGGCGTGGGCAGATGTCTGGGACTGGAGCATGGCGTATCCTCTCGATTAAGAGAGTGCTATGCGATGCGGCCCCGCCCCGTCTCGGACGCGAGCGGGTAAGCTGCGGGGCGTTTGGAGGGCCACCCTATCCGGTGGGATAGGTCATGGCAGACGCCGCCTTCAGAACAGCCCTGCTTCCTTGGCGATCAACGCGGCTTGGGTGCGGTTTGCGGCGCCCACCTTGCGGTAAAGCGTTTTGACATGCAGCTTGATGGTGGGCTCGGATAGGTCCAGATCCCGGGCAATCTCCTTGTTGGATTTGCCTTCGGTGAGCCCTTTGAGCACCTGCTGTTCCCGCCCGGTCAGTTTCTTGGCCAGAGGGTGATCCGTCGCGTCATCGTCTGCCGTCATCAGTCCTACGGGCATATATTGCTCCCCCATCGCCATGAACTGGATCGCGTTGACCAGTGATTTGGCGGGCAGGGTTTTGGGCACAAAGCCTGACGCGCCCAGCTCAATCGCCTGCTCGGCCAGCGCCTTGGAGGCATCGCCCGTGATGAGGGCCACATGCTTCGCGCCCTCCAGCGCGATGGCCTCTTTGAGACCGGTCATGCCGTTCATCCCCGGCATGTTGAGATCGAGCAGGACGAGATCAAAGGGGCCGTCTGCCGCAATCCGCGCCTTGGCGCTCGGGAAATCGGGAGCGGTGACCACACTCATATTGCCCGACGCCTCGATGAAAGCCACGAGCGTGTCGAGCACCAGCTCATGGTCGTCGGCAATAAGAACTTTCATGCGGCAAACTCCGGCCCGTATCTTCATTAACAGTCTTTTAACGCAAGCAGCGCGTCACAATAAAGACGCGCATCGGGAGGGGCGGCCTATCCCATTGGATACCTCGGCCGCGCGTCCGTTCAGGATTGATTAACCAAACGCGCACAGAGCGCTCCGCTTGCACGCCAATCCATCCCTTCGCCCGTCTCCACGACGCGCTTTATGTCAGGCAAATCAGGCACATCGACCGCAACGTCCCGATGGAGCCCCTTGTCATGAAACATACCGATCAGTCCCAATTCATCGCCTTTGACAGCCCCGCCCTGCCGGTAACACCTGTGCTGGGCCTGCCGCTGGTCAACGCAAAAACACACGAAGTCGCGCAGGCCATCCTGGCGCCTGGGCGCAAAACAGTGGCCTTCTTCAATGCCCATTGCGCCAATGAACGGGCCAGAACCCCGGCCTATGCCCGCGCGTTGCGGCGCGCGGAGTTTGTTTTGCCCGATGGGATCGGTATCGAGCTCGCCGCCAGACTGGACGGCCGGGCATTGGCAGAAAACCTCAACGGCACAGATTTTGTGCCCGCGCTTCTGGCCCGCGCGGCCAAAGCGGGCAGGTCGGTTTTCTTGCTGGGCGGCAGGCCCGGCACAGCACAAGCGGCCGCGCAAAGGCTCTGCATGGACATTCCAGGTCTGCGCGTGGTGGGGATGCGTGATGGCTATGGCGGGATCAAACGTCGGCAGGACACGATCGATGAGATCAACGAGAGCGGCGCGGATATCGTGCTCGTGGCGTTGGGCGTGCCGCTGCAGGAGCTCTGGATCGACGCAAACCGCCACGCCATTGACGCAGACGTGGTTCTGGGCGTCGGGGCGCTCTTTGACTTTCTTGCCGGAAACGTGCGCCGGGCACCTGGGCTCGTACGTCGGGCTCGCATGGAATGGGCCTGGCGTCTGGCGATGGAGCCACGGCGCATGGCCAAACGCTATCTTGTTGGCAACGCCACCTTCCTGGCCCGCGCTGCACTCTTTGCGTGGCAGTCTCCGGAGCGGGCCGCGCGCCGGGCCGAGGCGATGTCTGCGCAGCGCGTCCTCGATATCGCGATCTCCGGTGCAGCCCTTCTTGGTCTGGCTCTGCCCATGGGTGCCATTGCCATGGCAATCCGCCTCGATAGCAAGGGACCAGCCTTGTTTGCCCAGACACGGACCGGCAAGGACGGCAGGACGTTCAAGGTGCTCAAATTCCGCTCCATGGTCACGGATGCGGAAGCCCGCCGCGCGGCTCTGCTTGCCACGTCAGACCGCGAAGGCCTCTGCTTCAAATCGCGCACCGACCCAAGAGTGACTCGCATTGGCAAGGTCTTGCGCCGCCTGTCGCTTGATGAGTTGCCGCAGTTGATCAATGTCCTGAAGGGCGACATGTCCATCGTGGGGCCGCGCCCGGCCTTGCCGGAAGAAGTGGCCCAATATCCCGCCCGCGCGCTGCAACGCCTGAAGGTCAAACCCGGGATCACAGGGCTCTGGCAAGTGTCTGGCCGGGCCACAATCGGTTTTGACAAGATGGTCGATCTCGATCTCGCCTATGTGCGCAACCGTTCTGTCTGGCTCGACATGCTGCTGATCGCGCTCACGTTCCGCGCCGTCCTCTCCGGGCGCGGCGCGTACTGAGCGCGGCGCTGCCTGACCCTCCCTTCCTCACATTGAACCCATATCACCAAAGGACACCTGTCATGACCAAAGTTCGCAAAGCCGTCTTCCCCGTCGCGGGTCTCGGCACCCGTTTTCTGCCCGCCACCAAATCCATTCCCAAGGAAATGCTCCCGCTCGTGGACCGCCCGCTGATCCAATATGCGGTGGATGAGGCGCGCGCGGCGGGGATCGAAGAGTTTCTCTTCATCACCTCCCCGGGCAAGGCCGCGCTTGAGAGCTATTTCGGCGCCGTGCCTCTGTTGGAGCATCAGCTCGCGCAAGCGGGCAAGGCGTCGGCGCTGGAAACGCTGGCCATGGCGCGTCTGCCCGAAGGCTGCGCCAGTTTCATCCGCCAGGACAGCCCGCTGGGGCTGGGCCATGCAATTGCCCTGGCGGAGCGCTGGGTTGGCGACGACGCCTTCGCGGTCATCCTGCCCGATGATGTGGTGCTGAGCGAGACCCCGGCCCTGGCGCAGATGGTTGAAGCGCATCGCAGGCTAGGCTGTCATATGGTGGCGACGGAACATGTCCCCGCAGATCGGATCAGCGCCTATGGCGTGGTTGATATCGAACAGGCCTACGGATCCGTGCAGCGCGTGCGGGGGCTTGTGGAAAAGCCCGCTGCCCATGAGGCCCCATCGGCCTTTGGCATTGTCGGGCGCTACATTCTGCAGCCGTCGGTCTTCGCGCACCTGCGCAAAGGCACGCGCGGCTCTGGCGGTGAAATCCAGCTCACGGATGCCATCGCCGCGGATCTGGCACAAACAGGCGTGGCCGGTTTCGCCTTTGAGGGCACGCGGTATGATTGCGGCTCGGTTCCGGGTTTTGTCGATGCCACTGTGGCCTTTGCCCAGGCAAGGGCTGATATTGCCCCTAAGCTCGCGCAGGCCGCCAAAGACCATGTTTACAAGGCGGCGTGAGGCAAACCTATCCGAAAGGATATATCCCTATCCCCTTGCCCAATTGCGAGACGACACCTCCGCACGCCATATTCAAGACAACGTCTATGGAGAATCCCATGCGAGCCATAATCCCACCACTCACGGTAATACTCGTCGTTATGGCTTGGAGCAGCGTTGCAGCAATGGCTGAGGCGCTCAAGACCCCTGAGGCAGACATCGTCTTGTCCGTCTCAGGGGACATTGCCCAGACCAACGCCGAAGGGCTTGCCGTCTTCGATATGGACATGCTGCGCGCCATGCCGGTTGAAACGATCACGACCACCACGATCTGGACCGAAGGCGAGCAGGTGTTTGAGGGGGTGCCGCTCAAGGCTGTCATGGACATGCTGGGCGCCACGGGCTCGGTCATTCTGGCCAGCGCCATCAACGACTACACCGTCGAGATCCCTGCCGACAGCCTCACCGAGACCGTACCGATCGTGGCCTTCGCGCAAAACGGCGAAGAAATGTCGCGCCGTCAAAAGGGACCGCTCTGGATTGTATACCCCTACGATCGCGCTCCGGAGTTTCGCACGGAAGTCATCTATTCGCGCAGTATCTGGCAACTCGACAGGCTTGAATTCGCACAGTAGCGTCGCGCACAGCTTTACCGGGCAACGCAAATGCTGGCAAAATTACCCAAGATCAAAAGACAGACCTGGGCGGCGATCCTTTTCGTCGCCCCTTTTGTCGTCGTGCTGGTCGCCGCATTCATTCTGGGCCGCGACGTCTTTGAAGACCTGGAGCGGCAACGCACTGCAAGCTCGGACAATGTGCAATGGACGCTGACGCAGGTTGAGGTGGAATACCTTTCCTATCTCAATGCGCTGGATCACCTTGTCCATGAAGCTGACGGCGGCAACCCGCTGGCGCAAAATGAGCTGCGCAAGCGGTTTGATGTCTTCTACAGCCGGGTAGATACGCTGCACGCCTCGCCGCTCTTTGCAGAGCTGCGCGCCACGCCAGCCTACAGCATTCCGCTGGCTGTCGTGCGGGGCTATCTGACATCTGCTGTACCCGTGATCGATAGCGCGAGCCTGACCCAAGACGTCATTTCCGGAGAGCTCCTCGAAGGCGCGGAAGCCATTCAGGACGACATTCGCGCCCTGTCGCTCAGCGGCCTGTCCTATTTTGCCAACCTGTCAGACGCGCGCCGCACGCAAACCGCCCAGACCCTCGCGCGGCTCGGGATGATGGCCGGAGCGCTGTTGTTCATGCTGGTCACGCTGGCAGGCTATCTGCTCTTCATCAACCGCAAGATGCGGCAGCGCGGGCGCGCATTGCGACAGGCCAACAACCGCGTGCGCACGGTCATGGCCACTTCGCTGGATGCCGTCATCATCGTGAATTCCGACGGGCATGTGCTTGAGTTCAATCCAGCCGCCGAACAGATTTTCGGCCGCACCCGCGCCGAAGCGCTTGGCCAATCCGTCGGTGATCTTGTCATCCCGCAGAACATGCGCGCAGCCCATGCGGCGGGGATGGAGCGCATGAAGGAAGGCGGCGAGCGGCACGTGGTGGGCAAAGGCCGGGTTCAATTGGAGGCCGTGCGCGCCAATGGCGAAGTCTTCCCGGTGGAGTTGGCCCTCGAATCCGCCTTTGACGGCAGCGAGGAGATCGTCATTGGCTACATCCGCGATATCTCCAAGCGCGTGGCCGCCCAGGAGGAATTGATATCGGCGCGCGATGAGGCGCTGGCGGGGGAAAAGGCCAAGGACAACTTCCTCACCGTGATGAGCCATGAGATCCGCACGCCGTTGAACGGGCTTCTGGGCAATCTCTCGCTGCTGACGAATTCCAAACTGACCGGCGATCAAAAGCAGCTTACCCATAACATGCAGGTCTCGGGTCAGGTCTTGATGAACCATGTCGATTCCGTGCTCGATATTGCGCGCTTTGAGGCGGGCAAGCTGAGCGCCGCGCGGGAGGCGGTTGATCTCAGCGCGCTGATGCAGGATCTCGTGGATGGTCAAAGCGGCAACGCGGCCTCCAAGGGCAATGCGATTGAATGGCAATGGGTCGGCCCGGCCCGGCCTTGGGTGTTGAGCGATGCACAGCGCCTGCGTCAGATCCTGCTCAACCTCGTGGGCAACGCCATCAAGTTCACCGACAAGGGCCGCATCTCGCTCGAAGTCGAGTGCAGCCCCACCACTGATCCCGAGCGAACAGAGTATGAATTTCGCGTGATCGATACCGGCATTGGCATCGCTGAGACCGATCAGGCCCGCGTTTTCGATGATTTTGAGACAAGTGATCCCTCGATCAGCCGCAATGTCAGCGGGACCGGGCTTGGCCTTGGCATCGCCAAGCGCTTTGTCGCGGCCCTTGGTGGTGAGATTGGCGTGGAAAGCGAGCCCGGTGCAGGCAGTGTGTTCTGGGTCAGGTTGCCTATGGAAGAAACGGCGCCCGGACCCGTCAAGACCGACACCCAGGATGCCCGCGCCGTAGACAGCCGCCTCGATGTGCTCGTCGTGGAGGACAATGAGATCAACTCCGAAGTCGTGCGCCGCATGCTGGAGCTCGATGGCCATGCCGTGACCCTGGCCGAGAACGGACAGGCTGGTGTTGATGCCGCGCGGGTCCATCGGTTCGACGTGATCTTGATGGACATCTCGATGCCCGTGATGGACGGGCCCACCGCAACCCGCCAGATCCGCGCAGGCGACGGCAAATCCCGGGCGACCCCGATCATCGCCGTCTCCGCCAACGTGCTGCCCGGCGCAACCGAATCCTTTCGCGAAGCCGGGATGAATGCCTTTCTGGGCAAGCCGCTGACCGTGGAATCCTTGCGGCACGCGCTCTCAACCATCCTGCATGGCAGCGTCGAGAGCCTGGCCCCACCCCCGCAACAGACATCGACGCTGGACGATCTCAAAGCACAACTGGGCGCGGATAAGACCGTCGGTCTGCTGGGTAAATTCATCGCGGAGGCCGATGACGTGATGGCGCGGCTGAAGACGCAGGATTTGCACGCAGAGGGCCTTGCGGAGGCCTGTCACAAACTGGCGGGCAGCGCCGGTCTCTTCGGTTTGGAGGCGCTGCGCGCGGCGCTTGTCAGTTGCGAGACGCATCTCAAGGAGGGGCGCATTGAAGAGGCCCGCAGCGCCGCACAGGCAAGCGAGGCCGCGTGGTCCAGGACGCGGCCTGCGCTTTTGGCTGAACTGTAGACGCCCGGCCTAGTTTCCGAGCATCAGGGCCGCCCCCGCAACACCCCCTGCAACGCCGCCCACGATACGCCCAACTTCGGCGAGATTGGTGACCTTGCTGTCATAGCAGGCAATCGCATCGCCGGGCAGGACATAGGGATCGTAATCGTCGCGATCCCCGCGCCGCAGCAGCTTTTCGATGTTCCGCTCGATGACCACGCTCACCTGCGTCACCGGGTTGCGCGAATAAAGCACGGCGCTGCGATTGGCATTGCTGACCTTCGCGCCGCCCACGCAGTTGGTATCAATCACCGCCTGCACATAGCGCGTGCCGTAAGGCACTTCGCGCACGTCGCGGCCAATGGCGGAAAGCGCGTTGCCCGTGGCCGGTTGCGTCAGATTGGAGAGAAACAGCGACACACCGGGCGGGCTGACCGGGCTGGGGCGCATGAGGTCATCCTGAAAGCACTGACGGCTTTTCACGACGATCTCATCGCCCGTCAAAAGCATGATGTCGGTGGGGTCCGAGCCCTCAAAGACGCCCCGCAAATCCATTTGGTAGCGACGCCCCGCGCGGTGCAACTCCACCGCCGAGAGATCTGCATCCGGCCGCACACCACCGGCCGCGCGCAGCGCCGCGGAAAGGTTGCGCCCTTCTGTGGAGGAGCCCATGTTTGTCTGCCGCTCGCGGTCCACGGCATCGCCCGAGACGCCGCCAATCTGGACGGCATGGGCCTCAAACACCGCGCCCGAGACACCAACCGTCACGGAGGCAAAGTCATTGATCCGCACGGTAAGGCGGGGCGGCTGCTCATAAAAATCAGCCATCATGAGCGCCTGAGTGAGGTCGCGTTCGACCTGATCTGTGGAGCGCCCCTGAGCAGCGACCGGCGCGAGATAGGGCAGCTTCAACGTGCCATCACGCGAGACCACGTAAGTCCCGCTCAGCATCTCGTCCTCATCAATGGCAATCTGCACGATATCACCGCGCGAGAGCTTCTCTCCCAGCAAGGTCCCCAGATCGGGGCCGCTCCATTTGGCGACAGAGGCCATTTCCTCGCCGCCAATATAGGGCAGGCATTTGTCCTGATTGATCTGCGCCGATTGCAGATAGCGCGACTTGGAACTGACACGCGCAGGTTCGCGGTATTGCGCCTGATACCCGCCGCCCGCGTCTACGGCTTCGATATTGTCGGGCACCTTCATGGATGCACAGGCGGAGAGACCAGCGCAGGCCGCAATCAGCGCACCAGAACGCAGCGCGCGGGGTTTCAAAGTGATTTGAGCCATAATGGAGCCTCCTAACAGATGCGCCATGACATAAAGACCGGACATCGCAGGCATAAGACTGGCATCGGGATGGCCCTCCTGTCCTTTGGGATAGCTCCATGCCCCCAACGCGCCACTGACCTGTCCTGCCGCGCGGATGACAGGGCCGGGCCGGGCTTTCTAGAACCGGGGCACACTGATTTGCCCCGAGGCTGACCCCATGTTTGCACTGAACGTTCCATCCGGATTTGCGGCCCAGCTGGCCGCCTATGGCGCCTCTGAGGCGGCGGCGAAAGCGTCTCGCCTGTTCGTCGTTGTTGCCGTGGCGCGCACCCTGGATGCCGAAATGATCGGTCTGGCCGCCGCCGCCCTGGGTGCCGGGGATATCCTGAAATCGCTGACCGAGAACGGCGTCGGACAGCGGTTGATCTCAGCGCCAGAAAAAGACCTCGAGGCACGCGCGCAGACCGCGCGCCGTATTTTCTCCGTCTGGTGTTTGGGCTTGTGCGCGCTCCAGATGGCCATTGGCGCTCTGGCATATCTCGCGGGCGCGCCTCTGCTGGGGGGGCTGATCGCTCTGCTGGCGCTGGAATATCTTTTCATGCCTGCGGGTCTCGTCGAGGCCGCGCTGGCCATGCGCCATGGCAAGATGCGCGGCGTGGCTGCAATTTCGGGAGCGCAGGTGGTCGGGGCCAATGCCCTGACAATTGTGCTGGCGCTTCTCTGGGCGTCCCCGTTGGCGTTGGTCCTGCCGCGCGTGTTGGCGGCGCCCATCTGGCTCATCGCCATGCGTCGCCTGCATCCCTGGCACCCCGCACCGGGCACGTCCCACGCGCCTCTGCGTCCGTTTTTTGAATTTGGCTGGCCCGTGCTGGGCACCGAACTGGTCAAGACCTGCCGTCTGCAAGCCGACAAACTCGTGGTTGGCGCGCTTCTGGGCGCGGAGGCTTTGGGCATCTACTACATGGCGTTCAATGCCGGGCTCGGTCTTGCGGCCTCGTTCACCCAGGCCTTCTCTGTCGTGCTCTTCCCGCATCTTTGCGCCTCGGGCAACCGCCGGGTTGTGCTGCGCCAGAGCCTCGTGATGGCGGCCCTCCTGCTCAGCCCGGTGATCTTCGCACAGGCCTTGCTCGCCCCTCTCTATGTGCCGTTTCTACTCGGGCCAGACTGGGCCGCGCAGGCGCATATCGTCTCCATCCTGTGTCTGGCTGCTCTGCCTGCGCTGGTCTGGTCCGGCGTTGCGGGCTGGCTGCGCAGCGAGAACCGCCCCCGGGCAGAGCTGGCGATCAGCTGTGCGCTTGCCGCCGCTCTGATCGTCAATTCCATGGCCCTCGCGCCCTTTGGCCTCACGGCCATTGCCACCGGCTACACCCTGATCAGCACCGTGATCATGCTCGGCGCGGCGTTTGTCCTGCTGTCCTCCAGATCCGCGCCCGAAGGAGCGCTCGCCTGATGCCAGTCTTCTCCGTCATTCTCCCCTTTCACCGGTCGGCAGACACTTTGGCCGCAACATTGAACAGCTTGCAGGCTCAGAGCTTTCACGATTGGGAGGCGCTGTGCATCGATGATGGCGGGGGCGACCCATCGCGCGCCATTGCCGATCGCTTTGCCGCGCAGGATCCGCGCATCATTGTGCGCGACAACACCGGGACCGGCCCCAGCGACGCGCGCAATCTCGGCGCGGCCCATGCGCAGGGCACCTATCTTGCCTTTCTCGATGCCGATGATCTCTGGACGCCCGACAAACTCAGCTGTTTGGCCCGGGCCTTTGCCACCGGGAGAACGGATGCGCTCTATGCCCGGATCGGCTTTTTTGAAGACACCCCGTCCGATAGCCAGACCCAGTCCACCGTGCCGGACCGGCCCTTGCAGATCGCCGATCTCCTTGCGGAAAACCCGGTCTGCACATTGTCCAATCTGACCATCCGCGCCTCGGTCTTTCGGGCGCTTGGGGGGTTTGACCGAGACATTGTGCACAACGAGGATCTGGAATTTCTCATCCGCGTGATTGGCCAGGGCCACCGTGTCGTGGGGCTCGATCGCCTGCTGACCTGGTACCGCACGAGCGCCAATGGGCTGTCTGCCGATATGGAGGCGATGCTGGAGAGCCGCCGTCGCGTCATCGACGCCGCCGCCCGTTACGGTGTGCGCCCGACGCGCGCTGCGACAGCGGTCTATCTGCGGTATCTGGCGCGTCGCGCCCTGCGCTTGCAATCTCCGCATCACGAGGCCTGGGCCTATGCGCGCGCGGGTCTGCGCGCGCACCCTCTGGCCTTTTTGCAGCCCTTCAAAAGGGGCGCAGCAACCGCTGCGGCTGCCGCTTGCGTGCGCTGCTGTCCCGGCGCGGCACGTCTCATCAAATCCTGATCCATAGCTCCCAAAGGTATCCCCATGCCCCTTGCCTCTCTCATCGTGCCCGCCTTCAACGTCGCCGACACACTGGCTGAGACCCTCGATGCGCTGCTGCGCCAGACCGCACAGGATTTCGAGATCATCATCGTGAATGACGGCTCGACCGACGCCACGCTGGACATTGCGCAAAGCTATGAAGGGCGCGGCCCGATCCACATTCTCAGCCAAGCCAACCGGGGCCTGGCCGGGGCCCGCAATACCGGCATTGATGCGGCCCGGGGCGCCTTTATCGGCTTTTGTGATGCCGACGATGTCTGGCGCCCGGAAAAGCTGCAAAGCCATCTGACGCATCTGATGGCCAATCCGGCGCTTGGGGTCAGCTATTCGGGCTCTGCGCTGATTGCAGATGACGGCACGTCGCTTGGCCTGAGCCAGCGCCCCAAACTGACCGGCATCACGGCGCAGGATATTCTCAAACGCAACCCGATTGGCAATGGCTCAGCGGGCGTGTTCCGCAAGGCGGCGCTGCGCGAGATCGCCTATCGACCCGCATTTGAGACCCAGCGCGACTGGGTCTTTGATGAGACCTTCCGGCAATCGGAGGATATCGAATGCTGGCTGCGTCTCGCGCTGAGTACGGATTGGCAATTCGAGGGCGTTGACGGCCTGCTCGTCGGCTACCGGATCAATGCCAGCGGCCTCTCGGCGGCGCTGGATCGGCAATACGCCTCGTGGGAGCGCGTGATCGACAAGCTGCGCCCGCTGGATCCCGCCTTCTTTGCCACTGAAGAGCCTGCCGCGCGCGCCTATCAGCTGCGGTATCTGGCGCGCCGCGCGGTCTCCAGCCAGGACAATGACAGAGCGCGCGGGCTCATGCGGGAGGCGCTGCGCACGTCACGGAAACCGCTGATCGAAGAGCCGCTCAAGACCCTGTCAACACTGCTGGCGGCCTCATTGCCCAGCCGTCTGAGCCTCACGGCCATCACAGCCCTGCGTGCGCTCAAGGCGCAGTAGCACATCTCATTCTGGAGCCTTCCCATGACCCGGCAAAACGTCGTTCACCTCATCGATGATGCAACCGCAGGCGGCGTGATGCGCGCGGTGGACTATCTCACCACATATCCAGACCTCTCCCGCATGGCACAGCACAAGATTGTGAAGACCCGCAAAAGCGCCTGGAGCGCCACCAGCCATAAGGCAGAGATCATCGTCTCGCATACGACCCAGAGCTGGCGCGGGCTGCCTGGCCTCATCTCCCTGCGCGCAAAGAACCCGTCCGCGCGCCTGATCCATGTGGAACACAGCTACACTGGCGCCTTCATGGAAGAGAACGTGCGTCACACAGGCCGCTTCCTCGCGATGCTGCGCCTGGGCTATGCCATGTTTGATCACGTGGTTGCCGTCAGCCAGACGCAAGCCGACTGGATGCTGAAGAACGCACTGGTCAAGCCCGCGATCCTGCATGTCATCCCGCCCATGGTCGATGTCAGCCCGTTTGAGGCCGTCAGACCGGTCGTGGCCCCGCCCAAACACATCGGCGCAATTGGACGGCTGGAGCGCCAGAAGGGCTTCGACATTCTGATCAAAGGCTTCCGGTCCTGGCCCGATGCGGAAGCGCGCTTGTACATTTATGGCGACGGCGCCGAACGCCGCGCATTGCAAGAGCTGGCCGCAGAGGATGCGCGGATCGTGTTCAAGGGGCATGTCGTGGATCCGGCAAAAGCCATGTCGACGGTCTCATGTATTGCCATGCCATCACGGTGGGAGGCATTTGGTCTGGTCTGTTTCGAAGCGCATGCGGCCGGCCGCGCCGTGATCTGCGCGGATGTGGATGGCTTGCGTGATGCAGGCCGGGGCATCACGTCAAAGGTTAGGGAAAACACGCCTGCGGAATGGGCACGGCTCTTCCGAGAGTTGCCTGACGCTGCGCCGATCCGGCAAACCGACCCGTTTGATGACCCCGGGAAAGCGCGCAAAGACTGGTCACGGCGGTGGTCCAAACTGTTGGCTCAAGACGCGCAGGACGGATCGGACCTAGGGTGATTGCAGCTTCGTCATCAGTATCTTGAAGCTCGCCGCGCCAAATCCAACGGCGAACGCGCCTTCAAACCAGCGCCTGAGTTTGAGATAGGTTTTCGTCATGGCGCGGGACGAGAAGAGAAGCGCATAGCCATGAAACACCAGACAACTCTGGACCCCAACAGCCGCGATGACGATCCCGAGCTGCCCCAATCCGGTCCCTGGAAGGACGCCGAGCGAAAACAATGAGCCGAAAAACAGGATGGCTTTCGGGTTCGTCAGATGCAGAGCCAGACCCTTGGCATAGAGCGACCGTGTCCTGCCCGTGAAAGACCGCGTGGCCAGCGCCTTGCCAGACAGCGCAGACCGCGCGGCCTTGCAGGCGAGAAACATCAGATAGGCCGCACCACAGTATCGGATCACTTCAAAGACCCACGCATTGGCCAGCATCACAGCCCCAAGACCCAGAGCAGCCGCAACGGACCACATCAGCGAGCCCGTGGTGATCCCCGCCGCCAGCGCCAAGCCGGATCTCCGCCCGGACGCCATGGACGTGCCCGCAAGGGCCAGCGTTGCAGGGCCGGGGCTGATGGACGCGACCAGCGCGGCAAGGAGTATGAGGGGAAGATGTATCTCTGCGGGCATTGGCGATCCTTACAGGTCTTTCCCTGGAGCTTTCGGCAAGCGCCGTGATTTGTCAAAGGAGACGTGCGCCCGTTTGGCGCAATTGCCTCCAATAGCCCACTTCGGTTTTGGATCAACGGTGCGATGGGTAGATTACGCCATGTGACAGTCTCAAGGCGATGCGGAAAGTCGGGCACCTTTGCCGCGATGCGCCAAGATTCCCGCCCTAGATCTGCCCGCCGCATCGCGAAACACGGGCCCACCCATCAAGCTTTTTGGAGCTAGACAAGCCATTCCGCAGAGCAGGTCGTATGACCGGTATTCGGATAAAGCTGTCGTGGAATTTCCGGTCATGAATAACCGCTCTAGGCGCTAAACCTGACAAGCTGCTCAGCTGCAACCACTTGCGAGCGGCAGCATATGGTGATGCTGCCGCTCAAAACCTCTTTTAACTTTTTGCTGGATTGAACTCACCGCCCGCCAAGCTGTTGCAGAGCGCTTGCCCAGTCTTCTACATGATAAGTACGAACGATAACCCCTTCTTCCAACTCGTGAATATCGATTGTCATAATGTCGAAGCTGCGGCCCTCACCGTCGACACCAAAGAACGGAGCGGTTGGCGTGCCTGTTGCACGGCTGCGCACAGTGACAAAGTTTCC
This sequence comes from Primorskyibacter sp. S187A, assembly GCF_049800955.1. NCBI lineage: Bacteria > Pseudomonadati > Pseudomonadota > Alphaproteobacteria > Rhodobacterales > Roseobacteraceae > Primorskyibacter > Primorskyibacter sp. S187A. The sequence continues at coordinate 677,700 of NZ_JBNAGA010000002.1, read as the reverse complement.
ATCCTGGTGCATCGCTTGGACTGACCAGTCGAGATCAGGGATCAGCTGTGCAAAGAACCCCATCTGGCCGACAAACGCATCGCGGGACTCGTTTTCGCCAGAATAATTCCCAATGCTTTCCCAGTCCTCGGACGTCACTTCAAGAAAAGACGCGGCCAGCTCCGAAGAGCCCGGGTCGCTCAAGAGATCGTAGAAGGTTTGAACAGTTGCTTTGTCGTCTGCGAAAGCAGCAGTGGACAGGGCGGCAAGCGAGACGGCTGCCAACGTGGTGCGCATTGCATTCATGGGTCTTTCTCCTGGTTTGAAATTCGAAGACAGCGCGTGATTGCGCTTTCCATGCCTGCAATATGGACAAAGACATATAAGGGCATAAGATGGGACAGATAGATATAACTGTTCGGATTTTTGATGTAATGATTGATCAACTGCGTCAGATGGCAATCTTCGCAAAAGTCATTGACCACGGGTCCTTTCGTGGAGCTGCGCGAGAGCTACGCTTGTCGCCCTCTGTTGTAAGCCACCACATCTCCCAGCTTGAAGACACTCTAGGGGTTGCCCTGATCTACCGATCCACACGCAAATTAACGCTGACGTCTGAAGGAGGACGTTTGCTGAGCGCGGCGCGTAACATGATGGCTGCTGCTGAAAACGAGCTTATCGAGCTTTCTGTTTCGGCTAAGACACCGAGCGGCGATTTGCGTCTGACCCTGCCTTCAGTCCTGTCCCAGTCACCTTTGATTGAACAGATCGCAGCGTTTTCGTTGAAACACCCCCGAATAAGGCTTTTCCTCGATTTCTCGGATACGCGACGTTCACTGATTGACGACGGGTTCGATGTCGCAATTCGAATGAAGCCCAATGCCAAAAACTCAGCGACATCGCGCAAGCTATTTAGCGTGCAACGTCAACTCGTTGCCTCCACCAACTATCTCGCGAAGCAAACACCAATCTCCGACCCGAGCGAATTGCTCACGTGGGATTGGATGGCGCTTGCACCCGTCCAGAACATTCCCGTGAGGTTTGCCAAAAAGGGCCATACGGCCATCACCCTGAAAACCGAAGCCCGCATCTTTGCCAATGATGCGCAAGCCCTTTGCCGTATGGCATGTTCCGACACCGGCCTTGCGATCCTGCCGGAATTCTTGTCACGCGAATACATCGAGGATGGGGTGCTCCAGCACGTCCTACCAGACTGGAGTTTGGGATCTATAGATGTCTTTGCAGAGTGGCCAGCGAACGCTCCAAAGCATGGGCTCATTCACTTGATCCTTGACTGGCTCGGACATAACCCTGCGTAAATCAAACTTCCTTTGACTTGATGTGAAACTGAGGACTCCTTGTCCGCCAGTTGGTTTCCACTGGATCGATCATGGAGCGAAGCAACGCCCGCTCTCGATACATCGCGGCCATTCCGCCAAAGCGCAGCATCGGTCAAAATGGGCTCTTTTTTCCTCTTCCGCCGCGTAGCGCGCGAAGGGTTGTTGTCCTCTGACGGGCCACTTGGGTCACTGTCATGACGGGACAGTCACCACTTGGCGTTTCACATGCGAGAAATGGTCGGAGTGAGAGGATTCGAACCTCCGGCCCCTGCCTCCCGAAGACAGTGCTCTACCAGGCTGAGCTACACTCCGACTTGGCCTGCGGGATAGACCCAAATGGCCTGCCTTTGCAAGCCTTCACTTGAGCGGGCGGCGTCCGGGCAGGCCGCGCAGATGCGGCTTTTGCTCAGGCGGATCCTCCGGCACGTCGGGCGCGGCCTTGCGCGCCCGCAGAAGCGGCGCGAGGCGCGGCACCGACGGCGTGGCAAAGCGCGAGCGGGTGCGCAGAACGGGTGTGTTTTCCGACTGGCCGCTGCGCCCCTCGCGCAGCACGATGTAAAGCCCGCTGGCGATGATGATGCTCGCGCCTAGCACGGTCCAACCATCGGGAAACTCATCAAAGAACAGCGCGCCAAAGAGGCTGGCCCAGAGGATCTGCGAATACTGCATCGGCGCCACGATGACCGCCTCGCCCAGCTTGTAGGCCATGATCACGAGCGAGGACGCCAACAGCGCCAGCGCCGACATCGCCGCCAGCCCGCCCAGATCAGCCAGCGGCATCGGCACGTAGACGAAGGGCAAGAGACAGGCCATCAAGATGAAGTTTGCCGTCATCGGGTAGATCAGGAGCACGATGGAGCGCTCGTCCTTGCCGATCTTGCGCACGATGATCGAGGCCAGCGACGAGCTCACCGCCGCCACCATCGCCGCGATATGCCCCAATTCCAGCGGCACCGCACCGGGGCGAAGGACCACCAGAACGCCCGAGAGCCCGACCAGAACCGCCAGCCCCCGCCGGATGCGCACTTTCTCGCCAAGGATCGGGATCGCCAGCAGCGTGATGATCAAGGGCGAGGCAAAGAGGATCGCATAGACCTGCGTGAGCGGCAGGGTCGAGAAGGCATAAAACGCCGACGCCCCCGTCGTGACTGCCGCCGCCGTGCGCAGTGCGGTCCACCAGGGGTGGCGCGGGATCAGGTTCGCCGCGCTGGTGTCGCGCAGGAGCATGAGCGTGACCAGGGGAAAGCCAAAGAGTACGCTGAAGAACACGATCTGAAAGGGCGAGTACGACGCCCCCAGCACCTTCACGATCACATCATGCAGCGAGAAAATGGCAAACGCCCCGAGGGCGCAGAGAATGGCACGGGTGGATTGGCTCATGGCAAGGCCTGATCAATGTAGCGAGGTTTGAATGCCCCTGTCATAGCGAGAAGCGGGCACCGTGCAATTGACAATTGCGTCCCGAGGCCCGGCCAAAAGGTCACAGAGCGGGGCAGGCCGCCTCACCCGCGCGCTTCCAGCTCCACAACGTTGCCTTCCGGATCGCGGATCATCACAAGGCGGCAGCGTGCCGCGTCATCCCCCAATGTTGTCACTGGACCAACCGCTGATCCACCATGGCGCAACACACGCGCCAACGTGCCCTCAAGGTCCGCCACCGCAACGGCGACATGCCCCCGTCCCGGCGTGTTCAACGGCAAAGCCCCTTGCGGCTCAGGCGCCGTCGGCGTGCGGTATTCGATGATCTCGAGGAAGGGTGCGGCTTGGTCCTGTGCGCCCAGCCAGATCGAGAGGAAGGCCGCCCCGGGCAGCCCCACACTCTCGCCAATCTCAGGCCCCGACATCTCCCGCGGGGGCCTGAGTAGGGTCAGGTCAAACACGCACCTATAGAACTGCGCAAGCGCCCGCGCATCCCGCGCCGTCAGGCTGACGTGCAGCAGGCGCACAGGCCGTGCTTAGAGCGAGGCGTCGAGCTTGGCCAGGATCGCATCGCCCATGCCGGAGGTTGAAACCGGCGTCACACCCTCTTCGCCCAAGAGATCCGCCGTGCGCACGCCATCAGCCAAAACGCCTTCGATCGCCGCTTCGAGACGGTCCGCTTCCGCGCCTTGATCGAAGCTGTAGCGCAGCGCCATGGCGAAGGAGAGGATGCAGGCAATCGGATTGGCCTTGCCCTGCCCGGTGATGTCAGGCGCGGAGCCGTGCACGGGCTCATACATCGCCTTGGGCCGACCATTCTCCATCGGCGCGCCGAGCGAGGCGGAGGGCAACATGCCGAGGCTGCCCGTCAACATCGCCGCGCAATCGGACAGGATATCGCCAAAGAGGTTGTCCGTGAGGATCACGTCGAACTGCTTGGGCGCGCGCACCAGCTGCATCGCGCCATTGTCGGCATACATGTGGCTCAACTCGACATCGGCATAGTCCGCCTGATGCACTTCATTGACCACATCGCGCCACAGGATCCCGCTCTCCATCACATTGGCCTTCTCCATCGAGCAGACCTTGTTGGAGCGCCGCCGCGCCAGCTCGAACGCAGAACGCGCCACGCGCTCGATCTCGCTCTCGGTATAGCGCTGGGTGTTGATGCCGACGCGCTCGTTGCCCTCTTCGATGATGCCGCGCGGCTCGCCGAAATAGACGCCAGAGGTCAGCTCGCGCACGATGACGATATCGAGCCCCGCGACGATGTCACGCTTGAGCGAGGAGAAATCCGCCAGCGCGTCAAAACACTGCGCCGGGCGCAGGTTGGAGAACAGATCCATCTCCTTGCGCAAACGCAGCAGGCCGCGCTCGGGCTTCACGGAGAAATCCAGATTGTCATACTTGGGGCCACCCACGGCACCGAGCAGAACCGCGTCCACCTCCTGCGCCTTGGCCATCGTCTCATCGGCCAGCGGCACGCCGTGCTTGTCATAAGCCGCGCCGCCCACGAGATCTTCCGAGACATCAATGGCCAGCCCACGCTTGTCATCAAACCAGCCGATCACCCGGCGGACCTGTTCCATAACCTCGGGGCCAATGCCGTCACCGGGCAGGATGAGAAGAGAAGGCGTGCTCATGGGATCAGGGTCCTTTGACTGATAAATGCTTGGCGCTGCCCTAGCGCGCAGGGCCGCGATGATCAAGGTGGCAGGGCCTGCGCCTCATGCGACGTAGCGCGCCGAACCGCGCTCAATTGTCATGCGCGCCGAACCGCGCTCAGGTGGCCTGCGCGTCAAACCGCGCTCAAGCAACATACCGCGCAAGCCCGTGTTGAAGCCGCTCCCAGACGAGCGCAACCCGCGGCACGCGACGCACCGTCTCATGGGCGGCCAGCCAAAGCGGCAACGGCGGAATGGGAAGCTCCGGCACGAGGCGCACCATCTGAGGATCCGCCTCCGTCACCACCGCTTGCGAAAACCCAACGCCACAGCCCGCGCGCAAGAGCTGGTGGTAAACGGCATGCTGATCACAGCGCACCGCAAACCAGTCCCGCGAGACATTGAAGCCCGCATCGCGCATCCCGTTGATCATCATCTCGGAGCGATCATACCCGACCCAATCCAGCGCCATCACCTCCTCAAGCGTTTCGGGATAGCCCACTCGATCCAGATAACTGCGCGCCGCATAGAGCCCCAATCGCAAATCGCCTACCCTGCGCGTCACGATCTCCAATTGCTCGGAGCGATACATGCGCAGCGCAATGTCGGCCTCGCGAAACAACAGGTTTTCGCTGCTGTCATTGGGGACAAGCTCAATCTGGATTTCGGGCAAATCGCGGCGCATCTCGGCAATGAGCTGCGGCAGGGCATGCTGCGCGGTGAAGACAGAGGCCGTGATGCGCACCGTGCCTGCCAGTTCATCCGACGCACCTGCGGCGGCGAGGGCGAGTTGCGACGCGGCGGCCTGCATGGCCCGTGCGGGCCCCAGAAGATCGCCGCCTTTGTCCGTCAGGCGGAGGCCGCGCGGCTGGCGATCAAAGAGCGCAAAGCCAAGCTGTGCCTCCAGCTGCCGCACTTGCCGACCCACCGTTGGCTGCGCCAGCCCGAGGCGCCGCGCCGCTGCGGAGAGGGAGCCCTCCTCCGCCACGGCGAGAAAGCTCTCGACCAGTGACCATTCCAGTTTGTCCAACCGTGCATCCATGCACTTTCGCATAGCACATAGCCAGAATTGCGCAATTCCCATTCATTTATCTTCTGGGCACTCTCTCCCAAACGATGGAGATAGCCATGACACGTAAAGCCCTCATTCTAGGATCTTCCGGCCGTTTTGGCGGCGCGATGACTGATGCGCTCTGGCAGGCCGGCTGGGAGGTTCATCTCTTTCAGCGCGGCAGAGACGATCTCGAACAGGCCGCGCAGGGCATGGATGTGATCGTCAATGCGTGGAACCCGCCGTATGACCGCTGGGCCGCGGAATTGCCGGAACAAACCAGAGCTGTGATCGCGGCTGCACAGGCCTCGGGCGCGCGGGTGCTCTTTCCCGGCAATCTGTATGTCTATGGCCCGGATGCGCCCAGCGTTCTGCGGGCCAGCACACCCCATGCGGCGACGAACCCCCTTGGGCGTTTGCGCATCGAGATCGAGGAGATGTACCGGGCTGCGGGCATCAAGCTGCTGATCCTGCGGGCAGGCGATTACATCGATCTGGGCGACACCGGCAATTGGTATGACCGCGTCATCACAAAGCCGCTCCGCAAGGGCCGGATCAGCTATCCGGGCGCGCTGGATGCGCCCCATGCCTGGGCCTTCCTGCCCGATCTGACCCGTGCGGGCGTGGCGCTGCTGGACCGTGACCTGCCAGATCAGCATGAAGTGCTCTACCCGGGCTACACGTTATCTGGCGCGCAGATGGCGCTGGCGCTCTGCCTGGCGACAGACCGGCGCATCACCGCGCGGACAATGGCGTGGGGGCCGCTCCGGCTCGCCCAAGTCTTCATGCCCTTCATCAAGGGGATGTTCGAAATGCGCTATCTCTGGAGCAAACCCCACAGCATCGACCCCAAGGACTTCGCGGCGGACCTGCCGGACTTCCGCCCCACGACACCGGTCGATGCCCTGGCGCAGACCAGCGCCGTCAGGGGGCTGGCAGACGCACATCCACCCAGACCAGACCGTGGTTCCCAAGCTGCGCCACCTCGGAGCCCGGCGCGGGCCACATGACGCCTGCGTCCAATACGTCAAGATCAACCGAGGGCAGGATGTAATCCGCTCTCAGGTTGCCGGGCGCGGGCTCATCCCAATTGGCCGTGTCCAGCGCCGGGTCACCCCTGTGGCCCGGCGTCGCCTCCTGCACCGCGCCGAGGCTGGTGGGCTTGGGGTCCTGCAAACGCGGATCGGCCAAGAGCCGCTGGATCGCACCGTTGCGCGCCTCGCCGTCCACCGGATCAGCATTGACCTTGGCCATGAGCGCAAAAGGCCCGGTGATGGGCTGGCCAAGATGCCCGTCCAGCACGTGGGACCAGAGTGCGGCCTCATCATGGTTGCGGCGCCCGTTGCGATCCTCCGGACCATCGAAGATGGGCGGCGTCGCCCCGTGGATCAGCAGCGCAAGCGGCCCGGCGCGCACAACCCAGTGACCCGTGCTGGAAAGGGGCTGGATCGCCTCCGCCCCCTCCGCCAAAACGCCGGGCGCCAGCATGGCCTCGGGCACGTCGCGCCAGAGAAGTCCGGTAAAGTCCTGCTCGAGGCTCAGGGCCATACCTTCGCGCGCCAGAACGGCCAAGCCGCCATTGCCGGGAAAATTGCCGAAGCCCAGCGTGTCCTGCGCCGTATTGCGGCGGCCATCGCCGTTGAGATCCAGCCCGCTCAAGCGCCCCTCGTTGCCGACCTTGGTCAACTGATTGGGATAGCCCCCCAAAAAATCTGCAAAGGCCGCAAGCGTCCGACCCTCGGCGTCCGTGTCGATGCCTGAAAGAACAAGTATATCCGGCGCGACCTGAGCAATGACCGCGCGCGCCGCAACCAGATCATCGCCGCGCTCGCGCAGGATATCGCGCAGCAAAATCCCTGGACCATCGCGCGAGAGGCGCACATCCCAAAAGGCCAAACGCAATGTATCCGCGGCCACGGGGACCGCGAAGAGCATCGCAAGAACGAAACAGATCAGACCTGTTCGGCGGCGGCCTTGGCGTAAGCGCGCTGGCGCTTGTTCTCGATCAGCTCGGCGATCCGGTTCATCGCGATACCGCGCATGATCATGCTGGCAGGAAGGAAGGACCACGCCGCGAGGCTCCAGACATAGCTTTGGCTTTTGAATAGCGTGGCCAAGTCAAACATGCTGGAGGCAATGGCCGCAAGCGCTGGGAGCAGAAAGGGAAGCAAAATCCCGATCGCAATGTTGATCTGCCCATCACGGCGCAACCGCGGGACAACATCGCCGCCCGTGGTCGGATCAAAGAGCGGCAGGTTCACCCAGACATTGAAAGCGCCCTTGCGCGCAGGCCAGTCATAGACCCGCACCAGACCGTAGAAGGCAAGGATCCCCACCAGCGAGATCGCATAGGAGAGCGCCGCACCATCGCGGATCATGTAGAGCATCGCCAGATCCACACTCTCCGGCATGGCCAACAGGACCAGACGGACAGGCGAGAACGGGATATCGAGCAATTCGCCCATCGTGACACCCGCAACAGTGACCCACTGGATCAGCGTGCTGGCATGGGTCATCCCAGCGTAGAGCAGTGTCAGGACGCAGACGATCAGAGCCGCCATAAAATAGCGCATCCGGTTAAACGGTGCTGCGTCCCGGAATTCGATAATGGAGGGATAGGTCGAGAAATACTCCACAAAGGTGAAGATCCCGGCCAACAGGCAGACGAACAGAGTGATCTGTGCGCCATCGACGCTCACCGATGGCAAAACCAATGATGGCAGTGCCACCATGATCGCCATGAGAAGTGCACGCGCCAAAGCATTGATTGCTCGCGAGATCACAGCTCGTTTCCCTTCCTCGGTTCGGGTCCGATGCTTCGCCGGACCTCTTGCCTGCAATCACCCTGGAGAGTGGCCCAGCGCGTCACAGTCTTGCCATTGTGTTGCCGCATTTCGTTATTCCCCTCAACAACAGGGTTAACAAAACCTTACCGGTTGGGCGTTTTGAGGGAGAGACTGGTGCCTCAATGCATCAATGCAGAGGCAAAAAAATGGCATTTCACGAGAAAACACAATATCTTGTGGTGGCAGGGTACACCACCACAAGTTTACCTTAAGGAAAGATTAATTTCTGGTGAAAATCACCGTCACACCCAGGGGCGCGATTGGGCTGCCTGAGTCTCAAACGTATCGATTGCACTGGCTTTTGAGAGCGTTTGACCGATGTCATCGAGGCCTTCCAGAAGACAGTGCTTCTTGAAGGGGTCGATCTCGAAGGAGAACACCTCACCATCCGAGCTGGTCACGCTCTGGGCTTCCAGATCAACGATGATGCGCGCGTTGGAGCCTTTCTCGGCATCCTTCATCAGAATATCCACGACCTCTTGCGGCATCACGATCGGCAACATGCCGTTCTTGAAGCAGTTGTTGTAGAAGATGTCCGCGAAAGAGGTCGAGATCACAACCTTGATACCGAAATCCGCAAGCGCCCATGGCGCATGCTCGCGCGAGGAACCGCAGCCGAAGTTATCGCCCGCCACGATGATCGAGGCTTCGCGATAGGCCTCTTTGTTGAGCACGAAATCGGGGATTTCATTGCCATCATCATCAAAACGCATCTCATCGAACAGATGCACGCCAAGACCGGAGCGCTTGATCGTTTTGAGGAACTGTTTGGGGATGATCATATCTGTGTCGATATTCACCAATGGCATCGGTGCTGCGATCCCGGTGAGTGTTTCGAATTTTTCCATGAGCCATCTCCTCGGCGGATGTGTCTTTTTGCTGCGCGGCTTATCTCAGATACTGCGCCGGGGGCCAAGACCCGGGCCAGCGAAAAAACCGATCAGGAAAACGTGTCGCGCAAAAGAAAACCGGCCGCCTGAGGGGCGACCGGTCCATTTCGGGCATGTCCGATGGTGGGTGTGGATCAGCTGGTCTTGCGGCGCTTGAGCGCAGCGAAACCTGCAAGACCGCCCAGAAGCAGGAAGCCAGCGGCAGGAAGCGGCACAGGCGCCACGACAGCTGTCACGAGGTTCTGGCTGAAGTCACGGCCGAAATCGCCGTCGCTTTCCAGATATACCAGGGAATACTTGTCACCCACTGACGAGGACGAAATCGCGCTCGCCGCGGCGGCCAGCATGCTGTTTGCCATTCCAACGCTGCCTGCGCTTGTCGCGGTGAAATCACCGGAGGTCAGGCTCATCAGGCTATCCGTTTCGAACGCAGCTTCCCACACGGCCAACTGCCACGCGGCGGCCTCGTCGCCGTCGGTGATATCGACACTGTCGTAGGATGTGTTGAACAGCGCTGTCAGGCGCATCTGAGCTGCAGCTGTCAGGCCTGTGCTGTTTGAGAACGGTGTCGATGTGACCTCGTACTCATGCGTGTCGCCAACACCAATCAGCGTATGCTCAATATCGACGCACCAGGCGACAAACTCTTGCTCGAGCTCGTCGATCTCGTCGTTGACGTCGATCATACGGAAGCCACTGGCCCCGACCCGGTCGGTCAGACCCATGGACGTCGATACGATATCGGCTGTTTCCAGAGTGGCTGTGAAGCCATCCATCTCCAGAAGCGCGGCACTGGCAGGAGCCGCGATGAGAGTCGTTGCTGCAATCGCAGCAATATACGAAATGTGTTTCATTATGTTCCCCGAACTTAAAATGCACCGCCACCGGAATGTGTCTAAACTTTAACAGATTATGACCGCATCTGTCACAATTTTTGGTCAAATTGTGTCAGATACATCTTTAGGTTGTGCGAAATATGCCACGGCCCGCTTTACGGGGATCGCGCCGTGGCTAATGTTGCGAACAATGCGCCCGCAGCGAACGAATTGTTTCCTGCTTTTGACCCAAAGTCAGCGAATCAAAGGACTTCGCGCACATCCGTGAGCTTGCCGCTGACCGCCGCTGCCGCTGCCATGGCGGGCGACATGAGGTGTGTGCGGCCGCCTCGGCCCTGACGGCCTTCGAAGTTCCGGTTGGACGTGGCCGCGCAGCGTTCGCCCGGCGCCAGTTGATCCGGGTTCATCGCAAGACACATCGAACAACCCGCGAGGCGCCACTCAAATCCGGCCTCCTTGAAGACATCCGCGAGACCCTCTTCTTCGGCCTGCGCCCGGACCAGACCGGAGCCAGGGACAACCATCGCGCGTTTCACGGCAATCTTCTTGCCGCGCAGAATATCCGCCGCCGCGCGCAGGTCTTCGATGCGACCGTTGGTGCATGAGCCGATAAAGACCGTGTCAATCTCGATGTCAGACAGTTTCTGCCCCGGTGTCAGGCCCATATATTCTAGGGAGCGCTTGACCGCCTCGACCTTGCCACCCTCGAAATTGTCTGGTGCAGGCACAACATCCGTGATGGGCAGCACATCTTCGGGCGAGGTGCCCCAGGTTACAACCGGAGCGATATCTTCGCCGCGGATCGTGATGACCTTGTCCCAATGGGCATCATCGTCGGAATAGAGCGTCTTCCACCACGCAAGCGCCGCCTCCCATTGCGCGCCCTTGGGCGCGTGGGGCCGGCCTTTGACATATTCATAGGTCACTTCATCGGGCGCAATCAGACCGGCGCGCGCGCCACCCTCAATGGCCATGTTGCAGACCGTCATCCGGCCTTCCATGGAGAGCGAGCGGATCGCCTCGCCGCAATATTCGATGACATAGCCCGTGCCGCCCGCGGTCCCGGTCTCGCCGATGACAGAGAGCGTAATGTCCTTGGCCGTCACGCCGGGGCGCAGCTGCCCGGTGATCTCGACCTTCATGTTCTTGGACTTCTTCTGGATCAACGTCTGCGTGGCCAGAACGTGCTCCACCTCGGACGTCCCGATCCCGTGGGCCAGCGCCCCAAAGGCGCCATGGGTCGCGGTATGGCTGTCGCCGCACACGACGGTCATGCCGGGCAGCGTCCAGCCCTGTTCCGGGCCCACGATATGCACAATCCCCTGACGCACATCGGTCACGGGGTAATAGTGAATGCCAAATTCCTTGGCATTGCTATCAAGCGCGGCCACCTGAATGGCGCTGTCCTCGGTCATGTTCTCCGGGTTCTCGCGCCCGGGCGTTGTCGGCACGTTGTGATCAGGCACGGCAATCGTTTTCTCCGGCGCGCGCACCTTGCGACCCGCCATGCGCAGCCCCTCAAAGGCCTGCGGGCTCGTCACCTCATGCACGAGGTGGCGGTCGATATAGAGCAGGCAGGTGCCGTCTTCCGCTTCATGCGCAACATGCGCGTCCCAGATTTTGTCGTAGAGCGTCTTGGGGGACATGGCTTGGTCCTCTCCCGGTTCGAAAAGTGAATAACGTCAGATCATCGCGCAAAGTGCACGTTATAGGTGGGCCAGCACGGCGCAGCGCGCTCCGTAAAATCGCTCCCGCAAGCGCGCGCGATCAGATCTGTTGACCAGCATTTGCATGCCCGGCGGCATAGCGCGCAACCGGGCCTCGCGCAAGAGGATGCAAAATCGCACGGGCCAATGTGATCCACCTGGCGAACCCTTGCGTAGGTAACAATAAGCGAACAGGGGTGTTTGACCATGCTGAGTAAGTTTTCAGTAATTTATATGTTTTTGTCCGGCATTATCGTCGTCTCGGCTCTGGCCGTACACGCCGATGCGCGCGGCGCAGATGAAGGCGCCGGCCTGCTGAGCCAAACCATCGAAGTGCTGGCCCCGAGCTGACCGCCATCGCAGCCAATTGAAAAACCTCCCGACCACTGTTACCTTGAGCACGTCCAGGCACCGGGACTCAGCGGTGTGTTTGCAAGGAGGACAGAACTCTGTCTCTTTCCATGGATGCGGCGCATTCCGCCGCGCATGAGGGGGCCAAGATGGCCCAAGCCCAGGATGTCAGCAGCGAGACGCTGCGCGATCTCATCCTAACCTCCCTTGACGAAAACAAGGCCGAAGACGTCGTGCAGATCGATCTGCGCGGGAAAAGCTCGATGGGTGACTATATGGTCATCGCCTCGGGGCGTTCCTCGCGTCAGGTTGGCGCCATGGCTGAAAAGCTCGTCGCCACGCTGAAAGCGGATCTCGGACGGCTGTCGCGGGTTGAAGGGAAGGATACGGGCGATTGGGTCCTCATCGATACGGGCGATGTCATCGTGCATCTCTTCCGGCCGGAAGTGCGCGATTTCTACCAGCTCGAAAAGATGTGGCTCCCCGGGGACGCACAACCGCCCAGCGCCTGACCCGGTCATGCAGCTGAGCATTTGTGCGGTTGGCAGGCTCCGCAAGGGGCCTGAGAAAGACTTGCTTGACGATTATGTGCTGCGCGCCACGCGCACGGGGCGAGGCCTGGGCCTTGGTCCCCTGTCTGTCGTGGAAGTGGAAGATCGCAAAAGCGCGGGCATGGCAGGCGAAGCGCCGCTGCTGCGCCGCGCGATCCCGGATGGCGCCGTGCGTGTGATGCTGGATGAACGCGGTACTGTGCTCTCCTCGCCGGACTTTGCCCAGAAGCTCGCCACATGGCGCGATCAGGGCCGCAGCCATGCCGCTTTCGTCATCGGCGGCGCCGACGGTATCGCGCCGGATTTGCGCGCGGAGGCGGACCTCTCGGTGAGCTTTGGTAAAATGGTCTGGCCACATATGCTCGTGCGCGTGATGCTGGCCGAACAGATCTACCGCGCAACCTCGATCCTCGCAGGCAGCCCCTATCATCGCGTGTAACCGAACGAAGTCAGCCCCAGGGGTGGCGTGCACAGCCTGCGTTCGGCAGCGCTTGATGCCAACCAAGTCATCGCACCGGTATTTCGACGCAGGCAGCTCCACCAAAAAGCCAGCCCCCGGGTGGGGCTGACTTTGTTCGGCGGCCTTCGGCCTTTGCTCCGAACAGGGCTCTCAAAAGCAGGGGAAAAATATCAAAACCTCCCCCCAATCCCTGTTTCAACCAACACATTCAACACATTGCGAAACTCTGAGATCTCACGTCACGCACCCAAAACTTGCGACCCATTTGCAACTACCCCCCAGACCCCATACATCACCTCTGTGCTGCAATGCAGCGTCACGACCAAAGGAGGTCCTCCCATGACCCTCTTCAAATCCGCCACCCTCGTGGCCGCCCTCCTTACAACACCCGCCATGGCCGAACCGATCACGCTGAACTTCCAGCATTTCGTCTCGCCCAATTCCGCGAACCCGAAACACTTTATCGAGCCCTGGGCCAAAGCGGTCGAAGAGGCCTCCGGCGGCGCGCTGAAAATCAACATCTTCCCCTTCATGCAGCTGGGCGGCGCCGCGCCCGCGCAATACGATCTGATCGCAGATGGCGTCATTGATGGCGGTTGGGTCATTCCCGGCTACCAGCCGGGCCGCTTCCCGGAAGCCGAGACCATGGAGCTGCCCTTCATGGTCACCAAATCTGCTGAGGAAGCCAGCGTCGCCGCCTGGCATTTCACGCAGGAATATCTGGCCGATGACTTTGCCGATGTGCATCTGATCGCAGCCCATATGCATGGCCCCGGCCTTGTGCACAAAACCGGCGCTGCCATCGAGGACATCACCGATTTCGCAGGCCTCAAGCTGCGCGGCCCCTCACGGCCCGCGACCCTGTTGCTGAACAAGCTCGGCGCCACGCCTGTGGGCATGCCGGTGCCTGCGTTCCCCGAGGCGCTCGCGCGCGGCGTGGTCGATGGTGGCGTGATCACATGGGAGATGTCGCCCTCGCTCAAACTCGATGAGCTGACCGACAGCCACACGGATGTGGCCGGTGACCGCTCGCTCTACAATCTCTTCTTCATCTGGGCGATGAACCGCGAGGTCTACGAGGGCCTGCCCGAGGATCTGCGCAAGGTGATCGACGATCACTCCGGCCTTATGGCTTCGCAATGGGCCGGACGCGCCCATGACATCGGCGACCGCGACGGCCGCGCTGCCATGGACGAGGCCGGCAATGAAATCGCGGAGATCAGCCCTGAGGTTGCGGCTCAGATCAAGGCGCTGGGCGATGAGGTGATCGCGGATTGGGTTGTCGAGATGGATGCCAAGGGCTTCGATGGCGCGGCCCTTCTGAAGGCAGCGCGTGGCCATGTCGATGCCGCGCAAGGGCCTGTGGCCGACGTCAACTAGACGTCACATCACGCCGTTGCGCAGTGACCGTGCGCTGCTCGTGGTCCCGGCGGGGGGTATTTGTACGATTTGAGACCCAAATCGCACAAATACCCCCCGTCAAACGCGGCCCATGAGTGAAATAGTGGTATCTCCATACCGCCGCACATCCAGCAGTTCGAAACCTTCCGGCGGGCTTTGTTGCGCGTTTTCTTCCCAGACAACCAAAACATCCTCCGCCACCCAATTCTGTAGCGCCGCAGCCTTCAGAGCCGCCGCACCAAGGCCCTTGCCATAAGGTGGATCGAGGAAAACAAGACGCGCCGGAGCGGTCGTGTTGAGCGGGAGTCTTGTGGCGTCCCTGGAGATGATCCGCGTCTCGTCAGATACATTCAAGAGATTGATATTGCTCTGTAAAATACGCTGCGCCTTGCGGCCGCTTTCAACAAAAGTGACGCTGTCATTGCCCCGCGAGATGGCCTCCAGACCCAGCGCGCCGGTGCCCGCAAAAAGATCCAGTACCGCCCCCTCGAAAGGGTCCCCGAACCGCCCGCCGCCCAGCATATTGAAAAGCGCCTCGCGCACCCGGTCCGTCGTCGGGCGCAAATGCGCGGCAGGGTCGCCTTTGCCAAGCGGCGTCAACGCCCGACCGCGAAAGCGCCCCGCGACAATTCTCATTGCCGCATCAATGCCTTAAGCTCGGCTTCTGGCCCGGTTACCTGTGCGTCCGTGGGCGATTTCCCCATCTCGATCAACCGCTTTCCGATCATGTACCCTCGCGGGTCATTCATCGCATCCACCGCCAGCAAATCCTCCCCCCGGAAGTACCAAAAGGAGACCGCATTGTCCCCCTGTCGCGTCACGATCCGATCATATCCGGTATTGAGTCCGGCAATCTGCAACTTGACGTCATATTGATCCGACCAGAACCAAGGTTTGGCGGTATAGCTCTCACCTGCCCCCAACATATTGCGTGCGACAAGCTCTGCCTGATCAATGGCATGGGGCACGGATTCGAGCCTGATCCGCGTGTCATGGTAGGGAAAAGAGGCGCAATCTCCCGCCGCCCAGATCGCCGGATCAGACGTGCGCCCCTGCGCATCCACTTTGACCCCATTGTCGATCTCCAGCCCCGCCGCCTCAGCCAACCCCGTCGCAGGGGCAATGCCGATCCCGGCGATCACCAGATCGACCTCCATCTCGGAGCCATCGCTCAGACGCGCGCCGGAGACATGGCCGTCTCCCAAAAGTCTATCCAAACCAATGCCTTCGCGGATATCCACCCCGTGCGAACGGTGCAAATCGCGGAAGAAATCGGAGGTCTGGGGGGCTGCCACGCGTTGCAAAATCCGCTCGGACATCTCCACCAGCGTGACTTGCATACCCTTCTTTGCCGCCACAGCGGCGGCCTCCAGACCGATATAGCCACCACCCACGATCAGCGCCCGCTTGCCCTCGACAACACCGGGCGCCATCGCATCAACATCCGCAAGATCGCGGACCACAAAGACGCCCTGCAAATCGCCACCAATTGCGGCTGGCAAACGCCTCGGGACTGAGCCCGTGGTGAGCGCCAACTGGTCATAGGCCAAGTCTTCCGCCCCGATCCGGATCGTTTTGGCGGACCGGTCAATCTCGTCGACATATGTGCTCAAACGCAGGTCAATCCCTTGATCTGCATAGAAACTTTCGGGGCGCAGATAGAGCCGCTCGAGAGACATGTCGCCTAGAAGATAGGCCTTCGACAAGGGTGGCCTCTGGTAGGGTGGAACAGACTCCGCACCGATGAGCGTGATGGCGCCATCAAACCCGTCCGCCCGAAGTTTGGCCGTCAGGGAGGACCCCGCCTGTCCGGCTCCAATCACCACGATATGAGACATCATCTTGCCTTTCCGTTGGCTCTCTTGCCCGAACAACCCTATATCTGCCGAAGGTACAACATCAAACAACAGGTGGGAAATCCATGGCTATCCAACAAGGCGACATGCTACCCGACGCAAGCTTCACGCAAATGGGCGCGGACGGGCCGGAAGCAGTTGATCTCGCAAGCAAAACCAAGGGCCGCAAAGTTGTGATTTTCGCGGTGCCCGGTGCCTACACCGGCGTATGCACCACGGCCCATGTTCCGAGCTTCATCCGCACCAAGGAGCAGTTTGCTGCGAAAGGCGTGGATGAAATCATCTGTGTCTCTGTAAACGATCCCTTTGTCATGCAGGCCTGGGGCGAGAGCACCGGCGCCACGGCTGCGGGCATTGCCATGCTGGGTGACGCGGAAAGCGCCTTCACTACAGCCGTTGGCATGGATTTCACGGCCCCGCCCGCCGGGCTGATCTCACGCTCGAAGCGCTACGCAATGCTGGTCAATGACGGCAAGGTCGAGATCCTGCATGTCGAGGACAGCCCCGGAGAATGCGGCATCGCTGCGGGCGAAGGCCTCTTGGACGCGATGTAAAAAAGAACGGCCCCGGAGCGAAAGCGCAGGGGCCGCCTGTCACGCCTCGGTTGTCGCGTCCTGCGACTGAGGCACAAGATCGATCTCGATCAGCTTTTGAGCGACACTCTCCCAAACGTCCTTGCAGGACGCGCTGAGCAGATATCCTTCGCGCACCGCCGCCGAATAGTCGGACCCATCCAGCATCGCCGCATGTCCTCCGGCCTGCTGACAAAGTACAACGCCTGCGGCATGGTCCCACGGCGTTTGCTGCGACGACAGAACGAAATCCACGTGGCCTTGCGCCAACAAGCGATACTCATGCGCTGAACACCGCAGCGAGCCGGCCATTGCCAATTCCGGGTATAGTGCTGCGACCTTGGGCTGCGCTTCTTTGTCCATATGTTTCAAATGGATATAGCCAAGCAGATCCCCAAAGGCTTTCGGTGCAGCGGTCGAGACCTTCCGCGGCGCGCCAGACGCAGGCAGGAACGCAGCAGCATGGTCTTCATCTGCCCAGATCACGTCGTCGCCCAAAGGATCATAAATCAAGCCAAGCACAGGCTTTCCAAAGCGGCACACCGCAACCATCGTACCGAACGTGGCGAGCCCTTTCGCAAAGTTCCACGTTCCGTCGACAGGATCGATGAGGAAACACATCTCGGCCTCGGCAATACCGTCGCGCAGCTTGGGATTGCCCTCTGCGGCTTCTTCTCCAACGATCAACGCGGACGGAAAGCTCATCTGCAGCCCACGCGTGATCATGGCCTCTGCGGCTTTGTCCGCAGCGGTCACCAGATCCAGCGCCCCGGACTTGGTTTCGATATCCAACATGTCAATCTTCCGAAAACGCGGCAGGATTTCCGCGCGTGCCGCACGGCGCACGAGATTGAGAAGCTGGGATTTCTGAGCCTTGGTCAAAGGAGAGGGAATGGGCATTGGCAATTGGTCAGTCATGTATCATCTCCGGCAATTTGCCCCTGCCTTGACAGATTCTGCAGCTCTGCAACAGCCCTATTCCTTGGTGCGCAAGACACCGGCTGGCCGCGCCGCAAGGGGGCGCCAGGCAAACAGCAGACCCGCCAACAGCGTCGCAAGGACACCCCCCGTGACCACAGCAAGCGCATTTGGCCAGATCACTGCGAACTCCGTCTCCATCACAAAGGTCGAGACCGCCCATCCCCCCAGAATGCCTGCGAACAACGCCACGAGCGCCGCTGCCCCCCCAAGCAGGGCCGCACGCAAGGCAAAGCTGCGCAAAATGCGACCCCGGCTTGCGCCCAGCGTTTTCAAGACAGCCGCCTCATAGGTACGCGCGCGCTCGCCCGCCGCGGCGGCCCCGATCAGGACAAGAAAGCCTGTCAGCAAGGTCGCGCCCGCGCCATAGGATGTCGCGGCGGCAATCCCCGCGAGAAGGTCGGAGACACGGTCAATCGCATCACGGACGCGGATTGCGGTTATGTTGGGAAACTGGCTGGCCAAATCGCGCAAAATCGCCGTCTCGGCGCTTTCTTCGGCATAAACCGTCGCGATGAACGTATGTGGGGCGGCTTGCAAGGCAGAGGGATTCATCGTCATGATGAAGCCGATCCCGGCTGTCGAGAAATCAACTTCCCGGAAACTTGCGATCGTCGCCGTGATGTCGCGCCCGAGGATGTTGACGGTGATCTCATCGCCCAGAAGCAGGCCCATTTCTTCGGCCTCTTCTGCCGCAAAGGAGAGAAGCGGCGGGCCGGTGTAGTCCTCGGGCCACCATGTGCCGGATGTCAGCCGCGTGCGCTCCGGAACTGAGGTGGCATAGGTCAAGCCTCGGTCACCCTCCAGCACCCAATGAGCGCCGGCCACCTCAGAGGCAGGCTGGCCATTGATCCGCGTGATGATGCCCCGCAGCATCGGCGCAGAATCGACACGCGAGACGCCCGGATCCCTGTCCAAACGCTCTGAAAACCCCGGCATCTGATCCTTCTGGATATCCACGAAGAAGTAAGACGGGGCGACTTCGGGCAGATCACGTGCAATGGCGGAGCGCAGGTTGCCATCGATCTGCCCTACCGCCGCGAGAACGGAAAGGCCGAGCCCGAGCGACAAGACCACAGAGGCCGCCCCTTCGCGCGGCCCCGAGATCGCCGCCAGAGACCACCGCAGCGTGGGCTTGCCGCGGGCGCGACGCGTCAGGCGGGCGGCCGCTTTTCGGATCAACCAGGCCGCCGCAGCGAGGATGACGAGCGCGCCGCCAATGCCGAGCGCTGTCCAAAGGGTTAGCATCGCGCGTTCCGAGAAGACCGCTGCTGCGCCGACAAGCGCGATCACCAGCACCGCTGTTGCAAACACGAAGCGCCATGCCGGCAGGACGCGCGCAGAAGAAAGCGCGTCTCGAAAGAGCGTCGCGGCGCGCACCTCTTCCGTCCGGGCAAGCGGCCAGAGTGTAAAGATCAATGCAGTAAGCACGCCGTACAAGGCCGCCTCACCCAATGGCGCGGGATGGATGCGAAAGACCGCAGGTACGGGCAATCGCGCCTCAAGCAAAGGCGAAAGCACGATGGGCACGAGCGCGCCGAGCGCGAGGCCCAGAATGATCCCAGCGAGGCTCAGAATACCGATTTGAATGAAATAGGTCTGAAAGATCACGGCACGCGAGGCCCCCAAGGTCCGCAACGTGGCAATGACCGATGTCTTGCCCGCCAGATAGGCCCGCACCGCTGCGGACACACCAATGCCACCGACAGCCAGACCCGAGAGCCCGACCAGCACGAGAAAGGCACCCAACCGCTCCACAAATTGCGCGACCCCTGGCGCTCCATTGCGCGCATCGCGCCACCGCAGGCCAGTCTCTTCAAACCGCTCAAGAGCATGCGTACGCGCGGCATCGAGATCGGTCTCTGGCGGCATGAGCAACCTGTAGGAGCTGTCAAAAAGCGTGCCATCGCCCAACAGCCCAGAGGCCTCCAGCGCCTGCGTGCGGACGATGGTCCGAGGACCAAGGCCAAAGCCGCCACCCGCACTGTCCGGCTCAGAGACAAGAACCGCGCTGAGAACAAAGCTCTGCCTGCCCAGTTGAAAAGTATCCCCTGCCGCAAGCCCCATACGATCGGCCAGTACGCGCTCCATCACGGCGCCGGGCAGACCGTTGCGCCCGGCCATGGCCTCGGCAAAAGGCATCGCGGGATCAAGGACAACCTCGCCCATCAAAGGATAGGCCTCATCCACGGATTTGACCTGCGTCAGCCCGCGTTCCTGATCGACCACAACCATGGAACGGAAATCTGCAATCTCGGAGACGGCGAGGGCCTGATCCTCCAGCCAACTCCGCTCCTCCTCAGAGGCGAACCGATAGGTAAACGAGGCTTCCGCATCGCCCCCCAGAAGAACAGCACCCTGCTCCGACAGCCCCGCCTGAATCGCTGATCGCACGGACCCTACGGCTGCAATCGCGGCCACCCCAAGTACCAGACACGCCAGAAAGATACGGAAGCCCTTGAGCCCGCCGCGTAATTCCCGGCGGGCAAACCGCGCCGCGATGGAGAGGCTCATTCCGCAGCCTCTGCATGCGCCGCGCGATCCACGCGTCCATCACGCAACCGCACAACACGATCACAGCGATCCGCCAAGGCATGGGAATGGGTCACAAGAACAAGCGTCGCGCCATGTCGGTCCCTGAGGCCAAACAGCAGATCCATGATTGCCGCGCCATTGGCCCCATCGAGATTGCCGGTCGGCTCGTCAGCGAGCAGAATATCCGGGCGCGTCACAGAGGCACGCGCGAGCGCAACGCGCTGCTGTTCGCCACCAGACATTTGCGCCGGATAATGGTTTTCACGGTGACTCAGCCCAACGGCATCCAGCTCTGCCGCAGCGCGCTCGAACGCGCCACGATCCCCCGCGAGTTCCAGCGGTGTGGCCACGTTCTCCAGTGCCGTCATCGTCGGAATGAGATGGAAGCTTTGAAAGACCACCCCCATGTGATCGCGTCGGAACCGGGCGAGCGCGTCCTCATCCATGGCCGTGAGATCGCGCGTCAAAGCGGTGATCTCGCCACCCGTGGCCCGCTCCAGCCCACCCATGACCATCAGAAGAGAGGATTTCCCCGAGCCCGACGGCCCGATCAACCCCAGCGTCTCGCCACGCCTGACCTGAAGCGTGATCCCATGCAGGATATCCACCCGACCGGCATTGCCATCGAGCGCGAGATGCACATCTTTAAGCGAGAGGACAGGCTCTGACATGAAAGGACCTATGGCATGTTGCACAAGGTGACATATGGGCGTCGGGCGGCGCGGGCCAAGGCAGGTGGCGTTATTTTTAGCTGTTTTCTGCTGGCCGCTGGGCCGGTCTTGGCGGAGGAGCGCATCGATATTCTCGCCTTGGGCGACAGCCTCACCCAAGGATACGGCCTCCTGGAGATGAATGGGTTTGTGCCGCAACTGCGTCGTTGGCTCGAAGATCAGGGTACACCTGCGCGGGTCGTAAACGCGGGCGTGTCCGGCGATACGACAGCAGGCGGCTTTGCCCGCGTTGAATGGTCTCTTACGCCAGAAATCGATGCGATGATTGTTGCTTTGGGCGGCAATGACCTTCTGCGCGGCATTGCCCCAGAGGTGGCCCGCGCCAATCTGGAAGGCATCCTCAAAGTGGCGCAGGCCAATGACATTGATGTTTTACTGGTGGGGATGCAGGCACCGGGCAATTATGGGCCGGATTACAAAGCGGCCTTTGATGCGATGTATCCGGAATTGGCCCAGGCCTACGGTGCGGATTACGCACCATCGTTTTTTGAAGGCCTTCAGAGCGAAGGCCAAACACTGCGTGATGTCGCGGACTTCATGCAGCCCGATGGCATCCATCCCAACGCAGATGGGGTCGCGCGGATTGTGGACGCCCTCGGGCCGCGCGTGCAGGGCCTGATGGCGCGGATCGACTGACGCGGAGCGCCTTCAAGCGTTGGGTTTTGGGCGCGCGCGCCAGAATACGCGCTTCAGATAGGACGGAAGGCGCTTGAGCAACTTGGCGGTCAACGTGTGATATTCGATCTCACCGCCGAGCAGACGCATGTAATCGTGGCGCAATGTTCCTGACCTGCGAAACGCGCGGATGAACCCTTCGCGGAAGGGTCCCCAGTAAATGATCAGCCGCACCAGATTGGCCTGCGTGATCGCTGATGTGATGGGCCGCAAGCGATGGCGGTAGATCCTGAGCGCCATGTCGGGCTCGCGGCGTTTGATGGCCTCATGCGCCGATTGCGCAGCGATCTGGCCGGATTTCATCGCATAGGCAATGCCTTCGCCCGTGACAGGATCGACAAGCCAGGCGGCATCGCCCGCCAGCAGCGTGGCACCCCGGCCCGGCCGCTTGCGCGCGCGTCCAAAAGGCAGATAGGCGCCTTTGACTTTCAATTCACGCGGCGCGCCCAGCTCGGCCACATAGTCAGACATTATACGCTTCATATCCGGGTTTTTTGACAAGACGCCACCGACGCCGACCGTATGACTTCCGCTTTTTGGGAAGGACCAGCCATACCCCCACACTGCCTGCCCGAAATCGATGCGCAATGGGGTATCGGCCGCAACGGGCGGAGCTTCGATCTCGAGACCAAAACCCACGTTCTCGGGATCGAAAGCGCGCCCGAACAGGCTGCGCGCTGTTATCGAGCTAATCCCGTCAGCCCCAATCAGAACGCTTGCTTCAAGAACATCGCCATTGCTCAAAACGATCCGCTGCTCCGCCGCATCGATCTCCGCGATACGCTGGCCCGTATAGTTCTCTGCGCCCGCATCCAGCGCATGCGACGTCAGAAGTGCATCCAGATCGAGCCGCATCGTCAAGTAGATGGGGGGAATATCCGGGATGACACCCAGCTCCTGCCCGAAGGCGTGGAATGTGACCGCATCTTTTCGATCAAATTGTTGCGGAATATCGCGCTCGAAGACCTCGCAGTAGTAGCGCGCGGCGCGGCCAGTAAACCCGCCGCCACATAATTTATCTCTCGGAAACAGAGCCTTATCGACCAATGCAACACGGAGACCAAGACGCGCGGCCGTATAGGCCGCTGACGCCCCCGCGGGGCCTGCGCCGATGACAATGATATCGAAAGCTCTTGTTTCTTGGCTCATTCGGCCCATCTAGCACCCCAGTGGATGTTAAACCACCGACATTTGCCAGTACTCGGGAGCCAAATTCATGGACGGAAGCCAAGCCCTGTTCGCGGACGTGCGCGACGCGGAAGAAGCGGCGCGACAAGCTGCGGTGCACAAGCGCGCAATGGACTCAATTCGCGCTGAAAAAGCGCGTCAGGAGAGAAATGGCTACCTTGTGATGTCCGCCATGACATCGTCGGAAAGTATTGCCGACAGCCCGGTCATGAAGCTGGTGCACATGTTCCTGATTGGGTTCGCAATGGTGATGCCCATCATCGCGATCTGGGCAATCGCGCTTGGCGGGTAACCCCTAAGGGTTTCCAGCCAAACGCAAACCGCCAGCCAGTTCGCTTACAGAACAGTGACCTTCGTGCCGCGCGGCACACGGTCATAGAGGTCAACCACGTGATCGTTGAGCATGCGGATACAGCCGTTCGATGCGGCTTGTCCGATTGAGCGCGGCGCTGTGGTCCCGTGAATACGGTAGTAGGTGTCGCGCCCGTTCTGGAACAGGTAGAGCGCGCGTGCGCCCAACGGGTTGCCCGGCCCACCCGGCTGGACGTAGTCGTTGTCAACAAACTTTGCGTAGGCGCGCGGATCACGTTCGATCATTTCATTGGTCGGGCGCCATGTCGGCCATTCCTTCTTGACCTGAATGATCGCTTCCCCCTGAAAATCGAGCCCGGCCTGCCCCACACCGACGCCATACCGCAATGCGCGGCCCGGTTGGTCAATGAAATACAGGAAGCGCGCGCGTGGCAGCACAAGGATCTGCTGCGCTGCGACGGCAGGATCCATCGCCACGTATTGCGGCTCCAGGATCGGATCGAGTTTGAAGGCAAAGGCTGGCGTAGCAAGTGTGGCAGCTGCGGAGGCCAGGAAAGTACGACGCGAATTCATTATATAGTCCCCAGTTAACGTGACATGGCTGAGGGTAGCTTAGCAATCGTTAGCAATTGATTGGAGTCAGGAAACCGTGAGGTCCTCAACCCGTCGCACAAGTGTCACATCATCGCCGCGCTGGAAGGCGAGAGAAATGATGCGGGCTCTGGGCGCAGATAGCTTGCCACCGCCCCGACCAAGCCGCCAATCAGACCGCCGGACATGTAGATTGCGAAGGCCACGAGGAGGCTGGTTCCCAGAGCGGCCCAGGCAAATACCGCTGTGATTGTGCCAAGTACCGCACCTGCAATCATCATAACCAGAACCATATCATCTCTCCTTGGCGATCTGTCTGTCCCCGAGCGGGACACCACCTAAGTCTTGGGATCACGCGGCAAAGCTGTGTTCGAATTGTGGCGAGAATGTGCCGGAAAGACTCAACTCGACTGAACTTGTTCACAACGTCTCACCACCTTCGCGTGGATCATCGATGCCTTCAGCTTGTCTTCACAACAGTTTCGGAAACATGAACACAAAGGACGAATTGATCGATCAGAGGCTCGAAGTTTTCGGAGCGTTTGACACAAATCCAACCGCTTGGCCCGTTTCAACGAGCCTCGTCAGCTTGCAGACGCGAGACACACTGGAACGCATCCAGCTCTCATGGCATAGCCCTGTCAGGACCGGAGACGCATGATGCCCAACCTGACGCAAAGATCTTTCCGGCGCGACGCGGGCGATCGCGCTGTGCTTTGGATCAGACCTGCCCTGATTGATCATCACTTCGGGACGAAATGGCCGGTCGGGAAAGCGCGCATCGCGCAGTTGAACAGATGGCTGCCCAAACCGATCGTCAATGCCATGCGCCCCGGGCTCAAGAAACGAGAGCCTTTTATCATCCCGGCCGCCCATTTTGCAAAGCGCACACCGATCACACAGGAAGCGCGGTATAAACTCCTGAAGGATTTCATCTCGAAAGGGGACGCCATCCACGACACGCAATGGCACGCGAAACTGACCGAGGAATTACATACCCAAGGCGTCGCCCGCCACAAAGACATCGCCATGCGCAGCACAGCCGAGATCGAGGCCTTCCTGCGAGAGTATGTCGGAGGGCTTGTCACATCTCTGCGCACAACGGGGTTTTCGCGAGATGTCTCAAGCTTTGAATCGATGGTCGTGGTGAACGCGGACGGCACGCTCAGCAAGACCGGGTCGGGCAATCACCGGTTCGCCATCGCGCATATCCTTCAGCTGGAGCGCTACCCCGTTGTTCTGGCCGGTGCGCATGAAGACTGGTGGCGCGCGCAGAACCTTGGCGCGCCGCAGACTGATCGCATCCTCTCCTGCCTGCCAGCCTTGCAAGACCGCTACAGCTAAGGCGCAAAAGCGCGCCCGGGCCCCAAACACAGGCCCGCCCCCTTGAACGTCAGGCTTGCAAAGGGCACATTCACCTTCGATGGAAGCGAACCCAGCCGCCGCCCAGATCGGGCAGGCGGCAAATTTGGTGGTAGATATGGATAAAATTCCGATGACCCGCGCAGGCTTCACTGCGCTTGAGACAGAGCTCAAACAGCTCAAGAGCGAAGAGCGCCCGGCCATCATCAAAGCCATTGCGGAAGCCCGCGAACACGGCGACCTCTCGGAGAATGCCGAATATCACTCCGCGCGCGAGAAACAATCCTTCATCGAAGGGCGCATCAAAGAGCTCGAAGGGGTGATCGGTCTTGCCGAAGTCATTGATCCGAGCAAGCTCTCCGGCACCATCAAGTTCGGCGCGACCGTGACCCTCGTGGATGAGGACACGGACGAAGAAAAGACCTGGCAGATCGTGGGCGAACACGAGGCCAGCGTGGAGGCCGGTCTGCTCAACATCAAAAGCCCGATTGCGCGGTCATTGATTGGCAAGGACGAAGGCGACAGTGTCGAAGTGCGCACCCCCGGGGGCACCAAGAGCTATGAAGTTCTCGAGATCAAATACCTCTGAGGCACATGCACATGTCTGACGACGCGAAGTCCACGTCCAGCGCACGCCCCACCCCGCCGGGCCTATACGACCGGGCGGATGCGGGCGGCTTCGGGCAATCCGAGGCCGTGGCCGCGCTCATGTCGGTTGTCTGGTTGCTGTTGTGCGTCCTGTTTTTCCTGTTTCTCAAACCTGCCGGTGAGAGCGGGCTGGTCTTTGTCATGACCGCTATGGTCGTTTTTTTTCCCATCGCCATGATCTGGGTCGCCGCCTCGGCAACGCGCGCATCCCGGGTCATGCGGGAGGAAAGCGCCCGGCTTCAATCCGCGATCGACGCCATTCGCAAAGCCTACATCGCGCAGAACCAGCGCGGCGCAACCGAGCCTTCGATCACGCGCAAGCTTGATGAAATCGCGGCAACAACGCGCAAAGCCGAAGCGGCCCTGGCCGTCTTCACCTCATCGCGCCAAACCACCGCGGCACCGCAAGTCCAGGCCGTGCAGCCTGCAGAAACGGAAACGGGCGACGACCAGCCCGCGCTGGCCCTCGGCACCAATGTTGAAGAGCTGGCGCCGCCGCTGCCTTCGGAAGACTTCATCCGCGCCCTCAATTTCCCCGAAACCGCAGAAGACACCCAGGGCTTTGCGGCCCTGCGCCGCGCGCTCAAGGACAGGCCCACCGCACAACTTGTGCAAGCCAGCCAGGATGTTTTGACCCTGATGAGCCAGGACGGCATCTACATGGACGACCTGCGCCCCGATCTGGCGCGCACAGAGATCTGGCGCGCCTTTGCCTCTGGTACACGCGGGCGCGCCATCGCGGCACTTGGCGGCGTTCGGGATCGTACGTCGCTCGCTCTGGCGCATGGACGCATGAAGCAGGACCCGATCTTCCGGGATGCCGCCCATCACTTCCTGCGCATTTTCGACAAAGTCTTCGCAGAATTTGCCGAGCGTGCCAGCGATGGTGAGATTCAGGCGTTCGCCACCACGCGCACCTCCCGCGCCTTCATGCTGCTGGGGCGGATCGCGGGCACTTTTGACTGAAAGGCACAGTATGGACGACCGGATCGAGACATCTGCGGAAATCGCAGAAGCCGCGGGCCTCCCCCGCAGGCTTGATGCCCATACCGAAGAGGCGGACACCACCCCTGCGCCGACGGCCGTGACGGACAAACCCGTGGAACGCAAGAGCCCCGCCGAATGGGCCTATGAGCGACTTATCCTTTATATTCAGAAGTTTGAGGAAACGCTGGATAGCGAGCATGAAGTTGCCATGGGCTTTGCCGGCGGCGATGCCGGTGTCATGCGCATCGAAGGCATGGGTTATTTCGATCCGGACATCATCACCTTCTACGGCGCGGACCCCACAGGCGCGCGGACGCAGTTGGTCCAGCATGTGAGCCAGCTGAATGTCCTGTTGCGCGCCTTGCCAAAAACAACTCCGGAAGTCGCCCCAAGGCGCATTGGATTTGCCCTCGCCAAACGCCTCGAAGAAGAGGGAAAAGCGACATAATCGCGCGGCCCTGCCCCGTGACAGGCTGAGCAAGGTGCGCTAGAGACATCATCCAAGGGAACCAGCAGAGGGAATGCGCGACATGTCTGAGCACAAACATGGCGAGATGGACATCTCCGTTCAGGAAAAAACGTTCAACGGCTTCATCAACTTCACCATCAAATCGGTTGTCGTGATTTTGATCGCCGTAGTGCTTCTCGCACTCATCGGCGCCTGATCCGATGCGGGCCGGGTGGGCAAAGCTTTCCATCGTCCTCCTGGGCCTCGGTGTATTGGCGGGCTGCGCCACGGACACGCGCTATGACGATCCGGCCAAGATCGCTGCGGCGCGGTATGTGCATGACGGCCCCCCGGCGCTTGAACTCTATACCATGATCAATGCGCGCAGCGGTGCGGGCGCGCATACGTCGTTGTTGATCAACGGGTCCGAACGGATCATCTTTGATCCCGCAGGATCCGTATCATTCTCGAGCGTGCCGGAACGTGCGGATGTTCTGTTTGGTGTGACCCCCGAGGTCAAACGCGCCTATGCTTCGGCCCACGCGCGCTCAACCTTCTATGTCACAATCCAGCGAATCGAAGTCTCGCGCGACGTGGCGCAGCAGGCCTTGCAACTTGCTGTGAACAATGGCGCGGTCTCGCAAGCCTATTGTGCCAATGCAACGTCCAGCCTGCTTGCAAAATTGCCCGGGTTCGAAGGCATCAAGACGACGTTCTACCCACAGAACCTCCGCGCGCAATTCGCCGCCATTCCCGGTGTGACCGAGCGCGTCCTGCGCGAGAACGATGAAGATGACAAAACCATCGCCATCCAGCGCCTCGAACGGCAGTTAGCCCAATAAATAGAGCCCCGCGTAAAGCGTGATCCCGCCGCTCAGGATGGCGAGGATGATGTTGCGCGTCCAAAGCCCCACAAGCAGCGTGACGGCCGCTGCAGCCAGACGCGCGGGGTCAGGCGTCCCATCAGTCGCTGCAGGCCAGACGACCATCGGCGCCACAAGAGCCGGGATCACGGCTACAGCCGTGTAGCGCAAATGGCGGATCACCCATTCGGGCAAGGGCTTGTCGCCGATCAGCCCTAGAAAAGAAAACCGCAGCAGAAATGTGCCAATGGCCAGCCCGATGATAATGATCCAGAGGTCGGGAAAGGTGCTCATGCCAGCCCCCGCCGTTCCGCTTCCGCACCAGCCATCATGCCGATCATTCCGCCCACGATCAGGCCAAGGTTATAGGGCAACCACGCAAACGCCAGCGCGGACAGGATTGCCGCCCCTGCCGCAATGAGATGCGCGCGCGTGCGCAACATCGGTGCGACAACCGCCAAGAATGTAATCGGTACGGCAAAATCAAGCGCCAGCCAGTCTGGAATGGATTGGCCCACCAATGCGCCCAAAAGCGTCATGGACCACCAAAGCGGAACCACAACCCAGGTACAGCCCCAATAAAACGCCTTATGTTCACGCAAAGGCCGCCCGGGTTCATCCTCAAAGCGATTGGCCGTCAGAGCGTAGGGTTGATCCACCATGAAATAGGCCACAAGGGCACGTTCCCAAAACGGCAGTGGCCCCATATGCGGGACCAGCGAGGCGGAGTACATCGCCATGCGCATATTCACCGCGAGCGCCGAGATAATCACAATGACCGTAGGCGCATTTTCCTGCATGAGCCCAAGCGCCGTGAACTGTGCCGCCCCGGCAATCACCACGAGCGAAAAGGTCATCGTCTCGAAGAGGCTCAGGCCCGCTTCTGTCGCAACGAGACCAAAGAGCATCGAGAAGGGAATGATCACGATCGCAAAGGGCATCGCCGCGCGCACGCCGCGCCAGAATTCGCGTCTTGGGCTGGTGGAAGACATGAGTTTTTTCTAAGGTGCATTTCCGAGAGTTACTCAGACCCGTAGCCACAGAGACAGCCCAACGCAATGCTCATCGCGCCCAATCCCTCGCTCGCTCGTCTGACCCGGCGCGTGACTGGTTTCGACCATGACGGAAACCCACAGGACATCAGCGTCGTAGAAGAACGTCCGTTGACGATCTTCCTGAACAGCCGCGAGATCGTGACGGCCATGACAATTGGGGACTACCCCGGATATCTGGCCATCGGCTTCCTGCGCAATCAGGGCATGTTGCGCGACGAAGATGAGATCACGCAAGTCGTCTATGATGAGGAGCTGGAAACCGTTGTCGTTCGCACGGCGGTTGAGACGAGCCACGAGGAAAAGCTGAAAAAGAAAACGCGGACATCCGGCTGCGCCGTCGGAACGGTTTTCGGCGATATGATGGAGGGGCTCGAAGGGCTGAGCCTGCCTGCGGCTGAGCTGCGCACGTCATGGCTTTACGAGCTGTCCCGCCAGATCAATCAGACACCGTCCCTCTACCTTGAGGCGGGCGCGATCCACGGCACCGTCTTGTGCAAGGGCGCGACACCGCTGGTCTATATGGAAGACGTCGGGCGCCACAATGCGGTCGACAAGATCGCCGGCTGGATGCTCTCGGAGAAAGCGGAAGCGGCAGATAAAATCCTCTACACCACGGGCAGGCTGACCTCCGAAATGGTGATCAAGACCGCCCTCATGGGCATTCCAGTTCTCGCCTCCCGCTCAGGATTTACCGCTTGGGGCGTTGAAATCGCGCGCGAGGTTGGGCTGACGCTGATTGGCCGCATGCGCGGAAAACGCTTTGTCTGTCTGGCGGGCGAAGAGCGCCTGACATGGGATGCCGATCTCTCGCAGATCGCGGACGAGCCGCGCAAGATGGGCCGCAAAGGGGCGCAGGCATGAAGCACCCGTTGGGCGTGATCCTTGCCGGTGGCCGCGCGACGCGTATGGGTGGCGGAGACAAGGGCCTCTTGCCCCTAGGCAACAAACCCATCCTGACCCATGTGATCGAGCGGTTTGAACCCCAGGTCGCAGCACTCGCGCTCAACGCCAATGGTGATCCCGCGCGGTTCTCGAGCTTTGGTCTGCCGGTGCTGCCTGACAGTATCGTGGATTTCCCAGGCCCGCTGGCCGGTGTTCTGGCGGGGCTTGATTGGGCGGCGGAGCAAGGCGCGGATTGCATCGTGACAGCCGCCTCGGACACACCGTTCTTCCCCTGCGATCTCGTGCCTCGACTGTTGCTGAGCGCGGAAGGCCAAGATCATCCCCTCGTGCTTGCGGCAACGCCTCGGGGGCTTGAGAAAACGAAGTCGATGTCCCGCTCCGGCCTCATTCGCCACCCGACCTTTGGCCTCTGGCCCACGGCTTTGCGCGACGATCTGCGCGCGGCACTCCAAGACGGCATTTCCAAGGTCGTGATCTGGACAGAAAAACACGGTGGGCGGGAAGCCCTGTTTCCGACCGAGGCCGGGGATCCCTTCTTCAACGTCAACACGCCCGAAGATCTCATCCGGGCAGAGGAGCTTCTGGCATGAATGTCTTTGGTGTGACGGGGTGGAAGAACTCCGGCAAGACAGGGCTCATGGAGCGGCTTGTGGCCGACATCACCGGCCGGGGCTATTCCGTCTCGACCATCAAACACGCCCATCACGCGTTTGACGTCGATCACCCGGGCAAGGACAGCTATCGCCACCGGGCAGCCGGCGCGTCGGAAGTTGTGCTCGCCTCAAGGAAGCGGGTCGCCGTTATGCGCGAACTGCGCGGTCAGGACGAGCCCTCGCTGGACAGCCTTCTTGCCGCCATGCACCCCGTCGATCTTGTTCTGGTTGAGGGATATAAACGGGATCGCCACCCAAAGATCGAAGCGCACAGGCAAGAGACCGGCCAGCCGCTGATTGCCACAGATGACGACACGATCCGCGCCATTGCATCAAACGCCGCGCCGGATGTCTCCCAACCGGTCTTCGATCTGGACGATACCAAGGCGATTGCAGATTTCATTTTGGCGGAGTTGAACCTCTGATCTTCGATCAGGTGATCGCTGTGGATTGGTCTGCACGGTCCGCGCCCTCTCCGCGCGCGCCAACCAAAGATGCGATTTTCATCTGTTCTGGACGGCCCGGCGCCATCGAAGACCCCATCTACTGCCGCACACGCGACGATGCGATGGCGCTGCTTCGCGCGCAGATTGATGCAGCGCTCGCACGTGACAAACGTCTGTGTATCGGGTTCGATTTTGCCTTTGGCTATCCTCGCGGCTTTGCCCAGCACCTGACCGGACAGGCGGATGCCCCAGCGGTCTGGCAATGGCTGGCAGAGCATATTGAGGATGATAGCCGGAACGCCAATAACCGATTTGAGGTGGCCAACAAGATCAACGCGCGCTTTCCCGGCGTTGGCCCATTCTGGGGCCACCCTTCGGGACGAGGCTTCGCGCATTTGCCCGAGCGCGGCACTCTGCGGCACAGCCATGGCATGCCCGAACGCCGCGCGATTGAAACCTGCGTGGGAACGGCCCAACCCTGCTGGAAACTCTTCACGACCGGATCTGTTGGATCTCAATCCCTCCTCGGCCTGCCCCGCATCGCGGCCCTGCGCGCGCAATACGGCGAAAACATCGCCGTTTGGCCCATGGATACAGGCTGGCGCGCGCCACATGCGGCCATCTCGCTGGTTGAGATCTACCCAAGTTTCATGACCCCGAAAGACCAGAGCCTCAGCGAAGGTGAGATCCTCGACGCGGCACAGGTGCGCTGGGTCGTCCAAGCCATTCTTGCGGCGCAGGAGGCGGGCCAATTGCACAAGTGGTTCGCCGGGAACGGCTGCGCTGAGACAGCGCGGGAAGAGGGCTGGATTTTTGGCGTGACGCCGGACAAGGTACCATCATGATCAAGCCACCGCCCCTTCGAAACGATTGCTTTGCCCTGCCGCCCGGCGTCACCTGGACGCCGGTCGATGAGGCGCTGGACCTACTGCGCGCGCGGTTGCATACCGTGGTCAGCGCCACCTCCGGTCCTTTGAACGCGGCGCTGGGGCGCGTTTTGGCCGAGGACGCGATTGCCGTGCGCTCCAACCCGCCTCATCCCAACAGCGCCGTTGATGGCTATGGCTTTCTGGGCGGCATCCCTGACGGTGAAACACGCATCATGCCTCTATGCGAAGGCCGCGCCGCTGCCGGCGTTCCCTTTGACGGCAAGGTTCCGCAAGGCTCTGCTCTGCGCATTTTGACGGGTGCGCCGATCCCTGGCGGGGTCGATACGGTGGTTCTGGAAGAAGACGTGACCCGTGAGGGCAACGAAATTGCGCTGCGAGGGCCTCTGAAACAGGGCGCCAACACGCGCAAGGCCGGAGAAGATGTCCGCGCGGGCGAGGTCGCACTCAAACAAGGGACGAAAATCGGCGCGCCCGAGATCGCTTTGCTCTCCGCTGTGGGTGTTCAGGATGTGATAACCTTTGCGCCGCTGCGTGTGGCCATCGTGTCGACGGGCGATGAGCTGGTAGACGCGGGACAGGCCGCGGCGCCGGGCCAAATCGGCGATGCCAACCGCCCCATGCTGAGTGCGATTGTAAAAAGCTGGGGATACGAGGTCGTCGATCTCGGCATCCAGCCTGACGACCCGGCCACGATCCGCGCGGCGCTGGACCGAGGCGCCCGCGAGGCAGATGTCATCCTGACATCGGGGGGCGCGTCCGCTGGGGACGAAGACCATATTTCCGCCCTGCTGCGCGAAAGTGGCCATATGCAATCCTGGCGCATCGCGATCAAACCGGGCCGACCGTTGGCGCTTGCCCTTTGGAACGATGTTCCTGTTTTCGGTCTGCCGGGGAACCCGGTCGCCGCGATGGTCTGCACACTCGTCTTTGCGCGTCCGGCGCTCGCTTCGCTGTCCGGGATGCAATGGCAAGCGCCGCAGGGATTTCAGGTCCCCGCCAATTTCACGAAATCGAAGAAGCCCGGGCGCCGAGAGTTTTTGCGCGCCCGTATCCGCGACGGCGCCGTGGACGTCTTCAAATCCGAAGGCTCCGGCAGAATCTCAGGCCTCGCCTGGGCCGATGGGCTGGCAGAGCTGCCGGACGGCGCGCTTGAGGTACAACCGGGCGCGCGTGTCACCTATTACCCGTGGGGCAGCTTTGGTCTCTGATCCTCCGCCTACTCTGCTCCGGCCAATTGCTCCATCTTGCGCGCCAGCTTTGCATCCAACGCAGACAGGCCGCCCACATCATGGGTCGTCAGAGTGACCTTGACCGTTTTGTATACGTTGAACCACTCGGGATGGTGGTTCCACTTCTCGGCATAGATCGCAACCTGGGTCATCCAGCCAAAAGCCTCGATGAAATTCGCAAAGACAAAGTCTTTTCTGATGGCGTCCCGTTCTGCATCGTGGCTCCAACCACTGGCCAACAAGGGCTCAAGCAAGGTCTCCCGGCCTGTATCAGAGAGCTTTTCCGTCATGTCTCTTCTCCTTTTCAGTCGTGCTCTTGCACATCGGCGCGGCGGAAGGGTCCGTATTCCGTGAGGATCTCGATCTCCTGATCCACGGCGCGCGCCTCTGACACGAGATAGTCCTCCACGGCCTTGGCGAAACCTTCATCCCCGATCCAATGCGCGGAATAGGTTGGCGCGGGCATGTAGCCGCGCGCCAGCTTGTGTTCACCTTGCGCACCCGCCTCAACACGATCCAGACCACGCCCGATGGCCGCCTCGATAGCGCGATAATAGCACAGTTCGAAATGCAGGCAGTCATGATGCTCCACGCATCCCCAATAGCGCCCAAAGAGCACATCACGACCAATGAAATTCAAAGCCCCCGCAACGTAGCGCCCCTCACGCTCCGCCAACACAAGCAGCATGTCATCGCGCATCGTCTCCTGTGCGATGTCAAAGAACTGACGCGTCAGATAGGGCGTGCCCCATTTGCGCGCACCCGTGTCTTGATAAAAGGCCCAGAACGCATCCCAGTGTTCCGGCTGGATATCATCACCAGTGAGCATATGGATCACACCGCCAAAGGCATTGGCCCGCGCGCGTTCCTTGCGGATCGTCTTTCGCTTGCGCGAAGAGAGATCGGCCAGGAAGGCCTCAAAATCCGTGTAGCCGTCGTTGACCCAATGAAACTGCTGCGTGCGGCGCGCCAAGAGCCCCATTTGGTTCATCGCGTTTTGCTCGTCTTCGGTGCAAAAAGTGATGTGAAGCGACGACAGCTTGTTTTGCGCAGCCACCTGTACCGCGCCCTGGATCAATGCAGATTGACCCTCGCTTTCAAAGCCGGGCTTGGCAAGCAGTCTTCGGCCGCTGGCAGGTGTGAAAGGAACGGTAATCTGAAGCTTCGGGTAGTAGCGCCCACCCGCGCGCTCATAGGCATGGGCCCAGGAATGGTCGAAAATATACTCTCCCTGCGAATGCCCCTTGGCATACATGGGAGCCACGGCAATGGTCTTGCCCGCCAACTTCGCGCTCAGATAATGCGGCTGCCATCCCGTGCCGGGACCGACGGAACCGCTATCTTCCAGCGCGGCCAGAAAGCGAAAGGTCGTGAACGGATCGCGTGGTGCGCCGCCATCCTCAGCTTCGGGACACGCGCAGGCATCCCAAGCGGCCTGCCCGATCGCGTGCACCGATCGATGGGTTTCAATCTCGATTTGGGTTTCTGGCGCCGCGCTGTCATCCATGCCGCAGAGGTGGCGCAGGTCTGGCGCGCTTCAAGGGGTGTAGCCTTCAAAGGTGATCGTATCGGCGTAACGACGCGCGGCCGCCTCCTCATTTGCGGAACGGATTGTCCAGCATAGGACGGGGTAGCCCGCGTCGATCACACGGGCGACCTCTGGGGAGGTGAGATCGTCCGCCTGATGACTGATAAAAGAGGCTTCAATGTCTTCCATCATGGAAAACCGCGCATGGGCCGCGCGCCGCGCCTGCGGCACCTGCGGCCAATCGGCTTCGCCAAAGGCACATGTGGTCAAACCACGCGGCACATCCGGGGCGGCATCGCGCATGCAGGCAACGGAATGCGGATTGAAGGACATGACGGCCAGCGGCCCCTCATAGGTATGCACACAGGCCGCAACAGCCTCTTCCAGCAGACCAACATTCGGGCCAAGCGCGCCGTCCTGATCCTTGATCTCAACAAGCAACGGCACGCGCCCGGCCACAATCTCCAGAACTTCCGACAGGGTGGGGACGCCCTCTCCGGCGCCACCCAACAAGGGCAAGCGTGCAAGCCTGTCAGCACTTTCGCTCGTCACAGGCCCTGGCTTTCCGGTCAATCTCTCCAGCGCATC
Source organism: Primorskyibacter sp. S187A (assembly GCF_049800955.1). Taxonomy (NCBI): domain Bacteria; kingdom Pseudomonadati; phylum Pseudomonadota; class Alphaproteobacteria; order Rhodobacterales; family Roseobacteraceae; genus Primorskyibacter; species Primorskyibacter sp. S187A. The sequence goes on along the minus strand of NZ_JBNAGA010000002.1, from coordinate 642,168 downwards.
GTCATGAAAAACCATCGCAACGCCATCCGCGGAGGGCTGCACATCGATTTCGATACCGTAGCCGGCTTCAACGGCGGCCTTGACCGCTGACATGGAATTTTCAGGACGACCGGCGCCATGCAGTCCGCGATGTGCGAAGGCCTGGTTCAAAAAGCCGGCAGGCAGCGCGATCATGTGAGCTCGAAGATCCCTTCGATCTCAACCGCTACATTGAGCGGAAGAGCACCAGCCGACACCGCGGATCGTGCATGTCGGCCTGCGTCGCCCAGAATCTCCACAAGCAGATCAGAGCAACCATTGATCACCTTGGGCTGGTCCGCAAAATCAGGCGCAGAGTTCACAAATCCCGTCAACTTGACGACGCGCTTGAGCCGCGACAGATCACCGCCACATGCCGCACGCACCTGCGCGAGCAGGCTCAGAGCACAACATGCCGCCGCATCCGCCCCTGCCGCGACATCCAGATCAACGCCAACTTTCCCGGTGATCAATCCGTCTGCGTTCTGGCTGATCTGGCCCGAGACGTAGAGGGTTTGACCAACTTGCACGTAGGGCACATAATTAGCGGCTGGCGCCGGGGCATCGGGCAAGCTCAGACCAAGCTCCGCCAGACGTGTTTCAACAGAATTACTCATGGATATTCCTCGCAGTTGGATCAGGGACGTCATCCGTACGCCCGTTGGGCGCGACGCTAGACCGCCGGTCTGGCGGCTGCAAGCATCAGCTTTCGCGGAATGCGCGCGCGAAATAATCCTGCAAGGGTTTCACCAGATACGTCAGCGGTGTGCGATCGTCCGTGCGGATAAATGCCTCTACGGGCATGCCCGGGATGAGCTGCGTGCCTTCGGGGAATTTCGCGAATTCCCCTTCTTTCAGCACGATCTCGGCCCGGTAGAAGGGCATCCGCGAGATATCATCCACGAAGGCATCAGCCGAAATACGCTGTACTTCGCCATACATCTCCGGCGTCTCCCGCGACGGCAGCGCGGGAAACCGAAGCAAAACCTCCTGCCCCAAAGTGATCTCATCAATATCTATCGGTGCCACTTGCGCGGCGATCAGCAGGGGGCGGTCTTGGGGGACAATGTAGAGAAGCGGATCGGCCGGACGGATCACCGCACGCTGCGCAAAAACCGAAAGATCATACACGATGCCGGAGACAGGCGCGCGGATATCGAGCCGGTCCAACCGTTCCGACAATTGCGCCCGCTCTTCGCGCAGCTGCCCTTCCCGCACAACAAGATCACGCAGTTGTGTGATCGCCTCTTCGCGTCGCTGGCTGGCCAGCCTGAGCACAGCCACCTCGATTTCGGATTGCTGGCCACGAGATTGCGCCACTTGCGCAACAAGCTGACCGCGCTGACCTTCAAGACGCGCGGCCTCGCGTTCGAGTGCGAGCACCCGGCCTTGCTGCGTCAGTCCCTGGTTCAGAAGCCGTTGCTGATCGCCCAGTTCTTTCTGGATCAACTCCAGTTGACGCGTGAGGGCGACGCGCTGTGCCTCCAGGCCTTCAATCTGCCGGTCGATCTGCCCGGATTGCTGATTGAGCTGCCGAATTTCACCCTGCACGGATGCACCGCGCGCCTCGAAGAGCCGCAATTGCCCTTCCATCAATTCGGCAATGTCGGGGCGCGAGGGCGCGAGATCGCGCAACTCCGTATCAAACTCTCCAACCGCAGCCTCGCCGTCGCGTTCGGCAACCAAGCGCGCCTTACGGGCCAAAAGGTCAAAGAGCTCAGCTTCAACGGAGGCCTTTTGGGATTGCAGCAACGTGCCATCGAGCCGGATCAGCACATCGCCAGCGGCGACACGATCGGCCTCGTCGATCACAACCGTCGCCACAACACCGCCATCGGGATGTTGCACGACTTGCCGGTTTTGATCGACTTCGATCTGTCCACTGGCGATGACGGCGCCGGAAATCTGGCTCAAGGCGGCCCAACTTCCGAAGCCGCCGACAAGTGCCAGCAAGGCAATAAGGCCGACCAGCATCGGCGCGCGCATGGGAAAGGCCTTGGTACTCATGAAACGCCTGCTCCTTTGCCATCAGCGCGTTGGATCTGTTTGGCGTTTGTCACCGTTTTTTGCAGCACCTCATCGCGAGGGCCAAACGCGGTGCGCGCGCCCTGATCAAGGACGAGGAGCAGATCGCACTCCCGGATAGCATCTGGCCTATGCGCCATGATGAGGGCGCAGCCACCGCGCGCCTTTTGCGCGCGAATGGCCTGATTCACGGCCTGCGTGCCTTCATTGTCCAGATTGGAATTCGGCTCGTCGAGCACGAGCAGAACCGGTTCGGAATACAAGGCCCGCGCCAGACCGATCCGCTGCATCTGACCGCCCGATAAACGACCACCATGCTGGTCCACACGGGTGTCATATCCATCGGGAAACTTGAGGATCATTTCGTGAGCAGCAGCCGTTTTGGCCGCTTGCACGATTTTCTCAGGATCTGGTGTTTCGCTGAGTTTGGCGATGTTATCAGCAATCGTGCCATCAAAAAGCTCAACCTTCTGAGGTAGATAACCAACATAAACCCCAAGCGCTTCAGGATCGTATTGATCGAGCGTCGCCCCATCAAGGCGGATACGCCCGCCCGCCGGACGCCACAGCCCCGTCAAGGCGCGCGCAAGCGTGGTCTTGCCAGCACCCGAGGGACCAATGACGCCAATCGCCTGCCCCGGCTTCAACCCAAAGCTCACCATGCGCAACGAGGCCTGCTGTTCCCCGGGGGGCACGACAGTCAATTGCTGGACTTCCAGTTTGGCTTGCGGCGCGGGCAGCGGCGTGCGCTGAGGCTCCACCGGCACATCGCCCAACAGCTCTTCCAAAGCGGTCCAACCCTGGCGTCCGCGCTGCGCCATGGGCCATTGGCTCACCATGATTTCAATGGGCGCCAAGGCGCGCCCCAGAAGGATGGAGCCTGCAATCATAGCGCCCGGCGTCAACTGGTCCTGCAAAACCAGATAAGCCCCGAGCCCCAGCATGGCCGATTGCAAGAAGAGCCGAAACGACTTTGTCAGTGACGTGAACCCGCCGGACAGGTCCGTTTGATCAATCTGGCCCCGCAACGTCAGCATCCGGGCTTTCTTCCAGCGCCGCAGAGCCGCATCGATCATGCCCATGGACTGGATCATCTCAGCCTCGTTGCGCAGCGAATTTGCCATGCGATCCGATACGGCAGCGTGACGCGCTGTTCCGGCAGTAGGCCGCCGCAAGAGTAATTGTGCCGTAAGGGCAATCGCGATCAACACCGCGCCACCGCCCACAGCCAACATCCCCAGCCAGGGATGGAACAAGGCGATGCCAAACAGGAAAATGGGCGTCCACGGCAAATCAAAAAACGCAAGAAAAACAGGCGATGTCAGATAGCGCTGATAGGCCTCCAGGTGAGACATGCCTGACGCCTGACCGCCATCCATTTTTCGCGCCGCCGCCTTGAGGGACGCGCGAAAAACCCGATCATCAAGATCGGCCTGAAAACGCGCACCCACACGGCCCATCACACGACCACGGGCAAAATCGAGAACGCCCATAACGCCATAAAGAAACAAGACAATCACGGTGAGCGCCAGGAGAGTTGCCTCGGATCGGCTGGAGAGAACACGATCATAGACCTGCAACATATAGAGCGGCCCGGTGAGCATGAGCATGTTCGCAAAAAAGCTGAATATGCCAACAAACCAGAAAAACGCCCGGCTGCGCCTGCGCGCCTCGAGCAGTTCTTCCCGGCCTGCCATATTATTGCTCTTTTGCATGTCTATCAGCCCATTATTAACCGTGCCGTTCTGGCCTTCTCAGACCCGAGGCATTACCCTGTCGCTGCCTGGTCACAAGACCGTGTCAATTGCGAGCGGTGCACTGGGCAATAACTTCGGAACACTTAGATAAACCCTATTAACAACAGCTTGAGAAAACCAGTGTCCAATACCTCAACCGGCCTTATTCAGCGCATCGTTTCTCGTGGCATGCTTCTTGCCGCGCTGGCGATCACTGCGGCGTGCACCACGCCAGAAACGGTGGGCCATGACGGCGTTGGTGTATTTGATCCCTACGAGGCGGAAAACCGCCGCATTCACGCGTTCAACAAGGGGCTCGACAGCAATGTCGTCAAGCCGTTGGCGACAACGTATGATGCGGTTTTAATAGACTCCATGGAGGACAGCGTCAGCGCATTTGCGAGCAATCTTTCCGTGCCCGGGTCGGTCATTAATCAGGTTTTGCAAGGGGATTTGCCCGCAGCGACGCGTCAGACTGTGCGCTTCACGCTTAATTCCACGTTGGGCATTGCCGGCTTGTTCGACATTGCAACAGACCTTGGCGTTCCCGAAGAAGAGGCGGATTTTGGCCAAACGCTGGCCGTTTGGGGCTTGCCGCAGGGCACTTACCTCGAATTGCCCGCGCTGGGACCTGCCAGTGAACGGGATGCCGCCGGCAAGATCGTTGATTTCGCGCTCAATCCGCTGCGTGGGTTGGAGCAACCGGCCGCTGGTATTGCCACCGGTGCGCGGATTGGCGCGCGTTTGGGACAGCGCGGGCGATTTGGCTCGACGATCGACTCGGTACTCTATGAAAGTGTCGACAGCTATGCCACGACACGGGATATTTATTTGCAAAACCGCGCTTTTGAACTCGGGGAAGCCGCTACAGATGTCGAAGACAGCGAAGACCCCTACGCCGATATTTTTGGAGAATAAGAGATGCAACGCCGCCATTTCCTGGCTTTGACAGCCGCCACGACACTGACCACTTTTTCTGCGACGCCTTCGCTTGCGCTGAACGAATCCAGCGCGAAGCGGCTTGTGAACGGGCTTGTCGGCGAGATCAACCGTGTGATTGCTTCAGGCAAGTCGGCCAATGCGATGTATTCGGACTTCGAGCGCATTCTTGGCCGCTACGGCGATATGGCAACCATCGCCCAATCCACGCTTGGCGCTGACGGCCGCAATGCCCCCGCTGCGACCAAGCGCGCCTACAAAAAAGCGCTGCAGGGTTACATCGCACGCAAATACGGCAAACGCTTCCGCGAATTTATTGGCGGTGAGATTGAAGTCCGTGGCGTGAAGCGCGTCAAACGCTACTACGAGGTCAACGCGGTGGCCAAACTCCGCGGCCAATCGCCTTTCGCCTTGGATTTCATGGTCTCTGACCGATCGGGCAAAGAGCTGTTTTTTGACATGAAGATTGAAGGCGTCAGCCTGCTTTTGACGGAGCGCCGCGAGATTGGCGCCCTGCTTGACCGAAAGCGCGGCGACATCGCAGCGCTTACGGCAGATCTCAAAAAGATGGGATAGCCGGGGCTAGGTATGCCCCATCAGAGCATCTTCTTCCTCTGACACATCGAGGCCAAGGATGTTCATGCCTTCTTCAAGATGGTCAGACAGATGCGGCGTCCCGATCAGGTAATCGGCAGTCGGGGTTGAGGCCTGATTGGACGCGGTCGAGAGAGCTTCAGCCAGATCTTCGGCCTCAAACGCCCCGCGCCCGATCCACATCACAGCCACCAGCGCGACCTGCTCCTCCTCTGTCAGTCGCTCGACAAAACCACGCAATTCGCCTTCTGCACGATCCAGTTCCCGGCCCATCAGAACCACTTGTGCCACCTTATGGCCCGAAATATCCAACATCTCGCATCTCCCACAGCGTGGAATCAGCATGCTGGCAAAATGGTCGAGCGTCTTTGATCTTACGCAAATAGCCGATAGTAGAGCCAATCCGGCATGAACTGGCTCGCGCGGAAGAGCCAGGAGAACATGGTCGGGAAGCTCTTCTTGAAATGGTCCGTGCACATATGCTCGAACATCTCGCGCGCTGCGGCCTCGGGCTCCATGATGAACGGCATCGAGAATTCGTTCTTGTCAGTCAAGCGCGTGCGGATGAAGCCCGGGTTGGCCAGTTGGACCTTAACCCCGGTGTTCCTGAGATCCGCGTAGAGGCTTTCGGCCATGACCATGGTGCCTGCCTTTGACGCGGCATAGCCCTGCGCGCCGGGCAGTCCGCGAAAGCCCGACAGCGAGCCCGTAATCACGATATGGCCGGCATCGCGTTCGGCGAAGTCTCGCACAACGCTGCCGATGACCCGGGCCGTGCCGGTGAAATTGACATCGCACATCATCTCAACCTCGCCCGCATCCCAGGCCTGCGCAGCTTGCGGCCAGTAGACCCCGGCCAGCATCACAACGCCGTCCAGATCACCAGCCTCCGCGCGCGCGGCCTCAACGCTCGCGCGATCCGACACATCACAGGCCACGGCATGTGCCGGGCCGGGAAGCTCTGCCACGAGAGCGGCAAGTTTGTCCGCATTGCGGGCAGACAACACAAGCTCCACACCCGCGCGGCTCATCACATGGGCCAGCGCCTCACCAAGCCCTTCACTTGCACCAACCAACCAGTAGCGCTTGCCCTGCCATTCACTCACGCGACGTCCTTTCTCCGCATGGTTGCCACCAATTCCGCAACCTTGATTCCGAACTTCCGGAATTGGGAACGGTTCACGATTGTGCCATTGGGGGCGAGATACATCCAATCCGTCGTGTCGAGCACGTGACCACCGGCGTCTTCCGGCAGACGGATCTTGTAGTTGAGCTGAACGGCAGACCCCATTTGTGTGCCAGTGCCATCACCGACAACATCATCGGCCAAAGCACGGATCCGCCCATCATTGCCCAGTGTCAGGCGCCATTCGCGATGTTGCTCCGTGCCATCAGAATACCGGAAGTGCTCTTTCATTACACCGGTATTGCCATTCCATTCGGCCTCGAAATCACCCACGAAACGGGACGTGACGCGGCCCGTTGGCCCGTAGATCACCCCTTCGCAGACAATGGGACCATTGAGATGCGTCCGCAGGTCGATTTGCTCGCCTTCGGCATAATCGCTGGCGGTTTGCGCATCAAAGTCGAAGTATTTCCTTTTCAGATACCCCAAAACGATCATCAGGGCACATCCAAGCAAGACATAGGCTATTGCTTCCATGGACTTAATCCTCTTCCAGAGGGGTGGCGCATAACAACCCTATGGCCACCAGTTTCAGAAGGATGGGAACGCCAGCGTAAAAGAAGGTCAGAGCGTTCAGTGAAGAGCTAGTGTTTTGAGCGCCACTGGCAAAACCAGCCGCCTCCAACGCAGGCAAGAGCGTGACCGCCGCGAATGCCAACGTGAATTTCGAAACAAAGGCCCAAAGGCCAAAGCCTTCCGCGCCGCCGGGCGAAATGGTCTCGAGCCGTTTGGCAAAGGCTGCCGGCAGGAGCGTCATGTCAGCGCCAAGCGCCGCGCCAGAGGCTGCACAGATGAGCGCAAAGCCCATGACATCGCCAGAGCCCAGCAGAAAGACGAAAGAAAACGCGAGGATCGACAGGCCCATGGCAAAGAGCAAGACGGGCCGTGTGCCGAAGCGCTCCGCCAGCCCCGTCCAGATCGGCGCGGTGATCGCGGCAAAGACAAAGAAGAGAAGCAGTAAAGCCCCCTCCATGCCGGGCGCATCCAAACGGCTTTCGACGAAGAAGAGAAACAGCGTCGAGGAGACTGCAACCGGGGCGGCATTCACAAACGCAATAATGAGAAGCTTGCGCGCCTGTGGATCACGCAGCACCGTAGCAAAGCCATTAGGCGGCCCTTCTGGTGCTTGCGAAGTCCATTCCCTCGCCATCGCGACAAGGGCCAGGACCACCAATCCGGCGAATAGCGCCGCAAAAGCTGCGAAAGGCGCGTCAGAGACGTTGATCAACAAAACCGGAGCAATGGCCGCAAGGCAAACGCCCAACAGAGCACCTGTCTCGCGCCACCGCGCAAGACGCAGGTGCCCCGAGCCACCGAGAGCATGCGCCTTGGCCACACCCTCCGCGTAGAAGTTGATCGTGAGCAGGCTGAAGCCCGAGAAAACACCCGTCAGCATCAGAGCAAACCACCACAAAGGCGAAATGGGCGGCGCCACGGCAAAAAGACCGTACATGGACGCCGCCAGAACAATCCCGCCGAGGCTCACAAGCCCGCGGCGCCATTTGCGCAACTTATGCGATGCCCATCCCAACGCAGGATCTTGCACAACATCAAGCAACCGCAACGCAAAGAGGACCGATCCAAGCGCCGCCAGCGACACGCCATAGCTGTCCACATAGAACTTCGGCGCGTGAATATAGAGCGGCAACCCCGCCGCCGCGAGCACACCCGCAAACAGAGAATAGGCCCCGAGACGGGGCCTTTCTGCGATTTGGCTGGGCGTGGTCACTGTCACTGAGAGACCTCACTCACTGGCGGCTCGGGCCGATCCCGATACCGCGCGCCTTTCCACCAGAGTTTGAACGCCTGCCAGTGGATCAGCCCCAGAACACGGCGCGAGCCAAATGGCCTGCGGAAAACCGCGCCCAGGATCGAACGATTGCTCATTTCCCGGCGTTCGCCACACAGCGTCGCGATCAGGCCGCCTTTGCCCGACGAATAATCGATCCAGATGCCAATGCGCTCTGCCTTGATGTCGAACCGGAAGACATATCCACCTTCGATTGGCTGGAACGGAGACACATGAAAAATCTTTTCCGCGCGCAACTTGTCCTGCGGCTCAATGGGCCGAAGGTCGGGATGATAGCACAGGTAAGAATGACGATCGCCGAATGTATTCGTCACCTCGGAAATCACAGCGCGCAGGTTCATCTCCGCATCGTAGGCGAGCCAAAAGCTGACCGGATTGAAGACATGGCCCAGCACGCGCGGCTGCGCGAGCAACATCAGCGGCCCATCCAGATGAATCTGATGCGCTTCCAAAACCTCACGCGCCCAGGGCGCACCCCGGCCTGCGCCCGGTGTCCCGCCATGATCACGATCCAGAAGAGAGGTCAGCCCACGTCCGTTACGCCGAAAGAGCGCAGGCGTGCGCAGATCTTTTGCCTCGGCATCAAGCATGACGAAATCCACAGAGTAGCGGAACGCATTGCCGATCGCGCCCCGGCGCCCGTGCCACGTGTGGCCTGCGATATGATCCACATGCTGCATCATTCTGCGGCCACCTGAAGGCGTGTCTCTGCGCGAATGCGCTCCACGACATCGACGGCAGAGGACAAACCATCTTCGTGGAACCCGTTTTTCATCCAAGCGCCACAGAACCAGGTACGGTTGGTGCCATTGAACGCGCGCACCTCTTCCTGCGCAGACAGCGCGGCAAGATCATAAACCGGATGGCGCAGCGTGACCTGATCGTAAATGAGCTCCTCCCGAATGGGCCGCTTGGTGTTGAGCGTGACAAACATCGGGTCACTCTCCGGGATCGGCTGCAGTTTGTTCATCCAGTAGGTCAGATCAATGCGATCTGCGCTCGGGTTTTCGTCTTCGACATAGTTCCAGGACGACCACGTGATCTTCCGCTTGGGCATGATGCTTTCATCGGCATGCAACACGACGTCGTTCGGTTGATACTTGAAGTTGCCCAAAGCGCGTGTCTCATCTGGGCTTGGATCGCTCAGCAGCTTCAAACTGTCGTCGGAATGCGTCGCGAACACGACCTCGTCAAACCGCTCCCATTCCCCACCCCAGGCTTTGATCTCAACACCAAACCCATCGCGCCGCACGGATTGCACGGGACTTGCCAGACGAATATCGACCCCACGCTTGCGCATCGATGCTTCCAGTCGGCTCACATAGGCAACGCTGCCGCCATCGACAGTATACCATTGATGCTGGCCGGAATGATGCAAGAGCGCGTGGTTTTCGAAAAACTGGACAAGCGCATGGGCCGGAAAGTCCATGATCTTTTCAATGGGCGTTGACCAGATCGCGCCTGAGAGCGGCAACAAGTAATACTCGCGAAAATAATCCCCCATCCCCAACTGATCGAGGAACGCGCCGAGGGGCACCGTGCGATCCTGCGCGGCATCCAACGCCTTGGCATTGAACCTCATGATATCCTTGACCATTCGCAGAAACTTGGGGTTGAGCGCATTTTTCTTTTGCGCAAACAGCGCGCCCAGAGATGCGAGGCCATATTCGATCTTGCCGCCCTGCAGCGAGGCCGAGAATGACATATTGGATTTGGTGACAGGCACATCCAGCTCAGCAAAGAGCGCAGCAAGGTGGGGATAATTGGCATAGTTGAAGACGATGAAACCGGTATCCACAGGCTGATTCCCGTTCTTCCCAGCGATTTTCGTACGCGCGTGCCCGCCCAGGCGAGGCTCGACTTCAAAAAGCGTTACAGAATGATCAGCCGCGAGCATATGCGCAGCACCCATGCCTGAAATTCCAGCACCGATAACGGCAATCGACTTTGAGGCATTGCCCCGTGGTTCAAACGGCATGGTATTTTGCGTCCTTAGCGTGTCTAGTTTTGTTGACGGTTATTACGTGCACGGATGAAGAACGGATGCAAAAAAGTTTTTTTTATGTAATGGTGATCCGTAAAGGCATCTTTGCCGTAAAGGATGCATGTTGATAATGCTGGAGCCATTAGAACAAAAAGCACCGAGCGGGGCGTCGCAAACGCAGCCCGGTCGGCATGCGGCATCGACAGCTGACGTTAGGAAAGAAGTGGGCTTGTCTGAAAGAGCCATCAAAACCGAGTGGATAGAGCAGGTTATTCGCATTCGCGATCATCGTGATCAATCGGCGTTTGCGGAGCTGTTCGCGCATTTTGCGCCGCGTGTGAAAGCGTTTTTGATGCGCGCAGGCGCTGACTCGGCGATGGCAGAGGAATGTACGCAAGAGGTCATGGCGACGCTGTGGCAGAAATCGCATTTGTTCGATCCCAGCCGCGCCAGCGTGTCAACTTGGGTGTACACAATCGCCCGAAACAAGAAAATCGACCAGCTGCGCAAGCAGCGGCGACCCGAACCAGAAGAGCTGGCATGGGGACCGGAAGAAGAGCCTGATCAGTCAGATGTTCTGGCCCTTCAGGAAGAAAGTGAGCAACTGGGGCGCGCAATTGCCGCTCTACCGGAGAAACAACGAGACTTGATTGAGAAGGCCTATTTCGGTGATCTTTCACACAGTGAGATCGCAGAAGCCACCGGTCTTCCCCTGGGAACAATCAAATCTCGCATTAGGTTGGCGCTAGAGAGATTGCGCCACGCAATGAAGTGATAGTGATGACAGAGACGATTAAACACCACCCGACCGATGCGCTCTTGATGGCATATGCCGCTGGTTCTTTGCCGGAAGCGTTTAGCCTCGCAGTCGCAACTCATGTGTCCATGTGCGACACGTGTCGCGCCCAGGTACACAGCTATGAGGCTGTGGGTGGAAATGTTCTGGAAGATGCGGGCGCCGTTGAGTTGAGCCCCAACAGCTTTGCGGACACGCTGGCCTTGATCAACTCGGATATCCTAAGTGAGCCCGAACCGATGGCACCGGCGGCGGATACGCAAAAGGAGGTGCCGCTGCCGTTGCATGACTACATCAGCGGGTCTCTTGCTGATGTAAAATGGAAACCCGTCGGGATGGGGGTCAAACAGGCGCTTCTGGACACAGGTGGCGAGGGAACAGCACGCCTTCTGTTTATCCCCGCCGGGACAGCCGTGCCGGATCATGGTCACCGGGGCACGGAGCTGACGCTTGTTCTCAAAGGTGCCTTCCGCGATGAAGAAGATTACTTTGGCCCCGGCGACATGGAGGTCGCAACGGAGGATCATCACCACACACCCGTGGCCGATATTTCCGAGGATTGCATTTGTCTCGCTGTGACCGATGCGCCGTTGAAATTCTCCGGTTTGATCCCGCGTCTCGCTCAGCCCTTCCTGCGCATCTGACGCTGCGGACATTTACGCTTGATCTGGGAGGCTTTCCAACGGGTGTTGGGAAGCCTTTTTTGATGGGCCGTTTCTGTTTTGCTTGCGGAGCCTTCGCAGGAGCGGCAGGTTCGCATCGTGCGCGTCCGGTACAGGACAGCGCAGTGGTTTCTGAAGGGATCTGCAACATGCGACATGGCGGTCAAATTCTCGTGCAAGCGCTCAAGACCAATGGTGTCACACGTGTGTTTTGCGTTCCTGGCGAAAGCTACCTGGCGGCCCTCGATGGCCTTTTTGACAGTGGCATCGACACTGTGGTCACGCGGCACGAAAGCGGCGCGGCGATGATGGCCGAAGCCCATGGCAAACTCACCGGCCGGCCCGGCATCGCCTTTGTCACGCGGGGCCCCGGCGCAACGAACGCGAGCGCAGGCGTGCATATCGCGTTTCAGGACAGTACGCCGATGATCCTCTTTGTCGGCCAAGTGGCCAGCGACCAGCGGGATCGCGAGGCCTTTCAGGAAGTCGACTATCGCGCGATGTTCAGCCCTCTCGCCAAGTGGGTGGCCGAGGTAGACCGCACCGATCGCCTGCCCGAATACATCAACCGCGCTTTCGCGACGGCTCTTTCCGGTCGTCCCGGGCCGGTTGTCCTCGCCTTGCCCGAAGACATGTTGTCCGATCAGGCCGATGTCATCGACATGCCTGCCGCACAGCCTCCAAAAGCGCAGGCCGCCCAAAGCGACATTGCCGAGATCACCGAGAGGCTGGCACAGGCAAAGCGTCCTTTTATCCTCGTCGGTGGCGGCGGATGGCGGGCTGAAGCGCGCGACGCTCTGGGCGCTTTTGCCAAGGCTCTGAACGTGCCGGTCGGCGCCGCCTTTCGCTGTCAGGATTACCTCAACAACGATCACCCGAACTACGTGGGGGATGTTGGGATCGGGCCCAACCCTGAGCTGGCCAAGGCCGTGCGCGAGGCGGATGTGCTGCTCGCGCTCGGGCCGCGCTTGGGCGAGATGACCACATCCGGCTATACGCTTTTGCGCGCACCCCTGCCCGAACAAGCGCTTCTGCACGTGCACGCGGATGCAAATGAACTGGGCCGGGTCTATCATCCAAGCCTGGGCGTGGCGGGCCGACCCGCCGAGGTCGTGTTGCAGCTTGCAGCGCATACGGGCTCAGGCCGTTTTCAAAGCACACACAATCCGCATGATCCGGATGGTCGGGCGGCATATGTCTCGGCATTGCGACGTAGCTATGAGGCATGGCAACGCCCTGTCGAGACGCCGGGCGATCTCAAGATGCAGCAGGTGATGGCGCATCTGCGCGACACCCTGCCTGAAACTGCGATCCTGACCAATGGCGCGGGAAATTATGCAGGCTGGTTGCACCGCTATTACCGCTGGCGTGGATGGCGCACGCAGCTGGCGCCGACGTCCGGCTCCATGGGATATGGCCTGCCTGCGGCCGTTGCCGCCGCGCTCGAACATCCAGACCGGAGTGTTCTGTGTCTGGCCGGGGATGGCTGCTTTCAGATGACGTCTCAGGAATTCGGAACAGCCTGCGAATACGGCGCAAAGGTCATCGTTCTGGTGGTGAACAACGGCATGTACGGCACCATCCGCATGCACCAGCAAAAGACCTACCCCGGCCGGGTCTCAGCCACACGGCTCAAAAACCCGGATTTCGCCGCCCTGGCCCGCGCCTATGGCGCTCTGGGCCTCACAGTGACCGAGACCGCCGCTTTCCCCGATGCCCTGGCGCAAGCCATGGCCGCCGACACACCCGCGATCCTCGATCTCAAGGTGGACCCGCGCGCACTCTCCACAACACTGCAAACCAAAGACTTGTGACCACTCATCATCAAGCGCGGGACCATATGCAGGTTTGACTCCAAAAAGAGAACAAAACGTGAAAATATAAGACTTCGCGAGTCGTTTGGTCCAGATCATGTTTGCAGAGCTCTCCATAACGTCGAACTTCTCCTTCCTCATCGGGGCATCGCACCCGGAGGAATACATGCGCCGTGCGGCACTCTTTGGCATGCCTGCCATCGCGATTGCGGATGAGAACTCTGTTGCGGGGATCGTACGCGCCCACACTGAGGCGCGCGATATTGCCCGGCGCGTGAAAGAACGCGCGGCATGGGACGCGGCCAACGATCCAATCGGCCCTCCCGCGCCTAAACCGCAGCCCAAAAGCCCGATCCTGACAGCACAGCCCCGCCTCTTGCCCGCCGCCAAACTCATCTTCAGCGAGGGGTTGGAAATCACCACTTTGGCACAGACCCGCGCGGGATGGGCCACGCTCTGCCGTTTGATCTCGAAAGGGCGGCTGCGAACAGAAAAGGGCACATGTATTCTGCACCTGTCGGATCTGCTGGAGCGGGGCGCGGAGGGGCTGGCGCTCCTGCTGCATGTGCCCGATGCCCCCGATGCCGACTGGCATCACCATCTCAAACGGCTGGTGCGCCATACGCGGCCGGATCTTCTCATGGCGCCACGGTATGACGGGATGGATGCAGATCGTTTCAAGCGCATCGCCGCGCTGGCCCAAAAGCTGGATCTGACCCTGACAGCCAGCGCCACACCCCGCTTTCACCATGGACGGCGGCGCAAACTCGCTGACGTTCTGACAGCCATTCGCGATGGCATCACGGTCGACGCGCTGGGGCACCGGGCGCTGCTCAACGCCGAGCAACGGCTGCGCTCCGAGCGGGAGATGAACCGCCTTTTCAAAGGCTATCCCGATGCCGTGGCCCGGACCGATCAGATCGTACAGGGATGCACCTTCTCGCTTGATGATCTGCGTTACGAATACCCCTCCGAGATATCGGATGGGGAAAGCCCCTCCCAGCGCTTGCGCAGACTTGCCCTCAAAGGTCTGAACTGGCGCTATCCCGACGGCGCGCCGGAGAAAGTCCGCGCGATGATGGAGCATGAGCTGACCCTCATCGCGAAGCTCAGATATGAGCCCTATTTCCTGACCGTTCGGGATGTCGTGGCCTTTGCCCGCTCGCGCAACATCCTGTGTCAGGGACGCGGCTCGGCGGCCAATTCGGTGGTCTGTTTCTGTCTCGGGATCACCTCGGTCAGCCCCGAGATCGGTACCATGGTCTTCGAGCGGTTTGTCTCCGAGGCGCGCGGTGAGCCACCCGATATCGATGTGGATTTCGAGCATGAGCGGCGCGAAGAGGTGATCCAGCACATCTATGAGCGCTACGGCCGTCACCGCGCGGGGCTCTGTGCCACGGTGATCCATTACCGCGGCAAGCGTGCGATCCGCGAGGTCGGCGCTGCGATGGGGCTCTCTCAGGATACAATCGGCGCGCTAAGCTCGCAGCTTTGGGGATTTTTCTCGACCAAGGGGATCGAGGCGGAGCGTATGGCCGAGATCGGGCTTGATGCCCGCGACCCGACGCTCGCCCAGACCTTGGAGCTGGTCTACGAGATCGTGGGCTTTCCCCGGCACCTGTCGCAGCATGTCGGCGGGTTCATCATGACGGAGGGGCGGCTTGATGAGCTGGTGCCCATCGAGAATGCCACGATGGAGGACCGCACCGTCATCTGCTGGGACAAGGACGATATCGACAGCCTTGGCATCCTCAAGGTCGATGTACTCAGCCTCGGCATGCTCACCTGCATTCGAAAGGCCTTTGACCTGATGCGAAATCACCATGGGCACTATTACACGCTGGCGACGCTGCCGCAGGAGGACCCAAAAGTCTATGACATGCTCTGCCGCGCCGACAGCATCGGGGTCTTTCAGGTGGAGAGCCGGGCGCAGATGAACTTCCTGCCGCGCATGCGGCCGCGCAATTTCTATGATCTGGTGATCGAAGTGGCGATCATCCGCCCCGGACCCATTCAGGGCGATATGGTGCATCCCTATATCCGGCGGCGCAATGGCGAGGAGAAGGTGGAATTTCCCTCCGATGCTCTGGGAGAGGTGCTGGGCAAGACGCTGGGCGTGCCACTCTTTCAGGAGCAGGCGATGCAGATTGCCATCGTCGGCGCGGGGTTCAGCCCCGAGGAGGCCGACCGTCTGCGCCGGGCGCTGGCGACCTTCAAGAAACACGGCAATGTCTCCGAGCTGCGCGGGCGGTTTCTCCGGGGCATGCGCGCCAATGGCTATGACGATGACTTTGCCGAGCGCTGTTTCTCCCAGATCGAGGGCTTCGGCTCCTATGGTTTCCCCGAAAGCCATGCCGCCAGTTTCGCGCTTTTGGTTTATGCCTCGGCCTGGATCAAATGCCACCATCCCGGGCTTTTTGCTTGCGCGCTTCTGAACTCGCAGCCGATGGGGTTCTACGCGCCCGCCCAGATCGTGCGGGATGCGCGCGAACATGGGGTGGAGGTGCGCCCGGTCTGCATCAACGAGAGCTATTGGGACAATGTGATGGAGCCCAACGGGCGCGGCGGCCTCGCGCTCCGGCTGGGCTTTCGCCAGATCAAGGGGATGAAGGAGGAGGATGCCAGCTGGATCGCCGCCGCACGCGGCAATGGCTACCGCTCGGTGACGGATGTCTGGCGGCGTGCAGGGATCCTGCCTGCGACGATGGCGCGATTGGCGGAAGCGGATGTCTTCCACGAGCTCATGACCCGGCGCGAGGCGCTGTGGGAGGCCAAGGCCCTCACGGCGGACAAGGAGCTGCCGCTCTTTGCAGGCGATATGGACGGCGAGGGCATCATCGAACCTGCGGCGCATCTGCCGGAGATGACGATGGGGGAGCAAGTCGTGGAGGATTATGTCTCCACGCGGCTGAGCCTGCGCGCCCATCCCATGGCGCTCTTGCGCCACAAGCTGACACCAGGCCTGCGCGAGACGCAGCCCCGCGAGCCCATGCGCGCGCCGGACCTCTCCAAGATCAGTCACACCCGCGGGAACCCGGACTAGCCCGCCTTCGCTGACACCCCAACTCTTCGTTCCAAAATGACGGCCCAAGCGCTAGGCTCACCGCAGAGAGGGCCAGCATGCAGACAGACAGCTACGGAAACACGCTCACCACGTCATCTGCGGAGGCGATTGAGGCCTACAACGAAGGCCTGCACCTGCACCTCAGCGGAAACTACGGCGCACCAGAAGCTTTCGAACGCGCTACAACGGCTGACCCCGGCTTTGCCGCGGGCCACATAGCACGCGCACGCGCCTTGATGACGCCCGCACAGATGGCCGAGGCGCGCGCGGCACTTGCACAGGCGCAATCCCTGACGCGCGGGATCACAGATCGCGAAGCCGCACAAATCGCCATCATGGCGCGCCTGTTCTCAGGCGATGCTGTCGGCACACGGCACGCCGTAAAAGCGCATGTCGCCGATCATCCGCGCGACGCGCTGATTGCGCAGCTGTGTACCAATATCTTTGGTCTGATCGGCTTTTCCGGCAAAGTCGGACGGGAGGCGGACTTGCTCGCCTATACCACTATGCTGATGCCGCATTACCGGGGCGATTGGTGGATGATGTCGATGCACGCGCTTGCCCTGTGCGAAACCGGGCAGCCGCAAGCGTCATTAGAGCTCATGGAAGACGCGCTGGCGCTCAATCCACGCAATGCGCAGGCCTCTCACTTCAAGGCCCATGCGCAATATGAAATGGGCCAGACAGGGGAAGGCCGCACCTTTCTGGATCGCTGGATGGCCGACTATGATCCGCGCTCAATCCTGCATGGTCATCTCAACTGGCATCTGGCGCTCTGGGCCTTGCAAGATGGCGATCTGCCCGCCATGTGGGGGTATGTGGATGATGGTGTCTGCCCCGACGGCCCCACTCAAAGCATGCCCATCAACGTCCTGACCGATACAGCCGCAATCTATCACCGTGCGGAACTGGCCGGGCACAGCGTCGCGCCCGGCCGGTGGCACAGTCTGAGCGATTACGCAGCACTATATTTTCCAAATGCCGGCCAGAGCTTCGCCGATATGCATGCCGCACTCGCCCACGCCATGGCAGGAGAGGGCGAGCGACTGGCCCGCCTCGCGGAGGCCACCAAGGGCTTCGCGGCGGACATGATCCCGGGACTGGCCTCCGCCTGGAGCGCCATCGCGCGACAGGATTGGCAACGCGCCGTGCGCGCACTGACACCGATCATGGCGACCACCGAGCGCATCGGCGGCAGCCGCGCGCAACGCGACTTGCTGGAATTGACCTACGCCAACGCCCTGATGCGCATGGGACAAAGCGCGGAGGCTCACCGCGTGCTGGCGACGCGACGCGCGATTATGTTGCCAAACCCGCCCCTCGCAGACTGGGGAACGCCCTGACGCGCGCAGGCGGACGCTTGCAAAGCACCAGACCTGCCCTACCTCCGCGCAAACACCGGAGGATACATGTTACGACTTGCATTCATTCTGTCGCTTGGCCTCGCGCAATCCGCCGCGGCAAACATCTCCGTGCACTTCATCGAAGGCGCGCCCAAGGATCGCTTCCAGATCGTCAATCTCTCAACCTGCGATACCGGCGCCATCAATGTAACGATTGATTTGTCCACCGCATCGGGCGCCCTGATTTTTGATACCACGGGCTCTGGCGCGGGTGTTGAGGTCTTCCAGCCCTTCGAGCTTGTCTCCGGCGCTGATCAAGTGCGCCAGGCCAATGCAGTGTCTGATGGCGATACACGGGTCGAGCTCAGCCTGACAAACCTGAAGCCTGAAAGTGCAATCGCCTTCACAGTCGATGTGGACGATACATTGCCTGCAAGCGCCAATGGCCAGATCATGGTCTCGGACAGTGAAATGGATGGCGCGACCTTTGCGGTGAGCCGCGGCAGCGATACAACCACAACGACCTTCAAAGGCTCCGGTCGCGCGTTGCTTCCCTATAATTTCTGCCAGTCTTGACAGCGGGCGAAACGGGACAACGAACGAAAATTCGTCAGTGTGTCCGAAGCTCGTGACAAGCGCCCTTCTTCCGCTTTCGTGGAGACGGGATTCCGCTGGTCCGTGACACAGTCTTAGAGGATGTCAGGGGTCTGACCGATCACTGCAAGCCGGACGCGCTTGGCGCCAACCCTGTCAGATCTATGGCTCCTCGGTGCGCTCCCGTCTTGGAGCGCCCCTACCCAGCGCAAGGTCTGCATCAGAGAAGCGAAAGGGTGCGCGCACGCCAGGGACGCCGCCCGCTTCGATCTGCATGCCCCGCGCACGCACTTGGGGATCGTCAAAGACGTCTTTCATATCATTGATCGGCCCTGCAGGCACACCGACCGCTTCGCACGCCGCTAGAAGCTCCGCACGATTGCGCG
Organism: Primorskyibacter sp. S187A; assembly: GCF_049800955.1. NCBI lineage: Bacteria > Pseudomonadati > Pseudomonadota > Alphaproteobacteria > Rhodobacterales > Roseobacteraceae > Primorskyibacter > Primorskyibacter sp. S187A. The sequence goes on along the minus strand of NZ_JBNAGA010000002.1, from coordinate 623,217 downwards.
CCATCGTCTTCTCGGTGAGGCGTGCGGTGAGCGCCTCCCGGTTGGCCAGACGGTCCGCATTTGTGAGATACTCGGGCGCGGTCCCAAGCTCTGCCAAATCCAGCAGCGCACACAGCCGTTGGAACTGCGCATCATTGCCTGTCGCAATGATGATATGGCCATCCGCGCAATCAAACACCTGATAGGGCGTGAGGTTCATATGCGCATTGCCCATGAGCCCCGGCGCTTGCCCGGTTGTCAGGTAGTTCATGGCTTGATTGGCCGTCACAGAGACGGCCGTATCCAACAAGCTCATGTCAATGTGCTGGCCGCGCCCCGTTGTATTGCGCTGGTGCACAGCTGCAAGAATTGCGCTCACAGCGTAAACGCCTGTGAAGATATCGGTGATCGCGACTCCGGTCTTCTGCGGTTGCCCGCCAACCTCGCCCGTGATGGACATCAACCCCGACATGCCCTGAATGATGAAATCATAGCCCGCCCGATGGGCATAGGGTCCGTCCTGCCCGAACCCGGTGATAGAGCAGTAGATCAGCCGCGGATTGATCTCGGCGAGGCTTTTGTAGTCGAGCCCATATTTGGCCAGCCCGCCCACTTTGAAGTTCTCGATGAAGACATCAGCACCGCGGATCAGCTCGATCACGCGGGCGCGGCCTGCCTCGGTTCGAAAATCAACGGCCTCACCTGTCTTGCCACGGTTCGTCGAATGAAAGTACGCCGCCGAGCGATCGCCGTCGCACTCGACGAAAGGGGGGCCCCAATTGCGCGTATCGTCGCCTGCCGGGCTCTCCAGCTTGTGCACGTCTGCCCCGAGATCCGCCAGCGTCTGCCCGGCCCACGGGCCCGCCAGAATCCGGGCCATTTCAATGACCTTCAGACCATCCAGCGGCGCACCTTTCATGAGAGCGCACGCCATGTTGCGCGAATGCGCGGTGAAACACCGAAGCAGACCAGCATTGAAGGCGCCTCTCTCGCAAAATCCCGAAAACAGGCGCGATCCAAACAGGCGCGCGCCTGAGATACAAGAGCTTAGCCGTCGAGCTTGCCGTCAATCACGCGCTGGAACTCAGAATAAGACATATTACTGTAGAGCTGGCCATCGATGATGAAGGACGGTGTGGACCGAATGCCATCCGCTTGTGCATTCGCCTCATACCACGCCACCAAGGCCTGCGCCTTGTCGCCATCGGTCAAACAGGCTTGCAACTCTTCCTGGCCGAGGCCCGCCAGGCGCCCGATCTTGCGCAACTCATCCGCAATCGCCGCCGGCTCACCGGCACGCGCCCATGTGGATTGACCCTGATAGATCAAATCGGAAATGCCAAAGAACCGCTCTGGCCCGCCGCAGCGTGCCACCATGGACGCCCACAGGCCATACCGATCAAAGAAGACCTCGCGGTAGATGAACTTCACCTTGCCGGTATCGATATAATCGGCCTTCAGCTGTTTGTAGGTGCCGGCATGGAAATCGGCGCAGTGCGGGCAGGTATAGCTGGCGTATTCGATAATCGTCACAGGCGCATCATCAGCACCCTGCACCATCTCCACGATACCGGACGTGTCGACATCCCCGCTGCTTTCCTGCGCATTGGCCGCCCCGAAACCGATCTCCGTGGGCAAATTGCTGGCGCCAGTGGTGTTTTGCGACGTGACATACCAGCCACCCAAACCTGCGACAGCCACAGCTGCAGCGACAATTGGCATCCATTTGCTCATCTTGCGTTTCCTCACTCACTCAAAGGGGGTTTTGTCTTGCTAAGAACGTGGGAGCCCAGTCGCGTCAAGGCATCGCGCAGGCCCGGATCGGACACACCGACCATTTCCCGCTCTGCCTGGGCCACAGCTTCGGCAGGAGGGGCAGGCGGGCCCTTGGGCGCCTCCTTGTGCTGGAAGGCAACCTGACCATCGGCAAAACCGGTGGGCGCGGTCTGCGTGATCCGAACACGCGCAATGGCGTTATATCCATAACAGGCATTCACACGGCTGCGGATCTGCTCTTTTTGCATCTCAAGCATGGGCGCCTGCGCACCTGTCGTCAGGAGCGACAGGGTCGCCCCCATGCCGCCCCGACCGTAACTCACTTCCACAGGCCGTGAGATCTGCGACACGTCAAGGCCCGCGATCTCATCCCAATGGGTCAACAAACGCGTCACGGCAAAACCACGGCTTTCGCCCGCCTTGCGGATGCGCGATGAGAGCACACTGGCCGTGCGCTTGAACCCTTTTGTCGTGGATGGCCGCTTCGCCAAGAGTTGACTCCCTTAATCAAGCATTATCCTAGTGCCCAGACCGCGCACTCACCAGTGTGAATCCACATTCGTTGATCACGGAGCTTCACCCTTGCGTGACCCAGTCCAACTCTCGTCCGAACTCCTGCAATGGTATGACGTGCATGCCCGCGACATGCCATGGCGCACAAGTCCGCGCGCGCGCAAAGAGGGGCAGATGCCCGATCCCTACCGCGTCTGGCTCTCCGAGATCATGTTGCAGCAGACAACGGTCGCAGCTGTGAAGGATTATTTCCTCCGCTTCACCGCGCGTTGGCCCGACGTGCGCGCGCTGGCGGCAGCTGAGGATGCCGATGTCATGGCGCAATGGGCCGGGCTTGGGTATTATGCGCGGGCGCGCAACCTTCTGAAATGCGCCCGCGTGATCGTCGCTGAGCATGACGGCGTTTTCCCGGATGATCACGCCGCCTTGCTCAAACTCCCGGGCATAGGACCGTATACAGCTGGCGCCATCAGCGCGATTGCTTTTGACCAGCCCCGCGTCGTTGTGGACGGTAATGTTGAGCGCGTCATGGCGCGGCTCTTTGACATCCACACACCCCTGCCCACGGCAAAATCAAAGCTGACCGAAAAGGCTGCTGCGCTGACACCCGACACCCGGCCCGGCTGCTATGCCCAGGCCGTCATGGATCTGGGCGCCACCATCTGCACGCCGCGTTCGCCCGCATGCGGCATTTGCCCGTGGCGACCCGTATGCGCCGCCCGTGTGGCCGGGACAGCGGCGGAATTGCCTCGCAAACTCCCCAAGAAGGCCAAACCCGTGCGGCTGGGCATTGCATATGTTGCACGGCGCAGCGATGGCGCTTTCCTGCTGGAAACACGCCCTGATCGCGGGCTTCTTGGCGGCATGTTGGGCTGGCCCGGATCGGAATGGACCGAGGACACGCCGGTGCCCGCACCTCCGCTGGAGGCCCAATGGACGTTGCTGCCCGCCGAGGCGCGCCATACGTTTACGCATTTTCATCTTCGCCTCGCGATCATGACCGCAGATGTGGATCAGACCGCGACACCCAATCGGGGGCATTTTCTGGAGCGTCACGCCTTCAGCCCATCGGATTTGCCAACCGTCATGCGCAAGGTCTTCGATCTGGTGCACAAGTGAACGCCCCGCTTTGTGACGCAAAGGCATGTTTGAAAATACTATGAGCAGCGGGGCGAGAGCGGTAAATACAACAGAAACTGTATCCTGTTAGCTCCGAGGTCCCATGACCGCATTCTCCAACATCCCCGCACAACAGCTGTCCAAGTGGACATCCGCCCTGCCTTTCTGGCTGTCGCTGCTGCTCTTGCCGTTGGTATGGCTGTCCGCCTCTTTGGGCGGCTGGTGGGTCATTATCGTTCCCGTAGCAACATGGTACCTCTTTTCGGCACTGGATGCCGTTTTGGGCCTCTACACCGACAATGCCGATCCGCAAACACCCGACGAAGATCTCTTCTGGTACCGCTTGGTCACGATCGCCTGGGCTCCACTTCAGGCAGCGACGCTTTTTGGGCTGATCTATGTCGCAACCCGGGCGGATCATCTGTCAGGTTGGGAACTCGTCGGGCTGTTTTTCGGGATGGGCGTGATCTCGGGCACTGTGGGGATCAATTATTCGCATGAATTGATGCATCAGAAAAACAAGCTCGAACGCACCATGGCAGACCTTTTGCTCGCGCAGGTGCTCTACAGCCATTTTCGGTCCGAGCATCTTCTCGTGCATCACCGCTACATCGGAACGCCCCGCGATCCCGTGACCGCTCGATACAACGAAGGCTTTCACAAATATTACCCGCGTGTGCTGCGGCAATGCTGGCAATCCGCCTTCAAAGCGGAGGCCGACATGCTCAAGCGCAAGAACCTGCCATGGCATGCCGCGTCCAACCCGTTCTGGCGCTATTGGGCTTTGCAACTCGCGATGCTTGCGCTGGCCTTTGCGCTCGGTGGTTGGCTCGGGCTCGGGCTGTTTCTTGTGCAAGCCGGGACAGCGATCTGGCAGTTGGAACTCGTGAACTACGTAGAGCACTACGGGCTGACGCGGAAGCATCTGGGCAATGGCAAATATGAACACGTCAAACCGCATCACAGCTGGAATGCCGCGCAAAAAGCCTCGAACTGGCTGCTGATCAACCTCCAGCGTCACTCGGATCATCACTACAAGCCGGACCGGCGCTTTCCCCTGTTGCAGAACTACAGTGATGAAGACGCACCGCAGCTTCCCTACGGCTATCCCGTCATGACGATGGCCGCGATGATCCCGCCGCTCTGGCGCCGGGTCATGAACCCCCGTGTGCGCGATTGGCGCAAGCAGTATTACCCCGATATCTCCGATTGGTCTGCTTATAATAGCGCAACAAATCCGATGCCTCGGTAGCACAAGCGCGTTTGAGGGCTGGACGATTGGTGGGGCAGCTCCTAGCTCTTGCATCAAAGGAGCTTCATCACCATGACAAATCCGCTGCTGAGCGACTGGACGACCCCTTTTGGCCTCGCGCCGTTTCCCGAGATCTCAGACGACGATTTCGCGCCCGCATTTGAGGCGGCACTTGCCGAAGATCTGGCCGAGACCGAAGCCATCGCGAATCAAACCGAGCCCGCCACGTTCGAGAATACCATCGAGGCGCTCATGCGGACTGGTGAGAAGCTCGATCAGGCCGCCAGCGTCTTCTACAATCTCGCGGGGGCAGACAGTAATCCTGCGCGTGAAGCACTCATGCGGGATTATGCCCCGAAATTTGCCGCCCATTCCGCGGCGATCTACGGAAATCAAAAGCTCTGGGCCCGGATCAGCACTGTCTGGGCATCGAAAGACACGCTGGATCTGAGCGATGAGCAGGCCCGCGTCCTCCATCTGATGCACCGCAACTGGGTCCGCCAGGGCGCAGCACTGACCGGCGAAGCGGCCAAACGCATGTCCGAGATCAAGGGCCGGTTGGCGACGCTGGGCACGCAATTTACCCAAAATCTGCTGGCCGATGAGCGCGAATGGCACATGGATCTGTCCGAAGACACCCTCGCCACTCTGCCGACCTACCTCGCAGACGCCGCGCGCGCAGCCGGCAAGGAGCGCGGGGCAAACGGGCCCGTGGTAACCCTGTCGCGCTCGATCGTTGTGCCGTTCCTGCAAACCTGCCCGGATCGTGGCCTGCGCGAGATCGCCTATAAGGCCTGGGGCGCGCGCGGGGCCAATGGCACTGATACGGACAACCGCGCCATTGCCGCTGAAATCCTGGCGCTGCGTCACGACAGAGCGCAACTTCTGGGCTATGACGATTTTGCGTCCTACAAGCTGGAAACGGAAATGGCGGGGACGCCGGATGCCGTGCGCAAGCTCCTGATGGATGTATGGGCGCCCGCCAAAGCCCGCGCCGATGCGGATGCCCGAATTCTTGAAGACATGCTGCACGCCGATGGGGTTAACGGCGCTTTGCAACCATGGGATTGGCGGTACTACGCAGAGAAGCGCCGCAAGGCCGAGCACGATCTCGATGATGCGCTTTTGAAGCCATACCTGCAGCTCGACCGCATGATCGAGGCACAGTTTGATTGCGCCAACAGGCTCTTTGGCCTGGAGTTCAAGCCTTTGGACGTGCCGCTCTATCATCCCGATTGCCGCGCCTGGGAAGTTACCCGGGCCGGGGAACATGTCGCCGTGTTTATCGGGGATTACTTCGCGCGCGGATCAAAACGCTCCGGTGCATGGTGTTCGGCCTTCCGCTCACAGCGCAAATTCCCCGATACCGTGGCCCCCGTGGTCATCAATGTGTGCAATTTCGCCAAGGGCGATCCGGCGCTTCTGTCTTATGACGACGCGCGCACATTGTTTCACGAGTTTGGCCATGCGCTGCACCAGATGCTGTCCGATGTGACCTATGAGATGGTCTCCGGCACATCCGTGGCGCGGGACTTTGTCGAACTGCCAAGCCAGCTCTATGAGCATTGGCTCGAGGTTCCAGAGGTCCTGCAACGGTTCGCAACCCATGCGGAAACCGGCGCACCCATGCCACAGGATATGCTCGACAAAGTCTTGGCGGCCGCGACCTTCGACATGGGGTTTCAGACAGTTGAATACGTGGCCTCAGCGCTCGTTGATCTGGCGTTTCACGAGGGCGCGGCACCAACGGACCCCATGGTCAAACAAGCGGACGTGCTGGCGGAGATCGGCATGCCCCAGGCCATTGGCATGCGCCACGCGACACCGCATTTTGCCCATGTCTTTGCAGGCGACGGCTATAGCTCGGGATATTATTCCTACATGTGGTCCGAGGTTATGGACGCCGATGCCTTTGCGGCCTTTGAGGAAGTTGGCGATCCCTTCGATCCCACGACGGCCACAAAGCTGGAGGATCATATCCTCAGCCGGGGTGGATCGGTGGATGCGGCCGAGCTTTATACGCAGTTTCGAGGGCGCTTGCCCGGGGTCGAGGCATTGTTGAAGGGGCGCGGTCTGGCGGCCTGAAACGCCACCGTAAACCCTATAACTTGTCTAAAATTCGCCTCAAATCGGAGTGACATTGTGGGCTGATCGATGTGCCACTGCATCGTGTAGAAAACAGGAAACCGCAATGTTCAAACCAATTGTATTGGCTATGGCTCTGTGCAGCGTTGCTTCGTCTGCCGCAGCGGCGCTGATCTATGACCAAACGCTCATACCCAACAGCTCGTCGAACTCGACTACCTTCTTTGACGTCGACAACGACTTCAATGAATCCTTCGACTTCTCGGCCGTCAATTACACCTCGATTGATCGCTTCGAACTGACGCTCGACGTCAGCGGCTCGAGTGATGAAAGCGCCTTCTTTGGCCTGATACCGGAAGTTTGGGCCGTACGCGTGCAAGGATCTGACGGATCCTCCTTCTTCGACGATTCCTTCGCCGCGGTCTCCGATGGCGCACAGACCATCACGATTGATGCCTCAAGCGACGTTCTGACAATCGACGCCTTCGCGAACTCGGTTGGTTCGGGCGAGTTTACCTTCTGGCTGTCGGAGTTTTCCCCCGATACGCAGCTGAGAAACCCATCGATTACAGTCAGCTCCGCGCGACTGCAGGTCTTTGGCACGCTTGCCCCGATTCCACTTCCGGCCGGTTTGCCTTTGTTGCTGGCTGGTTTGGGCGGCATGATGCTGCTGCGTCGGAAAACAAGGTAAGATCCCGGTCTGAAATAAGAATTTGGAGCGCTCCTTTGGGGGCGCTCTTTGCTGTGTCGAAGAACTTTCTGTAGGGGCCCTATTCCGGCTTAAGCCTTGTGAGCACATACCCGGCTTGCTCCAAAAGATGCAGCACGCCATCGTCCCCAAACAGATGCGCGGCCCCAAAGGCCGCAACGATCCGGTCCCCCTCCGCATCCTCCAGAAGCGGCAGCCAGGCCCGATTGCGTTCAAACAGAAGGGCTTCCTCCAGCTCCGCAAAGAGCACGTCCAACTCTTCCGCTGGCATAGTCGTCTGCGTCCGCGCCATAACGCGGGACAGGTGCCAGAGCTCAGCAGGGGCTTCCTCGAAATAGAGGTTCAACGTCGTGGCCAGCATATCCTCTGACGTCCCTGTGTCTTGGACAGACGCCGTCAGAAAATCAATCTGGGTATCGAGCGGCTCTTCGGCGAAAATGCGAAAAAGCGTGTCATAAGGCTCAAGAGGAAAAGCGGGAACATCTGCTTCGCGCGCAATCTCCTCGACCATGGCATCCAGCCCTTCGGGCGGCCCCCCGGCCAAAGCACAGGGCGGCAGCGCAAGGATCATTGAGAGATACCAGGGCTGCATACGAGCGGCCATGGGCCCGGGCAAACCACGCGCTTCCGCCCCCGCTTTCAGAACGGCCCATGTCTCTTGCGGCAGCAAATCGATCAGCGAATGATCGGACAACAAGATCATCGCCGGATCGCTCGCCAGCGCAGTTTTCAGCTGCTCCTGCTCCACGGATGTCATTTCAAGGAACACTTGATCCGCAGCGCTGATCTCATCACGGAACGCCTCGGCGATCCCATCCAGCCGCGGGTCGCCCAAATGGACTGTACCAATCAAGGTTATGCTGCGATCGCCCCGTGTGGCTTGCCAGAAGTTGCCCTCACCATAGCGCTCGGCCGCCGCGGATGCAGTGATCTCCGCGCGATTTTCCGGCGAGAGGTTCGCGCGGACATCTTGCCCCTCGCATTGGGCGCTGGCCACAAAAGGGAAGGCCGCGAAACAAAAGGCAAGAGCGATACGCATGACGCCTCCCGAAGTTGAACATGTTACGTCGCGAAGGAATCTGTAGCCCACGCGCGCCTCTTTCAACCCCATGAGACGGGATGAGCACGGACGGCTCAGGCGCATCGACATAATTCATGTCAAAGAGACAAATTTTTCTGCGGCCCCCCTGTTGACTCGCGAAATCGCGGCCCCTAGCTATGCGCCGTTAGCACTCGCCTCGCTTGAGTGCTAATCGTCCGACGGGAGGTCGGGCGTCAAACACTAACCTTTGAGCCAAGGAGCTACAAAGATGGCATTCACTCCGCTTCATGACCGTGTACTGGTCCGTCGCGTTGAATCCGATGAGAAGACCGCAGGCGGCCTCATCATCCCCGATAGCGCAAAAGAAAAGCCTTCCGAGGGTGAGGTTGTGTCCGTGGGCGCAGGCGCGCGCAAGGACAACGGCGAACTGATCGAAATGGCTGTCAAAGCAGGCGACAAGATCCTGTTTGGCAAGTGGTCGGGCACCGAAGTCACCGTCGACGGTGAAGAGCTGCTCATCATGAAAGAGAGCGACATTCTGGGCACCGTGTCCTGAGATCGCCTCACATTACCACTGACTAATTCAAAGGAAGAGCAAGATGGCAAAAGACGTACGTTTTGATACCGACGCCCGCGACCGCATGCTGCGCGGCGTCAACGTCCTCGCAGACGCAGTCAAAGTGACCCTCGGCCCCAAAGGCCGCAACGTGGTCCTCGACAAGAGCTTCGGCGCCCCCCGCATCACAAAAGACGGTGTTTCTGTCGCCAAAGAGATCGAGCTGGAAGATAAGTTCGAAAACATGGGCGCGCAGATGGTGAAGGAAGTTGCTTCCCGCACCAATGATGAGGCTGGCGACGGCACAACAACTGCAACCGTGCTGGCACAAGCCATTGTCAAAGAAGGCATGAAGTCGGTTGCCGCGGGCATGAACCCGATGGACCTCAAGCGCGGCATCGACCTTGCAACGGCCAAAGTCGTTGAAGCGATCAAAGCCGCAGCGCGCGAAGTCAAAGACTCCGACGAAGTGGCTCAGGTCGGCACCATCTCCGCGAATGGCGAAGAGGAAATCGGCCGTCAGATCGCAGACGCGATGCAGAAAGTTGGCAACGAAGGTGTCATCACTGTCGAGGAAAACAAAGGCCTCGAGACAGAGACAGACGTCGTGGAAGGCATGCAGTTCGACCGCGGCTACCTCTCCCCCTACTTCGTGACAAATGCTGACAAGATGACAGCTGAGCTCGAAGACTGCATGGTTCTGCTGCACGAGAAGAAGCTCTCCTCGCTGCAATCCATGGTCCCGCTCCTCGAGCAGGTCATCCAGTCCCAAAAGCCCCTGCTGATCATCGCGGAAGATGTTGAAGGCGAAGCGCTCGCAACGCTCGTCGTGAACAAACTGCGTGGCGGTCTGAAGATTGCAGCGGTCAAAGCACCCGGCTTCGGCGATCGTCGTAAAGCCATGCTCCAAGACATCGCGATCCTCACAGGCGGTCAGGTTATCTCAGAAGATCTCGGCATGAAGCTCGAGAACGTGACAATGGACATGCTCGGCACAGCCAAGCGCATCCAGATCACAAAAGACGAGACAACCGTGATCGACGGCAATGGCGAAAAAGGCGAGATCGAAGCACGCGTCTCCCAGATCCGTCAGCAGATCGAAGAAACAACCTCCGATTACGACCGTGAGAAGCTGCAAGAGCGCGTTGCCAAACTGGCAGGCGGTGTTGCTGTGATCCGTGTTGGCGGCATGACAGAAGTCGAAGTGAAAGAGCGCAAGGACCGCGTTGACGATGCTCTGAACGCGACACGCGCCGCTGTTCAGGAAGGTGTTGTCGTCGGTGGCGGTGTTGCTCTCGTGCAGGGCGGCAAGTCCCTCGACGGTGTCGAAGGTGCCAATGCGGATCAAAACGCTGGTATCGCCATTGTGCGTAAAGCCATCGAAGCACCTCTGCGTCAGATCGCTGAAAACGCGGGCGTCGACGGCGCTGTCGTTGCGGGCAAAGTCCGCGAAAGCGGCGACACATCCTTCGGCTTCAACGCGCAGACGGAAGAATACGGCGATCTGTTCAAGTTCGGCGTTATCGACCCTGCGAAAGTTGTCCGGACAGCTCTCGAAGATGCAGCCTCTGTTGCAGGTCTCCTGATCACAACAGAAGCCATGGTTGCCGATAAGCCCGCCAAAGAGGGCGCGCCTGCAGGTGGCGGCATGCCCGACATGGGCGGCATGGGCGGCATGATGTAAGACGGTTTCCCTCGAGAAATTCTGTCTCATCTAAAAAACATGAAGGGTCGCCCCATCCGGGCGGCCCTTTTTCTTTTACGTGTTGCGCGATCCGGGTCCTGCCTCTAATTCACGCGAGATGCGAGACCAGCCGCCGCACGTCTCGCACCCCACCCAAATCGAGCCTGGCATGACCCCTTACGCACAGCGCCCCTTGATTGCCGTTGGCCTCATGCTTCTGGCAACTGTCTTCATCGCCGGGACCACGCTGCTCGCCAAAGCACTGGGGACGGACACATTGGGCGCGCCTTTGCATCCCTTGCAGATCACCTCGGCGCGCTTTGCCTTTGCCTTCATGGGCATCGCCAGCGTTGCGGCTGTGGCACGTCTGAAGATCGGCAAAATCCACTGGCCCTGGCATATTGCGCGCACGATCCTCGGGGGAACCGGCGTGACGCTGATGTTCGCCTCCGTGGCATTCATCCCTTTGAGCGACGCGACAGCGATCTCGTTTATGAACCCGGTCTTTGCCATGCTCCTCGCCATTCCCCTGCTGGGAGAGCGCGTTGGGCCCTGGCGGTGGCTCGCGGTTGTTCTCGCCTTTGCAGGTGCCTTGATTCTCTTGCGCCCCGGCATGGGCGTCATCCAGTTCGGCGCCCTGCTCGCACTGGGCGCGGCGCTTGTGCTTGGCTTTGAGATCATCGTGATCAAACGATTGTCCAGCATGGAGCCCGCCTTCCAGATTCTGTTTGTAAACAATTGTATCGGCATGCTGCTCATTGCAGGGCCCGCCTTTGTCGTCTGGACCAGCCCCACCGGCGCGCAATGGGCTGCCATGGCGGCCCTTGGCCTGATGATGGCCTGTGCCCAGGCCTGCTTCGTCAATTCCATGGCGCGGGCAGATGCGAGTTTTGTCGTGCCGTTTTCCTATGCCACACTGATTTTCGCAGCGCTCTATGATGGCGCCATTTTCGGTGTCTGGCCCGACGGGATATCGATCCTCGGTGCCGTGACAATCATCGCGGGCGCGGTTTTGCTGGCCTGGCGCGAAAGCCGTGCACGAAGGCCCCTTGTCCCGCGCGCCCCGGAGACATAGTATATACCGCAATCAACAGCAGGGCGGCTCGGGCAGGGCCGCTCTTTGTCGTAAGGGATACGCCGCATGGCCTGGACGGATGAACGCGTCGAACTTCTGAAGAAAATGTGGGGCGAGGGGCAATCCGCCTCGCAAATCGCCAAGGAACTCGGCGGCGTGACACGGAACGCCGTTATCGGAAAAGTACACCGTTTGGGCCTGTCCAACCGCGCAGGCGCCGGTGCTGCGAAATCCGACACACCGAAAGAAGCGCCCAAGCCGAAGGCGAAACCAGCGCCCAAGCCCGCACCCAAACCCGCTGCCGCAACAGCAGAGCCCACACCTGCACCCGAAGCAAAGGCTGCAACGCCCATTCCGGCACGCAAGCAGATCATCCCGGCCGGCCAGCCGCTCCCGCCGCAACCCTCTGCCAATGAGATCAGCCCAGAGGCGCTGGCCAAAGTCTCCGAAATCGAGAAAAAGGCCAAGAAACTGTCCCTCATGGAGCTGACAGAGCGGACCTGCAAATGGCCCGTTGGCGATCCTGCAACGGATGATTTCTGGTTCTGCGGCCTGCCCGTCCAGCAAGGCAAGCCCTACTGCGAGGCCCATGTCGGCGTTGCCTTCCAGCCCATGAGCACACGCCGCGACCGCCGCCGGTAGCGCCGATGCCACAAAACCCACCTGACCTTCGCCCCGATCTCGCCAATGCGCAGATCGGCGAGAGCCGCCGTGAGGGCCAACCGACCATTGGCATGGTCTCGCTTGGCTGCCCCAAAGCCCTTGTGGACAGCGAACGCATCCTCACGCGTCTGCGCGCGGAAGGCTATGGCATCTCACCGGATTACGGCGGGGCAGATGCTGTGATCGTGAACACCTGCGGCTTCCTGGACAGCGCCAAGGTTGAAAGCCTTGAGGCCATCGGCGAGGCGCTTCAGGAAAACGGCAAGGTTATCGTGACAGGCTGTCTGGGCGCAGAGCCGGACTACATCACAGGCGCACATCCCAAGGTCCTCGCCGTGACGGGTCCACAGCAATACGAGCAAGTGCTTGATGCCGTGCATGGCGTCGTCCCGCCCGCACCTGACCCTTTCATTGATCTGCTCCCCGCAACCGGCGTGAGCCTGACGCCACGGCACTACAGCTACCTCAAGATTTCAGAGGGCTGCAATCATACCTGCAAGTTTTGCATCATCCCGGATATGCGCGGCAAGCTTTCGTCCCGCCCCCATAAGGCAGTGATGCGCGAAGCTGAGAAATTGGTGGAGGCAGGGGTGCGCGAACTGCTCGTCATCAGTCAGGACACCTCTGCTTACGGCACCGATTGGAAAGAGCGCGACGCGAAATTCCCCTTCCTTGAGCTGGCCCGCGATCTGGGCACGCTCGGTGCATGGGTCCGCCTGCACTACGTCTACCCCTACCCGCATGTGGCCCAGATCATTGACGCCATGGCAGAACCCGAAAATGGCCTGCTGCCCTACCTCGATATTCCCTTCCAACACGCCCATCCCGAAACGTTGCGCCGCATGGCACGACCCGCCGCTGCGGAGAAAACGCTCGACAGAATTGCCGATTGGCGCCGCATCTGCCCGCAGATCACACTGCGCTCAACCTTCATCGTCGGCTATCCCGGTGAGACCGAGGAGGAATTCCAAACACTCCTCGATTGGATGGACGAAGCACAGCTCGACCGTGTCGGATGCTTCCAATATGAAAACGTCGAGGGCGCACGCTCCAATCTGCTGCCCGATCACGTCCCGGAAGAGATCAAGCAGGAGCGCTGGGAGCGCTTCATGGCCAAAGCACAAAGCATTTCAGAGGCCAAACTCGCCGCGAAAGTCGGCACAATCTGCGATGTCATCGTGGATGAGGTTGATGACGAGGCCGCCACATGCCGAACCATGGCCGACGCTCCCGAAATCGACGGTAACCTCTTTATCGATGAAGATTTCGCAGACCTGTCTCCCGGCGATATCCTGCGCGTTGAGATTGACGAGCATTCCGAATATGATCTCTGGGGCACCCGTGTGAAAAGCTAACACCCCTAGACGCAGCCCGATATCTGACGTCCGCGAAAGAACGCAGCACCTTCACATCCTTCATCTTGCCCAAAAACTCTGGGGAGACGCCGAAGGCGGCGGGGCAAAGCCCCCTATCCGCGCGCATATCATGCGCGCTCAAACCAGCGCGGCGCAGCCGCACATTTCAGGTGTTGAGATCAGGTGGTCTCGTCTTCCAGATGAAGCTTCATATCGATCAGGACTTGCTGCAACGCCAGCGTTTCCTTCAATAAACGCTTCGCCTCATTGACCGTGATGACACCATCTTCAATGGATTCGTGATACTCCGCCATGAGCATGCCGAAGCGTTGGCTCAGCGCGATCACATCGCTGTTTACGCCGCCCTTTTTGTCCGAGTTGCGGCGCTCGGAATCAAAGCTCAGCGTGATCCCCTTCAATTCCGCGAGGGCGGATGTGACATGGGGAAAAGACGCGGCTTCTTCCAGTTGGGCCACCGCATCAATCGGCATGAACCGATCCGCATGCTCATCATTGTCCGAATAATACCGCCCCAAGGTCGCCTTGGACTTACCGGTCAGATCACACGCGGGCTCAATGCCCACGTCCTTCACCAAAGCTTCAGTGTGTTTCTTCAAGTAACTGCGCATCGTGCTCATCACGAATGGCCCCGCGTTCTCAACCCATTACTTTTACACGGTGTAACGCTTTTTCTTGGGAATGCTACCCTCCCCTTGCGTCCGTTGTTAACGCTGAGGCAGTAAAGGGCATGGCCAAGCTTTACTTTCACTTCTCGACGATGAACGCAGGCAAGAGCACCTTGCTTTTGCAAGCCGCCCATAACTACCGCGAACGCGGCATGGAGCCTTACCTTCTGACCTATGCGCGCGATGGGCGCGCCGGGGCGGGGCGGATCGGGTCGCGCATTGGCATCGGAGCCGAGGCAGACACTTACGCAGAGGGTGATGATCTCTTCGCCCGTATCGAGGCGCGTCTGGGGCGCGGCGCAGTGGCCTGTGTCTTTGTCGATGAGGCGCAGTTTCTCGAAGAGCCGCAGGTCTGGCAATTGGCCCAGGCCGTCGATGATCTGGGCGTGCCTGTCATGTGCTATGGCCTGCGCGTCGATTTTCGCGGCAAGCTCTTCCCCGGCTCGGCCGCTCTGCTGGCGCTGGCTGATGAGATGCGCGAAGTGCGCACGATCTGCCATTGCGGGCGCAAAGCCACCATGGTGATCCGCCGCGATGGCGCGGGCAAGGTCGTCACGGACGGTGATCAGATCCAGATCGGCGGCAATGAGACCTACGTCAGCCTGTGCCGCAGGCATTGGCGCGACGCGGTCGGGGATCGCTAGGCGCGATGTCATGACGCTGCGCTCCCTCGCTCTGCTGCCGCTGCTTGTCGCCCAAGGGCTCTTTGTCGCCGCCCGCGCCACACGCCTGCCTGAACCGCCGGGGCCGCGCGAGGGCCGGATCGGGGCTGGTCCGCCCCTGAGCCTCTTGATCCTGGGCGACAGTTCCGCCGCAGGCGTCGGCGCATCCACGCAAGACAAGGCACTGGCCGGGCAGCTCACAACGGCTCTGGCCCGCGACTTTACCGTGCACTGGCGACTGACTGCGCGCTCAGGTGCAACCACGCGCAGCACCTTGTCGGAGATGGCGCGCGCGCCCGTTTTTCCTTGCGATGTGGCGGTTGTGGCGCTGGGGGTCAACGACGTCAAAAACGGGATGCCACTTGCGAAATGGCGGCAATCCTATGCCGCGCTACTTGTGCGTCTCACCAAAGAGAACAACACACAACACATCATCGCCTGTGGAGTGCCGCCCATGGGCGCTTTTCCTCTCTTGCCCAATCCCTTGCGGCGCACGCTCGGCAACCGGGCCGCTCAGTTCGACAGAGCCTTGCAGGAGATCTGTGCCCAAACACCCGAGGCGCATCATCTCGCTTTTGATCTTCCCATGACCGAGGATCTCGTGGCGCAGGACGGGTTCCATCCCAGCGAACAGCTCTATGCCCTATGGGCAGTGATCCTCGCCCAACACATCAAAGCGGGTGTTCAGGCGCGCTCGACCAGAACAGAGCCAACCGAATAGCGCGCCCCAAACGAACAGATCACACCGCGATCGCCCGGCGCCATGTCGTCTGAATGTTTGGCAAAGGCGATGATCGAGCCGGCAGAAGACGTATTGGCATAGTCTTGCAGAATATTGGGTTGCTCCCCCGGCTCCGGCACACGGCCCAGAACCTTCTTGCCAATGAAATCGTTCATCGTCTTGTTCGCCTGATGCAGCCAGAGCCGCTTCAGATCCGCCGCAGACCAGCCCGCCTCGTCCATATGCCCGGCGATATGGGCCGAGACCATGGGCAAAACCTCTTTGAAGACCTTGCGGCCATTTTGCATGAACTGCATGTCGCGGCGATCTTCCATCTGATCGCGCGTGCGCCGCAAAAAGCCGTTGTTGTTTCGGATGTTGTTGGAAAACTCGGTGGCGCAGCGGGTGCCTTTCACGAGGAAATGCGCACCCTGTGCGTCTTCAGCGCGCTCGACGACAACAGCGGTGGCGACATCACCGAAGATGAAATGGCAGTCACGGTCACGCCATTCGAGATGGGCCGAGCAAATTTCCGGGCAGATCACCAGAGCGCGGCGCACCGAACCCGAGCGGACCATGTCGGCTGCCGCCTGAATGCCGAAGGTGGCGGAAGAGCAGGCCACGTTCATGTCAAAGGCAAAACCGCCCGCACCCAGAAGCTTCTGGATCTCAATCGCAATCGCGGGATAGGCGCGCTCATGGTTGGAGGCCGCACAGATCACACAATCGATCTCCTCGCCAGACCGGCCTGCCTGCGCCAACGCCTGACGCGCGGCATCCAGGCCCATCTCCGCCATGATGCCCGGCGCATCATCCGTGCGGGCCGCGAGGCGCGGGAACATGCGCTTGGGATCAAGGACGCCCTCCTTATCCATGACAAAGCGCTGTTCGATACCGGATGCTGACACGATGAAATCCGAGGAAGACTGCGCCATGGCTTCACACGCACCCGAGGCAATCGCCCCTGCGTTTTCCTCGTTCCACAGATCGGCATAGGCGTTGAACGCCACAACCAGCTCGTCATTTGTTATCGTTTGCTGCGGCGTGAACACGCCGGATCCGGTAAGTGCTGGCTGATACATGGCAGGCCCCCTCGCAAGTCCCCGGACCACATACCAACTGGCCTCTTTCGTCAAGAAGAGCGTCGGGGCAATACGCTATTCGGAGCTGCGCGGGCGCTTCCAATAGACCCGGATGGCAAGAGCAACCACCACAAGCTCAACCGCAAACGTCCAATGCAGCAGGAAAGACAAAATCCAGTGCGATTGCGTCGCGGGGACGACAATCGCCGGTCCGCAGAGAGACAGGTTGCCATAGCCCCAACAGATCGCTCCCAACGGCGTATCGAGGGCGACATGCAACAAGGTCCCCAGCCCCAGCCCGATCAGCGCGCGTGACGAAAGCGTCAGCCCGAGCAGAAACACGGCCACCCAAAGCGTTGGATCATGGGTGATGTAGCTGTGATGATGCACCGCGCCCCGGTCCACGAGGAAAAACCACACCATATCCAGATCGGGCAGAACCGCACCCACAAGGATCGCCCACCAGATCAGCGGATCCTCATCGAAGCTCTTGTCGAGCGCAGAAGCGAGCAGATACCCCGCAGGCAGGTGACCGATGATCATGAACGCGCGCTTCTCATCATTGCTTGGACCCGCCCATTATACCGCGACCTCGACCATGACCAACTCCGGCGGCCGGCCCAGACGCACGGGCAGCTTTGAATAGCCCAAACCGCCTGAAACCAGAAGATGTTTTGCCCCGTCACAGTGATGGCCATAGGCATAACGACGGCCATATTTGGAGGGCACGATCAGCGGGAGACCGAAAGGCGCGATCTGTCCGCCATGGGTATGGCCGGAGAGGGTCAGGTCAATATGGTCGGGCACATCCGGGAACACATCCGGCTCATGGGCCATCAGGATGCACGGATCGTCGGGCGAAAGCTTGGCCAGCACCGCCTCCAGATCATCCGCACCTTCCACGGGCCCGGGCCATATCGAGGAGAAGGCACGCTGCGAATCGAGGCCTGCAAGTTGCACATGGCCCCATGGCGCGGCCAAGCGGATCACATCATTGTTGAGACACGCGATGCCAGCGGCTTCAAACGCGCTGTGCCAATGACTGGGTTGGCGTGTTTGGCGCGCCACCGCGTCATCGGCCCAATCATGGTTGCCAAAAACCGCATAAACCCCAAGCGGAGCGCTTAAACCTTTGAGCAACATGGCCGTCGCTGCGGGAGCCGCCCCACGGCCTCCCAAGACATGCCCGACGTAATCGCCCAAAAGCAGGATGAGATCCGCGCCCAGCCCGTTCGTCTGATCCACGAGAGCCTCTATGCGATCAGGTGCCATGAAGGGCGAACAGCCATGCAGATCAGCAAACACGGCAAGCCGCAATATCCGGTCAGGTGAGACCCCCCGGAGCGTCACCCGGTACTGCACAACATGAGCAGGGTCCGGCACAGATCAGAACTCGATCCCTTTTTGCGCTTTGACGCCTTCTTTGAACGGATGTTTCACGAGCGTCATCTCCGTCACCAGATCAGCGGCCTCGATGAGCTCGGGCTTGGCGTTGCGCCCGGTCAGGACGACATGGGTCATCTCTGGCTTTTCATTGAGCAGAAAATCCACCACCTCGTCGATATCGAGGTAGTCATAGCGCAGCGCGATGTTGATCTCATCGAGCAGGACGAACTGGATGTCAGGGTCAAGAATTTGCTCCTTGGCAATCTTCCAGCCGTTTTGAGCCGCGGCAATGTCGCGCTCGCGGTCCTGTGTCTCCCAGGTAAAGCCCTCGCCAGACACGAAAAATCGCACCTCGTCGGCGAAGCGCTCGCGCAGGAACGTCTTTTCGCCCGTGGCCCAATTGCCCTTGATGAACTGCACGACGGCGGCGGGAATGCCATGGGAAATACAGCGCATCACCATGCCAAAGCCAGACGAGCTTTTGCCCTTGCCCGGCCCGGTATGGACCATGATCAGACCTTTCTCTTCGGTCTTGGTCTCCATCATGCGATCGCGCGCGGCTTTGATCTTGCGCATCTTCTCATTGTGGCGGGCGGTGACGTCATCCATTGGGGGCCTCCTCGTGCATTTGCCCAGACGTGGCACCGGGGCCCGGCGACGTCAATGCACATTGACAAATCCCGCGCGCGCTGAGCAATGTCGGCCCCGATGGTTGCGCCCGTTTTGGCGCATGAAAAGGGAACGCGGTGAAACCCCGCGGCTGCCCCCGCAACTGTGAGCGGCGAGCGATCCTTGAGAAAGCCACTGGGCCGGAAGTCGGTCTGGGAAGGTCAGGGAAAGCGTCGAGCTGCGAGCCAGGAGACCTGCCATCTGCAATGGAAACGATAGCCCGGGCGGGGTGCCCCGGAGGAGGATAATATGTCAGACACAAAAGACGGGGTCGAAATCCTTGTCTGTATCAAATGCCTGCGCGGCACGGAAACGACCGGAGACGGCGAACGCCCCGGCACGCGCATGTACGAGGAACTGCGCGCCCGCGACATGCCCGAAGGGGTGACGCTTTTGCCGGTCGAATGCCTGCAAAACTGCGACTACGGCTGCTCCGTGGGCTTTCGCGGCGGCGAGGATCGCTGGACCTATATTTACGGGAATTTCCACGAGGCGTCGCATCCAGACCTGATCGTGGAAGCCGCAAGCCTCTATCGTGACACAAAAGATGGGCTGATCCCGTGGCGGACCCGGCCCGAACACCTGAAACGAAATTGCATTGCGCGCGTCCCCCCGGTGACGAAACCGCGCGCGCCCAGCTTTGGAGAGATGTGAGACATGGCAGATTTGGCAAAACTCCCGGTGACCGTGATCACCGGTTTTCTGGGCTCCGGCAAGACAACGCTTGTGAGCCACCTGATGCGCAACCCCGGCGGCAAGCGCCTGGCGATTGTGGTCAACGAGTTTGGCGATGTGGGCGTCGATGGCGATATCCTGAAATCCTGCGCGATCCCCGATTGCCCGGCAGAGAACATCATGGAGCTCGCCAATGGCTGCATCTGTTGCACCGTGGCCGATGATTTCATCCCGACGATCGAGGCACTCATGGCGCTGGAGCCGCGCCCCGAGCACATCCTGATCGAAACCTCCGGTCTGGCCCTGCCCAAGCCGCTCCTCAAGGCGTTTGACTGGCCCGATATCCGCTCGAAGATCACGGTGGACGGCGTCATCGCGCTGGCCGATGCCGAGGCCGTGGCCGCGGGCCGCTTTGCCACCGATGTGGCCGCCGTTGATGCACAGCGCGAAGCCGATGACAGCATTGACCACGAGACGCCGCTCTCCGAAGTCTTCGGCGATCAGATCTCCTGCGCCGACATCATCCTGCTCACCAAGCCCGATCTGGCAGGCCCCGAAGGCGTGGCGAAAGCCAAGGAGATCATCGCCCGCGAGGCTCCGCGCCCGCTGCCCGTGGTCGAAGTGGCCGAAGGCGTGGTCGATCCGCGCGTGATCCTCGGGCTGGAAGCCGCGGCGGAGGACGATATGGACGCGCGTCCCTCACATCACGATGGGCATCACGACCATGAGCATGACGATTTCGACAGCATCATCGTCGATATCCCCGAGGTGGGTGATCCCTCAGAGCTCGTTGCGCGCATCGAAACGCTGGCCAAGGCGCAAAATATCCTGCGCGTGAAGGGCTATGCAAGCGTGGCGGGCAAACCCATGCGCCTGCTGGTGCAAGCCGTGGGAGCGCGTGTGCGTCACCAATACGACCGGCCCTGGGGCCCGGGCGAAGATCGTCTCGGCCGTCTCGTCGTCATCGCCGAGCATGACGACGTGAAACGCGCGGATATCGAAGCGGTTCTGGCACCCGCACAGGCCGCAGCCGAATAAACCATGCACGTCGTCTTTCGCGAAAGCCACGGGCTCGAAGAGACCGAGACGCCCACCGATCTGGGGCAAAGTCCTGCTGATCTGGTGGTGCTCTCGCTCTCGGATTCCGATCTCGGCGCTTTCGCGGCAGGCTGGCACCGCGGCAGGGACGCATTGCCAAGCCTGCGTCTCGCCAATATCGCGGCGCTCAAACATCCGCTCTCAGTCGATACCTATGTCGAGCAAACGCTGGAGGGCGCAAAAGGCATTCTGATCCGGCTCATCGGCGGCGTGCCGTATTGGCCTTATGGGCTCCAGCAGATCGAAGCACTCTGCCGGGCCAAGAGCATTGCGCTGGCGGTGCTGCCCGCGGATGGCCGCCCGGATGAGAGGCTCGACGACATCTCGACCTTACCTGTCTCCACGCTGCGCCGATTGCAGCATCTCTGCGATACAGGCGGTGTTGTCGCGGCACAGGCGACGCTGGCACAAATGGCGCTGGCCTCCGGCCTCTATGCCGGGCCAGTGCGCGGCGCCAAAGGCGTGCCTGCGGTGGGCGCCTGGACTCCGCAAGACGGTCTGACCTGTCCGGCGGTCGCGCAATTCAGGGGCATTGCCCCTCTTGGCTTCGCCAATTCACCCCAGCGTGTATCCAGCCAGAAGAAGCCGCTGGTTCTTGTGGTGTTCTACCGTTCCTATCTCGTTTCCGCGGATCTGGGCGCGGTTGAGGCGCTGTTTGAGGCCCTGGGCGCTACGGGCTTTGACGTGCTGGGCCTATTTGCCCCATCGCTGAAGGCGCCGGGCGCTGCGGAATGGCTCGCAGGCCAGGTGGCCGCAATTGCGCCAGTGGCCATCGTGAATGCCACATCGTTTTCCGGGCGCCGCGACGGAGGAGCGTCACCGCTTGATGCGGCAGGCGTGCCTGTCTTTCAGGTGGCGCTGGCCACGTCCGGACAAGAGGCCTGGGCGGACGCGGAGCGGGGATTGTCGCCTGCCGATCTTGCGATGCATGTGGTTTTGCCGGAGGTGGATGGACGCATCTTTGCGGGTGTCGCCTCTTTCAAAGAGCCGCAAGCGCGCGACGACGCGCTCGAATTTGCGCGCTATGTGCATGTTGCGCATCAAGAGCGGTGCCGGGCTTTGGCCCAACGTGTTGCGGCCTGGCACCGGCTGCAAACGCTACCGCAATCGCAAAAACGCGTTGCACTTGTGGTGTCGACCTATCCCGGACGCGAGTGGAACCTCGCCCATGCGGTGGGCCTTGATGCCATTGCTTCTGCCGACGCGATCCTGAGTGATCTGCGCGCATCGGGATTTGAGACGGAGGGCTCTGTCACTGGTGCGGATTTGCGGGAGGCTGGTCTGGTCTGGTCTTTCGCCGACTATCGCGCAGCGCTTGCGCGCTTGCCGGAGCCTTTGCAGCGCGACCTCGAGGCGGCCTGGGGTCAACCGGAGGACGACCCGCATGCCACAGAGGACGGGATCCTTTTGCCAGTTCTGGAGCGCGGCAATGCGCTTGTGGCCCTTCAGCCCGAACGCGGCAATGCACCGGAGCGGGAGGCGGAATACCATGATCTCGCCCGCGTACCGCGCCACAGCTACGTCGCCTTTTACCTTTGGCTGCAGAGCCGTGTCGATGCGCTGGTCCATATCGGTGCACATGGGACGTTGGAATGGTTGCCCGGCAAGGCGGTTGCGCTCTCCGACGCCTGTTGGCCGGAGGTTTTGACCGGAAACCTGCCGGTCATCTATCCGTTTATCGTCAATGATCCGGGCGAGGCTGCGCAAGCCAAGCGCCGTATCGGCGCGGTCACGCTTGGCCATGTGCCGCCGCCACTCAAACGCTCTGAGACACCGGATCGTTTGGCGCGGCTGGAAGCGCTTCTGGACGAATTTTCCAACGCCGATGGGCTCGATCCGCGCCGCCGCGACAGGTTGCAGAACGATATCCGCGATGAGGCGCAAGCCTTGGGCGTGGAGCGCGATCTGGGGCTGGATGTCGCGTCCTGTTCTGCGGAGGCGATAACGCGGATTGACCGCTTTGTCTGCGACGTCAAAGACAGCCAGTTTGGCGATGGTTTGCACATCTATGGCCGCGCGCCGGATGCGTCATGTGCCTTCGATGTCCGCCCGTCTGCGGAGGCGGAGCGCACGGGATTGCTGGATGCTCTGGCGGGCAAGCGTATCGAGGCTGGACCAGCGGGGTCACCCTATCGCGGACGCTCGGATGTCTTGCCGACGGGGCGCAATCTCTTTGCGGTGGATCCGCGCGCGATCCCCACGCGGTCCGCCTATGCGCAAGGCATGGCACTCGCGGACGAGCTGGTGCGGCGGCACTTGCAGGAAGAGGGCGATTGGCCACGCGGGATCGTTGTTGATCTCTGGGGCTCGGCCACGATGCGCACGGCAGGCGAGGAGTTTGCCATGGCGTTGGCGCTCATGGGCGTGCGGCCCGTCTGGGACGCAGGCTCAGAGCGCGTGTCGGGGATCGAGGTCTTGCCCATTGCGGAGCTGGATCGGCCCCGGATTGACGTGACTTTGCGCATCTCGGGCCTGTTTCGTGACGTCTTCCCGACCTTGCCCGCACTTTTCGGGCAAGCGGTCAAGGCGCTCAGTGCGCGCGATGAAGCACTGGATTGGAACCCGTTTGTGGGCCAGGCCAGCGCCCGGGTCTATGGCCCCGCGCCGGGCACGTTTGGCGCAGGCATGGGTCCGGTGATCGGCGATTATACCGAGGACGCGCGGCGCATGGCGGGCGAGGCCTGGCTGCGGGCGTCGCGCTTTTCCTTCGACACAGGTGAAGCCCGCGAGGACCGCGCAGGGCTAGAGGCGCGCGTGGCGCGCGCGGAGGCCTTTGTACACGCGCAGGATATGCCCGAAACCGACGTGCTTCTGGCCGAGGATTACGCAACCCACGAAGCGGGATTTGCCGCCGCTCAAACGATCACCGGGGGCAAGGCCGCGCTTTGGCATCTCGACACGACAGACCCTGACCGCCCCCGCGCGCGCGGATTGACCGAGGAGATCGCCCGGGTCGTGCAAGCCCGAGCGACCCACCCCGGCTGGCTCGCAGGCATGCAACGCCACGGCTTTCGCGGCGCTGCGGAGATCGCGGCGACACTGGAGAACATGGGCGCTTTTGCGCAGCTGGCCGAGGTCGTCCCGCCGCATCTGTTTGACCTCTATTACGAGGCGACGCTGGGCAGCGAGGAGGTCGTGGACTTCATGACAGAGGCCAATCCCGAGGCGCTGAGCGCCATGCGCGACCGTTTTGCCGCTTTGCATGCGGCGGGCCTTTGGGTGTCGCGGCGCAATTCGATCCTCGCAGCACTGGAGGCTGCGGAATGAGCCAAACGGCCCAAAAGGCGCCTATCGTGCGCGGCTGGTGCCCCGGGGCCTACCGCCCGATGATGTCCGGCGACGGCTTGGTTGTCCGCGTGCGCGCCGTGCTGGGTGAACTCCGCGCCGAACAGGTCCTTGGGCTCGCAGGCATTGCCGATCGCTTCGGCAATGGCACACTCGATCTGACGTCGCGCGCCAATGTCCAGATCAGGGGCGTGGCAGAGGGTGATCACCCTGCTGTCATCACCGCTCTGGGGGACTTGGGCGTTCTGGACGCGGACCCGGCCCTCGAAGCACGGCGCAATCTGGTCGTCGCCCATGACTGGACACATGGGGACCTGACCCACCGTTTGGGCAGCGCGCTTCTCGCGCGGCTCGCCGATTTACCTGTGCTGCCCGCCAAAATGGGCATCGCCCTTGATACCGGCGCGCAGGCCCATCTCGGCACGATGTCGGCAGATGTGCGGTTTGAACGCAGCGCCTCAGGCCGCTTGATCCTGCGGGCAGACGGGGCAGCGCTTGGGCGCACCGTCGCAGAGGGTGAGGCCATGGATGCGTTGGTGGCGCTGCTCGAGTGGTTTGTGCAGACAGGTGGCTCTGAGGCGGGCCGTATGGCGCGGCACCTCAAGACCCAGCCACTGCCCGCCGCGTGGCAAGAGATCGCACCGCGCCCCCAAAGCGGCCCACCAACGCCCGGCGCGGACACTTACGGTGCGCCTTTTGGCGCCGTTGAGGCCAAAGCGCTCTGCCGTCTGATCGAGAAGAGCGGCGCGCGGGCGCTGCGCGTCTTGCCTGGGCGGTTGTTCCGGCTGGTGGGCGGATGCGCGGTTGAAACGCCTGACTTTGTAACACAGCCTGATGACCCATTGCTCGCGGCCCATGCCTGCCCGGGTGCGCCCTTTTGCCCTCAGGCCCAGGGCGAAACGCGCGATCTGGCACGGCGCCTCGCGGCCCATGCGTCGGGCCTGCATGTTTCGGGTTGCGCCAAGGGGTGCGCCCTTCCGGGTCCGGCCCGCTGGACCCTCGTCGCCCGCGAGGGTGCATTTGACCTTGTGCAGAACGGCGCGCCGTGGGACGAGCCCTTTGCCTTCGGGCTCACAGAAGACGACATACTGGACCGGATAACACCCTGACCCATGCCCTATGAATACGAAAAGGATGGCGCGGCCATCTATCTGGAGAGCTTTGCCACGATCCGCGCCGAAGCTGATCTGGACCGCTTCGCAACCGATGAGGAGCAGGTTGTTGTCCGCATGATCCATGCCGCCGGCATGGTCGGGCTTGAGCGCCATGTGAAGGTCGCGCCCGATATGGTCACAGCGGCGCGCGATGCGCTCGAGGCAGGCGCACCAGTGTTTTGCGATGCCTATATGGTGTCCGAAGGGGTCACCCGCAAACGCCTGCCTGCGGGCAATGACGTGATCTGCACGCTGCGCGATCCGCGCGTGCCAGACATGGCCAAGGAAATGGGCACGACCCGCTCCGCCGCCGCCCTTGAGCTTTGGCGCGACAGGCTGGAGGGCGCGCTCGTGGCCATCGGCAATGCCCCAACGGCACTCTTTCACCTGCTTGAGATGCTGGAAGATCCGGACTGCCCGCGCCCAGCCGCCATTATCGGCTGTCCGGTGGGCTTTGTCGGCGCGCGGGAAAGCAAGGACGCGCTCTGGGAGGCCAATCCGGTGCCCTCACTCATCGTTGAAGGCCGCTTGGGTGGCTCTGCCATCACGGTTGCGGCGATCAATGCCATCGCGAGCCGCGCGGAATGAGCGGCACGGTCTATGGTGTCGGCCTCGGCCCGGGCGATCCCGAGTTGATGAGCGTCAAGGCAGATCGCCTTGTGCGTACCGGCAAACACGTGGCTTTCTTTCGCAAGGCGGGCCGACCCGGCCATGCCCGGCGCATCGTGGAGGGCATGCTCTCGGACAATGCGATCGAATTTCCAATGGAATACCCGGTCACAACGGAAATCCCCGTCGCGGATCCGCTCTACAATGAGATGCTCTCGGCCTTTTATGCCCGTTGCACCGATCATATCTGCGCGCTGGTTGCCGCAGGTGAGGATGTTGTTGTGCTGTGCGAGGGCGATCCGTTCTTCTACGGCTCCTTCATGCATCTCTACACCCGCCTGCGCGATGACGTCGCGGTGGAGGTCGTCCCTGCGATCACCGGCATGTCTGCGGCATGGACGGCCACGGGCGAGCCCATCACATGGGGGGATGACATTCTGACCGTCCTCATGGGCACCTTGCCGGTCACGACCCTCTCAACCGCAATGGAACGCGCGGATGCGCTGGTTGTGATGAAGATCGGTCGGCATCTGCCCAAAGTGCGCAGCGCGCTTGAGGCCGCGGGCAAGCTGGAGCGTGCCTGGCTCATCCAGCATGCCGCCATGGCCGGGCAAACCGTCACGCCCTTGCGCGAGGTCAGCGGTGATGTAACGCCGTATTTCTCAATCGTCGTCGTGCACGGGCAAGGGCGCCGCCCATGACAGGTTGGGTCACAGTCGCAGGGCTTGGCCCCGGTGCCGAGGGTATGATCACCGCCGAGGTGCAGGCCGCCATCGCCGCTGCGACGGACATTGTCGGCTATATCCCCTACGTGCGCCGCATTGCCCCGCGCGATGGATTGACCCTGCACGAAAGCGACAACCGCGTTGAGCTGGAGCGCGCCGCCCATGCGCTGGCGATGGCCGCAGAGGGGCGCCGCGTTGTCGTGGTCTCCTCGGGTGATCCCGGTGTGTTCGCAATGGCCTCCGCACTCTTTGAGGCCCTGGAAGCCCAGCTTGACACCTTTGCAGAGGTCGACATTCGCGTGCTCCCCGGAATCAGCGCCATGTTTGCCGCCGCCGCGCGTGCGGGCGCGCCGCTGGGGCATGATTTCTGCGCCATCAACCTCAGTGACAACCTCAAGCCTCAGGCCTTGATCGAAAAACGTCTGGCGCTGGCCGCTCAGGCAGATTTCGCCATGGCCTTCTACAACCCCCGCTCCAAGGCGCGGCCCGACGGGTTTGGCCGGGCGCTCGACGTTCTGCGTAGCCATTGCGAGCCCGACCGTCTCCTCATCTTTGCGCGGGCCGTCTCCACACCTGAGGAACACCTGCGGGTCGTCCCCCTCTCGGAGGCCACCCCGGAGATGGCGGATATGCGCACTGTCGTCCTTGTGGGCTCGTCGCTGACGCGCCGCGTGGGCCGCTTTGTCTACACGCCCAGATCGGTGCCGGAATGAGAGAGCCAGTTCATCACTTCCTGCATCGTATGGGCTTCAAGCCGCTCGGGCATGGCAGGCCTGTCGATCATGATGACTTGGCTGCCCCGCGCCCGCGCGGCCGCGATCTTTGCATAGGCCCCCGTGCCGCCGGAATTCTTGGATACAACGATTTGTGTGCCATGACGGGCCATCAACAGCCTGTCGCCTTCTTCCGTGAAGGGTCCCCGGTCCAGCACAATCTCGTGATGCGGAAAAGGCAGCGGCGCATCGGGCGCATCAATCAGGCGCAACAGGTAATGGTGCTGCGGATTGGGCGCAAAGGCTGCGAGATGCATGCGCCCCACAGCCAACATCACCCGCGCGGCAGGCCGGTCCAGCGCGGCCACGGCCTCGGCGATATCTGCCACGCGCACCCAACGGTCGTCCGATTGCGGCACCCAGGGCTCCCGCGTCAGCGCGATGAGCGGCACGCCTGCCTGCGCACAGGCGGCCACAGCATTGTGGCTCATCTGGGCGGCGAAGGGATGCGTGGCATCCACCACATGGGTGATCGCATTCTCTCTCAGGTAGGCCTCAAGCCCCGCGACACCGCCAAACCCGCCGACCCTTTGCGGCAAAGCCGCCCGCTTGGGCCGCGCCACACGTCCGGCGAGCGAAACGGTCGCGCGTATGTCTGTCTGCGCGAGGAACTGCGCCAAGGCCGTGGCTTCGAGCGTGCCCCCCAACAGGAGGAGATTTGGCGACATGGCTGATCTCCCATGGCTTACAATCGTCGGTCTGGGCGAGGATGGACCGGCGGGGCTATGCCCTGCAAGCCTCGAAGCCATTGGCAAGGCCCGGGTCATCATGGGCCCGCCCCGACATCTCGCTCTGCTGGGAGAGGTCAGCGCGCAGACGATCCCCTGGCCCGTGCCCTTTCAGGAGGGTCTGGCGCAGCTCAAGGCACTCTCGGGTCAGCCCGTTGTGGTACTGGCCTCTGGCGATCCCTTCTGGTTCGGCGCGGGCTCCGTCATTGCGCGCCACCTGCCCCGCGATGCCTGGCAGGCCTTGCCTGGAGCATCGATCTTCTCGCTTGTTGCGGCCCGGCTGGGCTGGCCGCTGGAGAGAACGCTCTGCCTCGGCCTGCATGCCGCGCCGCTGGCGCAAATGCGGCGCCATGTCTGCCCCGGCGCGCGCATGATCGTGACCCTGCGCGACGGCGCAGCCGTGAGCGATCTTTGCACCTTGCTGAACCAATGGGGCTTCGGCCAATCCGAGATTACCCTCTGCGAAGCCGTCGGCGGGCCCCGCGAACGCATAACGCATGGTCGCGCCGCAGAGCTTCAAGGCACCTTCGCACATCCCGTCGCCATGGCCATCGCCGTTCAAGGCGAGGGGCACGTAATGCCTGCGACCACTGGCATCCCGGATGATTTCTTTGAAACCGACGGCGTCATGACAAAACGGCCCATGCGCGCCCTGACCCTGTCCGCGCTTGCGCCCAAACCCGGGGAGCGGCTCTGGGATCTCGGGGCGGGCAGCGGCTCCATCGGCATCGAGTGGTGCCTTGCACATCCGAGCTGTCAGGCCGTGGCGCTCGAACCCCGAGCCGACCGGATTGCCCTCATCGAGGCCAATGCCCAAGCCCTTGGGGCCACGACATTGGATATCCAGCAAGGCACAGCCCCCGAGGCGCTGGACGGGCTGCCCAAGCCTGATGTCGTCTTCATCGGCGGCGGATTGAGCGCGGCCTTGCTCGGTTGGCTGGAGACGCATCTGACCCCCGGAACACGGCTTGTCGCCAATGCCGTCACACTGGAGAGCGAAGCCTTGCTGACCGAGGCACACGCGCGGCTGGGCGGCACGCTCCTGCGCTTCGAGATCGCCACGATCCGGCCCATGGGGACAAAGCGCGGCTGGCAGCAGGCCTACCCCGTGGTGCAATGGAGCGTCGTTCTATGATCGTTGCAGGTTTTGGCTTTCGACGAGCCGCCACAGAGGCCAGCCTGGCCGACGCACTGGCAGACGCATTGTCCCGTGCCGCATGTGATCATCCCATCGCAGCCCTTGCCACCGCGCAAGACAAAGCCGCCACGCCCGTGTTTCAGAGCTTCGCCGCCACACAAGCCAAACCCACGCGCGCAATTGCTGCTGAGGACTTGCAGGCGCAAAGCGTCCTGACCCACTCAGAAGCCTCGCTCGAGACCCGTAGGACCGGATCCGTGGCCGAAGCCGCAGCCCTCGCGGCAGCCGGCCCCGGCGCGGCGCTTCTGGGCCCACGCATCATTTCACAAGACGGCATGGCGACCTGTGCGCTGGCCAAAGGAGACGGCCCATGACCGTTCATTTCATCGGCGCCGGACCCGGCGCACCAGACCTTCTCACCCTGCGTGGCCGCGATATCATTGCCGCCTGCCCTGTGTGCCTCTACGCGGGCTCGCTGGTGCCTGAGGCCATTCTGGATCACTGCCCCGAAGGCGCGACGATCATCAACACCGCACCCATGGATCTTGATGCCATCATCGCAGAATGCGCCAAGGCCCATGCCGCGGGACAGGACGTCGCGCGGCTGCATTCGGGCGATCTTTCGGTCTGGTCTGCCATGGGTGAACAGGTTCGCAGGCTGGAGGCAGAGGGCATTCCCTATACGGTCACACCCGGGGTACCCTCCTTCGCCGCGGCTGCCGCTGCTCTGGGCAGCGAGTTGACCTTGCCGGGGCTGGCCCAATCGGTCGTGCTGACCCGCACCCAGGGCCGCGCGTCTTCCATGCCTGATGGCGAAACACTGGAGAATTTTGGCCGCACAGGCGCGACACTGGCGCTGCACCTCTCCATCGGCAATCTCGCCCGCTCCGTGGCGGAACTTATCCCGCATTACGGGGCCGAGTGCCCGGTGGCCATTGTCTACCGCGCAAGCTGGCCCGATGAGCAGATCATCCGCGCCACCCTCGCCACCATCGAAGACAGCATCGACCCGGGCATCGCGCGCACCGCGCTGATCCTTGTGGGCCCGGCTCTGGGCCGCGAAGGCTTTGCCGAGAGCCGCCTGTACGCCGCAGATTATGACCGCCGCTACCGCCCGCAAAGCGCCGACAGCCCCTGGTCGGAATGGCAACATGGAGATGACTGATATGGCACAGACCCCTCCCGGGCTCCTGATCTCGGCACCCTCTTCGGGCACCGGCAAGACGACCGTCATGCTGGGCCTGTTGCGCGCGCTCCGCGACACGGGCCTGACGGTCCAGCCTTACAAATCCGGGCCCGATTATATCGATCCCGCCTTCCATCTGGCGGCGGCTGGCCGCGCGTCGTTCAACCTCGATACCTGGGCGATGGATACAGGCTTGCTTGACGGGGTCGCACAGCAATCGCAGGGCGCGGATATCTGTGTCGCGGAAGGCTCCATGGGGCTCTACGATGGCGTGGCAACGCGCGGGCAGATGGGCTTTGGATCGTCCGCCGAGACGGCAAAACGCATGGGCTGGCCCGTGATCCTCGTGGTCGATGTGGGCGGGCAAGCGCAATCTGCTGCGGCCACAGCACTGGGCTTTCGCGCGTATATGCCCGATCTGCCTTTCGCAGGTGTGATCCTCAACCGTGTGGCCTCGCCCCGCCATGAACGGCTCACGCGTCTGGGCATGGACCGTGCAGGCCTGCCCGTTCTGGGCGTTTTGCCGCGTCGCGGAGATCTGACGCTGCCCGAGCGGCACCTCGGCCTTATTCAGGCCGTTGAGCATCCCGATCTCGAAGCCGCCATCGCAGGCTATGCGGATTTCCTGCGCGACCATGTCGATCTGGACGCAATCCGCGCCGCCGCCCAGGCCGGTGCCGCGCCCGCAGGCGGCGCTTTGCCAAAACCGCCCGCACAGCGCATCGCATTGGCGCGCGACGCGGCCTTTTCCTTCACTTACCCGCATCTGCTCTCTGGCTGGCGCGCCGCAGGGGCGGAGATCCTGCCTTTCTCGCCCCTGGCCGATGAAGCGCCCGATCCCAGCGCCGATCTGGTCTGGCTGCCCGGGGGCTATCCTGAGCTGCACGGTGGCACGCTGGCCGCCGCAGAGACCTTCCGGGCCGGCATGCGCCGCCATGCGGAGACCAGACCGATCCACGGCGAATGCGGCGGCTACATGGCGCTCGGGGCGGGCCTCGTTGACAAGGAGGGCACGCGCCACGAAATGCTGGGCCTTCTGGGGCTCGAAACCTCTTATGAGAAGCGCAAGTTTCATCTGGGCTATCGCCGGGCCGTGCTGCGCGCACCCATGCCGGGCTTTGCGGCGGGCGCGGCACTCAGGGGGCATGAGTTCCACTACACGACCATCCTGAAGGAAGCAGATGATCCTTTGGCGGAGGTGGCGGATGCGGATGGCAATCCTGTCCCCGAGACCGGCGCCCGGCGCGGCCACGTCACAGGCACGTTCTTTCATCTGATCACAGGGGAGGCGGGCGCATGAGCGGGTTTGTCTCCTTTGTGGGCTCAGGGCCCGGCGATCCCGAGCTGCTGACGCTCAAGGCCGTGGACCGTCTCAAACGGGCCGATGCCGTGCTGTTTGATGATCTGTCCTCGGGCCCGATCCTGACCCATGCGCGCGCAGGCGCGGATCTCGTGGGCGTCGGTAAACGCGCGGGCCGCCCCTCGCCCAAGCAGAACCACGTCAGCCGTCTGCTGGTGGATTATGCCCAGCAAGGCGGGCGCGTGGTGCGGCTCAAATCCGGTGACAGCGGGCTCTTCGGGCGGCTGGAAGAAGAGCTGGTCGCCCTGCGCGCCGCCGGGATCGACTATGAGATCATCCCCGGCATCCCCTCGGCTGTCGCGGCCGCTGCCGCTGCTGGCATCCCTCTGACCCGGCGGTTCACAGCGCGGCGCGTCCAATTCGTCACGGGCCATGACGCAAAGGGCCTTCTGCCCGAAGATATCGACCTCGTCGCGCTGGCCGACCCCTCTGCCTGCACCGTTGTCTTCATGGGCAAACGCACCTTCCCGGCACTCGCCGAGAAACTCGTGGCCCATGGCCTGCCCGAGGACACACCGGCGCTGCTTGCAGAAGCCGTCGGCACCCCGGACCAACATCTGACACGCAGCACGGTCGGCGGCCTCGTGGCACAGCTCTCGCAGGAGATTGGCGACAAGGCCGCATTGATTTTCTATGGGCCCTTGGCGGATCTTGACGGAGATGATGGCGATGGATGAGCTCTGGCTCATCGGGATCGGGACGGGCAGCCCCGCGCATCTGACCCTTGAGGGCCGCGACGCGTTGCGCGCAGCGCGCACCCTGCTCATTCCGCTCAAAGGCCCGGGCAAGGACGATCTCGCGGAGTTGCGCCTGGCCATTCTTGAAGCCGCCGGCGCCCCGGGCCGCGTCGTGCCTTTCGAGATGCCCACACGCGACGAGAGCCTGCCCTACAGCGCGCGGGTCGAGGCCTGGCATGACGAGATTGCGCGGCGCTGGACACACGCTCTTGCAGGCGCCGAAGGCCCTGTCGCGCTGCTCGTCTGGGGCGATCCCGGGCTCTACGACAGTACCCTGCGCATCGCCGCCCGGCTCATACCCGCCCCCAAGCTGCGCGTGGTGCCCGGGGTGACGGCGCTGCAAGCGCTCACGGCCGCGCACGCGATCCCGTTCAACACGGTGAACGGCCCCGTCACCGTCACGACCGGGCGCAATCTGCGCGATCAGGGCTGGCCCGAGGGGGCAGAAACACTGGTCGTGATGCTTGATGGCCAATGCAGCTTTCAGGCACTGGACCCCGACGGGCTCGACATCTGGTGGGGCGGCTTTCTGGGCATGCCCGAGCAAGTCCTCGTCTCAGGCGCGCTGGCCGATGTCAGCGCCGAGATCATCCGCACCCGCGCCGCCGCCCGGGCGGCGCATGGCTGGATCATGGACACCTACCTGCTGCGCCGCCGCGCGCCTTAAACGAGGTTTGGCGGCGTCTCGCCGCGCAGGAA
Source organism: Primorskyibacter sp. S187A (assembly GCF_049800955.1). Lineage (NCBI taxonomy): Bacteria > Pseudomonadati > Pseudomonadota > Alphaproteobacteria > Rhodobacterales > Roseobacteraceae > Primorskyibacter > Primorskyibacter sp. S187A. The sequence continues at coordinate 590,036 of NZ_JBNAGA010000002.1, read as the reverse complement.
CTCGGCGATATTGTCGACCGCCATGAGCCCCATATCCTCGCGCACCTCCAGCGCCGCCGTGCCCAGATGCGGCAGCAACGTCACATTGTCCAACGCGCGCAATGCCTGCGGGACCTGCGGCTCATGCTCATACACATCAAGGCCCGCCCCGCCGATGCGCTTTTGCTGCAAGGCGATGATCAGCGCGGTTTCGTCCACAACATCGCCGCGCGCAATGTTGATGAAATGCGCATGGGGCTGCATCGCAGAGAACACCGGATCCGAGATGAGATGGTGGGTCTCCGCCCCGCCGGGCACCGCCGTGACCAACACATCAACAGAGGCCGCCAGATCGGTCAGCTCCGCCACCTGCGTCGCAGGCACATCAATCGCTTTGGGCGAACGGTTGTAATAGCTGATCTCACAGCCAAAACCGAAATGCGCACGCCGCGCAATCGCAAGGCCGATCCGCCCCATACCGACAATACCGACCTTCTTGCCCGATAGATGCAGACCCAACATCTGCGTCGGGTGCCAGCCCTCCCAGGCCTCCGCACGCACAAGCCGCTCGCCCTCCGCCGCACGGCGGCAGGACATGAGCATCAGCATGAGCGCAATATCCGCAGTCGCATCCGTCACAGCGCCGGGCGTGTTGGAGACCTGCAAGCCCTTGGCTTGCGCGGCAGCCACATCAATGTGGTTGTAGCCCACACCAAAGTTCGCCAGCAGCCGCGCGCGCGGGCTGGCCACATCGGCAAACACCTCTGCGGAGAACATATCGCCCAGCGTGGGTAGCACGATGTCATAGTCCGTGAGCGCGCGGCGCAGCTCTTCTGCATCCAGCGGGCGCGTCTCTTCGCGCACATGCAGCTCACCCAGCGGTCGGGCCGCCTCCTGAACACGTGCGGGCAAAGGCCGTGTCATCCAAATCTTCATGCCATACGCTCCCCATCTAGAACCCGTTTTTCCGGGCGCGACAAAACGATCGCCCCCGCTTCATCTGCAAACCCCAGAACCAGCACTTCGGACATAAACGGCCCGATCTGGCGCGGCGGAAAATTCACGACGCCCATGACCTGCGTGCCCACGAGCCCCTCAGGCGTGTAATGCGCCGTAATCTGGGCGGAACTTTTCTTCTCGCCGATCTCCGGGCCGAAATCGATCCAGAGCTTGATGGCGGGCTTGCGCGCCTCAGGAAAGGGCTCTGCGCGCAGAACCGTTCCGGCGCGAATATCAACTGCCATGAAATCATCGAAGGAAATCTCAGCCATTTTTCAACTCCCGTGACCGTCCGGCAGCAGCAGCCACTGTGCGGCGCACGAGCGGCGGCAGGCCTGTGTCAGGATCCATCAACGCCTCCAGCCCCGCTTGCGTCGTCCCGTTGGGCGAGGTCACGTTGATGCGCAGCTGCGCCGGGCTTTCCTCCGCCGCTTCGGCCAAGGCCCCCGCGCCCGCAACCGTTGCGCGCGCCAGTTGCAACGCAAGCTCAGGCGGCAGACCTTCGGCTTCGGCCGCGGCCGTCAGGCATTCGATCATGTGAAACACATAGGCCGGGCCAGAGCCTGACACACCTGTGACGGCGTCCATTTGGTCTTCATGACTCAGCCGAACGACCTGGCCCACAGCCTCCAGCAAGGATTGCGCCAGATCGAGATGATCAGCGGTCGCACGAGCGTTGCCGATGATCGCCGTTATCCCGCGCGCCACGGCGGCGGGTGTGTTGGGCATGGCCCGGATGATCGGGCTCTCCGCGCCCAGCACCTCTTCAAAAGATGCAATCGACGTGCCTGCGGCCACGGAGACAAAGAGCGTCTCTCCCCCACCCATGGCTGCAATCGCGGGCAAGGCCTCGCCCATCATCTGCGGCTTGACGGCAATCAGCACGATGGCGGGCGCGGCGGGCAAGGCTCCGTTGAGTGTCACGCCAGTCGTCTGGAGCCACTCGGAGGGCGCAGGATCGATCACATGGACAGAGCCCGGCGGCAGACCGCCAGCAAGCCAGCCCTGCAACATTGCAGATCCCATCTTGCCGCAGCCCAAAAGCACAAGGCCGCGCGTGGCGACATCATCGGTTGTCATGCTCTCTCCTCCCCTTGCCTGACGCTCTATGTACCGCGCGGGGCGCGCAGGGCAATCGGATTAACGCGCCACGCGGGCCCGGCCGCTGGCTTCAACGCGGATCACCGCCTCCACAAAGACCTCCCGCGCCTCAAGCTGCACGCTGCGTTTGTCGATGGCGACGCGGAGGTCCACGTCAGCCGCGCCGGCCTCTTCTGCTGCGGCTTTGACCTCTGCTTGCAAGGCCTCTGTCACGGCCTCCATGGCCGCGTCGGGGCTTGCGAAATCTGCCGGCCCTGCCTCCAGATGCGCCCGGTAGCGCCCCTCGGCGGGCGCCGTCACGACGCCCTCCCGCCGCACCGTAATCCGCCCGACCACCGCGCCAATGGCATTGGCCACACCGCCGTCTTCGGGCAGCAGCATCTCGCATCCCAGCTGTTTGCCCACTTTGGGGTAGTACGTCCGCGCCGAAGCGCCCAGGCCAACCACGGGAGTATTGAGCGCGGCATCAAGCCTTATGAGCCCCGTATGCCCCGCCAGACCGCGCTGCATCAGGACATGCTCGGCCAGCCCGCGGGGCGGCGCCTCGCTGAGCGGCTCCTCCGCGAACGCCGTCTCCAGAAGTGCGAGCCCGGTGCTGCGGTGCAACTCCGCCTCAATCATCTGCGCCATGCTGAGCGCATCCGCGGCGAGACGATCTCCATGCCCTGCGCGCCGCCGCGCCATGAGGGCCAGCGCCATCTCAGCGGCCTGCGCGTCCCAGGCATCGGTATGGCCCAGAACATGGGCCGCATCCGACGGGGTCAGCCCGGCGACCTGCACGATCCCCCGCGCGCGCAAGCGCGCCAGCGCAGTACTGTCGATCCGATTGCGCAAGACATGGCCCAGAGGCTGCACCCCGTCGATCCGCGCCAAAAGTGCCGTCTCACGCGCGTCAAGCCCGCCCGGATCAAGGATCACCTGCCGCACGAACCGCGCATCATGTTCACCCGGCACGGGCTGGCGCAACTGCGCCTCCAGCACAGCGCGCACATCCCCGTCCAGCGCCATGAGCGCCACAGGCACGACGCGACGCGGCCCGAGCGTGATCCCGCCCTGCAATCCATCGCGCAGGGCCACCTCGCTGTCCCCGCCCAACCCAAGGGTGCGCATCGCAACCGCCTCGACCATGGTCCGGTAAGGGCCCACGCGCGCGCCATCGGGATCAATTGCCGGACGTCCGTCGCGCAGCAGCGCAATATCCGTGGTCGTCCCGCCAATATCTGCAACCAGGGCCTGTTCCGCGCCCGTGAGCCAGCGCGCGCCGACGATGGAGGCCGCAGGGCCGGAGAGGATCGTCTCGATCGGGCGCCGCTTGGCCTGCGCCGCACTCATAAGCGCCCCGTCGCCCCGGACCACCATCAAAGGCGCATCCACGCCCCGTGCGGCCAATTCGTCCTCAGCTTTGCCAATAAGCGCATGGGTCAACCCGATAAGCCGCGCATTCAAAACAGCCGTCATGGCGCGCTTGGGCCCGCCCAGCTTGGCCGACAATTCGTGCGAACTCGAGACAGGCGCCATGCCACGCAACACATCCGCCACAGCGCGCTCATGCGCCGGGTTGCGCGTCGCAAACTGGCCTGCCACCGCAAACCCCGTGATCCCGTCCAACCCAGCCGCCCAATCCCGCACGGCATCCAGATCAAGCGCGGCGGCCTCACTGCCCGCATGGGTATGGCCGCCCGCGACGATCAAAACAGGATCGCCCCGCATGGCCTCGGCCAACCCGTGTTTGTCGAGATCGCTCTGCGCAAAACCGATGGCCACAAAGCCAATCCTGCCCCCTTGCCCCTCAACAAGCGCATTGGTGGCAAGCGTGGTGGAGAGCGCCGCCATCGCGATCTCACCCGGATCAATCCGCGCTTCGGCCAAAACCGCGCCCACGGCCGCGCCAATGCCCAAAGACAAATCCTGCTTGGTCGTCAACGCCTTGGCGCGTGCCAGAATCTCCCGTTCATCCCGCATGAGAACGGCATCGGTATAGGTGCCCCCGGTATCAACCCCCAACGCCAGCGCCATGGCAAACTCCCTTGTCTGAGGGCCGATCTAGCAGGTCCGGCAAAAGCGTCTACGCCTGATCGCGACGTGAAAGCTGCAAAACCGCCCAGCGCGCGGCATCCGCAACCGCCGGATCAGGATCCTCGCAGAGCCCTGACGCTACAGGAATAAACCGCACTGCCCCGGAATTGCCTATGGCGTAAAGCACGTTGCGCACAAACCGGTCGCGCCCGATCCGCTTGATGGGCGAGCCGGAAAAGAAAGCGCGGAACGCCACATCATCCAGCGTCGCCAAAGCCCCGAGATCGGGCGCATGCAAATCGGCACGCGCGTGATATTTCACCTCCGCCGAACGCTCCGCAAACTTGTTCCACGGGCATACCGCCAGACAATCGTCACAGCCGTAGATCCGGTTGCCCAGCGCCGGGCGCAAAGCCTCATCAACCGGCCCTTTGTGCTCAATCGTGAGATAGGAAATGCAACGCCGCGCATCGAGCTGATAGGGCGCGGGAAAGGCATCCGTCGGGCAAATCTCCAAACAGGCTCGGCACGAGCCGCAATGATCCGGCTCCGGCGCATCCGTCTCCAACTCCAGCGTCGTGAAAAGCGCGCCCAGAAAAAACCACGCGCCCAACTCCCGGCTTACAAGATTGGTATGCTTGCCCTGCCATCCAAGGCCCGCAGCCTGCGCAAGCGCCTTCTCCGGTACAGGCGCCGTATCGACAAACACCTTAATCTCGCACTCAGCCTCCGCAACCAGCCACCGCCCCAACCGCTTCAGCCGCTTCTTGGCCACATCATGATAATCGCGGTTTTGCGCATAAACAGAGATGACCCCGTCCTCGCGCCAGTCCAAACGCGTGAGCGGATCAAAGTCCGGACCATAATTCTCCGCCAGCATGACAACAGAGCGCGCCTCGGGCCAGAGCGCCGCTGGGTCGCCGCGCCACGCGACGCGCTCGGCAAGCCACCCCATCTGGCCGTGATACCCCTTGTCCAAAAACGCCTGCAGCCGCCCCATCACCTCCGGCACAGCATCGGGCCGCGTGATCCGCACGGCGGAAAACCCCTCCGTACGCGCCCGCGCCTTCAGCTGCGCGCTCCAATGGGCTGCAACATCCGCGCCCGTCCCTGCTCCATGATCACGCCGCTCCGCCATGCGCCTCCCTTACCAGCAAAGCCCAAAACAGGAAATCACCCGCAGGCATCAAAGCCCGCATGTGCCCTTCATCTTGCCAGAAAAACTCCGGGGGAGGCCCAACGGGCCGGGGGCAGAGCCCCTAAAAATCCAGATCGTTGTAGTGGCGCGGCGGTGGGAAACCGGGCACCTGATCGGCGAGGATCGAGCGGAACGCCGGGCGCGACTTGATCTTGGCATACCAATCCTTGACCACCTCGGAGCGGTTCCAATCCACGTCCGAGATATAATCCAGCGCCGACAGATGCGCCGCCGCTGTGAAATCCGCCACCGTCATGACATCGCCCGCAAGCCAGCGACGATGATCCAGAAGCCAGGCCATGTAATCGAGATGATACTTGATCGCCTTTGCCCCGGCTTTGACATTCTTGCTGTCAGGAAAGCCCTCACCCGTGATTTTCTTGTTGACCCGTTCATACAGCAGCTTTGACGTCACCTCGGTGTGAAACTTGTCATCGAACCAGCCCATCAAACGGCGCACTTCATAGCGCGCATCGGCGCCCTTGGGCATGAGCGCGGGTTCGGGATATTTCTCTTCAAGCCATTCGAGAATGGCGCTACTCTCGGCCATGGTCTTGCCGTCGATCTTCAGCACCGGCACCTTCGCTGCCGGGTTGCGCCGCAGGAAATCGGGGTCCTGTTCCCAATAGCGTTCCTCGACAAGCTCCACCTCGATCTTCTTCTCCGCCAGAACAAGCCGCACCTTGCGACAAAACGGAGAAAGCGGGACGTGGTAGAGACGGGCCATCGGGGTTCCTCGTGAGATACACCCTTCAATCGCATCGCAAGGCTCAAAGTTCAATCGCCCAACCGGTCGTGATCTGCAATTCCGCGCCGGATGCGGCAGAGCCTTGCCTAGGACGCCGTCTCGAAACAGGCCGCGCGCCCATCGGCCTGAATGGTGGCCGCGCCCGCCCGGATGGCGCGCGCGCGATTGCGCACGAAGCTCGACGGGTTCGAGGCAGAGCGCGACTTCGGCGCAGGCAGGATCGCCGCCAGCCGTGCGGCCTGCGTCGCAGTCAGATCAGCCGGCGCCACGCCAAAGTAATGCTGGGCCGCAGCTTCGATGCCAAAGACACCCTCGCTGAATTCAGCGACATTGAGATACACCTCAAGGATGCGCCGCTTGGTCCAGACCGCCTCCATCGCAGGCGTGATCAGCGCCTCCAGCCCTTTGCGCCAGTAGCTGCGCCCGTGCCAGAGATAGACATTCTTGACGACCTGCTGGCTGATCGTGGAGCCGCCGCGCGCGCCGCCGTCTTCCAGTGCTGCGCGTACGGCATCGACATCGATCCCCCAATGCAGGCAGAAATTCGCATCCTCCGCCGCAACAGCCGACCGCGCCATGACAGGAGCAATCCGCTCCATGGGCACCCAGACCTGATCAATCTCCCCCAGCCGCGCGCGCTCCGACAGCATATAGGGCGTCGTGGGCGGGTTGAGGAACCGAAAGGCCAGAAGCGCCAAGGCGCCAAAGACCACCGCCGCGAGCGACAGCCGCCAGATCCATTTCAACAACCAGCGGAGCGGTCTGGGCCGGGCACGGGGCCGCAGGACCTGCAACGGAGTTGCAGGCTTGGCCTTCGCTTTTGACGCGGCCTTCGGCTTTGCCTTGGATGTCGCCCCGCGTTTTGTCGTGGATTTGGATCTGCGTGCCATGGTGTGCGCAAGCTACCGTTTTTCTGTGGGAACGTGAATCCTTATAGCACTTCGCGAAAAGCCTGGATCCCGAAAACACCGCCAAGCACCTGCTTTCCCGTGATTTTCGTGATGCGCGATGTATCCGATGTCCGTCGAAGTGCTGTAGTTCGCAGCGCTCCTGGGTTTACGCAGCCCACAGACGCGCCTCGAAGCGACGCAACACCGGACGCGCGACGGGCCGCAGAGGGGCGCGGCGCGGAAAGTCGGGAAACAGCGCCCGGATTTCCATCGATGCAGGCTCGCGCTCTGCGGCATGGGCCGGGAAATAACTCTCCGAGGCAATCCCGCCGCCTGTAATGATCTCGTGATCCTCAAACAGCAAGTGGATATAGGTCACCAATCCGCCGGGCCGCAGATGCACATTCTGCCCGTTGACCAGATGCTTCGCCGCGACCAGCGTCTCCGAAAGGCCAAAGTAGAGCTCCGCCCGCCAGCCGGACAAGAGCATGCGATGTTGTTGCGAGACGCGCAGCACCTCCGAATTGCCAAGGCTTCCGATATCAAACTCCACCGGTGCAAAAACGCCTGCAGCCCGCGTCGTTTGTCTGGAGATCCAACGCACCGGTTGCGCGCCATTGTCTCGCGTCAGAACGAGATCGCCTGTGCGCAACACGTCGATCGGCCGACGCCCATGGGGCGTGTCGATCAAGGTGCCCGGCGTGAAGCAGACGGGGCCAAAGTCATCAACATCGACCTCGGTGCTTGTCGTGACAAAGGTGGAGCTGACAAATTGCGCATTGCTCAGGACAGTCCCGTCGGTGGGTGTGAAAACAGCCGGTTGCCCGGCCACGTAGAAGGTCACACCCGTGATCGTCACGGTACTGCCGTTCATGATCACTGTGATCGTGTCATTCTCCCAGACAGAGGTCACAACGCCTCCATTAAACGTGTCGCCCTCGCCGGGACGGATAAACCCGTTGTCGTCATTGTCGACATAGGTCCCCGTGACAGGGGTCAGCGTGGATCCGACAGCGGGGGGATTCGCGGGATCCATGACAAAAAACTGGTCTGTATACGTCGTCGGCATCAGCTGCCTCCGATTGTCATCAAAATGGCTTTAATCACTGGATAGATGCCGAATTGGTCGGAAATATGTGGACAACAGCCCCAACCGCGGCACAGGCGGGGTCTTTGTGTGGCCCGCATGTGGCAAAGCGCCATGCTTGCGCCACAATCCGGCACCAATCCTGCCTAAATCTTGCCGCTAACACACTGACAGGCAACAATATGTTGCGCCATAGGCCATTTTTCCCAAGACAATTTTAGTCAAAGATACCGGGAGTAATTTCTGCTGCCAAAAATCGAGAGAACCATGAAACACTTACTGTTATCCGCTGCGATACTCGCGATTCCCGCGATGTCCCAAGCAGCGCCCATTGCCCTGAACGAGATACGAGACACGACCACAACATCAACAGGCTCGCTTGTGAGCGACGGTCTCTATGATGCCTTCGACGGCGCTTTCCGCCTTCTGGATACGGGTGGATTGTCCGTGCAGCGCGATATCGCGACGCTGGAGGACACATACACCTACCGCGTTCTGGACGTCTTCACCAACACCACCGCCGCAACCATCACGGCGTCTGTGCGCAACTACACGAACCTCGGCTCCGACGGCTCCGAGCACGTCGTCGAAGAAGGCGTCGATCGGTCGACCACCTTTCAGGATCGCAACCCCACAGACGGCTCCCCGGTCAACGAATTTGACCCGGTCATCTCCTTCACCTACGGCAACAACGCCTTCTCCGCCGCCAACATCACAGGCGACGTGGGCTACAACCGTTTCGACATGACCATGAACCTGAGCCTCGGCGCGGGCGAGAGCATCGGCATCCTCTACTTTGCCACGCTGATCCGGGACAACAGCGACCGCTCCGGCGATGTCGCCGCCGCGCAAGCCATTGCGGCAAGCCTCGCAGCCAATCCCGGCGAGGGTACGGAACTGTCCGACGCCCAGCGCGCCATCGTGGCCAACTTCGACAATGTCGTGGCCCCCGTGCCGCTCCCGGCCTCCTTGCCCTTCCTGCTCGCAGGGCTCGGTGGCCTCGCATGGGCCGCACGTCGCAAAAGCTGACCGTCCTCGTTATTGGCGGAAAAGCCCCGCTGCACCCTGAGGTGTAGCGGGCGCTTTTGCATATCACCTGACCGGAGATATCACGGCAAAATCCCCTCGAGCCCATCCGGCGCGGGTTTGACCACGACGGGATAGCCGGAGACACACAGGATCACCCGATCCGAGGCCTGCGCAATCTGCTGGTTGAGCCATCCCGCCGCGTCACGAAAGTCGCGCGCGAGCTTGTTCTCAGGCACAATCCCCGCACCCACCTCATTGGTCACAAAGACAATCGGCGCGGCCTGTTGCGCAATCTCATGGGCGAGCAAGCCGCCCTCCGAGCGCCAGTCGCCTCCGCTCAACATGCAATTGCTCAGCCATAACGTCAGGCAATCCACCAGACGCGGCGCGCCGCCGTCGCTCTGGCGAAGCGCGTCGACCAATTTGCGCGGCGCGTGGAAGGTCTGCCATTCCGGGCCCCGCCGGGCCTGATGGGCAACAATCCGATCCGCCATTTCCTGGTCATAGGCCTCCGCCGTTGCGATATAGATCGCCCGGCCTGTGGCACTGAGCGCCAACCGCTCCGCCAGAGCCGACTTGCCCGAGCGCGCGCCCCCGGTGATGAGAGTAGACTTTTCCATGGCCCCGTGAAAAAGCAGCTTTGAGAGCGAATGAAAAGGGTGAATGCGGGGGCAGGAATGGTCGCGGCGATGATGCTTGTAGCGCTGGCGCTGGACGTGGCCATTGGCTGGCCGGACGCGCTCTATCGTCGTCTGGGCCACCCGGTGACATGGATGGGCGCGCTCATCAAATGGCTCGACACGCGTCTCAACACAGGCCCGCGCGCCGCGCGCCTGACCAAGGGTGCGCTGACGGTCCTCGTGCTCATCACAACCACAGGTCTGCTCGCCACAGCCGCGCAGCTCCTGCTGCCCGCTGGCCCCTGGGGCATCATTCTGGGCGGCGTGCTGGCCTGGCCCTTCCTCGCCCTGCGCTCCATGTATGACCATGTGGCCGCCGTCGCGGGACCGCTCAATGCGGGCGATCTGCCCGCCGCGCGCCACGCTGTGTCAATGATCGTGGGGCGGGACCCGGCGCAGCTTGATACCGCTGGCGTCGCTCGCGCCGCCACGGAAAGCCTCGCCGAGAATACCTCTGACGGCATTATCGCGCCGCTCTTCTGGGGGCTCGTGGCCGGGCTGCCCGGCCTTGTGATCTACAAGGCCATCAACACGATGGATTCCATGATCGGCCATCGCTCGGAGCGCTTTGAGGCCTTTGGCAAGGTGGCCGCGCGGCTGGATGATCTGGTCAATCTGATCCCCGCCCGGCTGACCGGGGCTCTGTTTGCGCTGGCCTCCGGCTCAGATCTGCCGCGCGCCTGGCGCGTCATGCGCCGGGACGCTGGCGCGCATCGCTCCCCCAATGCGGGCTGGCCTGAAGGCGCCATGGCGGGCGCTCTGGGCATCCGCCTGTCCGGCCCACGCCTTTACGCCGAGGGCCGCGCAGAGGAGCCGTGGATGAACGCCGACGCCCCCGACCCAACCCCGCAGACCCTGACCGCAGCCTTGACACTCTACCGCAGGGCTATGGCTTTGGTCGTTCTTGCGCTCGGCCTGCTGATCCTGTTCTAACTCTGATCATGAATATGCACGCGACGCCCAGAGATCACGGCGGCAATCTCGACGCTGCCATCGCCCATTACGGCGGCGACCCGGCGCAATGGCTTGATCTCTCAACCGGCATCAATCCGGTTTCCTATCCCGTCCCCCCGCTGCCCCAGGAGGCCTGGACCGCCCTGCCCCGGCGCAGCGATATGGCCCGCCTTGCCGAGGCCGCGGCCCGTGCCTATGGCACTCAGGCCGATGTCGTGCCCTTTGCCGGGGCGCAAGGGGCGATCCAGTCCATCCCGTTTATCCTGCATCCGGGCCGCGCCGCTGTCCTGGCGCCCACCTACAACGAACATGCCGCCGCCTTGCGGATGGCGGGCTGGCCTGTGGCGGAAGTGGATAGCCTGAGCGCACTGCAAGGCGCCGATCTGGCCATTCTGGTCAATCCCAACAATCCTGATGGGAACAGGTATGATCCGGGAGAGCTGCGCGATCTGGCCGACCATGTGGGCCTGCTGATTGTCGATGAAAGCTTCGCCGATCCCGATCCCGACCTGTCGCTCGCGCCCTGTTTGCACGATGCGCCGAGCATCATCGTGCTGCGGTCTTTCGGGAAGTTCTTCGGTCTGGCCGGGCTGCGTCTGGGCTTTGCGCTGGCCACAGGGCGGCGCGCGACGCGGCTTGCCGAATTTGCCGGGCCCTGGCCGATTTCCGGACCTGCCATCGAAATTGCCTGCGCGGCTCTGGAAGACGCGCCGTGGCAAGCCCGGACCTGCGCCCGCCTGGCCCATGACAGCGCCGCACTGGACGGGATTGCTCAGGAGGCCGGCTGGACACTCATTGGCGGCACGCCGCTCTTTCGCACCTATGCCACACCCGATGCCACCGCCACGCAGGACAGGCTGGCGCAAGCCATGATCTGGTCGCGCATCTTTCCCTATTCCGAAACATGGATCCGTCTGGGCCTGCCCCCCGATGCCGCTGGCATGGCGCGCATCCGCGCGGCCTTGGGGCTACCCCCGTGTTAAGGCGCCCTGGCGGAATACGCCCGGCGAGGCGCTAGACCCATGTCGCGCGCCATCATGATACAGGGCACAGGCTCCAACGTCGGCAAGTCGATGCTGGTGGCAGGCCTGTGCCGCGCGGCGCGCGAGCGCGGGCTCTCTGTTGCGCCCTTCAAGCCGCAAAACATGTCAAACAATGCTGCCGTCACGGTGGACGGCGGCGAGATTGGCCGCGCGCAGGCCCTGCAAGCGCTGGCCGCCGGTCTGGAGCCGCACACGGATATGAACCCAGTGCTGCTCAAACCCGAAAGCGATGTGGGCAGTCAGGTCATCGTGCAGGGCAAACGCCTGACGACCGCGCGGGCGCGCGAGTATTACGCACTCAAACCGCAGCTCATGGGCGCCGTGCTGGAGAGCTTTCACCGCCTGAAAGCCGCCCATGACCTCGTGATCGTCGAAGGCGCAGGCAGCCCCGCAGAGATCAACCTGCGCCCCGGCGACATCGCCAACATGGGCTTCGCGCGCGCCGCCGATGTGCCTGTGATCCTGTGCGGCGACATCGATCGCGGCGGCGTCATCGCCCAGATCAAGGGCACCCAAGCCGTGATCGACCCGGAAGACGCCGCGCTGATCGCAGGCTTTATCATCAACAAGTTTCGCGGCGACCCCACGCTCTTTGACGACGGCTACAAGATGATCGAACAGCTGACCGGCTGGCGCGGCTTCGGCACAGCCCCGTGGTTTGCCGAGGCCTGGAAACTGCCCGCAGAAGATGCGCTCGACATCGCCACGCCCAAGCGCGCCACCGGCCTGCATGTGGTCTGCCTGCGCCTCTCCCGTATCGCCAATTTCGACGATCTGGACCCGCTCGCCCAGGAACCGGGCGTCCGCCTGACAATGCTACCCGCCGGTGAGGCGATCCCCGGCGATGCAGACGTCGTGATCATTCCCGGCTCCAAATCCACCCGCGGTGATCTCAGCTTCCTGCGCGCCCAGGGCTGGGACGTCGATCTGCAAGCCCACCTGCGGCGCGGCGGCCAGGTGCTGGGCATCTGCGGCGGCTACCAGATGCTGGGCCAGACCGTCGCCGACCCCGAAGGCATCGAAGGCCCCCCCGGAACAGACGCCGGACTGGGCCTGCTCGACGTCACCACGACCATGACCCCCGACAAGGCGCTGACCAACGTGACCGCCACCTACGGCAACCACCAGATCCGCGGCTACGAGATCCACATCGGCCAGACCGACGGCCCGGACCGCGCGCGCCCCTTCGCCCATATCGCAGACCAGCCCGAAGGCGCCCGCTCCCCCGATGGCCGCGTCACAGGCAGCTACCTGCACGGCCTCTTTCGCGACGATGCCTTCCGCGCCGCTTGGCTGGCCCAGCACAACACCCAAAGCACCACCACCTACGACGCAGACGTGCAAACCACACTGGACGCCCTCGCCACGCACCTCGAAAACTGCCTCGATGTGACAGACCTGCTGAACACCGCTCGCTGACCCCGCCCCTTCTTTTGTCTCCAAATACCTCGGGGGAGGCGCGCGCCAGCGCGGCGGGGGCAGCGCCCCCAAACCATCACGTAAAGCAAAAGGGCCGGTGCATCGCACCGACCCTTTTTCATTGAAAGACCACAACCTCAGCGCTTGCGGCGCACAGCCGCCAAACCGCCCAGTCCCGCCAGCATCAAGAGCGCCGTCGCAGGCAATGGCACCACGGCTGTATCAAAGCTAAAATTGTCCCAGCCAAGACCGCCAGGATCCGTCACATTGTAGATCCGAATGGACGTCACATTCGAAAACGCCGTCAAATCAACGAGATCAGGCGTGTTGAACGTGTCGAACACCTGGATATCAACCGTTGAGGCAAACACTCCGCCGGTAAAGACATCAACCTGAGCTCCAATGCCAGTGTTATTGTCACCCACCTGAAAGAACGAGAGACCAGACACGCCGGTATCAAAGGTCAGGATGGTTTCACCGGCGCAATCAATGGTTGCCTGCGCAGAGGCAGCCGTACAAATGAAGTTGTTGCCAAACCCAATGCCCGGCTGGGTGGTCACTTTGTTGACGCCGCTCCCAATCGAGGAAAACGTCACACCGGCAAACTGGTTAGTCACCACGTCGCCATCGGACAGATCTTCAAAGTCGATCAGACTGGCAGAGGCGGGAAGGGCAAAGGCAGAGACAAGCGCAGCCAATGCCGCAGATCGAATATTGGTCATGCAAAAACTCCCGAGCAAAAAACACTGGTCTACGCATCAGACCCTTAATTTCCGCAGCAAACAAGCAAAAAGGCCAGCGGGGGTCCCACTGGCCTTTTCCAGATCCGGGTCTGTTCGGGCAGATTACTCCGCCGGAACCGCCGTCTCCTCCACGCCGATAGGATGCGCCAGTTTGTCCAACATCTCAATGGGGCAAATCTGAAGAAAGTTGCCTTTCTCGATGTCCCAATGCTGGATGATGTCCGCCGCCTTGAGCGATCCGGTCTCCTTGTGATGCCGCTCGATCAAGCCGCGCAGCTGGGCTTCCCAATGAGCAACCGTCACAGGGCAGGTCACGAGGCTTTCCATGTTGAGCAAACGAGGCGCCGCGCCGTCCGGGTCGTAGAGATAGGCCATCCCCCCGGTCATGCCCGCGCCGAAGTTCGCGCCGATCTCGCCCAGGATCACAGCCACGCCGCCGGTCATGTATTCACACCCGTTGGAGCCGCAGCCTTCAACCACGACCTTCGCGCCCGAGTTGCGCACCGCAAAGCGCTCGCCTGCGCGTCCGGCGGCAAAGAGATAGCCATCCGTCGCGCCATAAAGCACGGTGTTGCCGATGATCGTATTCTCATCGGCCTTGAGCGGGCTGGCCATGGGCGGACGCACGACGATGACACCGCCCGAGAGCCCCTTGCCCACGTAGTCATTGGCATCCCCGGCCACTTCGATCTTGAGCCCCGGCGCTGCAAAGGCCCCCAGCGATTGCCCGGCGGAGCCCTTGAGCTTGACTGTCAGGTGATCGCTCTGGAGCGCATTGCGCATGCCGAAGTTCTTGACGATATGGCTCGACGTGCGCGTGCCCACGGTCCGATGCGTGTTCTGCACCGCGTAATGCAGCTGCATCTTCTCGCCATCCTCGAGGAACCGCTGCGCATCGCGCACGATCTCCGCATCCAGCGTATCGCGCACAGGATTGCGATCCTTGTCGCGGTTGTAGACGATATCTTTCGCGCCATCGACCGTGATCAGCAGCGGGTTGAGATCGAGATCATCAAGGTGATCGGAGCCGCGCGAGACCTGTGTGAGCAGGTCGGCCCGTCCGATGACCTCATCGAGGCTACGCGCGCCGATGGAGGCCAGCACTTCGCGGACTTCCTGCGCATAGAAGGTGATGAGGTTCACGACCTTGTCGGCATTGCCGGTGAACTTCGCGCGCAGGTCTTCGTCCTGCGTGCAGACACCCACGGGGCAGGTGTTGGACTGGCACTGGCGCACCATGATGCAGCCCATGGCGATGAGCGCGGCGGTGCCGATGCCATATTCCTCGGCCCCCATCATCGCCGCCATGACGATGTCACGGCCCGTGCGCAGCCCGCCGTCTGTGCGCAGCGTGACCCGCTCGCGCAGGTTGTTCATCGCGAGCACCTGATGCGCCTCGGTGAGGCCCATTTCCCACGGGAGGCCCGCGTGTTTGATCGAGGTCGCAGGGCTGGCGCCCGTGCCGCCATTATGGCCCGAGATCAGGATCACATCCGCTTCCGCCTTGGCCACACCGGCGGCAATGGTGCCGACGCCGGAGGACGAGACCAGCTTCACGCAGACCTTGCAGCGCGGATTGATCTGTTTGAGATCGTAGATCAGCTGGGCGAGGTCTTCGATGGAGTAGATATCGTGGTGCGGCGGCGGCGAGATCAGCGTCACGCCCTTGGTGGAGTGGCGCAACCGGGCGATGAGGTCAGTGACCTTCATGCCGGGCAGCTGGCCGCCCTCGCCGGGCTTGGCGCCCTGGGCCACCTTGATCTCCAGCTCCTCACATTGGTTGAGGTATTCGGCCGTGACGCCGAAGCGGCCCGAGGCCACCTGTTTGATCTTGGCCGACGGATTGTCGCCATTGGGCTCAGGCACGAAATGCGCCGGATCTTCGCCGCCCTCACCGCTGTCGGAGCGGGCGCCGATGCGGTTCATCGCGACGTTGAGCGTCTTGTGCGCCTCCGGGCTCAGCGCGCCAAGGGACATGCCCGGCGTCACGAAGCGCTTGCGGATCGCGGTCACGCTTTCGACCTCGTCGATATTGATCGCCTGACCCATGGGCTTGATGGCCAAGAGGTCGCGCAGATGGATCGGCGGGTTGGCCTGCATCCGCTTGGAATATTGCTGCCAGAGCGCATAGGAGGCCTTGTTGCAGGCCATTTGCATCATGTGCATGGTCTGCGCTTCCCAGGCGTGGGTCTCGCCGGATTTGCGGGATTTGTAGAAGCCGCCGATGGGCAGGACATCCTGACCGCGGTTGAAGGCCAGCGCGTGGATCTCTTCCACCTTGCCCTGAAGACCGCCCACGCCGATGCCGGAGATGCGGCTCAGCATGCCGGGGAAATACTCGGCACACATGGCGCGCGACAGCCCCACCGCCTCGAAGTTCAGCCCGCCGCGATAGGACGACAGGACCGAGATGCCCATTTTGGACATGATCTTGAGCAGACCCTGATCAATCGCATTGCGATAGCGCGCGACAACCTCGGTCAGCGGGCCATCGAGCAGGCCGCGCTCGATCCGATCCGCAAGGCTGTCTTCGGCGAGATAGGCATTCACGACCGTGGCGCCCGCGCCAATGAGCACAGCGAAGTAATGCGGGTCCACACATTCGGCAGAGCGCACATTGAGCGAGCAGAAGGTTCGCAGGCCCTTGCGCGTCAGGTGGCTGTGCACCGCACTGGTCGCGAGGATCATCGGCATGGCAACCTTGTCCTCGGAGATATGCTCATCGGTCAGAACGATATGGCCCGCGCCGGAGCGCACGGCATCCTCGGCTTCCGCCCGGATCCGCTCCAACCCTTCGCGCAGCGCGCCGGGGCCGGCATCGGCGGGGAAGGTACAATCGATCTCGACCAGCCCTGCGTTGAACTGCTCCATCAGCTTGCCAAACTGCGCATTGCCGACAAACGGGCTGTCGAGCACGAAAATCTCCGTCTGGGCCGAGCTCTCGTCCAGCACGTTCTTGAGATTGCCGAACCGCGTCTTGAGGCTCATCACACGGTATTCGCGCAAGGAGTCGATCGGCGGGTTCGTGACCTGTGAGAAGTTCTGCCGGAAGAAATGGCTGAGTGGGCGATACTTCTTGGAAAGCACGGCAGAGGGCGTGTCATCGCCCATCGAGGCCAGCGTCTCCTTGCCGTCCTCCGCCATGGGTGCCAGGATTTGCTCAAGCTCTTCAACTGTATAGCCCGCCGCAATCTGGCGCTTGCGCAGATCAGATCCGGTGAACATCGGCGCTTCCGTCACCCCGGAGAGCACGTCGTCCAGCTCATTGATCTTGCCAACCCAATCGCCGAAGGGGCGCGCCGCCGCCAGGCTGTCCTTGATCTCGGTGTCATGGAAGAGCTTGCCCTCCGCCATATCAACGGCAATCATTTGCCCGGGCCCAAGCGCGCCCTTCTCGACAATGCCGGCCTCATCGGTGGGCACCATGCCCACCTCGGAGCCCGCAATCAGCAGACCATCGCCCGTCACGACATAGCGCATCGGGCGCAGACCATTGCGATCCAGCCCGCCACAGACCCAGCGCCCATCGGTCATCGCCAGAGCGGCCGGGCCGTCCCATGGCTCCATGACCGAGTTGCAATAGGAATACATATCCCGCCACGCCTGCGGCAGCTCCACCGCCGATTGCGACCAGCTCTCGGGGATCAACATGGTCTTGGCCATCGGCGCCGAGCGTCCCGCCCGCACCATCACCTCAAAGACCGCATCCAAAGCCGCCGAATCCGACGAGCCCTGCGGCACGATCGGCTTGATATCCTCGGCCATCTCGCCAAAGAAACTCGACGCCATGCGGATCTCATGGCTCTTCATCCAGTTCACATTGCCCTTGAGCGTATTGATCTCGCCGTTGTGGGCGAGCATGCGGAAGGGCTGCGCCAGCCACCATTGCGGGAAAGTGTTGGTCGAATAGCGCTGGTGATAGATCGCAAAGGCGCTCTCGAACCGCTCATCCTGCAGATCGGGATAAAACTCCGCAACCTGCTCCGCCAGCATCATCCCCTTGTAAATGATCGAGCGGCAGGAGAGCGACGCGATATACAGCTCACCCACCTGCGCGGCCGCCGCCGCCTTCTCGATCCGGCGCCGGATGACATAAAGCTCGCGCTCAAACGTCTCCTCATCCACGCCCTTGGAATTGGAGATCAGGATCTGCTCGATCTCGGGCCGCGTCGCATTGGCCTTCTCGCCCAGACAGCCAATCTCGACGGGCACATGGCGCCAACCGTAAATGTAGTAACCCATGCGCAGAACTTCAGATTCCACAATGGTCCGACAGGTCTCGGCAGCCCCAAAATCCGTGCGCGGCAGGAACACCTGACCCACGGCCAAAAGCTCGTCCTTGCGGGGCTTGTGGCCTGTCCGCTCCACCTGATCGTAGAAGAAATTGACCGGGATCTGCACATGAATGCCCGCGCCATCGCCCGTCTTGCCATCGGCATCCACAGCGCCGCGGTGCCAGATCGCCTTGAGCGCGGTGATGCCCGCCTCAACCACCTGCCGCGAGGGGCTGCCATCGAGCGAGACAACAAGACCCACACCGCAAGAGCTATGCTCATGCTCTTCGCGGAACAGCCCATTCTCGGCCATCCAGCGGCGTTTTTCTTCCTCGTTCCGAACCCAATCTGCATCAAACTTGGTCATGGTAGATCTCCTTACGGCTCACCGGACAACAGCGCGCGCACTGCCTCCGCTGTCATTTCTTCATGAGGGCGGGAGAGATCGAAGGCGGTGGGCCGCTCATCGGTGAAATACTCCACACCCAAAGGCAGGCCCGTCCCCTCGGGGAACAAACCGGCAGATAATTTCAACACCCCGTGATGCGGCCCCTCGGCCACGATCCGGTACGACACATTGGACCCGCAGGCGCTGCAAAAGCCCCGCTCCGCCCAAGGCGCAACAGAGACGGTCTTGACCGGCCCGGTGATCTCCGCGCTGGCGGCATCGACGTGAAAGGCAAAATACGTCCCGCCGCCCCAACGTCGGCAATTCTCGCAATTGCACGCCGTGATGAAGTCTTTCGTCGGACGCGCCACCGCCGTGACCGCGCCACACATGCAGCGGCCCTGCAGGCTGTCTTGCGCGCTCATGACGCCACCTGCGAGGCCTGATCGGCCTCGTCCATCAGCGCCGCATCGCGTTCCTCGGCGCTTGTCAGATGCAAGGCCCCCAGGCGCTGCTGCATCAGCTCGCGCACCATACGCGGGCGGTGCTGGATCGCGAAACGGATCAGCCGCGCCAATTGCCCGCTGGCCTTGATCTTGGCGGCGCTGTCATGGCTTGTATCGGGCAACAGGAACAGATGCAGGTTCTCCGCCGGAACAAACCGTTCGATCTGATTGGCCTCTTTCTGGGCGCGCCCGAAGATCACGTAGTAATGGGTCGCGGGCGAGAGATAGTCGGTCGCATCGCGGATGCGATACTCCGTGATCTTCTCCCGATGCTCCCACCAGCGCATATCGCCGGGGATCAGATCAGGATGCACCGTGCCCTGCGGCGAGAAACACAAACACGCCTCAACCGGCGTGAATGACGGCAGCACGCTCGCCATGAAACCGCCCATGGAATGGCCCATCATCACAACACGCGTCAGCCCGAGACGGGCCTTGGTTTCTTCGATGAGCGCGACGATGTCCTCGATCAGACCCGGCTCATTGAGCCAGGTGCGCAGCGGATCCGCGATGAAAAGCACGTGGCGCTGGCCATCCTGTGTCGCAAGGCGCGGAAATTCGTAGCCCGGGCAATCGCTCTCCTTGGCCCCGATCCCGGAAAACACCACGACAAGCGTGTCCGCAATGCCGGGGTCTTCCTCGTTGCGGCCTTCGCAGATCCAGGCGCGGAAGCGATACGTGTTGCGCAGCTGGCGGATCGTGATGTCGGAGCGCATGGTCATTGCGCCTCCTCCGGATCATCCTCGGCGAGGCGCGGAAATTTCGCCACGCATTCCGCCCGCGTCAGCAGGACCTGCCCCTGACCTTGATAGCGCAGCGCCTCGGGGCGTTTGTCCACGTAGATCTCATAAGCGATCTCAAATCCGCTTGTGTCGTCAAAGAGGCCCAGCGGCAGATCGTAATTGCCGTAAAACTCGCCCTCTTCCGTCACGCGGAACCAAAGACCAGAGCCGCATTTGCCGCAAAAGGCGCGCTCTCCCCATTCGGAGCTTTGGTAAATCTTGATCTGGCTGAGGCCGCGCCAATGCACCTTGTCCTCGGGGATCGAGACTTCGGCGAGGCCAGTGCCGGTCCACTTCTGACACATCGGGCAATGACACACGCCGATGCGCAGCGGCACATCCTCCGCAATGAAGCGCACCGCACCACACAGACACCCCCCATGCCGGCTCTCGACCGCCGACATCACACGCCCTCCGGGCCGCGCGGGGCGCAGCAGGCGAGGCACTGGGGGGTGGAGAGCTGGAGGGGCATTCAGGTTCTCTTAGGACTTTCGGGTTAATGCGTCAGGCAATCTGACCTTTATCGGGGTGTTGCGGAGCGTGCGTACGCTCCTGCGCGGATCCGTGAGGGCTTTTGTGCGATTTGACGGGTCTTTCGCACAAATACCCCCTCACTCCGCGGCGATTGCGCCTCCTTTGGCGTCGAGCTTGGCGAGGATCGCTTCGGCGCAATCCCGCCCGTCGCGGATTGCCCAAACGACGAGGCTCGCGCCGCGCACGATATCACCCACTGCGTAGACCCCGTCGAGGTCCGTGGCGCCTGTGGTGTATTCGGCCTTGACCGTACCCCAGCGCGTGACCTGCAATTCCTTTTGATCCCAAAGGGTTGGAAGGTCTTCCGGCTCAAAGCCCAGCGCCTTGATCACAAGATCGGCGGGCTCGACGTAATCCGCGCCTTCAATGATTTCAGGCGCTTGGCGGCCCGTCGCGTCAGGCAGGCCGAGGCGCATTTTCTGGACCATCACACCGTCCACGGGATCTCCCGTGAACCCTTTTGGCGCGCTAAGCCATTCAAAAATAACGCCTTCTTCCTCAGCATTTTGTGTTTCGCGCTGCGATCCCGGCATGTTCGCGCGGTCTCTGCGGTAGAGGCATTTGACCGATGTGGCCCCCTGACGCACCGCAGTGCGCACACAATCCATCGCCGTATCTCCGCCGCCGATCACGACGACGCGCTTGCCCTCGGCACTCAATTCGCCGCTCTCGAATTCCGGCACCGTATCGCCAAAAGATTTGCGATTTGAAGCAGTTAGGTAGTCTATCGCCTTGACGATCCCATCTGCGCCCGCGCCCGGCCCGCCCAGATCACGGGACTTGTAGACGCCCGTGGCGATGATCACGGCATCATGCTTTTCGCGGATTTCGGCAAAGGAGATGTCCTCACCCACGTTGCAATTGAGCACGAACGCGACACCCGCCTGTTCCAACTGCTCGTTGCGCCGCTGCACCACTGGTTTTTCCAGTTTGAAGCCCGGAATGCCGTACATCATCAAGCCGCCCGCACGGTCGTAGCGGTCATAGACCGTGACCTGCACACCGGCGCGGCGCAGCACATCCGCCGCAGCAAGTCCACCCGGGCCCGCGCCGATTATACCAACAGATTCAGTACGTTCGCTTGCCGGAACGATGGGCTGGACCCAGCCTTCCTCCCAAGCTGTGTCGGTAATGTATTTCTCGACGGAGCCGATCGTGACGGTCCCGTGGCCCGATTGCTCGATGACGCAATTGCCCTCACAGAGCCGGTCTTGCGGGCAAATGCGGCCACAGATTTCGGGAAAAGTATTGGTCGCCTGAGAGACCTCATAGGCCTCGCGCAACCGCCCTTCCGCCGTCAGCTTGAGCCAATCGGGAATGTTGTTGTGCAGCGGACAATGCGACTGGCAATACGGCACCCCGCATTGCGAACATCGCGACGCCTGCTCCGCCGCCTTCGCCTCCGCATATTCCGCATAGATCTCCTGAAAGTCCTCCCGCCGCATGTCAGCCGCGCGCTTCTCGGGCATGTCCCGGTCAACTTTCACAAATTTGAGCATCGGCTGCTTGGCCATGAGATCCTCCATCGCACATCGTGTTCGGCGCTTTTAGAACAAGCTGTTGAGCATGAAAAGTAAATTGTGCTGACCTAAAAAACACAAACCCTCGTGAGAAGTCATGACTCTACGCCGCACTGCCGCATTTTTAGGTCCGATCCGGATATTAATATTCGCTTCCCTTTGATTTTATTCGGTTTATACAAAGGGCGCTTTTTACGAAGGTTTTATCGCCATGCCGCTCTTCGCCCTCATCCTCGTTGCAGTTGTGCAAGGGATCACCGAATTTCTTCCTGTGAGCTCCTCAGGGCACCTCATTTTGCTCCCGAATCTCACAGGGCAAGCGGATCAGGGGCAGGCGATAGATGTCGCCGTGCACGTCGGCACTTTGGGCGCTGTGATCCTCTATTTCTGGTCGGATGTGAAGATCGCGGCAGGCGGCACGATCCGGCTACTGAAAGGCAAGATTGACACGCAAGGCGCATTCCTCGCGCTGTGTCTCGCCATTGCGACCGTACCAGTGATCATTGCAGGCCTTATCCTCAAGCTGACCGGGCTGGATGACGCCATGCGCTCGGTGACGGTGATCGGCTGGACGATGCTCATTTTCGGGATCGTGCTCTACTGGGCGGACCAGACCGGCGACGAGGACAAAGTCACGGCGCAATGGTCCATGAAAGACGCTTTGGTGCTGGGCCTCTGGCAGGCTGTTGCACTTATTCCGGGAACGTCCCGCTCAGGCATCGTGATCACCGGCGCGCGCAAAGCAGGCTACAAACGCGAAGACGCCGCCCGCATCGCCATGCTGATGTCCATCCCCACGATCATCGCCTCCGGCGTCCTGCTCGGCGCGGAAGTGGTGGGTGATGCAGACTGGGCCCTACTGCGAGACGCCGCCATAGGCGCCGCGTTCGCCTTTTTGGCAGCCCTGCTGGCCCTGACCCTCATGATGCGCCTGCTCAAGTCCGTGAGCTTCACGCCATATGTGGTGTATCGAGTGGTGTTGGGGGTAGTTTTGATCTGGTGGGGATATTCCGCCTAACCCTGCAAAGACCGCACCCCAATCTCCCCCTCTGCCCGCGCCTGCATGGCCAACGCAGCAGCATGGCTGGCGGCCAGCGTCGTGAAGTAGGGGATTTTGTCGTAGAGAGCGACGGAGCGGATTTCGCGGCTGTCGGC
The DNA here is from genome assembly GCF_049800955.1 of Primorskyibacter sp. S187A. NCBI lineage: Bacteria > Pseudomonadati > Pseudomonadota > Alphaproteobacteria > Rhodobacterales > Roseobacteraceae > Primorskyibacter > Primorskyibacter sp. S187A. The sequence goes on along the minus strand of NZ_JBNAGA010000002.1, from coordinate 566,991 downwards.
AACGGCGGCTGCGCCTTCGGTCGTATTCATGACGACCGAAATCTCACCGTTTTTCAGCATATCAACCACGTTGGGACGGCCCTCATAGACCTTTTTGACCACGTCTGACGCAATGCCATGGTCGGCCAGGAACGCAGCCGTCCCCCGGGTCGCGACAATGCCGAAACCGAGATCACTCAGAATGCGGGCCGTGTCGATGAGTTGCTCGGTCTTGTCGTCTTCCTTGATCGACAGGAAGGCCTTACCGCCATCGGGCAGAACCATGCCAGCGCCCATTTGCGCCTTGAGGAAGGCGCGGGCAAAGTTGCTGTCCCAGCCCATGACCTCACCGGTGGAGCGCATCTCCGGGCCGAGGATCGTATCAACACCTGGGAAGCGGGCGAAGGGCAGGACGGCCTCCTTGACGGAGAACCAGGGCATGTTGGGATCGGCGAGCGTCATCGGATCCGAGCTGGCCGCCTGTTGTTCCGTCTGACGCGGGCGCTTGGGGAAATCGCTGAGCTTTTCGCCTGCCATGACGCGCGCCGCGATGCTCGCAATCGCGGAGTCGGTCGCCTTGGCCACGAAAGGCACGGTGCGCGAGGCGCGGGGGTTCACCTCGATCAGGTAGATCTCATCATCCTTGATCGCGAACTGGACATTCATCAGACCAACCACATGCAGCGCACGCGCCAGCGCGACGGCCTGGTCTTCGATACGCGCCAGCATCTCGTCCGAGAGTGAATAGGGCGGCAGCGAGCAGGCGCTGTCGCCCGAATGCACGCCGGCCTCCTCGATATGCTGCATGATGCCCGAAACATGCACGTCCGTCCCGTCGCAGAGCGCATCAACGTCCAGCTCCACCGCACCGGCAAGGTAGCTGTCCAGCAGCACGGGGCTGTCGCCGGAGACCACGACGGCCTCGGAAATGTAGCGCTCCAGCTGCGCCATATCGCGGACGATCTCCATCGCGCGGCCGCCCAGCACGTAAGACGGGCGGATCACCAGCGGGAAGCCGATCTCCTCGGCGATCTTGAGCGCCTCGGCATCGGTGCTCGCAATGCCGTTCTTGGGTTGCTTGAGGCCCAGCTGATTGACCAGCGCCTGAAAGCGCTCGCGGTCCTCGGCGAGATCGATGGCGTCAGGCGTGGTGCCGAGGATCGGGATGCCCTCGGCTTCCAGCGCATTGGCGAGCTTGAGCGGCGTCTGGCCGCCGAACTGGACGATCACACCGTGCAGCGTCCCGTTTTCCTGCTCCACACGCAGGATTTCCATGACGTGTTCGAAGGTCAGCGGCTCGAAATAGAGGCGGTCGGAGGTGTCGTAATCGGTCGAGACGGTCTCGGGGTTACAGTTGACCATGATCGTCTCATAGCCCGCGTCCGTCAGGGCGAAACAGGCGTGGCAACAGCAATAGTCAAACTCGATCCCCTGCCCGATCCGGTTGGGGCCGCCGCCAAGGATGACGACCTTTTTCTTGTCGCTGGGCCGCGCCTCGCATTCCGCCTCACCCATCATGGGATGCTCGTAGGTGGAATACATATACGGCGTTTGCGCTTCGAACTCGGCGGCGCAGGTATCGATGCGCTTGAAGCTGGCGGTCACGTTGAGAGTCGCCCGGCGCTTGCGCACGTCGCGCTCGGAAAAGCCCGTGAGCGCAGCGAGACGCGCATCGGTGAAACCCATCATCTTGAGATGGCGCATGCCTGTCTCATCGCTGGGCAGGCCATTTGCGCGGACCTCGGCCTCGGCATCGACGATTTCGCGGATGCGGGAGAGGAACCAGGGGTCAAACATCGTGACGCCGTGGATTTCGTCATCACTCAGCCCTTCGCGCATGGCCTGCGCGATGGTGCGCATCCGGTCGGGCGTCTGTTTGGAGATGGCCTTGATCACGGCGGATTTCTCCGGCGCGCCTTCGATCTCCACCTCGTCAAACCCGGTGAGCCCGGATTCCATGGAGGCGAGCGCTTTTTGAAGGCTTTCGTGGATCGTCCGGCCAATGGCCATGGCCTCGCCCACGGATTTCATCGCAGTCGTGAGGTGCGGCTCGGAGCCTGGGAATTTCTCGAAGGCGAATTTCGGGATCTTTGTGACGACATAATCAATGGTCGGCTCGAAGGAGGCCGGTGTGACCTTCGTGATGTCATTGTCCAGTTCATCAAGCGTGTAGCCGATCGCCAGCTTGGCTGCGATCTTGGCAATCGGGAAACCGGTCGCCTTGGACGCCAGCGCCGAGGAGCGCGACACGCGCGGGTTCATCTCGATCACGACCATGCGCCCGTCGGCGGGATTGACCGCCCATTGCACGTTTGAGCCGCCCGTCTCGACGCCAATCTCGCGCAGAACGGCAATCGAGCCGTTGCGCATGATCTGGTATTCCTTGTCGGTCAGCGTCAGCGCGGGCGCGACAGTGATCGAATCGCCTGTGTGCACCCCCATCGGGTCGACGTTTTCAATCGCACAGACGATGATCGCATTGTCCGCCTTGTCGCGCACAACCTCCATCTCGAATTCTTTCCAGCCCAGGAGCGATTCATCGACAAGGATCTGGTTCACGGGGCTGGCATCCATGCCCGAGCGGCAGAAATGGATGTAATCCTCGCGATTATAGGCCACGCCGCCGCCTGTCCCGCCGAGGGTGAAGGCCGGGCGGATAATCGCGGGCAAGCCGATCTCTTCGAGTTCTTCAAGCGCCATGTGCACGCCAGCTTCAAGATCGGCGGCACCATCGGCCTTTTTCGGGGCCGTGATGATTGTCGCTTTTGGATTTTCAAGCCCGATCCGGTCCATGGCCTCGCGAAAGAGCTTGCGATCCTCGGCCATTTCAATCGCGTCGCGCTTGGCCCCGATCATCTCGACGCCGAATGTCTCCAAGACACCCATCTCTTCCAGCGCGAGCGAGGTGTTGAGCCCGGTTTGCCCGCCCATGGTGGGCAAAAGCGCGTCGGGGCGCTCCTTCTCGATGATCTTGGCGACAACCTCGGGTGTGATCGGCTCAATGTAAGTGGCATCCGCCAGACCCGGATCGGTCATGATCGTCGCCGGGTTTGAGTTCACAAGGATGACCCGATAACCCTCCTCGCGCAGCGCCTTGCAGGCCTGAGCGCCGGAATAATCGAACTCGCAGGCCTGCCCAATGACAATGGGCCCCGCGCCGATGATCATGATGGACTGGATATCGGTGCGTTTGGGCATGAGGGGTCCTCGCGTCAGATGGGCAGCGTCGCGCAAATTGTCGGCGTTATACGCATCCCCCCGCCGCGCGCAAGGTGCACCGCGCGCGAAGTGTCATTTGATGTATGTCAATTAAAGATGACATACTAATGTGTAAACTTGACGCAACAGCAGGGAGTCGCGTCATGCGCATACTATTTGTTCATCCAAATTACCGCTCTGGCGGCGCCGAGATCGCCGGGACATGGCCGCCCGCTTGGGTCGCCTACCTCACGGGCCATCTGCGCAGCGCTGGATTTGATGATGTCGAGTTCATCGACGCCATGACGGACAATCTCGACGAAGACACGCTCAAGGCACGCATTGCCGAGCATCAGCCTGATGCCATCGGCGTAACAGCGATCACCCCATCCATCTATATGGCCGAGCGCGTTCTGGAGATTGCCAAGGAGGTTTGCCCCAAAGCCGTGCGGATCATGGGCGGCGTGCACGCAACCTTCATGTATAAACAAGTCCTCTCCGAGGCCCCCTGGATCGACGTCATTGTGCGCGGTGAGGGCGAAGAGATTTGCACCGAGCTGATGCTCGCCATTGAAGACGGCCGCTGGCCTGCGGATCGGCGCAAGATCAAGGGCCTCGCCTTCCGCGATGGGGATCAGATCGTGGCGACCCAAGCCGCCAGTACAGTGAAGGACCTCGATGCGATCAATCCCGATTGGTCCGTGCTCGAATGGTCCAAATACATCTACATCCCGCTCAACAAGCGCGTCGCGATCCCCAACATGGCGCGGGGCTGTCCCTTTACCTGTTCGTTCTGTTCGCAGTGGAAGTTCTGGCGCGATTACCGCGTGCGGGACCCCATCAAGGTCGTCGATGAGATCGAAACGCTGGTGAATGATCACGATGTCGGCTTCTTCATCCTCGCGGACGAGGAACCCACGATCAACCGCAAGAAGTTCATTGCGTTCTGCGAAGAGCTCATCAAACGCGACCTGCCTCGCCGCGTGCAATGGGGCATCAATACCCGCGTCACGGATATCTACCGCGACAAGGAGCTATTGAGCTTCTATCGCAAGGCAGGTCTTGTACACGTCTCGCTCGGCACAGAAGCCGCCGCCCAGCTCAAGCTCGACATCTTCAACAAGGAAACCAAGGTCGAGGAGAACAAGGAAGCCATCCGCCTGCTGCGCGAGGCCGATATCCTGACGGAGGCGCAGTTCATCGTTGGTCTCGACAATGAGACGCCCGAGACGCTGGAAGAAACCTACAAGATGGCCTGGGATTGGCAGCCGGATCTGGCCAATTGGTCGATGTATACGCCCTGGCCCTTCACGCCGCTCTTCCAGGAAATGCGCGATAAGGTCGAGATCTATGACTTCTCGAAATACAATTTCGTGACGCCGATCATGAAGCCGGCCGCGATGGAACGCGGTGAGCTGCTCGATGGGGTGATGAACAATTACCGGCGCTTCTACATGAAGAAGGCGCTCTTCCATTACCCATGGCGGGGCACGGGATATCGCAGGCGCTACCTGCTGGGCTGCCTCAAGGCCTTCCTCAAGGCGGGCGTGGGCCGGACCTTCTATGACCTCGGCAAGGCCGGGTATTGGGGGCCGCAGTCCAAAGGCAAGGTGGATTTCCACTTCGACGAGACCCGCGAGATCGCCGATGCGCAGATGGCCGATTGGGAAGCCAGCGCTGACCGCGCCGCCAAAGCCAAGGAACGCCGCGAGGCCGTCAAAGCCCAGATGAAGGACCGCGCACAGGACCGCAATCAGGCCAAGCAGGACGCGGCTGAGCGCGCCAAAACCTTCCGGATGCCAGACGACATGCAGGTCAAAGCCTGCGGCGGCGGCACCCAGCAAATGGAGGACGTCTGAGCGCATGGTCGCCACAGCCAGCGCGGGTCTGCGCCTGCCCGCGCGGGAAATACATCCTGCGCGCATCGGCCCCAATGCAATCTTGCAACTTGTGCCCGTGCTTGAAGAAACAGGCGGCGCGGCGCTGCGCGACCGGCTGTTGAAACAGGCTGGCATTGCAACATTGCCGACGGGCGAAGGCATGATCCCGCAAGAACCGGCCGCACGGCTGCATCAAGCCCTGCGCGAGGAATTGGGCCCACGCGCCGCTGATCTTGCCACCGAGGCGGGATCGCGCACGGCCGATTACATCCTCGCGCATCGGATCCCGCCAACAGCCCAGTCCCTTCTCAGGATGATGCCCCGCCCGCTCGCCGCACATGCCCTTGCCCGGGCTATCGGCAAACATGCCTGGACCTTTGCAGGCTCCGGCGCTTTTCGCGTGCGCGACCGTTGGCATTTCTCGCTTGCGCATAATCCAATTGTTGCCGGCGAGCGTTCCGATGCGCCCCTGTGTCACTGGCATGCGGCAGTCTTTGCGCGGCTCTATCAGCGCTTGGTCGACCCCAATGTGGTCTGTCGCGAGACGACCTGTTGTGCGATGGGAAGCCCTGCGTGCCGCTTCGAATTGCAGGCTTGAGGCCACGGCAGGTCTCAAGCGGCTTGACACCCACCCGGCTCTGAGGTGTTAGAGGGCGATCAAACGCCATCCGTGGAGCCGCGCCATGCACGCCTATCGCAGCCAAACCTGCGCCGAGTTGAACAAAGCCCATGTGGGCCAAACCGTCCGCCTGTCCGGCTGGGTGCATCGCGTGCGCGATCACGGCGGCGTGCTCTTCATCGATCTGCGCGATCACTACGGGATGACTCAGGTCCTGTGTGACCCCGATAGCCCGGTCTTTGCTGAGGTTGAGAAGGTGCGTTCGGAATGGTGCATTCGCATCGATGGCGAGGTGAAGGCCCGCGACGAGAGCCTGATCAACCCCAAGCTGCCCACCGGTGAGATCGAGGTCTTTATCCGCGACATGGAAGTGTTGGGCGCCGCCGATGAGCTGCCGCTGATGGTCTTCGGCGATCAGGAATACCCCGAAGAAACCCGCCTGCGCTATCGCTACCTCGACCTGCGCCGCGAGGTGATGCAACAGAACATGACCCTGCGCTCCGACGTGGTCGCCTCGATCCGCAAGCGTATGTGGGACCAGAACTTCCGCGAATACCAAACGCCGATCATCACGGCCTCGAGCCCCGAGGGCGCGCGGGACTTCCTCGTGCCGTCCCGCCTGCACCCCGGCAAGTTCTACGCCCTGCCGCAGGCGCCGCAGCAATTCAAACAGCTCATTATGGTCTCGGGCTTCGACAAGTATTTCCAGATCGCGCCGTGCTTCCGCGACGAGGACCCCCGCGCCGACCGCTCGCCCACGGATTTCTACCAGCTCGACATGGAAATGAGTTTCGTCACCCAGCAAGACGTGTTCGACACGATCTCGCCGGTGATCGCGGGCGTGTTCGAGGAGTTCGGCGGTGGCCGCAAGGTCGATGCGCCCGAGAGCTGGGAACAGATCTCCTACCGCGACGCGGCCCTTTGGTATGGCACCGACAAGCCCGACCTGCGCAACCCGATCAAGATGCAGGTCGTCTCCGAGCATTTCCGCGGCTCCGGCTTCGCGATCTTCGCCAAGCTGCTGGAGAACGAAGGCACCGAGATCCGCGCCATCCCCGCACCGGGGGGCGGCAGCCGCAAATTCTGCGACCGGATGAATGCTTTTGCCCAGAAAGAGGGTCTGCCCGGTATGGGCTATATCTTCTGGCGCGATCAGGGCAACGGCATGGAAGCCGCAGGGCCGCTGGCCAAGAACATCGGCCCGGAGCGCACGGAGGCCATCCGCCAACAGCTGGGCCTTGAGGTGGGCGACGCCGCCTTCTTCCTCGGCGGCAAGCCCAAGACGTTTGAGAGCGTGGCGGGCAAGGCGCGCAGCGTCATTGGCGATGAGCTTGGCCTGACCGACAAAGACCGCTTCGCCTTCGCCTGGATCGTCGATTTCCCGATCTACGAGGCCGATGAGGAAAGCGGCAAGATCGACTTCGAGCACAACCCCTTCTCCATGCCGCAAGGCGGGATGGAGGCGCTTGAGGGCGATCCGCTCAAGGTGCTGGGCTATCAATATGACCTCGCCTGCAACGGCTACGAGCTTGTCTCCGGCGCGATCCGGAACCACCGCCCCGAGATCATGTTCAAGGCGTTTGAGATCGCGGGCTATGGCCCCGATGAAGTGCGCAAGCGTTTCGGCGGTATGGTCAATGCGTTCCAATACGGCGCGCCCCCCCACGGCGGCTGTGCGGCGGGGATCGACCGGATCGTCATGCTGCTCGCCGATCAGCAAAACATCCGCGAGGTCATCATGTTCCCGATGAACCAACGCGCCGAGGATCTGATGATGAACGCGCCCTCAGAGCCGCTCCCGGAACAGCTCATGGAGCTGTCCCTGCGCGTCATTCCGCAGGACAGCTGAGCCGCACTCCGCGCAATTGACGGAATTTTGCATCGCCCCGCGCTCGGCAGAGTGGCGGGGCGATGCTATATAAGGGCTATGGTTTTGCAACGAGCCCCCTGACGTGACATTCGATCCGCATATCGCCGCCTGCCGCTTTGGCTGCGGCCTCTCGCCCAGCCTCGCGCCGCCCACCTCCGTGAACGCGATGTTGCTGCGCTTGCAAGGGCCGGACTTCATTGCGACGCGCTTTCCGATCGACAGTTTCCCCGAATTCCGCAAACGCATGATCGTCAATCAGGAGCTGCGCAAAAGCGCGCGCGGCATCCGCAATACGCCGGAAGGCCAGAAGATCATCAAGCAGACGCGGCGCAACAAGGGTCTGGCGCGGCGCGCCTCCGTGGGCTGGTTTCATATGCACCTCATGCGCCGCACCTGGACCGATGATGGCTTTCGCGAGCGCCTTGCGGGCTTCTGGGCGGATCATTTCACGACCCGCGGCCGCGCAGGGATCATCAAACGCGGCGCATCGCCCTACGTGGAAACGGCGATCCGCCCGCGCATGACCGGCCTGTTCGAGGATTTGCTGATTGCAGCGGTGACGCATCCGATGATGGTCGACTACCTCGATCAAACGCGCTCCATTGGGGAAAACAGCAAGGCCGCGATCCGCGCAAAAGAAAAAGGGATACGCAAGCGCTCCGGCATCAACGAAAACCTCGCCCGTGAAGTGTTGGAGTTGCATACGCTGGGCGTCACAGGGCCATTCACGCAGCGCGATGTGCGCGAATTGGCAGAACTCATGACAGGCCTGACGATGCGCGTCGAAAAGGGGCAGGTTTTTATCCGCAACTATGCCGAGCCGGGCCCCGAGACGGTCTTGGGGAAATCCTATGGCGGCGATCCGGCGGAGCTTGGCCATATCCATGACGTGCTGCGCGATCTGGCCCGCCATCCATCGACCGCGCGGCATCTGTGTCGGAAGCTGGCGGTGCATTTTGTGGGCGATACGCCCGATACCGCGCTCACGGACAGCATGGCGCAGACCTATGTCGCGACGAACGGGCATCTGTTGGAAGTCTACCGCACGATGCTCAGCCATCCGGCCGCTTGGGCACCCACGCCCCGGAACGTGAAACCGCCTTTTGACTTCATGTCCTCGGCCTTGCGCGCTTTGAGTGTGCCACCTGAGCCATTGGCAAAGCTCAAGGAAAAACACTCCCGGCGCATATTCCTGGACCCCTTGCACGCCATGGGACATCTTTGGGAAAAACCGGCCGGCCCCGACGGGCTTTATGAGGCAGATACGGACTGGATCACACCGCAGGCCTTGGCCATGCGCGTACAATGGGCGCTACAGGTTCCACAGCAACTGACCGACCTGCCGGACCCTCGTCAGTTTGTGGAGACCGCGCTCGGCGCGCGCGCGCCAGAAGCGGTCCGCTTTGCTGCACGGGCGTCAGAAAGTGTGCCGGATGCCATTGGTCTGATACTGATGTCGCCTGCGTTCCAAAGGGTTTAGGAGGCTTCCATGGCGCAACTCTCTCGTCGTGATCTTATGTTGCGCGCCAGTGCGTTGGGCTGCTCGATCGCGGCCAGCCCCCTTGTGACGCCGATCAGCTTTGCCGATGCACCTTGGGATAACAGGCTTGTTGTTATCGTCCTGCGCGGCGGCATGGATGGGTTGGATGTGGTGCGTCCGGTGGGAGATCCCTCTTTTGCGGCCTTGCGCCCCGATGCACGCGATGGTCTACCGCTTGATGGCTATTTCGAGCTGCACCCGGCGCTCGCGCCTGTCCTGCCGCTTTGGGAAGCTGGTGAGCTGGCCTTCGTGCATGCAACCTCCACGCCTTACCGCGATCACCGCAGCCACTTCGACGGTCAGGATCATCTTGAAGCCGGATTTGCGACGCCGGAGCTTGGTCAGGTGCGCGATGGATGGTTGAACCGGTTGCTTCAGACGCAAACGGGATTGCGCGGCGATGTTGCCTTTTCTGTGGGCCATGGAGAAACGCTCTTGCTGCGCGGTGCAGCGCCTGTCTCGAATTGGACGCCAGAGGTTGATCTGATGATGAGCGGGCCAACACTCCTGCTCGCGGAACGCATCATGCAGAACGATCCATTGTTCCAAGCAACATTCGAGGAAGCCGTTCAGATCGCGGGTTCCGATGGCGATGCGGTAATGCATGGCATGGCTGGTGCTGCGGACGTGACGGACATGGAAATGATGAACCCTGCGCCCAAAGGCACCAGCGCCGACAAGGCCAAGGCGCAATTCGTGGCCCAGCGTCTGACCGCTGATACGCGTATCGCTTCATTTTCCATGAACGGATGGGATTCGCATCGCGGCCAGGAGGCTCTCCTGTCCCGGTCGCTGGCGCGTCTGGCGGATGTTTTGAATGTGCTCCGCGCGGATCTCGGTCCGGTCTGGGCCAAGACCACGGTTCTGGCTCTAACAGAATTCGGTCGCACCGTCCGGCTGAACGGGTCTCGTGGAACAGACCATGGGACCGGCGGGCTTATGCTTTTGGCGGGCGGGACACTTGCCAAATCACAAGTTCTGGGGCGTTGGCCGGGTCTCTCCGAGGCGGACCTTTATCAACGGCGCGATCTGTTGCCCACCAGCGATGTCCGGGCCCACGCTGCCTGGGCCATCCGCCATTCCTTCGGTCTGGACCGCGACCTTCTTGAGCAAACTGTTTTTCCCAATCTCGATCTCTCGCACGATCTGGGGCTGTTTGCGTAGAAATCAGATGGCAATCGGCCGGGACAGTCGCGCTTGCACGAGACCGGCGATATGGGCGGCTTGGGAATAGGCGGGTTTTCCGTTCTCACGCAGGCCCGACAGCGTACGCGCGGCATCGTAGAGCGCCGTATCATCCGCGCTGCGCGCCACCCCGGCAAGAAATTGCGCAAGATAGTCCAGTGTACGCTCGTCCGTGTCACCGCCCAGCATATCAGCCGCCAAAGCCATATCATCCTGGTAAGCCATGGGATCGGGATCGATGCGATCAAGATCAGCCGGTCGCGGCCCCGCAAGTTGGCGCTCCTGTGGCAGAAGCGACATGATCGTCTTCTGGAAAAGCGACACTGAAGACACTGGTTTCGGCAAGAAACCATCGGCACCGGCGTCCATGGCAGCTGCCTCACCCGCATCATCGCCGCTGATCCCAAGGATCACGCTGATGCGCGGCGACGCTTCGGCCATTTCGGCAATTAGATCGGCGCCCGACCCATCCGGCAAACCCAGATCAATGATTGCAACCGAGGGCCGATACACCTGCAAGTGTCGCCGGGCCGACTTCAGGCAATCCGCACGGCGAATCCGCGCGCCACTGCGCAGGCACAAGAGCCGCATGGCTTCGCATGCGAAGCGGCTGTCTTCCACAACGAGTACCGTCAGACCCAACAAGGGGCGCGATGCACTCGGGGTTGGCGTCAAGTCAAGATCGTCAAGGCTGTCCATAGCACGTCCTCCGTTTTGACGAACGTGGCACAGCCATAGTTACCAAGCCTTTAATACAAATGCGTTTGCCTTGCCCTTTGTGCGCCGCGTGAGCATAACCACCGAAACAAAGGAGATTTCAGAATGATTGGACGCCTCAACCACGTCGCCATTGCAGTCCCGGACCTGGAAGCCGCGGCCGCGCAATATCGCAATGCACTTGGCGCCAAGGTTGGCGCGCCTCAAGATGAGCCTGATCACGGCGTGACCGTCATCTTCATCGAATTGCCCAACACCAAGATCGAACTGCTCTATCCGTTTGGCGACGACAGCCCGATCAATGGCTTTCTCGAAAAGAACCCGTCAGGCGGGATCCATCATGTCTGCTACGAAGTGGATGATATTATTGCCGCGCGGGACCACCTCAAGGAGACCGGTGCGCGCGTGCTGGGCACAGGAGAGCCCAAGATCGGCGCCCATGGCAAACCGGTGTTGTTCCTGCACCCGAAAGATTTCAATGGCTGCCTTGTGGAACTTGAGCAGGTCTAGACCTATCTAACGACGAGGCCACAGGGAGGACACGAACATGGGAATCACATCTGCACTCGTACTTTATGCGGTGTGTTGGTTCATGACCTTCTTGATCGTCATCCCTATTCGCATCCAGACCCAGGGCGATCTTGGTGAGATTGTCCCGGGCACCCATGCCGGCAGCCCCGAAGTTCACAATCTCAAGAAGAAAGCCTGGATCACCACAGGCATCGCCGCCGTCCTTTGGGCGATCCTCGCCTTTATCATCATCTTCGAGATCATCACTGTCCGGGACATTGACAGCTGGATGTTCAACCGGATGGGTTGAGCCGCAACGGGTTACGATCCCATCCGGTGATAAAGATGCGTGAAGGTGGCCGCGCCGATGATCGGAATGATCAGGTTTAACAGCGGAACCGAGAGCGGCATGGCCATCAAGATACCGGCCAGCCAGATACGCCCGATATGGCGGCGCCGCAAAACCTTGGCCTGCGCCCGCCCGACCCGGCGCATCGCCGCCAGCGTGTAATACTCTCGCCCAAGCAAGAACCCGTTCAGCCCCCAGAAGATAAACAGCGCAAATGGCGCGAAGAACACATAGAGGATCAACGCGAGCAGGTTGGCCCCGATCAGCACGCCAAGGAAATTAACCGTATCGCGCAAAGCATCGGAAAACGGGATGCTCTGAGCAGCAGGCAAATGGCGATAATGCCTGTCTTCCACCGCCTGCGCGACTTCTTCGAGAAACATCGATGTGATGGCTGACGCCACAGGCACCATCAGAAACACCGACAGGATCAACATCAGCAATACGGATGACCAGCTCACGAGGTCATCCAACCACTGTACTTCGCCGATCAAAGGCAAGGTGTTGCTCTCTGGGATAAGCCACTGGAGAAACATCAAAAACCCGGCGTAGGACACGACCAGCAGAGCAAATGTCAGACCGATGCCAAGAAACAGCACCTTGCGAAAACGCGGATCACCGATCTGCGCCAGCGCGGCAACAAAAGACGACCAGATCATTCCGAGACCCAGTCTGTGATCGCGTCCAGATCAGGGCGCGGGCGCTCTGGGGGGGCGGCCCGTTCTGTTCCAATGTGGATGATACCAGCAATGCGTTCGCCCGGCTTGGTGCCAAACATCTCCGGTGCATCGTGGCTGGGCCAGCCGGAGAGCCAGTTTGCGCCCCAGCCTGCCGCGAGCGCAGCATTTAGCAAGGACAGGCAAACCGCACCGGCCGAATAGGTCTGTTCGATGAGCGGAAACTTGTCGGTGGGTTTCGGCGCTTCGATCACGACGACGGCGAGAGGCGAGAGATCAAACGCCAGCGCAGCCTTCTCGATCTTCTCGGGATCGACGCCCCGGTCTGCCCCAATTGTACGAATGTCCTGCCCGATCCTGCGCAGCGCGCGCTCCTCAAGCACAACAAAGCGCCAGGGCTCCAGCTTGCCATGATCCGGCGTGCGGGCGGCAGCGGTCAGGATCTCGCGCAATGCATCGCGATCAGGTGCGGGCCCCTGCAGCGTCTTGGCGGGGCGGGACCGTCGCGTCAGCAGAAAATCGAGTGCGGCCTGGTTTCTTTCGGGCATGGTCTTCCTCGGGTCGTTTGCCTCTATGTCAGCGGTACAACCCGAGGTTTCAAGGGAAAGATGTAACGCGGATCAAGCACCGTAGGGCACCCAGATCGTTTTGATCTCCGTCGCGGCCTCCAGAAACGGGCGCATGTTCCCGGCAAACCAATCCTGCGCCTGACCATTGTTGACCCATGTGCGCTTCAGATTGCCTGCAGACGCGCGCTCGATCTCGGAGGACAGGTCCGTCGACGAGAACGTCCACATGGCATCGACATCAAGATGCTGCGCCATGGTCGGCGCAAGCTCACCATGTGCACCCGTCAGGATATTGACGACGCCAGCGGGAACATCGGACGTGTCCAATATCTGATAAAAATCCGTTGCGGCCAAAGGAAATGGCTCTGACGCGACGGCGATCATGCGGTTGCCCATGGCAATCGCGGGCGCGATGACACCGATCAAACCCAGCAGCGGATGACGGTCATCACACAGCGCACCGATTACCCCAATGGGCTCCCGCACAGCACAAGCCAGACCCCGCATCGGGACGTCTTTCACAGCCCCGTCAAACTTATCTGCCCAGGCAGCCGCAGAAAACAGAGCGCGGATACTGGCCTCCACCTCTGCTTTGCCCTGCTTCTTGCCCGTCAGCGCGTCGATCCGCGCGGCGAACTCCGCCCCACGCGCTTCAAGATTTTCCGCCATGTAGTACAGGATCTGCGCACGCAGATGCCCTGTCGTGCCAGACCACCCCGCCGCATTACGCGCCGCTTCTACGGCGTTGCGAACATCCTTGCGATTGGCGAGGCTGACATGCCCGATCGTTTTGCCGGACCGGGTTGCGACGGGGCGGGAATAGCCACCATCAGGCCGGGCCTGCTTGCCGCCGATATAGAGCTTGGATGTCCGGTCGAGCGACATTTCGCTGCCGTCAGCATAGGCGAAGGGGGTCACCGGCGTCAGCGCTTTTGTCTTGCCTGCCTCCCGCGTGTAGGCTTGCAAGCCCTCCCAACCGCCTTCGCGGCCAAACCCGCTTTCGCGCACACCGCCAAAGCCTGCAGCTGCATCAAACAGATTGGTCCCATTGACCCAGACAACACCGGCCACCAGTTTTGGCGCGATATCGAGCGCCACGTTGATATTCTCGCTCCAAACGGTCGCGGCGAGGCCGTAGCGCGTCTGATTGGCGACCTCGACGGCCTCGGCGGGCGTTCGGAAGGTCGTCGAGACGAGCACGGGGCCGAAGATCTCTTCCTGCATCAGATGATCCGCCGGATGCAGCCCGGTTATGAGCGTCGGCGGATAGAACAGACCTTGCGCAGGTAGCTCCACCTTGGCCTGATAGGTCTCGCCAGCGCTGTTGTCTTTGACCAGGCGGGTGATCGTGTCCAGCTGCGTTTGATCCACGATGGCGCCAATATCGATGCTCTTGTCGAGCGGATCACCCAGGCGCAGCTTATCCATCCGAGCGCGCAGCAAGTCGAGGAACGGCTCCGCGATGCTCTCCTGCAGGATCAATCGCGATCCTGCGCAGCACACCTGCCCTTGATTGAACCAGATAGCATCGACCAGCCCCTCGACGGCGGAATCGAGATCCGCGTCTTCAAAAACGATGTAGGGCGACTTGCCTCCCAACTCCAAAGTGAGCGCTTTGCCGCTGCCAGCGGTGGCTTCTCGAATGCGGCGCCCCACGGATGTTGAGCCGGTGAACGCGACCTTGTCGATGTCCGCGTGCGTCACGACAGCTTCCCCAACCCCTCCGTCGCCTGTGACGATATTGACAACGCCCTTGGGCAATCCAGCCTGGCGGCAGATATCGGCAAAGAGCAAAGCCGTCAGCGAGGTGTATTCAGCGGGTTTCAAAACGACTGTGTTGCCCGCGGCAAGCGCAGGCGCAACTTTCCAGGCCAGCATGAGAATCGGGAAATTCCAGGGGATCACCTGGCCACATACCCCATGCGCCACGCGCCCGGGCAATTCATCCTCCATCAGCTGGGCAAGGCCCGCGTGATAGTAGAAATGCCGCTGCGCGAGCGGGATATCGATGTCGCGGCTTTCGCGGATGGGCTTGCCGTTGTCCATGGTTTCGAGAACGGCAAAAAGGCGCGCGTGCTTCTGCATCAACCGCGCGATGGCGTAGAGATGGCGGGCGCGACCATGTCCGCCAAGCTTCTCCCAACGCGGTTGCGCCTTGCGGGCGGCGGCGACGGCGGCGTCGACATCCGCGCTCGTCGATTGCGTGATCTCGGCGAGGATCTCCCCCGTGCCCGGGTTGCGGCTGTGAAACGTCGTCCCGGCGGTTTGAAACGCACCATCGATGAACGGGCCAAAACGGCTCCCCTGATCTACAATCCACGCCAGCGCATCACCCGCCGCTTCCGGCGCTTTGCCGTACTCCATTGTCTCGAAAATATCCTTGATGCTCATCTTCGTATCCTCAACCCAGCGCGTGGCGATGTTTGGCGGAGTAGGCGCCTGTGACATGGTGCTCGAGCTGCCGCTCGATATCGCCCAGAAGCGATGACGCCCCGAAGCGGAAAAGATCCGGGCGCAGCCAGCGATCGCCAAGCTCTTCCTTCATCAAGGAGAGATAGACCAAGGCGTCCTTGGCTTTGGAAATCCCACCCGCTGGTTTGTAGCCTACGCGAAATCCTGTGCGCGCATGGTAGGCCCGTATGGCGCGGATCATCACGAGGCTGACCGGCAGCGTGGCGTTGACGCTCTCCTTGCCTGTCGATGTCTTGATGAAGTCCGCACCCGCCATCATGCACACGAGAGACGCCCGGGCGACGTTTTGCAACGTGCCCAGCTCGCCCGTCGCGAGGATGGCTTTGACATGCGCCTCGCCGCAGGCCTCTCGAAAGGCACGCATTTCATCGTAAAGCGCCTGCCATTGACCTCCGAGGACATGGCGACGCGAGATCACGATGTCGATTTCGGTTGCACCGGCGGCCACACTTTCGCGGATCTCCTGCACACGCAAATCAAAGGGCGACAGGCCAGCCGGAAAACCCGTACTGACCGCAGCAACAGGAATGCCGCTCCCTTGGAGTGCCTCCACGGCCGTGCCAATCATATCGTGGTAGACGCAGACAGCCCCTGTTGTCAGGTCTGGCAAACCGATGGCCTCCAGCACGTCGGCGCGCACGGGCTGGCGCGCTTTCGCACAAAGCCTGCGCACTCGGGGCGCTGTATCATCGCCTGAGAGCGTCGTCAGATCGATGCAGGAAATGGCGCGGGCCAGCCATGCCGCCTGATGCTCTTTCTTGATGCTCCTGCGGCCCGGCAATGTGGCGCAGCGGCGCTCAATCGCAGAGCGGTTGGCCCGCGCTGAGGCCACCCAGTCCAGATCAAGCGGCATGCCCGGGTTCCGGGGCTCTGTCACCTGCGGAAGATGGGCTGTGGAGAGTGTGTCCTGTCTGCTTTGCGTCACCATGGAAACCTCGTCATCCTAGACGCAACACCGTGCCATGGCGCTGCGGCGGGAACAATCCCTGCCGCGACAGCGCCCTGGTTCTTGCAAATAATTCTCAATTTCATTGACTTCTTGAGAATGGTTCTCATATTCATTTGGGAGTTGATGATGGAGATTTTGCAATGCTGTCACGTCGATCCTTTTTGGGCACATCCGCCGCCACCATTGCGGTCCCTCACGTTTCATTTGCCAGCGGCCAACTCGAAGTTGTTGCCACGACCGGCATGATCGCGGACACGGCCCGTCAAATTGGCGGCGATCTGGTCAACGTAACTGCGCTCATGGGGCCCGGCGTCGACCCGCACAGCTACCGCCAAACGCGTTCGGACATTGTTGCCATGTCGCGCGCAGATCTTGTCCTCTGGCATGGCCTGTATCTCGAGGCACAGCTTGAGGACTTCCTGCTGGACCTCGGGCGAAAGCGCTCCGTTGTCGCCGTGGGTGAGGCCGTTCCGCAAGATGAACTCATTTCACATGAGGACTATGACGGCCGCTTCGATCCACATGTCTGGATGGTTCCCCGGCTTTGGGTTCATGTGGCGGAAGCGATCCAAGCCACGCTGAGCGAGGCCGCGCCTGAGCATACCGACACATTTGCAACCAACGCCGACGCCTATCGCGCCGAATTGGCGCGCCTTGAGGAGTATGCTCAAAGCACCCTGCACATTGTTCCCGAAGCGTCCCGCGTCTTGGTCACAGCCCATGATGCGTTTGGCTATCTGGGCCGGGGATACGGATATGAGGTCATGGGCGTACAAGGCATCTCGACAGAGAGCGAAGCCGGCCTGGACCGGATCCGAACTTTGGTGAACACGCTTGTCGAGCGCGAAATTGGTGCTGTTTTTGTTGAGTCTTCAGTCTCGGATCGCAACATCCGCGCGCTCATCGAAGGCGCCGCCGCGCAGCGCCACGACGTCAAAATCGGTGGTGAGCTCTTCTCGGATGCCATGGGCACGCAAGGCAGCTACGAGGGCACCTATATCGGCATGATTGACCACAATGTAACGACCATCGCGCGCGCGTTGGGCGCAGCTGACGTGCCGATCGGCGGCATGAATGGAACGCTCGCGCATGCAGGTTGAACGCGCACAAAAAGCAGCGTCGCAAGACGCGACGGCCTCCGCGCTTCTGCCGCTGTCGATCCGCGGTCTGACCGTCACCTATGGCGAAAAACCTGCCGTCTTCTCGGTGGATCTTGATATCCAGCCGGCGCGCATGACAGCCATCGTCGGGCCCAATGGCGCGGGGAAGTCCACCCTGCTGAAAGCGGCGCTTGGCATTCTGACGCCTTTGTCCGGCCAAACGCTCTGCTTTGGCGCACCCGTCAAATCATCCTTGAACCGCATCGCTTACGTGCCCCAGCGCGCAAGCATCGACTGGGATTTCCCCGCGCGCGTGATCGACGTTGTCCTGATGGGCCTCTATCGCGAGCTGGGTCTGCTCCGCCGCATCCGCGACGGCCACCGCCAACGCGCCATGCATTGCTTGTCACGCGTGGGTATGGAGCAATTTGCCGACCGTCAGATCGGCCAGCTCTCCGGCGGCCAACAACAACGCGTGTTTCTGGCGCGCGCCCTTGCACAGGACGCAGCACTCTACCTGCTGGATGAACCCTTCGCAGGCGTCGATGCCGCAACCGAAAAGGCGATAATTTCCGTCTTGCGAGACCTGCGCGCCGAAGGGCGCAGTATCGTGGCCGTGCACCATGATCTGGCCACCGTGCAGAGCTACTTTGACGATGTGGTGCTGATCAACACACGAAAAATCGCAAGCGGCCCCGTGGCCCAGACCTTCACGCCGAAGCTGGTGCAGGAAACCTATGGCGGCAGGCTGCCCACGATGATCGAAAGCTGAGACGATGCTTCTGGAAGCGCTGACGCTTCAACTTGGGTACAATGCAACGCTGGTCGCCTTTGGCGCATCAACGCTTGGAATTGCCGCAGCCATCTGCGGGAGTTTTCTTTATCTGCGCAAACGTGCTCTCGTCAGCGATGCCATCAGTCATGCGACTTTGCCGGGCGTGGGCCTTGCCTTCATCGTGATGGTTGCCCTCGGTTTTGATGGCCGCTGGCTCCCGGGGCTTTTGGCAGGATCTGCTATCACCGCTGGCCTTGGCCTCTGGTGGCTCACATCCCTCACGCGCAACACGCGACTGACAGAAGACGCCGCAATCGGCGCGGTATTGTCCGTCTTCTTCGGGTTCGGCATCGTGCTCCTGACCGTCATCCAGTCCATGTCCTCGGGGCGACAAGCGGGGCTCGAAGATTTTCTGCTGGGCGCAACAGCCAGCATGCTGCGAAACGAAGCCTGGACGATTTTCATCGCGGGCGGGCTGGCACTTGCCGTCACCTTGCTGTTGCGTCGTGCCTTCCTGATGGTCTCCTTTGACCCCGGATTTGCGGAAGCGCGCGGCTTGCCAGTCGGACGCATTGATACCGCCCTTCTGGCACTGGTCCTGGCCGTCACGGTGATCGGTTTGAAAGTTGTGGGGCTAATCCTCATCGTGGCCTTGCTGATCATCCCTCCCGCTGCCGCGCGCTTCTGGTCGGAACGGACTGACGTGATCATCGCCGTTGCAGGGGCCATCGGAGGTCTGAGCGGGTTTCTCGGATCTGCACTGAGTGCCGCATACCCCAATGTCCCGACAGGCCCTGTTATCGTGATCGTGGCCTTCGCAGCCTTTGCCATCTCCTTCCTGCTCGCCCCTGAACGCGGCGTCCTCGCGGGCCTGCGGCGACATCGCGATTTCCAGACGCGAGTGCACTTGCGTCAGGGTTTGATTGCCATCGCGCAGGGTCAGGACGTTCTGGAAGCCAGAACACGGCATTTGCTGCGGCGGAAAGGCTACATGCGGCGCGATGGTGTCGTGACAGACGCGGGCGAACGCGCGGCGCGCGCCACAGCGCAAGACGAAGCGCGCTGGCGCATCTGGCGCAACGAACAAGCACAGGCTGGCATCTTGGTCACCCAACATGCCATCGACTTTATCGAGACCCATCTGACACCCGATGAAATTGACGCACTTGATACGCGCAGTGGCCTGCGAGGTGTGACCTGATGGGATTTGAGTTTGTCGCCCTGTCCCTGCCGCCGCTCGTGATTGGCGTGCTCGCCGCGATGGCCTGCGCCCTTCCGGGAAATTTCCTAATTCTGCGTCGTCAGGCATTGATAGGTGATGCGATCAGCCATGTGGTTCTTCCAGGCATTGTCGCCGCCTTTCTCGTCACTGGCACGATCACGTCCATGGCCATGCTCACAGGTGCTGCAGGCGCTGCAATTGTCTCCGTAATCCTGATCGAAGTGATCCGGCGTGTGGGCCGGATCGAAGCGGGCGCCGCCATGGGCGTTGTTTTTACAGCCATGTTTGCGGCCGGTGTTCTGCTCCTGGAACTCAGTGACACGAGCGGCGTTCACCTCGACGTTGAACACGCGCTCTATGGCAATCTTGAAAGTCTGATCTGGCTGGATGCGACAGGCTGGACCTCCTTGCTGGACCCCCAAGCTCTGGCGGCGCTTCCCCCCGAACTTCCGCGCCTTGCTCTCACGCTCGCAGCCCTCAGCATTTTGCTATGGGTGTTTTGGCGCCCACTTGTCGCGTCAACCTTTGACGCCGGGTTCGCGCGTAGCCTGTCCATTCCCGTTTGGGCCTACGATTTCGGGCTGGTGGTCATCTCCGCGCTGGCAGCCGTTGCTGCGTTTGACGCTGTGGGGTCGATCATCGTGATCGCCATGTTCATTTGCCCACCAGCAGCGGCGCGATTGACCACGCAAACCTTGCGCGGGCAAGTCATCATGAGCCTCATGTTTGCCGCTCTTTCGGCCATCATAGGATATGTTCTGGCGGGCTATGGGCCGAGTTGGTTCGGCTTCTCAGCGACGATCAGCGCCGCTGGCATGATCGCGACAATCTCTGGCGTGATCCTCGCCATTACTGCCATGGCAGGCGCGCATCGCAAACCGGTTGGCCAATCCGCCTAGCGGACCCAGACTTCCACGCGCCGGTTCACACCGCGCCCCCAAGGCGTGTCATCGCACGCCATGGGAAGCGCTTCGCCATAGGCTTCGCTTGAAAGCGTCAGCCGATCAAAGTCAGCGGCTTCTGCCGCGGCGACAACAGCTGATTTGACCGCTTCTGCGCGGCGCGCGGCAATGGTCTGGTTGATCTGCGCAGGCCCTTGCCCGTCCGAGAACCCGACAAAAAGGATGTCACGCGCATCATACTGCCCCGTCTCCAAAGCGCGCGCAAATTGCTGCACATTTGAGCGCGATTGCGCGTCGAGACGCGCAGAGCCCGCTTCAAACCGGAACGACGTACTGAGCCGGGCCCGCGGGCGCAAATCGGCAACCATTTGCTGAAGCTCCGTCAGGGGCAGTTCTTCTCCGGCAACGGCAATGGCGTTGGCAAACCGGTTGCCTTGCTGATCCAGCGGGATTTCCTCTGGGGCCTGATCGACGAATCCAGCGCGGCGGATCACGATTTGCGCCGGCGCTGTGCGCGTATAGACCAGAAACTCCCGGGCAAGCTGCGGCAACCGGCGCATGGGCAAATACAGAAAAAGGGGGGCCGTCAGAGGGTAATCCTCGGTTTTGATGCTGCGGCGGGATGCGCGCAGTTCGAAACCACAGCTGCCCCGAAGCATAATCGGCATCGCATTCCCGATCGCAGAATATGTCGACACACCAATTCCCAAGAAATCCCGCGAGACCGCGGCTGCGACGCTTGAGGGGCTATCATGCCTCAGAATATCCTCGGAAAGTGCGCGTCTGGCTGGACGCATGAGCTTGTCTTCTATTGCCTGAGCAAAGCCTGTGGCACCGGCGGGCAGATGCAATTCGATTGGCGCATCCGGGCCACCAAGCTCAGACCAATTGTCAATCTCGCCTGCAAAGATCCGTGAAAGCTGATCGGTGGAAAGCGCCCGGACGGGATGTCCGGGTGCGACAACAGCCACCAGCCCGTCAAGCGCGACAACGCGGCTCCGATTCACGTCCTGCAAATCGCCAAACCCGGCTGTTTTTGCCCGGCGGCTTTCCTCGCTCCTGACCTCCCGGGTGGCCATGACCATATCGGATTCGTCGGCGAGAAGATCGGCAAAGCCCTCTTCGGTGTTGGTGCTGTGAAACTCGAACAAACCCACGACGCGCGTCTCGTCCGCGATCTCGTAGGTGTAGCGCGTTTCATCTTGGGGCACTTTCGTCGCGCGCAGTCCGTTGCGCGCAGCGAAGGCCTGGATCAGCGCAGGCATCAGCACATCGCCCATAGACGCCGCTCCTGATATGCGCAGCCGAGCGACAAAATCATCCAGATTGGGACAGCCCGGCCCGTCGCATAACACCCCTGAGGCGTCCAATGTCAGCTCGCCATAGACTGTGCTGACGCGATAAAACTCGCCATCGAACCCCAGCAGCGTTCCCTCAACCTCAATCGAGCCATCACGCGACGTAAAGGCGACGTCCTGCGCCAGCGCAGACGTGAAAGAGAAGGCCAGAAAGACAAGTGCGGCGGAAATCGCCGCACGTCCGAAAGTCATGATGGAACGTGATCCTGCCGTTAGTTTGAGGCAAGTGTCATGTCTGCAACAAGATTTTTCAATACCAGAAAGTCACCAACAGCATCACAGCCCGGCATATAGAGGGTCACGTCCTGCACGCGCAAACGGCCATCCGTTCCGATCTCCAAAGTTTGCGCTTCGACATCCATGTCACAATTATCTGCGGTGATTTCCGTCTCGACGCTCAGCGCGATGTCACCGCCGCTCAGGGAAGCGCCCAGCGGGAATGTGTAGACCTCTGCCTGCAATGGATCCGGGCCGGTCTCATGTCCAAAACGCGCAAGATACCCCCGTTGTCCAGTGACCAGATCAACCATGCGCCCGTTTGCCGCCGCGTGAATGTGACCGTCGCTAAAGTAGTCTGCGCCTTGCTCGCGTGCATGCAGACCCAGCCCCGCATCGCCACGCCACTGGACGACGACACGACCAAACTCTGACAAATCCGGAACCTTGTGCTGGACAACCGAACCTTCGCCAGAGGCAAAGGAGGCAATAAAGACCGCGTTTGCGGACAAAGCAGGAACCACAACATTCGCCACGCCTTCCTGATCAGTCAGAGCGGAAAACATCATCCCGTTGTGATGCATGACAAAGCGCTCATTCCTGAGGCATGGCGCGTTGAGCACCAGATCCACCATTGCACCCGGCGCATCCGCAGAGGTCATGGTGATGTCACAAGGGTCTGCCTCGGCGACAGGCTCGGCTACGGGCTCCTCGACACTCGCGGCAACGGGGACAACACGGTCCTCTTCCGGTGTTGATGGCAAAACACTCAACGCCACCTGAGGCAACGGGGCCACGGCGGACGTCAAGGTGATGGCATCAAGATCAAGCACCTGCGACGCGTCCGAAGAGCTTTGCATGGCAACCGGACTGTCACCCAGCGATTGCATGAACACGCCGATGGCGAGAACAGCGCCAGCTGTCGCAACACCAATGACCAGCTTCTTGTTTTTGATCTCGAGTTTCATCTCGCCTCCTAGCGTCACGGTAGACGCAATTTCTCACCAAATCGTTTGCACGCGGAAGGCGGCGGTGTTTTGGCGGTGCGGAGGTTCTATTGTGACGAGAAAGGGGCGCCTGTTGCGCCCCAGCTCCCGATCAATAGCTGCCGTGGCAGTGCTTGAACTTTTTCCCTGATCCACAAGGGCAGGTATCATTGCGGCCAGGATTGCCCCAGGTCGAAGGATCTTTTTCATCAAACCCTGCTGCTGGCGGTTCTGCTGCCGCAGCCGCGTCAGGCGCTGACCCGGTGTCAGCACTGTCCGGCTTGAGCGCCTCTTGCTGGGCCTGCATCTGCGCGACCATGGCAGCTTGCTCTTCTTCCGTCATCGGTCGGATCTGAGCGAGCTTTTGTGTCACATCTTCCCGCAAGCCGTCCAGCATGGTCTCGAAGAGTTGGAAGGACTCGTTTTTGTATTCGTTGAGCGGATCACGTTGGGCATACCCACGGAAGCCCACCACAGACCGCAAATGCTCAAGCGTCAAAAGATGCTCGCGCCATTTGCCATCGATGGTCTGCAACAAGAGCTGCTTTTCGATCTGGCGCATGGCGTCAGGGCCGAATTGGGTCGCTTTTTGCGCCATGGCCTTGTCGCTCTCATCCTCAATCCGCTCACGCATCACTTCCTGATCGACGCCTTCTTCATCGGCCCATGCCATGACGGGCATGTCGACGCCGAGATACTGGATCACGTCCGCATAGAGGCCTTCAGAATTCCACTGGTCGGCATAAGATTTCGGGGGCAGATGCTGGTCCACCAGATCATCGATAACCTGATGACGCATATCCTTGGTAATCTCGGAAACGTCTTCCGCTTCCATGATTTCACGGCGCTGCGAGAAAATGACCTTACGCTGGTCATTCATCACATCATCGAATTTCAAAAGCTGTTTGCGGATATCGAAGTTGCGGCCTTCGACCTTGGCCTGCGCGCGCTCAAGCGATTTGTTCACCCACGGGTGAATAATGGCTTCGCCCTCTTTCATGCCAAGCGTCGAGAGAACCTTGTCCAGGCGCTCGGAGCCAAAGATGCGCATCAGGTCATCGTCAAGAGACAGGAAGAAGGACGACCGGCCCGGATCCCCCTGACGCCCGGATCGCCCGCGCAACTGATTGTCGATGCGGCGGCTTTCATGGCGTTCCGTCGCAAGAACGAAGAGACCGCCTGCGTCTTTGACGGCCTGCTCGTCCACTGTGTGATCCGCCTCAATCTTTTGACGGATCGCATCAGGATCGCCTTCGGGGTCTGCGGCAATGGCATCCATGATCTTGAATTCGACGTTACCGCCTAGTTTGATGTCGGTGCCTCGTCCGGCCATGTTGGTGGCAATGGTGATCGCGCCCAACTTGCCGGCATCGCCGACGATCTGGGCCTCTTGCTCATGCTGGCGCGCGTTCAGGACGTTGTGTGTGAGATCCGCTTCGGTCAGCAGCTGGCTCAACATCTCCGACTTCTCGATCGAAGTCGTCCCGACGAGAACGGGTTGGCCCTTGGCATGCGCGGCCTTGATCTCGTCAACGATGGCTTTGTACTTCTCGCCAGCGGTCCGATAGACCTTATCGTCCTCATCAATCCGCGCGATGCCGCGGTTCGTGGGCACTTCGACGACACCCAAGCCATAAATTTGCGCGAACTCCTCGGCTTCCGTTGCCGCCGTCCCGGTCATGCCCGACAGCTTGTTGTAGAGGCGGAAGTAGTTCTGGAACGTCACGGACGCGAGCGTCACATTCTCAGGTTTGATATCGACGCCTTCCTTGGCCTCAATCGCCTGATGCAAACCCTCTGACAACCGACGACCGGCCATCATACGGCCAGTGAATTCGTCGATCAGGACAACATCGCCATTGCGCACGATGTAGTCCTTATCCTTTTGAAAGAGCTTGTGCGCCCGCAAACCCTGATTGACATGGTGCACGACCGTGGTGCTCTCCGGATCGTAGAGAGATTGGCCCTCTTCGAGAAGACCACGCGCATGAAGCTGCTCTTCCAAGAATTCGTTGCCTTCATCGGTGAAGCTGACGTTGCGGGTCTTTTCGTCGATGTCGTAGCCGTCTTCGGGAATTTCCGGTATCAGCTTGTCAACGGCGATATAGAGATCGGATCGGTCCTGTGCGGGGCCAGAAATAATGAGCGGGGTCCGCGCCTCATCGATGAGGATCGAGTCCACCTCGTCAACAACCGCGAAATTATGGCCGCGCTGGAACATCTCGGAGAGCTCGGACTTCATGTTGTCCCGCAGATAATCGAAGCCCAGCTCATTGTTTGTCGAATAGGTGATATCGCAGGCGTAGGCGGCTTTTTTCTCGTTGGGGTCCTGATTGGGATACACCACGCCAGTGGTCAGCCCCAAGGCACCATAGACCTTGCTCATCCATTCGGAGTCACGCTTGGCGAGGTAGTCATTGACGGTCACGATGTGCACGCCCTCGCCCGTCAGCGCATTGAGATAGGCCGGGAAGGTAGCCACAAGGGTTTTGCCCTCACCGGTCTTCATCTCGGAGATGTTGCCCTGATGCAGGAAGATGCCGCCCATGAGCTGCACATCAAAGGCGCGAAGGCCCAACGCGCGCTTGGCCGCTTCCCGGCAATTCGCAAACGCCTCAGGCAGAAGCGCATCCAGCGGCTCCCCACCCATGGCGCGCTTGGCGAGCTCTTCGGTTTTTTCCTTGAGACCGTCATCGCTGAGTTTCTCGAACTCGGGCTCCAACGCATTGATCTTTTCGACCAGCGGCCGCGTCGCCTTGATCTTGCGATCATTGGCCGTTCCGAACACCTTTTTCGTCAGAGTTCCAAGACCCAGCATACCGTCTCCAATTATCTTTTACGCAAATCTGCGTGTGCCCGGCTTGCCCGTCCCGCGCGCAACCCATAGGAGAAGAAGTCAAGACGGTGTCCGGATGAACATTCGCGATGTAAGGGGCACCCATTGCAGTGTCAACGCCGCCTGCTGGCGCAGGGGCCAATTGAGGGAACACATGATGTTGAAATGCCTGAAATACGCCGCTTTCGGTGCCGCTGTTGCACTTGCGCCGCTTGCCGCCCATGCCGACGAGCCTAATGCCGACACAGTGGTCGCGACAGTGAATGGTACCGATATCACGCTCGGTCATGTGATCATGGTACGCGCGGGCCTGCCGGAGCAGTACCTCTCGCTTCCCGATGAAACATTGTGGACCGGTATCATTGACCAATTGGTCCAGCAGACAGTGCTTGCCCAGACTGAGGGTGAAGCGCGCAGCAAGCGGCTGCAACTGGCCCTCGAAAACGAAGAGCGCGCGCTCCGCGCCTCGCAGGTTGTCGAAGCCATCGCCAGCAATGCCGCGAGTGATGCCGCAATTCAGGCCGTCTATGAGGCCGAGTTCGCAAAGGGGGGCGGACGTGAATACAACGCGGCTCATATCCTCGTTGCGACAGAGGAAGAAGCCGCAGCTCTTGTTGAAGAAGCACGCGGAGGCGCCAACTTTGCAAAGCTCGCGCAAGATAACTCGACAGGCCCGTCAGGCCCCAATGGGGGTGATCTGGGATGGTTCGGCGAAGGCATGATGGTTGCGCCGTTTGAAGCGGCTGTGAAAGAGCTTGAAGCAGGCGCAATTTCGGACCCCGTTCAAACGCAGTTTGGCTGGCACGTCATCCGTCTCAACGAGACGCGCATCAAGGACGCTCCGCCCCTGGACGAGGTGCGCGCGCAGATCGAGCAACAGATCCAGAGCGATGCTGTTGAGGGGCGCCTGAACGAGTTGGTGAGCTCCGCTGAAGTGACCCGTGCGCCCGCGGAGACGTTCGACATCTCGCTGATGAAAAACCTCGATCTTCTGGAGGAGTAATGGCGAAGATCGAGAATGTCTCGCCGCTGGCACCGGACGCTTTCCCCGATCTCCCCGAGATCGGCGGCGTCCGGTTTGCGACCTGCGCTGCTGGGGTCAAATACACGGATCGTGACGATGTGATGCTCGCGCTATGCGATGCAGGCACACAAATCGCCGGTGTATTCACGCGCTCAGCCACCCGTGCTGCGCCGGTTCTGGATTGCCAGGCGAAACTTGGAAGCGACGCGCGCGGCCCCGCTGCGATCCTCGTCAATTCCGGCAACGCAAACGCCTTCACGGGTCATTATGGCCAAAGCAGTGTTTCGGAAATCTGTGATGCCGTCTCCAAGGAGACGGGCGTCACTGCGGATCGCGTTTTCACATCCTCGACAGGGGTCATCGGGGAGCCCCTCCCGTTCGAGAAGATCACGGGAAAGATCGGCGAGCTGCATTCCGCGCTCAGCCCTGATGGGATTGCCGCGGCTGCGGGCGCGATCATGACCACGGATACTTTTGCAAAAGGGGCTGCGGCTCAGATCGAGCACAACGGGCAAACAGTCAAAATCGCGGGGATCGCCAAAGGCTCTGGCATGATTGCGCCCGATATGGCGACGATGCTGGTCTACATCTTTACGGATGCCTTGATTGATCAGACCGAGTTGCAAGAGCTGCTATCACAGCACACCGAAACAACCTTCAACGCAATCACGGTGGATAGCGATACCTCTACCTCGGACACGCTCCTGTGCGCCGCCACCGGCGCAAGCGGTGTGGATGTGGCGGGTGTGCAGGCGTTCTCGGATGCGCTGCATGGTGTCATGCGTGAGCTCGCGCATCTCGTCGTGCGGGACGGCGAAGGCGCGACCAAGTTCGTCGAGATCACCGTGCGCGCAGCAGATACCTTTGCCAATGCCCGCTGTCATGCGCTGGCGATTGCGAATTCGCCTTTGGTCAAAACAGCGATTGCCGGCGAGGATCCAAACTGGGGCCGTATCGTCATGGCGATTGGCAAATCTGGCGCTCCAGCTGACCGTGACCGTCTGTCCATCCGCTTTGGCGACGTGCTTGTTGCGGATAAAGGGTGGGTTTCGCCGGATTATCGGGAAGAAGACGGCGCCGCCCATATGCGCAACGACACCATTCGGATAACCGTCGATCTAGGCCTCGGAACCGCAACCGCGACCGTCTGGACCTGCGATCTGACCCATGGCTACATTTCAATCAATGCGGATTACCGATCATGAAGACAGTTCTGGTTGCCGCAGCGGCACTAATAGACCGTGACGGGAGGGTGCTTCTGGCCCAAAGGCCTGAAGGAAAATCCATGGCTGGCCTTTGGGAATTTCCCGGAGGCAAAGTGGAGCCCGGTGAGACGCCAGAAGTGGCGCTTATTCGGGAGCTGCAGGAAGAGCTTGGCATCGATACATGGGAAAGCTGCCTCGCGCCGCTGACTTTCGCGAGCCACAGCTACGATTCGTTTCATCTTCTGATGCCGCTGTATGCCTGCCGGAAATGGGAGGGAATCCCAAGTTCGAAGGAAGGTCAGAAGCTGGAATGGTGCCCACCGCAGAAACTTCGGGATTATCCGATGCCGCCAGCCGATATTCCGCTCATCCCGATACTTCGCGATTGGCTCTGATACGCGCTTGAAATCGATGGAGAATTTCAACTCAAAGGAGAGTTTGGGGCAATCCGCCGCACAACATTTGAGCAGAAAACCACCAACTTGGTGAAATTTTTATGTTTTTATTAAGCAAGTCGCACTAAGTGTTAACCGTCATAGCCACTGGGGAGGAGATGACATGGTACGCTCGATCAAGCTGAGCAAATATATCACGGTGCAGGGCATCTTCTTTCGTGCTTTGCCGGACGGTCGTATTCTGGTCCGCGATGGGACCCGCATCTTCGCTGGTTTTCCTGTTTAGTCCACTCACGGAATGTTACCGCTCAAATTAAAAGGGCAGCATCTGATGATGCTGCCCTTTGTTTTTGGCTGTCCAGGAATTCCTAGAGCGAGCGCTCCACAGACTCGCGCTCGAAGATCTCGATGACATCGGCAGGGCGAATATCATCATAGTTTTCAAAGGCCATGCCGCATTCCTGACCAGACTGCACTTCGGGCACCTCGTCCTTGAAACGCTTGAGTGTCTTGAGCGTACCTTCATGGATCACGACATTGTCACGTAGCAAGCGAACGCCTGCGGATCTCCGTGCAACACCTTCCGTGACCAGACAGCCCGCGACCTTACCCACGTTGGACACCTTGAAGACCTCCTTGATCTCGGCATAGCCGATAAAGGTCTCCCGGATTTCGTCCGACAGAAGGCCCGACGCCGCTGCTTTCACATCATCCACGAGGTCATAAATCACGCTGTAATAGCGGATCTCCACGCCCTTCTGGTTCGCTGAATTCCGCGCAGAGGCATTCGCCCGGACGTTGAAACCAATCACAGGCGCACCAGACGCCTCAGCCAGACCGACATCCGTCTCTGTGATCGCACCAACACCGTAATGCAGCACGCGCACGCGGACTTCATCGTTGCCGATCTTTTCCATCGCCTGAACGATGGCTTCCGCGGAGCCTTGCACGTCTGCTTTCACGAGAATGGGCAATTCCGCCACGTTCTCATCGGCCTTGGCTTTCGCCAGAAGCTGATCCAAGGTTGTCGCGGCGCCAGCAGCGGCACGTTTATCCTTGGCGGCTTGCTCACGGTATTCCGCGATCTCACGCGCCTGCGCCTCAGTGTCGACCACGTTGAGAACGTCACCGGCCTCAGGCGTACCATTGAGACCGAGCACCTCGACAGGCACCGACGGACCTGCCGCCTTGACGCGATCGCCCTGATCGTTGACCAGCGCACGGACCTTACCCCATTGCTCACCCACGACGAAGATATCGCCTTGTTTGAGCGTCCCGGTCTGCACCAGAACGGTCGCAACAGGTCCACGACCCACGTCCAACTGCGCTTCGATCACAGCACCCATGGCGGCCCGATCCGGGTTAGCCTTGAGCTCAAGGATTTCCGCCTGAAGCGCGATGGCTTCGAGCAACTCGTCAAGGCCTTTGCCCGTGATGGCAGAGACTTCAACGTCCTGCACGTCACCGGAGAGCTTTTCGACGATCACTTCATGTTGCAGAAGATCCGTCCGGACCTTGTCCGGATTGGCATCCGGCTTGTCGCACTTGTTGATCGCAACGATCATCGGCACTTCAGCCGCCTTGGCGTGATTGATGGCCTCAATCGTCTGCGGCATTACGGCATCATCTGCCGCCACAACCAGAACAACAACATCCGTGACCTGCGCACCACGAGAACGCATGGAGGTAAACGCGGCGTGGCCAGGCGTATCGAGGAACGACAGCACAGCGCCGTCTTTCGTCTCGACCTGATAGGCCCCGATATGCTGCGTGATCCCGCCCGCTTCGCCTGCGGTCACCTTGGTTTCGCGAATCGCGTCCAAAAGCGAGGTCTTGCCGTGATCGACGTGACCCATGATCGTGATGACAGGAGGGCGCGACTTGAGATCGGCCTCATCCTCTTCCACTTCCTTGATGACGTCTTCCACGTCCGCATCGGACACCCGTGTCACTTTGTGACCGAATTCCTCGATGATCAGCTCAGCTGTATCGGCGTCAATGGATTGGTTTTGCGTCACCATCATGCCCATGTTCATGAGCGATTTCACAACGTCTGCAACGCGCTCCGCCATCCGGTTTGCCAGCTCGGACACGACAATCGCCTCCGGCAGCTGGACATCACGCACAACCTTTTCGCGCTCAACAGGGCCACCCATGGCCTTCTGCCGCGCGCGTTCCTGTTTCCGCTTCATGGCGGCCATGGACTTCTGACGCCCGCCTTCGCCCCCAAGCGCCTGGTTCAGGGTCAGCTTGCCGGAGCGGCGCCCATCGTCACGGCCCTTGCCACGGGAATTGCGATCGTCGCGGTTGTCGCGTTCGGGCTTGCGCGCAGGCGCTGCCTTGCCGCGGACAGGCTGATCTTCCTTGGGCGGCACGGGTGCTGCGGCCGCTTGGCGCTGCACTTCGGCTTCGCGCTTCTTGCGCTCTTCTTCCTCGGCACGCGCGCGCGCACGTTCCTCAGCTTCTTTCTGTTCGCGTTCTTTCGCCTCGGCCTCAGCCCGGCGGCGCTCGCGCTCCTCAGCGCGGGCCTTGTCCTCGGCTTCCCGACGTGCGGCTTCTTCCGCCTCACGCGCCTTGGCCGCCTGAACAGCCTTCAGACGACGGTCCATCTCCGCATCGGAGATGCCCGCAGGCCGCTTGCCAGACCCCGAAGGCGCACCGGCGCCCGGTGTCGAGCCTGGCTTGGCCGCATTTCCGGCGCCTGGTTTTGGCACAACAACGCGTTTGCGTTTGGTTTCCACCACGACGTTCTTGGTCCGGCCATGGGAGAAACTCTGTTTCACATTGCCAGAACGCGGGCCGCCCCGCAGACCAAGTGGTTTTTTGCCGTCAGTATCGCTCATGAAGCTCTTTTATCCTTTCCAGCGGCCCTTGCCGCCGTCTTTTCCATGCGCAGCATTTTAAGACGTTGGGCTTCCTCTACTACACGTGTCGTGAGTCCACCAGACGCCAGCGCGCCATGTATCGTACTTTGTCGCCCAAAGGCCATGCCCAGCTCATCTGCCGTCAGCCAGCCGATGTACGATCCATAATGCGGGGTCGACAATTTTGACTTCCCCCGCCCTGATCCGTCAGACGCCTGAACGAGGACTTCCGCCTCCTCCAGCTGCAACCAGGACTTTACCTTTTCATACCCGCCAACAGCACGCCCCGATTTGCGCGCCAGCGATATCAGATCGACAACCCGGCGGGCAATCTGCGCCTCGACCTCAGCCGCCAAACCTTCCGGCACCTGGACCGGCTGCTTTGCCGCACGGGAGAAGAGGTTCTTGCGCGCCGCAAGGTCAATGGCCTCGCGATACGCCTGAACCCAGATCCCGCGCCCCGGCAATTTGCCGAGGATATCCGGAACGATCTGCCCGTCTGGAGACACGACAAATCGCACAAGCTCGGCAACCGGGCGCACCTCGCCTGTGGCGATGCATTTGCGCTCCGGGCCGTTTGTCTCGGCGTGGCGTTTGCCTCCTCCGCGGGACATCAGATCAGGCCCCTAGCGGGCCTCCTCCTCAGCCAGCGTTTCGCCATCTTCGCCCAGTTCTTCCTCTTCGGCGTCGGCCTCCAATTCAGCGGGATCGACCCAGCCAAGGATGATCCGCGCGGTCATGACGAGATCTTGCGCCTCCTCAAGGGAGACGTCGAAGGGCTCAAGAAGACCGTCGTCTTTCACCCGCTCGCCATCGACTGTTGTCCAGCCGCCAGCCAGCTCCCAATCCGCACATGTCGCGAAGTCCTCAAGCGTCAGAACACCGTCCTTCGCAAGGGCCTCAACCATCTGGGGTGTCAGACCTTCGAATTCAATAAGGCTATCGACAGCGCCCAATTCACGAGCACTTTCAAGGGCTTTGCGGGCCTGCGCCTCGAGGTTTTCGCGCGCGCGGGTCTGAAGTTCTTCGGCTGTGCCCTCATCCACACCGTCGATGACCAGAAGCTCATCCAGCTCAACGTAGGCAACTTCTTCAAGGCTCGTGAAGCCTTCGGAGACCAGCAGCTGAGCGAAGAATTCGTCCAGATCGAGCGCTTCGACAAAGAGCTTGGTGCGCTCTTCATACTCTTTCTGACGACGTGCGCTCTCTTCCTCTTCGGTCATGATGTCGATATCGAGGCCGGTCAGCATCGAGGCGAGGCGGACGTTTTGACCACGACGCCCAATCGCCAGCGAGAGCTGCTCCTCGGGAACGACGACTTCGATACGCTCTGCCTCTTCGTCGAGAACAACCTTGGTGACTTCGGCTGGTTGCAGCGCGTTCACTAGGAAGGTCGGCACGTCCTCATTCCAGGGGATGATGTCGATCTTTTCGCCCTGCAATTCGTTGACCACAGCCTGAACCCGGCTGCCGCGCATCCCGACGCAGGCGCCGACAGGGTCAATGGAGCCATCATAGGAAATCACGGCAATCTTTGCGCGCGACCCGGGATCACGCGCGACGGCCTTGATCTCGATAATGCCATCATAAATCTCGGGCACTTCCATCTTGAAAAGCTCGGCCATGAATTCCGGCGCGGTGCGGCTCAGGAAGATCTGAGGCCCGCGTGTCTCGCGACGCACATCCTTGATGTAGCAGCGGATCCGATCATTGGGGCGATAGCTCTCGCGGCCGATCTTCTCGTTGCGGCGTAGAATTGCTTCGCCGCGCCCCACATCAACGATGACATTGCCATACTCTTCACGCTTGACCTGACCGTTGATAATCGTGCCCGCACGGTCCTGAAACTCTGCGAACTGACGATCACGCTCAGCTTCGCGCACTTTCTGGAGAATCACCTGCTTGGCAGATTGCGCCGCAATCCGGCCCATATCGACGGGCGGCACTTCTTCGACGAACTGATCGCCAACGACGGGATTTTCGAGGTATTGCTTGGCTGTCTCAACCGTCATCTCGGCCTGATAATTCTCAAGCTCTTCCTCTTCGACAACAGTGCGCACACGCGTGAACGTCGCACGACCGGTCTTGCGATCAATCGACACACGGATGTCCATCTCCGAGCCATAGCGCGACTTGGCCGCACGGGCGAGGCTCTCTTCCATGGCCTCAATGACAAGGCTCGGATCGATCATCTTCTCGCGCGCCACCGCTTCGGCGGTTTGCAGCAGTTCAAGCTGGTTGGCAGATGTGATTGCCATCGGCGTTACTCCTCTGCGGACCCTTCGGTCTCGATTGTATCAAACTTCGTCTCATCCAGTTTCAGGTTGGGATCCTGAGCTTTTCTCTGACGCAGCATTTCGCGGATCAGCTCATCCGTCAGGACAAGCTTCGCATCGACCAGCCAGTCATAATGCAGACCAACCGTCAGTGTTTCATCGCCCGCACCGTCGATGTTGATCAGCACCTCGTCGCCCTCAACACCGGCCAGCACACCGCGCCACCGTTTACGACCATCGATCAACTCAGCCGTTTCAAGCTTCGCGTCATAGCCTTCGAACTGATCAAAATCCTTCAGTCGCGTGAGCGGCCGGTCAATTCCCGGGCTCGACACTTCGAGCGTATAGGCGTCCAGTATAGGGTCTTCGACATCAAGAACCGCGGAAACCTCATTCGATATCTGCGCGCATTCATCCACCTCGATACCGCCTTCGGGCCGCTCCGCCATGATCTGCAATGTCGGCGTATTGCCCCCCATCAAGCGGACGCGCACCAGCTCAAACCCCAGGCCTTCAATGGCAGGGCTGATGATTTCGGCCAGACGGCGGTCCATGGCGCTTTTGGCAATCAGATCGTGCAACGGCAGTCTCGTTTACTCAGGTGACAAGGGCACAAAAAAACGGGCCAGCGGCCCGTATGACGTTTTCGGTGGATGCCGGGTTTGGACCCCAGCATCACGCTGTTGGCAAGGATATACGCCCGTGCCCGCACAATTGCAAGGCATGCGTTAGATCAGGCCGATTTCCTCCTCGGCCGGCGCATCCTCGTCCTCGAACCACTTGGCATCGTCTTCCAGTTTGCTGCGGTAGGATGTGTCGTCCTGCAAGAAGCGAAACATCTCCATCTCGAACGCATCGCCCGCCGGAGCTTCCGGCTCTTCGGACAATATGAGCGGCTCGGTTATGTCCAAATCCGATTCTGCCAGAGCCAGCAAATCGCTGAGGTCCGCCCCCGGGACATCGGGGGTCACAGGCACAAAGGTATCGTCCGTATCGGGCCCGCTCCAGCGCAACGAAAGTGTTTGCGCACCATCAATCTCGAGATAGTCGAGCTCGATGAGATAGGGCCCGGGTTGCAATTCCACCTGCCCGTATTCCGGCACTTCATCAGACTTCGGCCCCGCGCCAACAAGCTCTTCACCGTTCAGCCGCAGCGCAGCTTCATCATCTGCGATCAGTTCAAACGTGTAGAGCCCCGCCTCTTCAACATCGAGCAAGGCGATGTAGCGCGCCGCAAAATGATCCGTGTGGCCACCCTCCCAGCCCGGGCCGGTCTGCTCAAAATGCCGGACAGACGCCACATCCTCCTGCGCGTCGACAGGGGCACCGAAATCGACCTGATCCAAACTCTCCACATCGAAGTCCAGCTCATAGAACAGCGCCGAAAAGCCGCCGTTGTCGTCCTGTACATCGCCGGAGACAACGACGCTGACCGAGGCGGCGCTTTCGCCCCCCTGACCGTCGGAGACTATATAATCAAACGTGTCTGTCCCGACGAAGCCTTGGGCCGGCGTATACTCAATTTGATTGTCAACGATTTGCACGGATCCGTTCAGTGGCTGGTCAACACTTTGGAGGGTCAATGGATCGCCATCCGGATCACTGTCATTCGCCAAAACATCCAGCAACACACTGGTTCCCGCATCTGTATCACCGACATCATCCAAAGCGTTGGGTGCTGTGTTTTCAGGTTCCGGAGCCTCGTCAATCGGCTCAACGCTTATCAGAACACTGGCCGTGCTGATCGCGCCCTCGTCGTCCGACACTTCATAGGTCAGCGTGTCTTCACCGAAGAAATCACCATTTGGATAATACTCGATCTGATTGTCGATGATCCGGGCATAAGCATTGCTGCTGTAGATGACATTTGTCAGTGTCAGTGGATCGCCGTCGGGGTCTGTATCATTGGCCAGAACATCGATGAGCGCCGGTTCGTTTTGGATCGTTCCCGCCGTGTCGTCCCGTGCATTCGGCGCGCTGTTTTCCGGCTCGATCGGAGGCTCATCATCGCCCCCGTCGTCTCCCCCGCCCTCATCGTCATCTGTACCGCCCTCACCCATGAGCTCAGCAACGCGGGTGTCGATCAGGGCGGCAAGGCTGGGCAGGTTGTCGGCCACCGCCGGATGGATCGTATCGGGGACATCACCAAACGCCTGTACGGGCTCACCAAACAGGGCGGAGTAGGTGATCATCGACGCCAGAAAATAGGTCGTCTCTGTTCCGTGTGGCGCGGAATCGACAAAGAGATCCGTCGCCTCAAGATCTGACAGAGGGCCATCCGAGATCAATTCGATCAACACATCATTGATCGGGATCAAGGTCACATCTGCATCAGGCGCAGCGGCATCGATCTCAGCCAGAAAAGTGTCGTACCAATCGCTGTAGGGGCCTGAAGCATAGGCGTAATACGTCTCCAGTTCCTGTTCGGTCGGCGGGAAATCCGGGGCAATGAAACCAATGTCCGACCAGCCCTGATACATGTAGATTTTGGCGGCACCCTGCTCGGTCTGCACCTGTTCGATCACATCGAGAATGGCATCCAACGGCGAACGATCATCGCCAGGGTAGTTCTGCGTCGGCTCACGGTCCTGAATGAAATTCGCAGGCGTAATGACGACGGAATCAAAGCTGACCTCGTCAAAACCCTCGAGATCCTGATCCCAGACACCATCGACGCCGGAAAAGCCCCATTCATTGCGCGGCACATCATTGTCGGCTGCTTGGCGCAGGAACGCATACCCGCCGTTAACGGCGTAACTGCCACCATCAGCTTCGATGAACTGGTTGAGCCAATGCGGTACGTTTGCATTGGCTGTTCCACCGGCAAAATTCACGAGGCTATTGCCAAAGAAATACTGTGTGAGCGACTGGGGCATGTTCTCTGACGACCTCTTACCAAGTTCGACCAAACGCAAAAAACGTCCGGCGATAAGACACCTTTCGATACGGATCGAAAGGTAAACAAATTGTTTCCATTGTAATTCAAACTTATATGAGCTGGAAATCGCCGATTTCACGAAGAAACGCGCGAAAATCAGTCAA
Source organism: Primorskyibacter sp. S187A (assembly GCF_049800955.1). Lineage (NCBI taxonomy): Bacteria > Pseudomonadati > Pseudomonadota > Alphaproteobacteria > Rhodobacterales > Roseobacteraceae > Primorskyibacter > Primorskyibacter sp. S187A. The sequence goes on along the minus strand of NZ_JBNAGA010000002.1, from coordinate 530,276 downwards.
TTAGGGCCAAAAACAACCCTTGATTGACGAGATGATTTCAGGTCGCGTCCCGCTCCACGATCCATTCAACTTCCGGGGCCGAAACGAATCTCCACTTTCTCAGCGGACCTGCCATGACATTGAGGTAGTACATCTCAAATCCGTAGGGCGCGCCGCATGGGTGATGACCGCGCGGGACACAAACAACATCACCGTCAGAAACGGCCATCGTTTCATCCAGCTGGCCATCATCGGTATAGACACGCTGAATCCCAAAGCCATTGGACGGGTTGAGCCGATGGTAATAGGTCTCCTCGAGATACGTAATCCGGGGATAATCATCCTCATCATGCCGGTGGCTGGGGTAAGAAGACCAGTGCCCCGCGGGCGTGAAGACTTCCGTCACAAGCAGGCTGTCGGCGTAATCCTCGGCTTCCATGGCGATATTATTGATGTAGCGCGTGTTGGTGCCCGCGCCGCGCTCAGTGAGCGTGATGCCATCAGGCCCGATCCGACGCGCGGCATGGCCTGAATTGCCCGGCGCCTTGCAGACGGCAATTGTGCAATCAGTCGTGGCCTGCGCGGACCAGGCATCGTCATTCGGAACATACAGGCAATGCGGCGCGGTCTTCTCGAAGACATCCATCCGGTCGCCCAACTCGCCCCAATCCCGGTCGGCGGCGGAGATCCGCGCCTTACCTTCGACCATGACCAAGATAACCTCGTTCGTGCCCGTCGGCTCGCCCACAGTCTCACCTGCGCGCAAGCGGTAGAGATCAAACCCGACATAACGCCAACCGGCGCTGGCCGGTGAAATCTCATGAACCTTGCCATGCATCCCGAATGGTTTCTTCAGCAGGTCCGCCATGGAGCCCTCGTTTTCTTGCCCGAATTGTCGAATGAACCGTAGCGGGGCAACACGGGCGAGGAAACAGGTGTTTGATGGCTCGCCCAAAGACATTACGCCAAACAGCGTCGCAACGCGCAAGAAATACGAAAATCCAAGACATTATCAACAATAACCAAAAGGTGCGTTCTGGCATTCGCTGATGGATGTAAGGCAACACGCTTGCGATAAAGACAAAAACCCATGTTATTGGAGCGCGCATGTCATCCAAGTATTATGCCCCACACGGTGGATTGCCCGGGCAAAAGAAACTGCTAACGGACCGGGCAATCTTCACAGAGGCCTATGCCGTCATTCCGCGCGGCACGATGCGCGACATCGTGACAAGTTTCTTGCCGTTCTGGGAAGAGACACGGGTCTGGGTCATCGCACGCCCGATGACGGGCTTTGCCGAGACATTCTCGCAATACATCATGGAGGTCTCCCCCGGCGGCGGATCCGACCAGCCTGAGCTGGATCCACACGCCGAAGGCGTTCTCTTTGTTGTCGAAGGTCAAGCCAGCCTCAAGCTGGATGGCGAGATCCATATCATGCAAGAGGGCGGCTATGCCTATATCCCGCCGTCAACCGACTGGACGCTGCACAACACAAGCGAACAACCGCTCCGGTTTCATTGGATCCGCAAGGCCTACGAGCCTGTACCCGGATTGCCAGCGCCTGAGGCCTTTGTCACCAATGAGAATGACATCGCGCCGACACCCATGCCCGACACCGATGGCGTTTGGGCCACGACCCGTTTTGTAGACCCAACTGATCTGCGACATGACATGCATGTCACAATCGTGACGTTTGAGCCCGGCGGGGTGATCCCGTTCCTCGAGACACATGTCATGGAACACGGGCTTTACGTTCTGGAGGGCAAGGCCGTCTACAATCTCAACAATGACTGGGTTGAGGTGGAAGCGGGCGACTACATGTGGCTGCGCGCCTTTTGCCCACAGGCGTGTTACGCCGGGGGGCCGGGACGATTTCGCTATCTACTCTATAAAGACGTCAATCGCCACATGAAGCTACACACCGGCTGATGGCCTCACCGCTTACAATTCCGCGTCGCTGAACGCGCAACGTTGGTCCACAGGCCGTGATTCAAGATTTTGGCCGAATGCTCCAAGACACGAAAAAGGGCCCGGGATGATCCGGGCCCTTTCTTTTATGCAGGTCTGTCGCGGTATTATTCGCCCGGCAAGGAGCCATCGCCATGGCCGGACATGCCACCGGATACCTCTTCTGTGGCCTCCGCTGCCAACTCCTCAGGAAGTACGAGGTTCAGAACGATGGCGATCAGAGCGGCAGGCAGGATGCCAGAGGTCGCCAGAACCTTCATGGTATCAGGCAAATGCTGAAGCGCGCCCGGCTCCAGCTGCAGACCCAGGCCAAGCGACAGGGCGATGGCGAAGATCACCATGTTGCGGCGGTTCCAGTTCACATCCGAGAGCATCGAAATACCCGCGGCAACAACCATGCCAAACATCACGATCACACCGCCGCCAAGCACCTCAATCGGCACAGACGAGATCACCGCGCCAATCTTGGGGACCAAACCGCAGAGAATGAGGAACAGCGCACCGACCGTCACGACACCGCGAGACATCACGCCCGTCATGGCAATCAGGCCGACGTTTTGGCTGAAGGACGTATTGGGGAGGGCCCCAAAGAAGCCGGAGATAGCTGTCCCGACACCATCGGCAAAGGTCGCGCCCTGGATTTCCTTATCTGTCGCCTCGCGTCCGGCGCCACCTTTGGTGATGCCCGACACATCGCCCACCGTTTCAACGGCTGAGACAAAGGACATCAGACAAAATCCGATAACAGCCGCCACGGTGAATTCCATGCCAAAATGCAGAGGGTTGGGCAGAGCAAAGGAGGCCGCGCGCCCCACGTTGCCGAGGTTTACCTCGCCCAAGAGGAACGCAAAGGCATATCCCACCAGCAGGCCAACAAGAACAGCGGACACTGAAAGCATCCCACGAGTGAAAAACTTCAACCCAAGCGTCACCAGCACAACGACACCAGCCATCGACCAGTTGATCAAGGAGCCATATTCAGGCTTTCCGATCGCGGGCACACCGCCCGCCGCATATTGCACACCCACCTTGACCAGCGCCAAACCGATCATCGTCACAACGAGCCCGGTCACAAGCGGCGGCAACGCAAACCGCAACTTGCCAATGAAAAGTCCAAGAAACGCATGGAAGAGACCGCCTGCAACGATGCCGCCCATCAAAACGGCAATCGCATCAACGCCCTTGCCCGCCACAAGCGGGATCATGATCGGGATGAAGGCAAAACTCGTCCCCTGCACAATCGGCAAACGCGCGCCGATAGGGCCGACACCGATGGACTGAAACAGAGTTGCGACGCCCGCAAAGAACATCGACATCTGGATCATGTAGATCATCTGCGGAAAGTCCGGGCTGTTGGAGCCAAAGCCAAACCCCGCAGCGCCGCAGACGATGATCGCTGGCGTCACGTTGGACACGAACATGGCCAGCACATGCTGAATGCCCAAAGGCACAGCTTTTGCCAGCGGAGGTGTGTAATTGGGATCGCGGAGTTGCTCCGGCGTCCCGATAGATGCATCGGCCATTTTCAATGTCCCTCTCTGTTGTGCGCCCGTTTCAAGACCAGCGCTGTTTCTTCATTCTGTGATCAGGAACGGGTCCTCAAACCAGTGTTCCTCAAGGTTGGGTCCCTCTCCAATGCGATCGACGACCGCGAAGAGACCCGGCGCATGCAACGGCGTGAGCACGCCATGCCATGTTCCACGATGGTAATTGACCCCTTGCCCCGGCGCGGTCAGGAACGCCATCGGTGTACCTGGCTGGCCGCCGTCATCGGGGGCGACGACAACGACGAAGGGCTTGTCAGACAAGGGTAGAAATGCCTGGCTGCCCTCGGGATGCCGCTCCATCATGTCCAGAGCGAAAGGCAGGGTCCGCGCCTGTGATTGAAAGATGCTGATCCCTGCGCGGCCATCCGTAAAATCAAGCTGTGCCCGATCATGATAGCGCCCGCACATGCCCTGATTGATCATTCTGTCCGCTGTGCCAGAGGCCTCCAGCACATCGCCAAACGGCGCGAAAGCCTGCGATGTCAGGGGCATGAGTTTGAGCGGTTTGGTCATTTTGGCAACTTCTCGATCAAGCGGAGCTCGGCAATCCGCTCCACCTGACGGCAGGCCTCCGCGAACTCTGTCTCGCGATCATGGCCCAGGCGGCGGTGAAAGGCGTCAAGGATCGTGGCCTTGGTGTTGTCTTTCACCGCAATGATGAAAGGAAAGCCGTGTTGGTCTACATATTGGGCATTGAGTGACTGGAACGTGGCCCGCTCCTCATCGGTCAGAAGATCAAGTCCAGCGCCCGCCTGCTCGGCCGTGCTCTCGGCCGTGAGCTTTCCCGCAGCGGCCAGCTTGCCGGCGAGATCGGGGTGCGCGTTGAGAACACCAAGGCGTTGCTCCTCGGTCGCACTGCGGAAGACCCGACACAGCGCATGATGAACACCTGTCGCCGTGTCATGAGCCGGGCCCAGCTCCAGAGCGTGCGCGCCTTCTGCAATCCAGGGGCTATGCTCGAAAATGCCGCCAAACGCCTCAACAAAACTGTCCCGATCCATCTGGGATGGGCGCGTGCCCTGCTGAGGCGGGTGCGTTTTCGCCCAATGATCCGCGATCTGCTCCCGCGTCGCGAACCAGACCCTCTCATGCTGCATGAAATAGTCCAGCGCACGTTTGAACGCCATGGCGCGGCCCGGGCGCCCGATCAGGCGGCAATGCAATCCGATCGAGAGTATGGCGGGGCGACCTGCCGCGCCTTCTGAATAGAGCATATCGAAACTGTCCCTGAGATAGCTTTCGAACTGATCGCCGTTGGTATAGCCCGCCTGAATGGCAAACCGCATGTCATTGCAATCCATCGTATAGGGCACAATGAGCTGGTCCTTGCCTGCGGCTCGGACCCAATAGGGCAGATCATCTGCATAGCTGTCGGCGATATAGGCGAAATCCCCCTCAGCAGCCACGAGATCCACCGTATTGGTCGAGCATCGGCCCGTGTACCAGCCCCGTGGGGCAGCGCCGGTCGCTTCTGTATGCAGGCGGATGGCCTCACGAATCTGCGCCCGTTCATCAGCGGGATCCATGTCCTTGTGCTCGATCCATTTCAGACCGTGCGATGCGATTTCCCATCCGCTGGTTTTCATCGCTGCCACCTGCTCAGGTGATCGTGCAAGGGCGGTCGCAACGCCGTAGACTGTGACTGGGAGATCCCCGAGCAATCGGTGAACCCGCCAAAACCCGGCGCGCGCGCCGTATTCATAGATCGATTCCATGTTCCAATGGCGCTGACCGGGCCACGGGGCAGCGCCCGTGATCTCCGACAAAAACGCCTCAGACGCCGCGTCGCCGTGGAGAATGTTGTTCTCCCCGCCTTCTTCGTAATTCAGCACGATTTGCACAGCAATCTTCGCAGCCCCGGGCCAATCGGCCTTCGGCGGCATTTCTCCATACCCGGAAAGATCGCGGGGATAACGCATCATGGATGTGTCCTTTCCAACTTGACCCCTCTATGATTCAAAAAAAATCAAACCGTTTTTCAAAAAAATCGCTAAACAGCCTATTGCGATACATTCTTTGCTGTAGCCCCAGCCTTCTGGCACATACAAGCAGCAGACGATGGGAGTCTTTCATGAGCGGATATCTGACAACACATGTTCTCGACACGGCGCGCGGATGCCCGGCGGAAGGTTTGAGCATTGAGCTCTATCGCCTGCAAGGTGAGACGCGGACCCATCTCAAAACGCTGCGCACCAATAGCGATGGCCGCACAGATGAGCAGATCCTGCCAGCGACCGAGTTCGAAATCGGGACCTACGAGCTGGTCTTTCACGCAGGCGCATATCTTACCGCGCAGGGCACACCCGCTGAGGATCCACGCTTTTTGGACGTGATCCCGCTGCGCTTCGGCATGTCAGAGGCCTCGCACTACCACGTGCCTTTGCTGCTTTCACCTTTCGGCTATTCGACCTATCGGGGCAGCTGATCACATCACCGCGCGCCAACGACATTGGCAATCGTCTCGATCACGTATTCCATGAAAAGGCGGGTTTTCGGATCCTGCCGCTTTCGATGCGTGAACAGGCACGCCATTTGAATGGGCTCGGGCGGTGTCGCCTCTGCGACAGCTATGAGCCGACCGGCCTCCAGATGATCTTTGACCTCAAACACGGGCTTCAGCACTATCCCGTGCCCCTGCAAGGCCCATTCAGTCAACACATCACCATCATCTGACTCATACCGGCCCGATACGCGAAACCGCTTGGGCCCCTCACCCGTGACCAATGGCCATTGGAATTCGGGTGCTCCGGGAAAGCGCAAATTCAGACATTCATGCCTGTCTGAGATCAATGCGGCACCATCCGCCGGATGCCCCCGCGCCGCGATGTAATCCGGCGCCGCACATAGCACACGCTCGACATCCGCGATCTTGCGAATCCTCAGGTTGCTGTCCTGTGGCTTTCCCAGAAAGAACGCCAGATCGAGCCCTTCCGTCGTCAGATCGACCTTCCGGTCTGTCAGGCGCAGCCGTATGCTGACTTCCGGGTATTGCTTCAGGAAATCGGGCACGAGCGGCGCGATCAAACGACGGCCCACGCCGAGCGGCGCCGCGACATAGAGCGACCCGCGCGGGTTCTCGGTCATGTTCATGACCTGCGCTTCCGCATTTTCGACCGCTTCGAGGATTTCGCATGCCGCGCCAAAGAAGCTCTTGCCTTGATCTGTCGGGGCGAGGCTGCGCGTTGTTCGCTGAAACAATCGAACGCCCAAATGCTCTTCCAGCTGCGAAATCCGGGAGGATGTGACAGCAGGCGATATGCGCAAATCCCGCCCGGCAGCCGACATGGAACCAAGCTCGTAAACGCGCACGAACGTTCTGATATTGTCGAGATAGGACATTATTCGGCTTTTTTTGATGCTGCTTGGCCTTATGCAGATGTAGCAGAACAATCGTTGCACGAATAGAGTAGTTTCAAAGTCCAACTTGGGAGAGAGTGGCCATGTATGATCTGGCAGTTTTATGGGATTGGATCGCCTTCAGCGTGCGGTGGTTGCATGTGATCACGGCCATGGCGTGGATCGGCGCGTCGTTCTATTTTATTGCGCTTGATCTCATGCTCAAACCCAACGATGCCTTGCCGGAAGGGGCTTATGGCGAAGAATGGGAAGTGCATGGTGGCGGGTTCTATCATACCGTCAAGTACCTCGTGGCACCCGCCCGGATGCCCGAGCACCTGACCTGGCATAAATGGCAAAGCTATACGACATGGCTCTCCGGCGCTGCACTGCTGATGATTATCTACTGGGTGGGCGGGGAATTGTATCTGCTGGACCCGACCAAAGCCGATCTGGCGCTGTGGCAAGGCATCCTGATCTCCGCAGGTTCGCTGACCATCGGCTGGTTGCTCTATGACGCGATGTGCAAATCCAAGCTGGCGGATACCCCGACTGTCCTGATGCTACTGCTGTTCGTGATCCTCGTCGTGATGTCCTGGGGTTACAACCAGATCTTCACCGGACGCGCAGCGCTGCTTCACCTTGGGGCGTTCACAGCCACGATCATGACGGCCAACGTGTTTTTCCAGATCATGCCGAACCAGCGCATCGTTGTTGAAGACCTCAAGGCCGGGCGCACCCCGGATGCCAAATACGGCAAGATTGCGAAGGTCCGCTCGACGCACAACAATTACCTGACTTTGCCCGTTGTCTTCCTGATGCTCTCGAACCACTACCCGCTGGCTTTCGCAACGGAATACGCCTGGATCATCGCATCCCTCATCTTTCTCACAGGCGTCACGATCCGGCATTACTTCAACACCATGCACAAGACCGGCAAGGGCCCCCATTGGACATGGGCTGTCACGGTTCTGCTCATGGTGGTGATCGCATGGCTTTCCACCGTGCCCGGCGGCGATACGTACGAGGAGGCGGAAGCGCGCGCTCTGACGCCTTACGAGGAGAAGTTCGCCTCTGCTGACAGTTTCGAAGAGGCATACTTCGCCGTGGTCGGAAATTGCTCCATGTGCCATGCGCGCGAGCCATCCTGGGATGGCATCCGCTGGGCGCCCAAGGATGTTTTGCTGGAAACCGAGAGCGATGTTGCCCGCCATGCCGATCAGATCTACCTGCAAGCAGGTGTGAGCCACGCAATGCCCCCGCCCAATGCGATCCAGATGGACGATGACGCACGCCGCGCCATCGTCGCCTGGGTCCGCGACGTCCGCGCGCAGTAAAGGTAAGGCCATGCAGATCGGGTTGATCGGGTTTGGAGCCATCGGGCGCGAGGTCTGCGCGCGACTTCAGGCAGACCCGCGCTTTGAAATCACAGTCCTGACACGCTCTCCAGTTTCTGACACACCAAGCGGCGTTGTAGCAGCCACGAGCTTTGATGATCTCCTTGTACGAGCGCCTGATCTTATCGTGGAATGCGCAGGGCATGAGGCTGTCCAAAACTATGGTTCAGCCACATTGTCAGCAGGCATCCCTTTGCTCGTTGCTTCTGTCGGCGCCTTGGCCGATGCCGGCCTCGAAGCGGCGCTCTTTGCCTCCGCGCAAAGCGCGGGGGTGCGCCTCATTTTGCCATCTGGCGCAATTGGCGGTTTGGATGTGTTACGGGCGCTGGCCAGCGAGGGTGAGCTCACGCTGCACTACGAGGGCATCAAGCCCCCTACAGCCTGGAAGGGATCTCCCGCGCAAGATCTGATCAACCTCGACGCTCTTGAAACCGCCACAACCTTCTTCGACAGCACAGGACGCGACACAGCGCTGCGCTTTCCCAAAAATGCTAATGTCGTCGCGGCGCTCGCCCTTGCCGGAGGCGGCTTTGACAGAATGCGCGCCTGTCTCATTGCCGATCCTGCAGCGTCCGCCAACACACATCGGTATCGTGTCATGTCAGAGGCATGTACCTATGAGATGCAGATCCAAAACGCGCCGAGCCCCGGCAATCCACGAACATCTCTGACGACTGTCCTGAGCATCGTGGAGAACATCCGCGCATTCGCGGCACAGAGCACCTGCGATCAGACGAAGGCGTGAGACGCCACCGTCACGCCTACTGCGTAGAGACACGGAGACGTAACAGCTACTGTTTACTGTGATAAGGACGTCGTTGCGTTAGTCTTCAGGGCCGGGTGTGCGCAATTGACACGACACGGCGGCCGCAGTCCCGGCCGCTTTGAGCCAGACTTAGAGCCGGATGGAGCGTACGTTTTTCACGCCAGAGCAAAGGCATGGGAGCGAAAAGGGCAACCCAGCGCACCATAGACATAGCAAACCGTCGTGAAAACGCAGGCCACCCGCTCCTGCACGGCCAACAGATGTCCGAGACCACCATGAAACGCGGCATCTAGGTTACGAGGGCCCCGCCGATTTTAATCACTTTTTGGTATATTGCGCCCTATCCATGCTCTGACATGGAGAAAAAATTAATGCTCGCAAACATCTTCAAGCCTACTGCAATGCTGGCCATGGCGCTGATGGCCGTGATTGTCATGATGATCCTGCCGGTGCCGTCATGGATGCTGGATGTTGGTCTGACAGCCTCTTTTGCACTTGCGATTCTGATCTTCTCGGTCACGCTGTTCATTGAACGCCCCCTTGATTTCAGCGCCTTCCCGACGATTCTCCTCGCCTCACTTATGTTGCGCCTTTCGCTCAATATTTCCTCGACCAAGCTCATCATCAGCGAAGGTCATACAGGAACGGATGCTGCGGGGGATGTGATCGAAGGCTTTGCCAATTTCATCATGTCCGGCAATGTGTTCCTGGGCATCGTCGTCTTTTGCGTTCTGCTGATCGTGAACTTCATGGTGATTACCAAGGGCGCGGCGCGCATGGCCGAGGTCGGTGCGCGATTTGCCCTGGACGGGATGCCCGGCAAACAACTTGCCATTGATTCCGACCTCTCCGCTGGCGCCATTACACATGAAGAAGCAAAAGCCCGGCGCGAGCTTGAACAACAGGAAACCACGTTCTTCGGATCGCTGGATGGCGCATCCAAATTCGTCAAAGGCGATGCCGTCGCAGGCCTGCTGATCACATTGCTGAACATCGTCGTCGGCCTGATCATGGGCACCGCGGTCCACGGCATGGGGCTTATGCAGGCTTTTGAAACCTACGCGATCCTCACGGTCGGCGATGGTTTGGTCACTCAGATTCCTGCTGTCATCATCTCCATCGCATCCGCTCTTCTGCTGGCACGCGGCGGCGCCAAAGGCACAACCGATCTGACCCTCGTAAAGCAGTTGGGCCAATACCCCGGCGCATTGGGGACCGTGGCCATTCTGCTGGCAATCTTCGCGGTTGTGCCCGGTTTGCCCGCCTTGCCATTTCTGCTGGGCGCTGGATTGCTGGGCTGGCTTGCCTATCAAGGGTTCACCAAGGCCAAAAACGAGCCCGATACCGAGGTTGTGCAGGAAGCAGAAGAGGGGCCAGCCCCTGAAAAGATCGGCGATGTTCTCGATCTTGACGACATTCATGTCGTGTTTGCCAGCGATCTCGTCAGTCTCGTGCTCGATCCCGGCACGGGTCTCGACGGCCGCATCAACAACATGCGCACGCATATTGCCTCCCGCTTCGGGTTGGTCATGCCGGAAATCCGCCTGACAGACGACATGGCGCTCGAGCCGGGCACCTATATCATCCGCATCTTCGGCGTCGAGAAAGTGCGCGCACGCCTCAACGCCGACATGGTTCTCGCACTGGTGAACGATGCGCCCCATCTGCTGCCGCAAGGGGAAGACGTTGAGGAGCCGGTATATGGTGCCCCTGCGCGCTGGATCAAACCCGATATGCGCGAGCAGTTGTCCATCGAGGGTGTCACGATCGTGACGCCCACAGAGGTCCTCGCGACGCATTTGCTCGAGGTGATCAAACGTAACTTTGGCCGCCTGCTCACCATGAAGGCCTTGCGCAAATTGCTCGATGAACTGGTCAATCTGACCGATCCCGGGCGTGCGGAGGCAAATCGGAAGTTCCTTGATGAAATGATTCCGGAACGAGTTCCGATGGATCTTCTGCATTCCGTGTTGCGGCTGCTGCTGGAAGAGCAGGTCTCGATCCGCAACATCCCACTTATCCTCGAGGCCACTGCCGAGGCCCGTACCCTGACACCGCAACCCGAAGCCATTTGCGAAATGGTGCGCCAGAAGCTGGGCTTCCAGATTGTGTCCGAGTTCCAACGTCAGGACGGGTCCATCCCGCTCATACAATTCGCGCCTGAATGGGAGGAGACATTCAACACCTATCAGGTGGAGTCCGAGCGTGGCGGTCTGGACGTCGCGCTGCCGCCTGATGTCTTTGCGCGGTTGTCGGAAAGCGCGACAAGCAAGGCCACAGAAGTGGCCGACAGAGGCGTGCAGGCGGCCTTCGTCACATCGGCGAGACGGCGGAGGTTCCTGCGAACCGTCCTGTCCGCGAGGGGGCTCACAAACCCGGTGCTGTCATTTGAGGAAATCGGATTTGAAGCACAGCCTTCTCTTGTAGGGATCGTTGAGTAGTGAGTGACGTCTTTCTCCTGCTCGAGCCGCATATCTACGGCTTTTTCGCGATCTTTTTCCGGGTCAGCGCTTTCGTCGCGATGATGCCCGGATTTGGCGCGGCGAGCGTGAGCGTCCGGATCAAACTCGGCCTGGCATTGGCCTTTACCTTTATCGTCTACCCGGTTGTGCCATGGCGCGCTGAACCCGATTGGGACTTGGTCAGGCTGGCGCAATTGCTCGGGACGGAGACACTCGCCGGGTTTTTGCTGGGGATCGGATTGCGCTTGCTGCTGATGGGATTGCAAACAGCAGGCACGATCGCAGCGCAAGCCACATCGCTGAGCCAGGTGTTTGGTGCGGCAGGCGTCGAACCCATGCCCGCCATGGGCCATGTTCTCATGGTGGGAGGGATCGCCTTGGCCATGCTGACCGGGCTTCATGTCAAAGCCATCGAGCTCTTTGTGGCAAGCTACGGGTTGTTCCCGCCCGGGCTTGCCGCTGCCGGGTCAGGGGTTGCGGAATGGGGCATCGCGCAAGTGGCGCATGCGTTCCAGTTGGCATTTTCGTTGGCCATGCCCTTCATCGTGCTCTCAATGCTCTACAATCTGGCACTGGGCGTGATCAACAAAGCGATGCCGCAGCTGATGGTCGCTTTTGTGGGCGCTCCTGCGATCACTCTGGGTGGTCTTGTCCTTCTCCTCGCCGCAGCCCCCGTCATGCTGGAAGTCTGGCATGACGCGCTCGATGCCTATCTGGCCAACCCATTGGCGGTGCGCTGATGGCAGGCAATGGTGGTGGAGAAGAAGACGGCGCCGACAAGTCATTTGAGGCCACGCAGAAAAAGCTCGACGATGCGCGCAAGAAAGGTGACTTCGCGCGCTCTACCGACCTAAACACCACTGCGATGTATCTCGGCTTTCTCATCACAGCACTGGCAGTCGGAGGCGGCAGCCTGCTGGCTCTGGGTGATGCATTGTCAGTACTGATCGCGCGCTCCCACGACATGGCGCCCCGTATGTTTGAGGGTCAATTCGAAGCCGTTTTTGCCCCGGCCCTGCCCGGTATCTTGATGCCTCTGATGCCGTTTGTGATCGTGCCTGCAATTTTTGTCATTGGAAGTCTGTTCGTTCAGCGCGGCTTTGTGTTTGCCGGAAGCAAGCTCAAACCCAAGATCTCGCGCCTGTCTCTTGTCCAGAACATGAAAAACAAATTCGGCAGCAAGGGGCTGTTCGAGTTTGCCAAAAGTGCCGTGAAAATGGGGCTTTATGCCTGGCTCTTGTTTGCCTACCTGCAATTTCGGTTCAACGACATTGTCTTGTCGGTGATTGCACCGGTCGATGGCGCGATCTTGCGCATGCTGAACTATGCCATTGAATTTCTGGCAATTGCGTTCTGCGTTTCCCTCGTCATCGGTGGGATTGACTACCTTTGGCAACACTTCGAGCATCTCAAGAAGCAAAGGATGTCGCACAAGGAATTGCGCGACGAGATGAAGGAATCCGAAGGCGATCCTCATCTCAAACAAGCCCGGCGCAGCAAGGCCGAACATATCGCGCTCAATACAATGCTCTCGGATGTGCCGGATGCAGATGTCGTGGTCGTGAACCCGACGCACTACGCGGTGGCCTTGAAGTGGTCGCGCGCGAAGGGCACGGCGCCAGAAGTTGTCGCCAAAGGCGTGGATGAGATCGCATTGAAGATCCGTGAAATCGCCACGGAAAACGGTGTGCCCATTCATTCAGACCCTCCAACCGCGCGCGCCCTGCACGCTGGTCTGGACATTGGCGATGAAATCTCGCCGGAACACTACAAGGCCGTCGCCGCCGCCATCCGATTCTCGGATGCTATGCGCGCGAAGGTAAGAGGACGATCCCGATGAATTTGAAAGATTTGCAGGAGCTCGCCCATCTCGCCGAGGCAAAGCTCAATCACGCGCAGGGCCGAATGGCAAAGATCACAGCGCGGGAAATGGCTACACGCCGCACGCTACAGGACATTGATGCAGGCTTCCAAATCGCCGCCACAACCCCGCCGGAGGAATTGTCCACCATGATGCGGATGGGCGCTCATCAACTGTGGACAGAGTGGAGCCGGCGCAAGAAAGCGCAGGCCAATCAGGACCTCGCGCTGATCCTCGCGGAGAAAGGCGAATACGCGCAAGAGCTCCGCAAACACCTGGGCAAGCGTGATGCGCTCAAGGACATCGCCCAAAGTGCTCAGAAGCAGGATCGCGCGAAATCCGAAGCAAAAGCTCAGGAAGCCTTGCTATTGCTTCAGATCGCGCATCCGCCAAAAAGAAGCACGTCGTCAGCCCTTTAGAGGCACGACATTGTTTCCAGAATGAATGCCCAAGGCTTGCAGGGCTGTATCGAGAATGTCCTGCCGGGTCAGACCCGCATCCGCATACATCTCGGCGGGCGAGGCTTGATCGATGAACCTGTCTGGCAAGGTCATTGTCTTGACAGCGCAGCGGCCATCGAGACGGCCAAGATCCGCAAGCCGGTGCAAGACATGGGCTCCAAAGCCGCCAACAGCACCTTGTTCGACCGTAATCAGAGCGCGGTGGTTATCCACGAGACTAAGCAACAATGCTTCATCGAGCGGCTTGGCAAAACGGGCGTCCGCGAGCGTTACGCTCAGCCCATTGTCCTCCAGAGCCAGCGCGGCCATCGCAGCCTCCTCAAGATGCGCGCCAAAGGACAGGATCGCGACATCTTCGCCTTCGGACACGATGCGCCCACGTCCTATCTCAAGGATCGCGCCCCGCTCCGGCATCATCACACCCGTGCCGTTTCCGCGCGGATAGCGGAAGGCGATCGGGCCTGCATCATAAGCCGCTGCGGTTGCGACCATGTGCTTGAGTTCGGCCTCATCTGCCGCCGCCATCACGACCATGTTGGGCAGGTTAGCCAGATAGGCGACATCGAAAGCCCCGGCGTGGGTCGGACCGTCAGCGCCGACAAGCCCGGCGCGGTCGATGGCAAAGCGAACAGGCAGGTTCTGAATCGCGACGTCATGGGCAATCTGGTCATACCCGCGCTGCAGGAAGGACGAATAGATGGCGCAAAACGGCTTGAGGCCTGCTGCGGCCATGCCTGCCGCGAAGGTCACGGCATGTTGCTCCGCGATGCCAACATCGAACACCCGTTTGGGATGGACCTTGGCCATAATGTCGACGCCGGTGCCTGATGGCATTGCCGCCGTCACGGCCACAATCGCTGGATCGTGGGTGGCCTCCTCGGTCAGCGTCTGCCCGAACACGCTTGTGTAGGACGGTGCGTTTGGCTTCGATTTTTGCTGCGCACCCGTGGCCACGTCGAATTTGGCGACACCGTGATAGCAATCGTTGGACGCCTCCGCGGGCGCATAGCCCTTGCCTTTCACAGTGCAGACATGGATGAGCGTCGGCCCGGTCGCACGCGCGCGCGCTGCGCGCAGCACTGGCAGGAGCTGGTCAAGATCATGACCATTGATCGGGCCGATATAGGAGAACCCAAGCTCTTCAAAAAGCGTGCCAGACGCGCCAAGGCCCGTCACCAATTGACGCGCGCGTTTAGCACCTTCGCGCATCGGCTCGGGCAAAGACGCCTCAAAACCTTCGGCAAAATTCTTCAAAGCGGCCAGTGGTTCATTGGCATACATACGGCTGAGATACGACGACATGGCGCCGACGGGAGGCGCAATCGACATCTCATTGTCATTCAGGATGACAAACATGCGGCGGTCTTCGTGACCAGCATTGTTAAGCGCCTCATAGGCCATGCCCGCAGAGATCGAGCCGTCCCCAATCACGGCAATGCCGTCGCCAGTGGGTTGGCCCAGATCCTTGCCGACGGCAAAACCAAGGGCCGCGGAAATCGAGGTCGAGCTGTGCGCGGCACCGAAAGGATCGTAGTCAGACTCGCTGCGCTTGGTGAAGCCCGAGAGCCCATCCTTCTGGCGCAGGGTCAGCATCCGGTCACGTCTGCCAGTCAGGATCTTATGCGGGTAGCATTGGTGGCCCACGTCCCAGACAAGTTTGTCGACCGGCGTGTTGAACACGGCGTGCAGCGCCACAGTCAATTCAACAACACCCAAAGATGAGCCCAGATGGCCCCCTGTTTGGCTGACGATGTTGACGACGTCTGTACGCAGCTCATCAGACAGCTGGTGCAATTCGCGATCAGTGAGGTTCCGGACGTCCGCTGGAAAGCGGACCACGTCCAGCAATGGTGTTTGAGATGGCATGACAACTTCCCCCGTCATTCCGTTGCACGCTCGCCCAACCCGACGAGTGAGAGAAAATGGCGGTGCATCGAGACCCCCGATGCACCGCCGCTCCTGTAGCCAACAGGAAGGGAACCGGGGAATTCTCCCCGTGTTCGCTACTGGGGAAGCAGCAGCGAACCTGGCGGAGGAGCGGGCCCGGAGGCCCGACCCTCATTCGTAGACTGGCGGCTCCGTGCTGGCCAATTCAGGCCAGTTGGCGATCACGTTCATGCCTTGCAGCGGACGCTGATATCCCTTGTGGCAGGTCTTGCAGGCGGCCTTGGGCGCATCTGCATATTTCGGACCGAGCCGGTGTTCGGGATAGACGTCGCGCAGCGGCACGAGCCAGTCGTTGTTGAGTTCCTGCACCATCGCGATGCCCAGGCTTGCCGTGCCCCATTGGGGCGTAACCTGACCGGGATCGTAGAAGGCGCGGGAGTTATGGCAGAACACACAGTTCACCCCGAGCGAGTTGCTGAAATAGTTCATCAGCGAGTAGGTCCGCTCGGCATGCTGAATGCCTGGGTAGTCGTCCTGACCGGGAACACCGGCAACGCGGCTTTCCAGGTCGTGCACTGCGATGGTCTCGTATTCGAGGAGATACTTCTCCAGCGCATCCGAGGGCAGTGAGGTCGATTGCGAGATAAGCGTTGCGCGGTTTTGAATGCTCGCCCAACCCTCGGTTGCTTCAAGAACTGGCGTCGTCTTGAACCAGATCTCGGATGGCACGTTCTGGCCACGGTGGCAGGTATAACAGTTCACACCGTTTTCCTGCACAGCGTTGACATGTCCGTCCCAGTCTTCGTTGATCGACTGGGTCATCTGGATCATCGAGCGGGCAACAACCTTGGTATAAAGATCGTCATCCGCATATTCACCATCGTCCGCGCCCGCGTGACAGTAGTTGCAGCCCTCATCCGGCGCGACCCAATTGACCATCGCATTCATCAGGCGATTGAAGTTGGCATCCGTCAGATCGCCCAAAACCTGGACATTCTCATAAATGTCCTTTGCCAGCTCCTCACCTTCCTCGGGGATCCACGGCTCCTCGTCGTAGTAATCCGCAAGGGTCGGATCGGCAGCTGTGATCTCGGCCTCATATTTAGTGACCGACATGCCGTTGCCGCGGGGACCTGTCTGCATGTTTTGATCTGCAAACGGGTTCCCCCAGGCGACCGCCATGATCGCTACGAAGGCAGCCCCACCCAGGACCCCGATCTTGATCGCGGGCCCGAAGATATCGGTGGGGTTCTCCCTGTTCCATTCACTGAACCATTTGGGAAACATGACTTAGTTCTCCTGTCCAATGAAGGTTTCGTAGGATTGGTAATCGGCGTAGCCATAGGCGCCATCGTAGAGCGGAGCGAAGTTGTGCTCCTGGGCCCAGATGAACCAGTTATCGACAACCGTGCCGGTGAGCAGGATCCCGATACCGCCCGTGATGGGGGTCAGAACTGCGAACCACCAGGCCCACCGGTGAATGCCTTCCATTGTGGCGTTGAAGCCCATGGTCCAGCGCCAGAAGAGCGCGGCACGTTCGGTGGCTGTTCCCCGGTCGTAGATCTGCTCCAGCTCGCGGTCACCGCCAAAGCGGGTCACGGCGAGGATCGTGGCGCCGTGCATCGCAAAGAGCAGCACCGAGCCATAGAGGAACACGATCGAGAGACAGTGGAACGGGTTGTAGTAGAGGTTGCCGTAGCGGATCGAGAAGGCCGTCGTCCAGTCAAGGTGCGGGAAGATCCCGTAAGGCACCGCCTCAGACCACGATCCCATGAGGATCGGACGGAAGAGACCCAAAACGAGGAACAGCCAGATCGCGGAAGCAAACCCCCAGAACACGTGTTTGCCCATCTTGTGTTGTTGGGCCAACAGGTAGGTTCGCAAGAGCCATGTCATCACCGAGACCAAAAGGAAGAGCGAGGCAATGATGTACCAGCCCCCGTCCTTGAGCGGCGGGATCGACAGGCCGTATTCCGGTGATGGCGGCTCAAGCGCCAGCCAGAAGAGCTGCCTCAGGAACTCCGGGATCGACCAGCCCACTTGCGCGAGCATATTGATCCCGATGATATTGAGCGCCAGCGTCCCTGTCAGGATCGAGACGAGACCTGTCCATCCAAGGTAGATCGGGCCGATCTGCGCGTTGCCGAAAAGGCCCACAAGGGTTGAGAAGAAGGGCTCGCCCGATCTCTCTTCCATCATGTTGTTTTCGTTGTCCGTGCCCCATTCGGGCGGGCCCTGGACCTGAACTTGGGTAAAGATGTTTTGATACTCAGGCATGATCACATCCCCACTTGGCTTGGCCAGATTGGCATTTCGAGCCACCAGTTCCACCATTCAGGCCAACCCTTCGTCCAAACGGGACCAGAGATGATGATACAGATGGCGGACCAGAATCCGGCATTGAGGGCGAGCAGCAAACCTACACGGTGAATGCCGAGCGTCCCGACGGAGTACCCGATGAAATCGCGGAAGAACGTGTCTTCGTCATCCGGTCCTTTCGCGAGCTCGCCCTTCTCGGGGTTTGCCGCCGACAGGACCAGCGCGCCATGCAGCGCAAGCGCCAGTGTCGTCGTAAAGAAGAACGTCACGGCGATCATGTGAGCCGGGTTGTAGTGGAAGTGCAGATACGCGTAACCGGTGTTGGAGACCCAATCGAGGTGGCTGAAGATCCCGTAGGGAAAGCCATGCCCCCAGGCACCCATCAAAAGCGGACGGAACACCACCAGCGTGACATAGGCGAAAATCGCGAAGCTGAACGCCACGGGCACATGATAGCCCATGCCGAGCTTGCGGCAGATCTCAACCTCACGCAAAGCCCATGAGCAAAACGCGCCGACGGCACAGAATGTGATGATTTGCCAAAGGCCCCCCTCCATCAAAGGTGCCATGCCCAAACCGTATGAGAGGTCCGGCGGTGCGATATTGATGAGCCAGGGGTTGAAGGTGCCCTGCTGTGACGCGCCCCAAAAGATGAGGACGGTCCCGAGCAGAGCGAAAAAGGCGGTCGTGACCCCGAAGAAACCCACGTAGAACGGGCCCACCCAGAAGTCGAACAAATCGCCGCCAATCAGCGTCCCTCCACGGACGCGGTATTTTCTCTCAAAGCTGAGCAACGCCATTGTGGTGTCTCCGCGTTTGTTGGCGACCATGCCCGGGCTTGTCTGGCCGGGGGGCCGTCGTTCATTGATTGTCGGATTTGCCACGGGCAGACATCAGAGCCTGCCCGTGGCGAGAGCTCTGATTACTCAGCGCCGCGCTCGTATTTTGCGTCGGCGATTTCAAACCAGTTGTAGCTATCCGTGCTGAGCAGCACGAGATGGATCATCGCAGCCAAGAGGAACAGGAACACGCCCTGTGCCACAAAAACGCGACGAGGATCGAAGACGAGCCAGACTTTGTAGAACTTTGCCATTCTTCAATCCTTCCTTAGAACCACGGGCGCCAGATGAGCACTGCCAAGTGAGCAACGATGGCCACGGCCACGAAAAGCCAAAGCCCGCTCATGTAGACAGAGTGCAGCTCTTGCGCCTGCTCGTCGGTGAGACCTGTGAAGGACAGGTCGGAATGATCAGCCATGAAATTCCCTCCGGAAAGGTAGCTGACGCCGCAGATCCCCTGCGGCCGGGTCCTTCGGGGGTCATCCCCTAGGGCTCTGGCCACCCCGGCCGGGATGGGCAGATCTTGTTATCTCTGCGTTGAACGGACGGCGGCGCGTGATGCGCCGGAGCCAGATCTCAGGCGGAGAAAATCATCGGCGTGATGATCCGGGCTTGTGTCCAAGCGCGGGCCACTGGGCCTCGGTCGGGGAGTGCCATTGTGCGTACGGCCTTGAGCGCCCATGTCAGGACGGCCAAAGGCAGCGTCGCCACGAAAATCACCGCGAAATAGACCATGAATTCGGTCTTCGGGGGTTTGTGGCTGCGCACACTCTCCGGTGTATTCGATGTCAGGTCAGTCATTACTGAATTCTCCCTCGTTCGTTCGCGCGGCCCCTTCCCGGGCACGGGCTAGGTCGGGGCGAAGCGCCTCGACCGTTTCAACCACAACTCGTTCTGCCCCTGCGTCGAGGGCTGCCTTTTCGGCAGCATCGCGTAGGGTTTTTGCAGCTGAGATGCGGGTCAGGACAGGATGGCTGGCAACGATCCGGTCCAGTGCGGCCTGCGCATCGGCATCCCAGGGGAAGTCGCGGCGCAAGGTCGTGGGGGTCGCTTCCGCGGCATCCATTTCGGAGCCCAGCGGAAGGATATGAAAGAGCGCATCAAAAAGTCCGTTGCAGACCTCTTGAAGCACGTAAACAGCGCCCGCATATCCCATAAATGGGGTCCCTGTGGCGCGCCGAATGGCGGCGCCCGGAAAGCTTGCGGGAATAAAGGCAGGTGCGGGACCATGGCCGGCTTTCTGCTCGGCCAGGTACATTTTTTCGTTGATCGAACCCAAGACAATCAGAGGTCGCTTGGCTTCAAGCTCCGAGCGCACCTTGTTGTTGTTTGTCTTGGAGCCCGCCACACGCGCCGTTGCCAGAGCACAGGGCATGCCAAGATCATTCTCAAGGAAGTTCCGCAGGCCCCGGGCATAGGTCTCATTAGCCACAACCGCGAAAGAGGCGGTGGCAAAGAAATCCTGCGTGACCGAGCGCCACAGATCCCACATGGGCTTGAGCGTCGAGTGCTTTTCACGCGCGATGAAAGGCTCAGGGTCAAGACCGGTCAGCTCACCCAGCTTGCGCAGGAAGAGCGTCGTGCTGTCCATGCCAATGGGCGCTTGCAGATAGGGCTTGCCCAGAACCTCGCAGAGACCCCGGCCAAATTCGCGGTACATGCAGATGTTCACATCCGCATTCACCAGATTGCGCATCTCGGCCAGATGGGCGCCCAAAGGCATCACCATATTGATCTCTGCGCCAATGCCCTCAACCAGACGGCGGATCTCTGCGAGATCAGAGGGCATGTTGAACGTGCCATACATCGGCCCAAGGATATTGACGCGCGGCTTGGCATCTTCCTCACGCTTCTTCTCCGGCGGCATCCGACCTTTGGTCATGCCATATTCGGTGAAGATCCACGTCATCGCGCGGTCCGCGGCTTCCCACTGATCCTCATCAATGGTGCGCGGCAGAAAGCGCTGAATATTCGTGCCCATGGGCGTCACGCCGCCGCCGATCATCTCGGCAATGGAACCCGTCACGACAACGGATGGCAGCGCGGGATCAAGCGTGCCCCAGGCGCGCTTCATCGCGCCCTCGGTGCCATCCCGTCCAAGCTCTTCTTCGCCCAGCCCAGTGGTCACAATCGGCAATTCATGGGGCGGCAGCGCATCGGTGTAGTGCAACACAGACGTGACAGGCAGGTTTTCACAACCCACAGGCCCGTCGATCACGACCTGCAGGCCTTTGACGGCACAGAACGCATAAACCGCGCCCCAATATCCTCCGGCTCTGTCGTGATCCTGAATGAGCATCAGACCATCTCCGCGGCTTTTGCCGCTCTTGCTTGCTTGTCGAGTTTCTTCTGGAACGCCGCGCGGAACTCGGGCCGCAGGTTGGGATCACCTTCCCAAACACCTGCCGTGTCACCGGTGCCGACACCTTCGAAAAACTCTTTCATCTCTTCCATGCGCGTCTTGCCCGCGATGGCCGCATTCATGACTTCCGCCAGCGAACCCGCACCTGCCGGGCCCATCAGGGGACGCGCCGAAATGAGGTTCGTGAAATAGAGCGCCGGGATCGCCATTTCCTTGGCCTTCTGCACAACCGGGGTCGTGCCAATGGCCAGATCCGGCTTGAACGCCTCAACAGCGGCGCAATCATCTTCTAGCGAGGCCCGGAATTTGACGGAGACGCCATGGGCTTCGAGCCAGGCCGCATCGTCGCTGTTCCAAGCAGTCTTGGGGCATGCCGTCCCGACATAGAGCAGATCCGCGCCGCTCTCGATCAGCAACCGTGCGACGAGAAGCTCGGAGCCTTCGTATCCTGACAGGGTGATCCGCCCATTGATCGGCACATTGGCCAACGCGCCTTGGATGGCGGGCAGGAAGGCGTTTTGCGCGGCTTCCACCTGCTTGGCAGGCAGGCCGAACGCATCGCCGATGCCCGCAAGCCAAGCCCGCGTGCCCTCAACACCCACAGGCGCGGAGCCCACGATCGGGCGACCGGCGGCTTCAAATTCGCGGACCGCAGCGGTGTAGAACGGGTGGATCGCGGCCACTGCGCCACAGTCAAGCGCTGCGTAAAGCTCACGCCACTCACGGCACGGGACAACAGGACCCGCCGCCAGACCGAGCGGCGCCAGCATGGCCCCGATCATCATGGGATCCGCCGGAAACATCTCGCCCAGAAGCGCGACCGTCGGACGATCCGACTTACCGCCTGCGGGCGCTTGCACGGGCCCCGCTTCAATCTCTTTTCGCGCGTAGTTGAGCATCGCACCAGCGAGGACGTCTTTCGCCTCCGCATGGGTCGGAATGCCAAACCCGGGCACATCAATGCCCACGATCCGCACGCCGTTGATCTCATCGGGCAAGAGCCGGAGCGGCACGCCGGACGCCGTCGGAACGCAGAGATTGGTTACAACGATGGCGTCAAATTTCTCAGGATCCGCCAACTCATGCACCGAGTCGCGAATGTCCTCGAAGAGCTTGCCCGTCACAAGCGTCTCGGAGTTGAACGGCACATAGCCGACAGACCGCCGCGCGCCGTAGAAATGCGACACAAAGGTGAGACCGTAGACACAGCAAGCCGAGCCGGACAGAACCGTCGCCGTGCGCCGCATCCGCAGACCCACGCGCAGCGAACCAAAGGCCGGGCACATGCTCTGGGGCTTGTCATGGGGCCCCTGCGGGTAATCCTCGGCAAATTTGTCGAGAAGCTCGGAATTGCCCGCCATGCGCGCGGCCTTTTCCATCTCGGAACCGGAATGACAGCCCAAACCTTCGGGAGCCATACCCTCACCCACGGGCAGCTCCGCGTCGCGTGGCTGGCCCCGCTCCACTTCAACTGTCGCCGTGTTGTCGTATGTCTCTTCTTTGCTCACTGTCTGTCTCTTCTTATCTTGGTAAATGCGTCGGTCTCGCAGGTGGCGCTCAGGCCTCGTCGTAGATCACCTCAAGGCTTTCCTTCGGCGTCGCGTTCTTGCCGCGCATGTCCATGTCGGTGGCCGGTTGCAGCTCGACACCAGCGCCCGTTTCCGAGCCGTCAAACAACTCCAGAAGACCATCCTGGCTCAGCGGAGCAGGACGCACCGGCGGAGCCTTGGCAACATTCATGCCAAGCTCGGCAAAGAGCGCGCCCCACTGGCTTTCCGATGTGCCAACGATCTGATAGTTCGCGGATTTCTTGCGAAGATCATCATCCTGCGGAATGGAGGCCAACACGGGGATGTCCACGGCCTTGGCAAATGCCTGCGCCTCACCTGAGCCATCATCTTTGTTGATCACGAGCCCGGCCACGCCGACATTGCCACCGAGCTTGCGGAAATACTCCACTGCCGAGCAGACGTTATTCGCCACATAAAGCGACTGCAGGTCGTTCGATCCAACAAGGATCACCTTCTGCGCCATGTCACGCGCGATAGGCAGGCCAAAGCCGCCACAAACCACGTCGCCAAGGAAGTCGAGCAGAACGTAGTCAAAATCCCAATCGTGGAAGCCCAGCTTTTCGAGCAGCTCAAACCCGTGGATGATCCCACGACCACCACAGCCGCGACCCACTTCCGGGCCACCAAGCTCCATGGCAAAAACGCCGCCGCGCTTGAAACACACATCGCCGATCTTCACTTCTTCCCCGGCCAGCTTCTTCTTCGTCGAGGTCTCAATGATGGTCGGGCAGGCCTTGCCGCCAAAGAGCAGCGAGGTGGTGTCGGATTTCGGGTCACACCCGATGAGCAGGACCCGCTTGCCTTGCTCGGCCATCATGTGGCTGAGGTTGGCCAGCGTGAACGACTTGCCAATGCCGCCTTTGCCATAGATCGCGATGATCTGGGTCTTGGACGTCGGCTCTTCCATCGCGATGTCAGCGAGGTCCTCATTGGCCTCGTCGCGCAGACGATCCGAAAAGTCCTTCAGGTTTGGCACTTCATTCATGCGGATTGCTCCCAATCGAGGATCATTTTGAGACACGCCGGATCGTCAAAGGCCTGACGGTAGGCTGCATCTGCGTCCTGTGGTGTTGCGGTATGTGTGATCAGACCGACCAGCGAGAGCGCACCGCTTTCGACAAGGGCCCGTGTGGAGGTCAGATCATCTGCTTCCCATTCCGCGGCAATGCGGAAGCGCGCTTCCTTCATGAAGGCGGGCGGGAAGGCAAAACTCAGCGGCTTGGTATAAAACCCGGCCAGGACGATCTCGCCGCCTTTGGCGATGCGCCCAACGAGAGAGTTGAGCAATTCACCATTGCCGGACGCATCATAGATCGCCGTGTAATCGCGGCGGGTGTCTTCATCGGGATGCACCACGTCGTATCCCATCGCGCCCGAGCGGCGATCGGCATCGATTTCCCAAACGGTAGGCGCCGGTGCGCCCGCAGCAATCGTCAGCCGCGCCAGAAGGCGGCCGAGAACGCCGTGCCCAACGATCAGATCCGGGACTGTTTTATTGAGCCCAGCCATCGCGTGGCGCGCCGTCGCGGCCAGCGCAAGAAGTGCACCCTCAGGGCCGTGACTCGGGTCAATCCGTGTGACGCGCGACGCCTCAGAGATCACGCGGCGCGCAGACCCGCCAAACAGGCCAAAAGCTTCTTCATAACAATTGGCGCCGGGCACGAAGACGTATTCACCGGGGTGAAAGCCTGTGTTGCGCCCGGCTTCCACCACTTCACCTGCCGCCTCATATCCAGGGACCAGCGGATACCCCATACCGGGGAAAGGCGGCATTTGACCGGACCAGAATAGCTTCTCGGTCCCGGTGGAAATTCCGGAATGTTTGATATCGATCACCAGATCATTCGGCCCCGGCTCGTTGAGTTTGAGCTTCGTGAGCGCGATCTGTTTTGGACCTGAAAGTACAATAGCGTCAGTATGCATATCCGGCCCTCCTTGTTGTTGTGCGGGGCAAAAAGAGACTCACCCCAGTCCGTTCGCGTCTGACTGTAAGTTTAGACTTACACATTGGACTGTCAAACATTTTGGACATTTTTTTAAACGGGCGCTCTGAGCAGGAGAAATTCATGCTTTTGTGGCCACGACTGCAGAGGTCACAAAGGGCCGCGGCGCCCGCGGTTGGCGTACATCTGTAAAGCCAGCCTGACGGCACAAATGCGCTATGCGGTCCGGGGCGCGCGCCTGTCCGGTTTGCATCGCCATTGTGTAGAAGGAGAAATAGACATCGCCTGCCCGTGTCGGGGCGGCGCCGCCTGTCATTGGCTCGGAAATCACCAATCTGCCACCCTCAGGCAAAGCCGCGTGGCACTTTTCGAGAAGGTCTGTGATCGTGCTGTCTTCGTGATCATAGAGCACACGAATGAGCGAGATAACGTCAGCGCCCTGCGGCAAAGCCTGATCGCGGAACGAGCCCTCTTCCACGCTCAGACGCGCGCCCTGGCCCGCTTCCGCGAAACGCGCCACAGCCTGATCCGCAACACCGGGCAGATCAAAAACGGTCAACGACATGTCTTTGTGTTTTTGCGCAACCGCGAGCGCGAAGGCCCCGGATCCACCGCCGACATCCATCAAACGAGATGCGGAGGTCAGGTTCACCATGCGCAACGTATCAGCCGCGACCATGGACTGCGTGTCGGCCATGAGGTCGGAGTAAAACCGTTTGGTTTCGGGATCAGCGGCGCCGCCATCCCCAAAGACATACGGCCAAACCTGTGCCAGTTCCGTCTGCACATCCCCCCGCAGCAAGGCAACGGGATCCGCCATATCACTGTAAAACGCGCCGTGATGCCGGATCATTGCCCGCAGCCCGGGAACACCGACCATCGCGGCTCCTTTGCGCGCGACAGAAAACCGGCCGTCGCGATGAAGCCGCAACAAATCGAGGGCGACAGCCGCGCGCAAAAGACGCTCCATGCGCAGAACCGGAACGCCTGTGCCCCGCGCCAGATCCTCCACCTTTTGGGGACCGTCCAGCAGCGTTTCGCAAATCTCCAGCTCCACCAGAGCCAACAAGACCTGCGCATTCACAAAACCGGCGACAATATCGAACAATGCCTCGCCATCTCGCCGCGCGCTTTTTGCGGCAAAGGGCATCCGCGAGGCCCAGTCCTGAAATCCGGGCCGGGCAACCAAACGGTTGAGCATCGACGAGAGAGATCGGCTGCGCCTGCGGGCGGGGAGAGGATCGTGCACCAATGACATGGATCAGGCCTGAAAATCGGCGGCGTATTTCGCAGGAACCGAAGGCGTGACCTTTTCGGCATACATCCGCACCATCTCCGCCAGCTGCGCCTCACCCGGGCAGGACGGGATCGATGAGATAGCCCCTGCCAGAATGTCCTTGAGCCGCGCCATCGCCCCTCGCGCACCGAGCTGGCTCACGGCATTGGGCCGCCCATGCAAATCATCCTGACCAACCGGTTTGCCCAGTTGTTCTTCGGAGTAGAAAGCATCGCGCAGGTCATCGGCGACCTGAAAGGCCTCGCCGATCCGTGCGCCAAGCTCTTCCCAAGGCTCTGCGTCCTGCCCCGCGGCCACCGCGCCCATTTGCGTCGCCGCAATAAAGAGCGCGCCAGTCTTGGAACGGTGGTAGGAGGCGAGATCCACATCCGTCTCGCTTTCCCAACCCTGCCCGGCGCAAATGCCATCGGGCATCCCGGAGCGGCGCGCCAGAATGGAAATCAACTCGGCCATACGCGTCGGCTCAGCGATGCAATTCCGCGCCAGCGTTTCAAACGCCAGAATGATCAGGCTGTCTCCGGTCAAAACGGCGAGCGGCTGCGAAAACGCCCGATGAACCGAAGGCTTGCCGCGCCTCATCTCGGCATCATCAAAACAGGGCAGGTCGTCATGAACGAGGCTGGCACAATGGATAAGCTCGAGCGCAGAAGCCGCCGCATTGCTGATCTGAGGTCGATCATCGCCACATGCAGAGGCAACGGACATCAGAATCGTCGGCCGAATCCGCGCGCCACCTGGCGTAACCGCATAGTCCAAGGCCCGCGCCAACTTGCTCGGCGTCGTGGGCGCGATGCCCTGAGCTCCTTGAATAGCAGTGGAAATGGCTGTGTCGATACGTCCCTGAAGGCCCATTGAGTGTTCCTCGCCCTGCATGCGTCACTTTTTTATGACACACTATGTGTAAATCATACTGGACACTTAAGCGGATCGAGTCAACAATCCAATCCAAGAGGAGTTCAACGTGACAACCGCGCATCGGGATATCGTCATAGGCGCCGGTATGGGTGGCCTCGCCACAGCGATCCGCCTCGCCGCCGCTGGCAGATCGGTCCTGGTTCTGGATCGCCATGCCGCCCCGGGCGGTCGCGCGCGGCAGGTCCCGTCTCCTGCCGGTCCTGTGGATGCCGGCCCCACGGTTCTCACGATGCGATGGGTATTCGACGAACTTTTCGCCTGCGCGGGAGAGGCTCTTGAAGATCACGTGACACTCCACACGCAAGACCTGCTGGCCCGGCATTGGTGGCCTGACGGCAGCACGCTCGATCTTTATGCGGATGAAGCGCAAAGCATGGAAGCCGTGCGGGCTTTCGCAGGCGACAAAGCCGCCCGGCAATTTCACGCATTCACCAAGCGCGCAGCCTGCCTCTTCGAAGCCTTTGATGCCCCTTTGATGCGGGCCGCCTCGCCGTCCATCCCGCATCTCGTCAAGACAGTGGCGCAACGCCCCGCCCTGCTCCGGCAAATGGCACCGCTCTCGACGCTCGCCCAAAGCCTCGCACGCTCCTTCGACGATCCGCGCCTGCAACAGCTCTTCGGGCGCTACGCGACATATGTTGGCGGTTCGCCCTATCAAAGCCCTGCAGTGCTCGCGCTGATATGGCATGCAGAGGCATCGGGTGTGCATGTTGTCGAAGGCGGCATGCACAGGCTCGCGCGCGCCATGATGCAGCTCGCCGAGAAGCTGGGCGTGACCTTTCAATTCGAAAATCATGTCGAGGCCATTATCCCGATGGGAGATGGCCTGCATGAAATCAAAACGGCACACGGCACCCATCAGACCAAGACGGTTGTCTTCAATGGCGATCCCCGTGCCCTGGCCACAGGCGCCTTGGGAGAAGGTGTTGGCCAGGTGGCAAAGCACACCCGGGATGCACCACGCAGCCTGTCGGCCAATGTCTGGTCCTTTGCGGCGACGCCCACCGGACCACGCGCCGATGACCTGGCGTATCATAATGTCTTCTTCTGTGCCGACCCCGCACAGGAGTTTTCCGATCTCAAAGCAGGCCAGATGCCGCGCAATCCGACCTTGTACATCTGTGCCGAGGATCGCGGCACGCCCACCGCACCGCCCGATTTGGAGCGGTTCGAAATCATCATGAACGCGCCGCCGTTGGAGCAAGGCATCACAACGCGCGCTGAGGAGGCTGAGACATGTCTGACACGCACTTTTCCGACCTTGCGGGCCCACGGGCTGACATTCGATCCGATTCCACAGCCACGCCACGCGCTGACCGGACCGCAGGGCTTCGACCGCCTCTTTCCGGCGACACAAGGCTCCCTCTACGGGCAAAGCCCGCATGGGACGATGGCAGCATTTCAACGCCCGCAGGCGCGCACGAAGATCCCGGGTCTTTACCTCTGCGGGGGCGGAACCCATCCGGGAGCGGGGGTGCCGATGTCGGCACTCTCCGGCGCGCACGCGGCCGAGGCGATCTTGACGGACCAAACTTCGCCCTCAAGGTTCCGCCCAACGGCTACGCCTGGTGGTATATCGACGCCATCTCCGATTGCGGGACCCGTGCAATCTCGGTCATCGCCTTCATAGGCTCGGTCTTTTCGCCCTGGTATCGCTGGTCGGGTCGCAAGGATCCGGAAAACAACGTGTGTATCAACGTCGCAACCTACGGACGCGGCGGCCGCTTCACGATGACAGATCGCGGTCGGACCGCGCTACGCCAAAGCGAAGACACATTTACTGTGGGCCCCTCCTCGCTCGCATGGGATGGGCAGACACTGACAATCAACGTCAACGAGATTTCCGGCCCGCCGCTGATCTCGCGCGTGCGCGGCCAAATCCGCGTCACACCTTCGGCCATAACAGATGTCGAGCTCCCTTTGACGCCCGATGGCGCTCATATCTGGCGCCCCTTTGCGCCTGTATCCGACGTCGAAGTTGATCTGGACGCCTCCGGATGGAAATGGTCCGGCCATGGCTATTTCGATGCCAATTTTGGGACGCGCGCTTTGGAAGAAGACTTCTCGTTCTGGACCTGGGGCCGGTTTCCCGCGCAAAAGGGCGCCACGTGTTTCTATGATGCGGTGCGCCTTGATGGATCCGAACTGGCCTCCGCGTTTCACTTTACGCCAGACGGACAGGCCTCCGAAATCACGCTACCGCCGAAACAGGCCGTCCGGCGCTCGCTTTGGGCGGTCAAACGCGAGACGCGCGGCGATGAGGACTGCAATCCGCATCAGGTCATGAATATGCTGGATGCACCCTTTTATTCCCGTTCCATGGTGCGCACTGTCCTGGACGGGGAAGAAAGCATCGGCGTACACGAAGCCCTCGATCTCAGAAGGTTTCGCTCGCCGCTTCTCAAACCGATGCTGGCCGTCCGTGTCCCCAGACGCTCAGGATGGACCTTTAAAGACTAAGGCCGCTGTTCTCGAGCATTTACGTAAATCGCCGGAAGGAAGCGGCTCAGGTCTCGATTGCAGGGGGGTTTTTCGCTTCATCGGGATTGAGCCGCCAGACGCTGATATTCAACGCCCCCGCGATCGTGACCCATAGAAGGTAAGGCGCAAACAGCAATCCTGCGACCATATC
Organism: Primorskyibacter sp. S187A; assembly: GCF_049800955.1. Lineage (NCBI taxonomy): Bacteria > Pseudomonadati > Pseudomonadota > Alphaproteobacteria > Rhodobacterales > Roseobacteraceae > Primorskyibacter > Primorskyibacter sp. S187A. Next base: position 500,731 of record NZ_JBNAGA010000002.1, on the reverse strand, counting down.
AACCCGCCACAGCGCCCAAAGCGTTGCCGCCACCAGGACCCATAGCGCGATCAGGACAAACAGGCCTGCCTTGATCCTTTGCAGCCCAAAGAACACCGGCGTCCACAATCCGTTAAAAGCCACCTGTCCCGCCCAAAGTGCCAGCGCCAGCATGGCCTCGGGGGACGGCTGCATCGCCACCCGTGCCCCTGCCAGAGACATGCAGACGTAAAGCGTCGTCCAGGTCACAGGGAATACCCAATCCGGCGGCGTCCAGCTTGGCTTGGCCAATGCGCGATACCACGGGCCGGGCGGAAAGAGGCCACCCGTCAAGCCCGCGCCACAGCAGGCCACCAAGAAAATCGCGAAGAAGAGCCAGAACATGAGTGTTAGCTAGAGCGCATACCCGGTGGCATCAAGGACAACTGTTGGTGGCGCTTGAGCGCGGCCAATGCATCCACGAGCGCATCCGCCCGATTTCGTTCCGGCGCGCCCTGAGCCGCAGCGTCTACCAGGAATGAACATTCCGGGAGAACGGGCGCGTAAATGACGGCCGAATGCGGCATGATCGAGGAGGCCACAGCGCGGGTATTGGCCTGTGCCAGCCAGCCGATTTTCTGCAACTTTGATGTCCTGGCGCGGCGGGAGATCGTGTCATAGCGCTGCCGTTTGACCTGACCTGCGATGCCTGCATAAATCAACCGCGCCGCCCAAATGCCGGGACGGCAAGACAGTGGCAAACCCGCGATACCTGCCTCAGATCGGAAATAAAGCCGCCGCGCATCGCTCACCAAACGACTCACCATGGCGCGCACATCAGCAGTGGGCGCGGGCGCATCGTAGAAGGCATCCAGATCAATGCCCGCCTCATCCATCCAGGCCTTTGGCAGGTACAACCGCCGCTCATGCGCGTCCTCTCCGACATCCCTGGCAATATTTGTCAGCTGCATCGCTACGCCCAGATCACAGGCGCGCGCAAGCGCATGGGCATCGCGCACGCGCATCAGCACACACATCATGACCCCAACCGCCGCAGCCACACGGGCCGAGTAGCCATAGACATCGCTCAAGGTGTCATACGTCCGCCCCATGGCATCCCAGGCCAGCCCTTCCAGCAATGCATCAGGCAGCGCGCGGGGCATCTCGTAGTCTTCGACGATCCGCGCGAAGGCGCGATCCGTGGGCTGGTCCAGGGGCCTGCCCTCATAGACACGCGCCAATCGTTCTTCCAACCTAAGAACCGCTTGCGCTTTCTCTGTGTTCAGATCGACGGCGTCATCGGCCAGACGACAAAACGCATACAGCGCGAGGGCCGCCTGACGGACATCCTTTGGCAACACTTTGGACGCCGCATGAAAGGACAGGGACCCATGCCGGATCGCCTCTTCGCAATGCGCCAGATCAGCCTGAGCACTCATGAGCGCGCCTCCGCAGGGACGGGGACAAGCTTCGCCAAGACTTCTGCCGTGGAGATCACTCCGGGCAGCCCAGCGCCGGGATGTGTGCCCGCGCCTGTCAGGTAAAGGCCCTTGGCCTCTTCGCTGACATTATGGGGGCGGAACCAAGCACTTTGCAGGATACGCGGCTCAATGGAGAAGCCTGCCCCCAAGGGGCTGAGATACCGATCCCGGAAGGTTTCAGGCGTGAAAACCTCCTCGCAGCAGATATGCTCTGAAAGGCCGGGCAGAAGTTGATCTTCCAGAACCTTGAGCATTTTTGCCTTATAGGCGTCCTGCTCCTTGGCCCAGTCCACCGGGCTCTTGTGGCCAAGATGCGGTACGGGGCTGAGCACGTAGAAGGCGTCATCTCCCTCAGGGGCGGCCGTGTCATCGGTGACAGAGGGACGATGCACATAGAGACTCATGTCGTCCGCCAATTTGCCTTTGAGGAAAATGTCGTCGATGAGGCCCTTGTAACGCGGACCGTTGAGGATCGTGTGGTGGCCCACATCGGCCCATTTGTCTCGCGTCCCCTTGGTGCCGAAATACCAGACATACAGGCTCATCGACCACCGCGTCTTGCGCAGACGCCGCGGGGTCCAGCGCCGTTTCACGCGATTGCGCAAAAGGCGATCATAGGTGTGTCCGGCATCCGCATTGGACACGACGATATCGGCATCAATGACTTCGCCAGACGCCAATCGCACGCCTTTCGCACGGTTGGCTTCAAAGAGAATTTCGTCAACCTCCGTCTCCATCCGCAACAGCCCGCCCTGATCGCGCACGACGCGCGCCATGGCCTCTGCAATCGCGGCAACACCGCCCATGGCGTACCAGACGCCAAATTCCTTCTCGAGATGGCTCACGAGCGCGTACATCGACGTCACATGGAACGGATCGCCGCCAATAAACAGCGGATGGAACGAAAGCGCCATGCGCAGCCGTTCGTCCTTCACGCGCCGCGCCGCATGGGCATACACCGACCGATCCGCGCGATACCACGCAAACTTGGGCAACACCTTGATTAGCTCCCAGAGCTTGTTCATCGGGCGGCGCCCTAGGTCTTCGAAGCCAAACCAATAGCGTTTTTCCGCATCAGACAGGAACGCTTCATAGCCTTTGAGATCACTCGGCGAGAGGCGCGAAACCTCCTTGCGCATGCCATCCGTATCCTGCTGGGCGGCGAATTTTGACCCGTCTGGCCAGCGAATCTCATACATCGGATCCATGCGACGCAGCTCAATGTCGTCTTCGAATCGCTTTCCACAGGCCGCCCAGAGATCCTGGAAGACCTGCGGCACTGTGACAATCGTTGGGCCCAGATCGAACCGGTAGCCGTCCTTGCGAAGGCAGGAGCCGCGCCCACCGGGCACGTCAAGTTTATCAATGATCGTAATGCGATAGCCCATGGCTCCGAGGCGCATGGCGGAGGCAAGGCCCCCTAGTCCAGCACCAATTACGAGAGCATGAGGAGCGGTGGCTTTACGCGCCTGGGCGGGGAGTGTGGGGTCTACACGTGTCATACTGTCAACCTTAGCATGTCTAGTTTAGTTGACAATCATACCTAGAACATCATTTACTTTTGTCGTGGCCCGAATGCCAATCGGGTCTGAGTCTCGGGAACGACCGCATGCAAATTGTCTCAATATCATTCTTCCGCTTCAACGGTTGGACCAACCGCCTCTGGGCGCTGGCCATGATGGGCGCAGGCCGCGTCGCTATGCCCAAAGTGCCAGGCATAGGCTTTTGGAAGCTGTGCGGATCGGGGACAGGCGAAGGGTTTACACCAGTGCCCAACACCGGCGTCTATGCCATTCTGGCCACATGGGACGATGAAGACACCGCACGGGAGCAAACCCAGAACGCCGCCATCTATCAACGCTACATGCGGCGCGCATCCGAACATTGGACGATCTTTCTGTCGGCCACATCGGCGCGCGGGGTCTGGAGTGGTACCGAACCTTTTGAAGCTTCAATGAAGTCGCAGCCCGGCCCCTTGGCCGCGTTGACCCGCGCAACCGTCAAACCTTCGGTCGCTTTGCAATTCTGGCGCCGTGTCCCCGATATTTCTGCCGTGATCGGCAATGACCGCAATGTGGCCTTCAAGATTGGCATCGGCGAAGTGCCCTTGTTGCATCAGGTCACCTTTTCGATCTGGCCCGACACGTCCTCCATGGCCGACTTTGCCCGCAAAGATGGCCCCCACGCCCAAGCCATTCGCGCCGTGCGCGAGGGTGATTGGTTTCGCGAAGAACTCTATGCCCGCTTTGCCGTCCTTGGCGATGCAGGCTCATGGGGGGGAACCTCCCCGCTGACCCGATTGGAACGCCCATGAAAACGCCTTTCCCCTTCTCTGCCATTGTTGGCCAAGCTGAAATGAAGCAGGCGATGGTTCTGACGGCAATTGACCCCGGCATCGGGGGCGTCCTCGTTTTTGGCGATCGCGGCACCGGCAAATCCACGGCGGTCCGCGCACTTGCGGCGTTGCTTCCCGAGATCGAGGTCGTCATCGGGTGCCCCTGCAATTCCGCAGAACTCGCGGACGTGCCTGAATGGGCCGAGGTCACGCAAACCCACCTTGAGACACGCTCCACACCCGTGATCGATCTGCCCCTTGGGGCGACCGAAGATCGCGTTGTCGGTGCACTCGATATCGAACGCGCCCTAACGCGCGGCGAAAAAGCCTTTGAGCCTGGACTGCTGGCGCGTGCCAACCGGGGGTATCTCTACATCGACGAGGTCAACCTGCTGGAAGATCATATTGTCGATCTGTTGCTCGACGTCGCGCAATCGGGCGAAAATGTTGTCGAGCGCGAAGGTCTCTCCATTCGCCATCCGGCGCGCTTTGTGCTTGTCGGGTCTGGCAACCCGGAGGAGGGCGAGCTGCGCCCGCAATTGCTGGATCGGTTTGGCCTGTCCGTCGAAGTGCGCTCACCCACCGATATCGAGGAACGCATCGAGGTGATCCGCAGGCGAGATGCTTTCGAGACCGATACCGCGACATTCCTCGACCACTGGCAGGCAGAGGACGCCAAGGTGCGCGATCAAATTCTCAAGGGGCGTGCGCTTCTCAAAGAGATGGAGACGCCGGAAGATGTCCTGCGCTCTGCGGCAACTCTTTGTCTGGCACTCGGCTCAGACGGATTGCGCGGAGAGCTGACCTTGCTGCGCACAGCGCGCGCTCTGGCCGCCTATGAAGGCAAGAACGTCGTCACCCGGGATCATTTGCGCGCTATCGCGCCCTCGGCATTGTCGCACAGACTGCGCCGTGATCCGTTGGATGAGGCAGGATCAAGCGTCCGCGTGGGCCGCACAGTGGAGAAGGTATTGGCATGAACGACGGCGCGCTGCGCTGGCAGCAAGCCTGTTTGGCACTGGACCTGATCGCGCGGTCACCCGGGCGTCTGAAGGGGCTTGTGCTGCGCGCCCGCTCGGGGCCTGTGCGCGACGCGTTCCTCGCGCGCCTAGCCGCCACATCGCTGAACATTCGCAAGGTTCATCCCAGCCTGCCTGACGAACAGCTCTTCGGCGGGATCGATCTTGCCGCGACGCTGGCTGCGGGACACGTTGTTCGAACCGAAGGTCTGGCCGCAACGCCCTGCGCGCTCGTTCTGACAATGGCCGAGAGATGCCCAAATGATCTGGCCGCGCGCTTGGCCCAGCTGCTGGATCAGGATCGTGGCCACTGCCTGATTGCGCTGGATGAAGGTGTTGAAAGCGATGAGCGCTGCCCGCCTCCTTTGGCCGAACGCCTCGCTTTTCACATCGATCTGACCGATATCACGCTCGCTGACATGTCCGCTCCCGCGCCCGACGAAGAGGCCAATACGACAGACGCGGCGCTGCCTGATGCAATCACATCGCTCACCGCCCTCGCCGCCCGTTTCGGCATTGATTCCCTGCGCGCGCCTCTGCTCGCTCTCGGAGCGGCCACGACGCTGGCTCAACGAGACAGTCGCACGCAGCTGACCGCAAACGATCTGGAAACAGCAGCCACATTGGTCTACCCGCACCGCGCGACATGCATGCCTCAGGACGACACGGCTGAAGACGCACTTGATGACGACGTGCCTCCGCCCAGCGAAGATCACGCCGACGGCGCAGAGGATGACACCACGCATACTGATGAAATCCCGCAAGAGATGCTGATTGACGCGGTCAAAGCGCTGCTGCCTGATGGATTGCTCGATCAGATCACGCAAAAGTCCGGTTCTGCGGCCAAAGGTGCGGGCGGCGCAGGTCATCGCAAGAAAGGCAATCGGCGCGGGCGGCCTTTGCCATCGCGCCCAGGGCGGCTGGATGGGCGCGCGCGGATTGATCTGGTCGCGACGCTTCGGGCCGCCGCGCCCTGGCAAGCCATCCGCGCCAAGTCAGTGCCAGGCAAGACGGGGCTGCACATCCGGCCATCGGACATTCGCATCAAACGGTTTGAAGAGCGGTCAGACCGGCTTTTGATTTTTGCGGTAGATGCGTCTGGCTCCTCCGCAATGGCCCGGCTCGGCGAGGCAAAAGGCGCTGTCGAGCTGCTGCTCGCAGAAGCCTATTCCCGTCGTGACCACGTCGCGCTTGTGTCGTTTCGCGGCGAGCATGCTGAGCTTTTACTGCCCCCGACACGGTCGCTCGTGCAAACGAAGCGCAGGTTGGCCGGGCTTCCCGGTGGCGGCGGCACACCGCTGGCCGCGGGATTGCGAACCGCGCTTGATCTTGGCCTGCAAAGCAGAGGCAAGGGCCTGTCGCCCACCGTTGCGGTCCTCACGGATGGCCGCGCGAATATCGCCCTCGATGGCACAGCCAACCGCGCGCAAGCGGGCGAGGACGCCGAGCAAATGGGCCGCTGCCTGCGCGCGGTGACCTTGCCTGCGATCATGCTGGATACCGGCAACAGGCCAACACCTGCGCTGCGCCAATTGGCCAGCATCATGGATGCGCCTTACCTCCCCCTGCCCCGGGCTGATGCCCAACGCATTTCGAATGCTGTGAGCGATGCGCTGGCCTGACGCATTGGCGGGCTGGCCGCATGCGGAATGCTCCCGTCGGATTCTCTGCGCACCTCACAGATGGCACATTCAGGAGATGGGCCATGGCCCCGTCTTGCTCTTCCTCCATGGCGCAGGAGGTGCGTCGCATTCCTGGCGCGATGTCATGCCAGAGCTGGCCCGGTCCTTTCGCTGCATTGCCATTGATCTGCCCGGGCATGGTCTGACACAGCTCGGCGCGCGCAATCGGTCAGGCCTGCAAGCCACCAGTCAGGACGTGCTCGCGCTCTGTCGGCAGGAGAACTGGCCGGTGGCGGCTGTGATCGGACATTCCGCTGGTGGCGCCGTGGCCTTGAGGATGGCTCAGATCGCTCCTGACAGATTTCATCATGTGATCGGGATCAATCCCGCGCTGGGGAATTTCAAAGGGCTGGCCGGGCTCCTGTTCCCCGCGATGGCCAAGGTCTTGGCGGCGACACCGTTTACGGCCGATCTCTTCTCACGGTCCGCGTCAAAACCTGACCGGTTGAAGGCCTTGCTCAAAAGCACCGGCTCTCAAATCGATGCCAAAGGTGAGCAGCTCTACGCGCAGCTTGTGGCTGACCGTGACCACGTTGATGGCACCTTGATGATGATGGCCCAATGGTCACTGGATGCCGTGGCATCGGATCTCGGCAAAACCAATGCAGAGGTTCTGTTTATCGCGGGCGCGCAGGACAAGACGGTTCCGCCCAGCGTTGCACAGGATGCCGCCAAGCGACTGCCCCGGGCGGAGGTTCAGGTTTGGGCCGATCTGGGCCACCTTCTGCATGAGGAAGCGCCTGTCCGTGTCGCTGGAGCGATCCAGTCCTGGCTCAAAGAAAAAGGCCTGCTGGTTCAGCAGGCCTGATTCGTGATTTCAAAGCTGGACGGACAAGCTTAGTTGGTTGCGTCAGCCATCGCCGGGTCAAGTGACTTGAGGTAGGCATAGAGGTTGATCGCGTCTTCCTCTTTGCGCACCTTGAAGCTCATCTTGGAGCGCGCCTTGCTGTTGTCTGTTGCTTCCTGAAGCCAGCCTTTCGGATCCTGCACGTAGGCAACAAATGTGGCCTCATCATAAACCAGATCGCTATCGGCGAGGCTTGCGAGGTCTTTACCATAGCGGAAACCTTCAACTGCGCCCGGTGCGCGGCCAACAACCTGATACAGGTTCGGACCGGTTTTGGATTTGCGTCCGGCGAGTGTCTCACCGTCATCATTTTGCACAACGTGGCAGGATACGCACTGGCGGAAGGCCTTTTCGCCCGCAGCGGCATCACCTGTCGCCGTAAGGTCAGCATGCCCCTCGGCAAATGCCGCGCCGCCTGTCAGACCCAATGCAAGAATTGTCGTCGTCACGAGTGATTTCATCTCGATGAACTCCCTTTTATGTCTGCGCAGAACAAATAGCTTCCGCACCAATGCGTCAAGCGCTCACACCTGACAAAACCGCGAACGGCACGAAATTGCACGGGGAAACTCCAACAAGTTGAGACACTTCCTGCAAACTCTGAGACATTCGTCGCAGCCCCAGCGTTCAGGACGGCGCCCCCGGCTTTGTGCTTGCCGTGACGTAGTTCACGGACAGATCCCGTGCTGAAATGCTCCAGGACCAACTGATCGGGTTGAAAACGAATCCCTTGCGATCCACAGGGGTCAGGCCCGACTGCGTGATCAATTCGAACAATTCATCCGGCGTTATGAATTTCGACCACTCATGTGTTCCTTTGGGCAACCAGCGCATGACGTATTCCGCCCCAACAATCGCCATCGCAAAACTCTTCGGATTTCGGTTGATCGTCGAGCAGATCTGCAACCCGCCCGGACGCAAGAGCTCTTGGCAGGCCGTCAGATAGGCCAGAGGGTCGGCGACATGCTCAACCACCTCCATGTTCAACACGATATCGAATTGCTCTCCCTCCGCGGCCATGGCCTCCGCCGTGGTGAAGCGGTAATCAATCTCGAGACCGGATTGCTCCGCATGCACACGCGCGACAGGGATATTGCGCTCCGCCGCGTCCGCACCGACAACCGTCGCGCCAAGCCGCGCCATAGGTTCGCAAAGCAGCCCGCCCCCACAGCCGATATCGAGAATACGCAAGCCCGCGAAAGGCGCCTCGGAGCCGAGGTCCCGGTCAAACTCGCCCGCAATCTGGCTCGTGATATAGTCAAGACGACAGGGATTGAGCATGTGCAGAGGCTTGAATTTGCCGTTTGGATCCCACCACTCCGCAGCCATGGCTTCAAACTTTGCAATTTCACCTGCATCAACAGTAATGCTCATGGGGTCTTCCTATGGTCTTTGAGGTCCTGAGACCTCATATAGTGTGATATGGATAAATTCTCAGGCCAAAAGCGCGCAGTGCAGTACCTCTACCCGCCGATTGATCCCTTCGATCAGCGCATGGTCGACGTGGGCGATGGTCATACGGTGTATGTTGAGCAATCCGGCAACAAGGCGGGCACACCCGTCGTCGTTCTGCACGGCGGACCCGGCGGAGGTTGTAGCCCGGCCATGCGCCGGTATTTCGATCCTGCCGTGTACCGTGTCATCCTCTTTGATCAGCGTGGATGCGGTCGCTCCAAACCGTCTGCAAGCGTCAAGGACAACACCACCTGGCATCTCGTGGCCGATATCGAACGCATCAGAAAGCTGTTGGGCATCGAGCAATGGGCGGTCTTTGGCGGATCATGGGGCGCGACTTTGGCGCTGATCTATGCGCAGGCGCATCCCGCTCATGTCAGCCATCTCGTCCTGCGCGGCGTCTTCCTGATGACACAGATTGAGCTGAAGTGGTTCTACGGCGGGGGCGCAGGGCAGTTCTGGCCCGAGACCTGGGCCCGCTTTGCCGAGATGGTGCCCGAGGACGAGCGGGATGACCTGATCCATGCCTATCACAAACGGCTCTTTTCCGGAGATATGCTGCAAGAAGTGAAATTCGCCCGCGCGTGGTCGTCCTGGGAAAATGCTCTGGCGTCGGTCTATTCCAACGGTCAGGGCGGCGAAGCGCCCGCCGATTACGCCCGTGCCTTTGCGCGGCTGGAGAACCACTATTTCACCAACGCTGGCTTTCTGGACTATGACGGTCAGATCCTCGCCGAAGTTGAGAAGATCGCACACATCCCGGGAGTCATCGTGCAGGGGCGATATGACATGATCTGCCCGCCGCAGCGCGCATGGGAATTGGCGCGCGCATGGCCCAATTGCGAGCTACGCATGATCCGCAATGCCGGCCATGCCCTCAGCGAGCCCGGGATCAGCGCTGAACTTGTGCGGGTCATGGATGAAATTGCAGAAGACATGCGCTAAGGGTTTCAAGGTCGAAACCCTTATGGTTTGATGTGAGCTGGTTTTGGGAGAGGCCGCATGACGAGAATCAGTCGACGGGAAATGCTACAGAGCGGCGCGCTTGCAGGCGTATTTGCTGCGTCTGGTGGCCCGTTGATGGCGCGCGGTGTGCGCGGCGGACGTCTGCGCGCCGGGCTTTCTGGCGCTTCCGCGTCAGACAGCTGGGACATGCGCGGCGCAACCGGTCTCTTCATGCTGACTGCCGGACAAGGCGCTGTGTTCGAATGTCTGACGGAAGTCGCAGCCGATGGTGCGCTGAAGGGAGAGCTGGCCGAAAGCTGGACCAGCCGTGATGGCGCCAGAAGCTGGGATATTGCACTGCGTCGGGGCATCGTGTTCCACAATGGCGCTGAATTGACGGCGCAGGATGTACTGGCCACGCTTGAGCACCACGGCGCCGAGCCTGCGCTTTTGGCGCAGATTGAAAGCGTCGCGCTTATGGGCACCCATGATCTGAGGATCACACTCCACGCGCCCAACCCCAGCTTTCTCTATGAGCTGTCTCACCCAACCCTCGCCATTCAACCGGCAAACGCGCAGGGCATGGGCGTCGGCACGGGTCTCTACCGCACGCTGCATTTTGCGCCGGGCGCGCGTTTTCTGGGCCAGAGAGTTGATGACCACTGGAAAGGTGACAGCGCCGGTTTTGCAGATGAAGTTGAACTCATTGCCCTGAACTCTGCCCGGGAACAGCGCGCCGCACTCAAGGCGGGCGTCGTCGATGTGGTCTCCGATCTCGGCGTGGCCGCTGTTGGCGAGATGCGGGGCATCCGGACCCAGGGCACAATCGCCATGACCGCCCGCGTGCAAACACCGGTCACCATTGGGCAATCCCTGCCGATGGACAATGCCCGGTTTGCCCAGCGCTGGTGGCTGGCCTAAAGCTGGGTGTCGTAGTCCGAGACGAGCAGGTGAAGCGGGGCTTCATCCTCTTCGATATTTGAAAACCGCCCGATCTCCATCTCGAAGATATTGTCGTTCAGATCATCATTGACCGTCGAGACTTCACCAATCAGGACATCTCCGCCCTCGCCCCAAAACGCATGCCAATGCTGCGGCAGAAGCGTCACGGACTCACCCGGCGCCAGTTTGAGATGACCACCGGCGGGCAAGGTGCGCCAATTGCCATCGACCATGACTGTAACGTCAGCGGACCGATCAATGCCTTTTTCTGCATCTGCCGCGAACAACTCGATGACCAGCGTCGCACCGCCGCGATTGATGATGTCTTCGACCTTGAGATCATGGCGATGCATCGGGCTCAACTGATCTTGCTTGGAGATCATGATCTTCTCGGCATAGAGCATCGCTGATTTTTGACCGAGATCTTCGTTCAGACCGTTGCGCGTCGTGAACAAAAACAGGCCCATCTCATCATATCGGCCCTGTCCGTAATCCGTGATGTCCCATCCCATGCGGCGGCGTTTGATCTCAGCGTGATCTCCGGCCTTTAACGCTTCGGGTGACAGATAGGCGAAAGGCGGCAGCGTGTATCCAAAGGAGCGAATGAACGCGTCGCTTTGCCGAATAATATCATTGATACGGGAGCGTTTCATGGACCGGCCCTCCTGCCTTTGCTCTGCACAGGGTATGCCGCAGGGCATGCGCTTTGAAAAGATGCCTTAGCGCAAGTCCACCGGGACGGTCTCATCATGCCAACCGTGCACATTGCAATGCCCGCGCACAAAGACGCGCGTCGTCCCTGCCGGAATGGAAATGCCTGTGAGGGAGCGTGTGAATGGCTGCTCATTGACATGCGGATGATGGAGCTTGCGGTAGCCAAGACGATTGCCATCCGCATCCAGCACTTCCCAGCCATCGGCATAATGATCCCAACCTGTGTCGGGATGCAGAAGCGTCACATCGATCCGCCAGGTATCGCCTGTCTTGCTGGCAACGGCTTTCGTTGTTTCCGCGAAATCCGCGGAGCCCTGTGTGGCCAGAACCATCGCCGCAAAAATGACAGCTAACCTCATGTCTCACCTTTTATCTGCAACCCCGAGATGAGGGCTTCACGGGACTTTGACGCAAACTCCCTGCGCCATAATATAGCAATGGTCGCGACAGACGCGATCAAAAGCACGAGAGGCCCAAAGACCCAAGTGGCTGCGGCCAGTGCGAAATAGATCGCGCGCAACCCGCGATTGAAGGACCGGGCGGCCGTGATGTTGATCTCTGCCGCTTGCGCGGCGCGCGGATAGGCCCGCGGGTCACTCGCATCATTGGGCACAGCCGCCACGAGGACTGCGCAATAGCTGAACAATCGGCTGGCCCAGACAAACTTCAAAAAAGCATTCGCCAGCAAAATCAACACAACCGCCAGCTTGAGCTCCCACACGATCGCGGGATCATCGCTCAACGTCAGATCATTGGCGAGGTTCACGACGCGTTCGGCATTCCCCATCACCGCAAAGACCCCACCAATCGCGATCATGCAGGCGGAGGCAAAGAACGCCGTCCCCTGACGCAGCATGGCAATAACCTGCGAATCAAAGATTCTCGGATCCCGGCTGACCATCTGGATCATCCATTCGCGCCGATACTCCGCCATCAGACAGGAAACCGACGCCCGCTTACCAGGTGAATCGATGCGCCACCCGACGATCAGCCACCCCCCGAGGAGGACTGCAAACGCAAGTAAATCAAGCGGTTGGAAGAGAGAGATGCGGTCTAACCACGACATGAGGCCTTGTAGCCCGCGCAATGAGAGCTTGCCAAGCCACAAGTATTGGTTATATTTTCTTACCAATCAGGAGGAGAGCTCATGGAACTGCCCCAACCAGATGGTCATGTCATCGCGCGCAAGGCCCAGATCGTCGAACGCCTGACAGCTGTTTTGCCCAAAGACGCGGTGATCCATGAGACGTCCGAGGTCCGTGCATATGAATGCGACGGACTCGCCGCCTACCGCTGTCCTCCGCTGGCCGCAGTGCTGCCCAGCTCGACCGAAGAGGTCGCCGCCGTGGTCAAGATCTGCCATGACATGGGCGTGCCCGTCGTGCCTCGTGGCTCGGGGACCTCGCTGGCAGGTGGCGCTTTGCCCACAGCCGATTCCGTAATCCTCGGCGTCGCCCGGCTCAACGCCGTTTTGGAAACCGACTACGACAACCGCTTTATTCGCGTGCAAACCGGTCGCACGAACCTCAGTGTCACGGGCGCTGTGGAAGAAAACGATTTCTTCTATGCCCCGGACCCGTCTTCCCAGTTGGCCTGCGCCATTGCCGGGAATATCGCCATGAATTCGGGCGGCGCCCATTGCCTGAAGTACGGCGTCACGACCAACAATCTCCTCGGTGTGACCATGGTCATGATGGATGGCACCATCACAGAGATTGGTGGCGCACATCTCGATTCAGGAGGGCTCGACCTGCTGGGTCTGATCTGCGGTTCAGAGGGGCAATTGGGCATTGTGACGGAAGCCACATTGCGCATTTTGCGCAAGCCGGAGGGCGCGCGGCCCGTGCTGATGGGGTTTGACAGCAACGAGGTAGCGGGCGCCTGCGTCGCGGATATCATCAAGGCGGGCATTCTTCCGGTCGCCATCGAATTCATGGACCGGCCTTGCATCCGGGCCTGTGAAGCCTTCGCTGGCGCAGGATATCCCGATTGCGAAGCACTACTGATCGTTGAGGTCGAAGGCTCAGATAGCGAGATTGCCGAGCAATTGTCGCTCATCATGGACATCGCGCGCCGCCACGACCCGGTCGAACTGCGCGAAGCCGCGGATGCCGATGAGGCCGGGCGGATCTGGCTCGGCCGCAAATCGGCCTTTGGCGCGATGGGACAAATCAACGATTACATGTGCCTCGATGGCACGATCCCGGTCTCCGAGCTGCCTTATGTGCTCAAACGCATTGGTGAGATGTCCAAGGAATTTGGCCTCGATGTTGCGAATGTCTTCCATGCCGGCGATGGCAACATGCACCCCCTGATCCTCTTCAATGCCAATGAGCCCGGTCAACTCGAGATTTGCGAAGCCTTTGGCGCGGAAATCCTGAAATTATGCGTCGAGGTTGGCGGCTGTCTGACAGGCGAGCATGGTGTGGGCATCGAAAAACGCGATCTGATGAATGTGCAATTCTCGGCGGCCGATCTCGAAGCGCAGATGCGTGTGAAAGATGTGTTTGATCCCAACTGGCTGCTCAATCCGGCAAAAGTCTTCCCGCTGGATGTCTCGCAAGACAGACGCGCCGCCAAGCTTGCCGCGCAGTAACGCGCCTTTCGAAAGTATTCCTGATGACACCGCAAACAGAAGCTGAACTAGCCGACATCGTTTTGTCGGCATCCGGACCTCTGCGCGTCATAGGCGGGGACACGCGCCGCATCGGCACGCAAGGCGCGGCAACTCCCGTGCATACCGGTGGCCTCTCTGGCATCACTTTGTACGAGCCCGGTGCGCTTACAATGGTCGCGCAAGCAGGCACGCCACTTGCAGAGATCGAGGCCGCGCTTGGCGCCGAAAACCAGCGTCTGGCGTTTGAGCCCGGAGATTGGCGACAGGTTCTCGGAACCACGGGCACGCCGACAATTGGGGGAATCGTTTCCGCCAACGTATCCGGGCCGCGACGCATCCAGACAGGTGCCTGCCGCGATCATATGCTCGGCGTTCGGTTCGTGGATGGCGCTGGCAGCATCATCAAGAACGGCGGCCGCGTCATGAAAAACGTGACGGGCTACGATCTGGTCAAACTGATGACCGGCGCCTGGGGCACCATGGGCATTTTGACCGAGGTATCTTTCAAGGTTCTCGCCAAACCGCAGACCGAGCGCACGCTCGCGCTGGCAGGTCTCGACGCGGACAGCGCGGTGCAAAAACTCTCCGCCGCGCTTGGCTCGCCCTTTGATGTCACGGGTGCGGCCCATGCAGACGCTGGTACGCTCGCAGACGGTGCGCTGACGCTTGTGCGAATCGAAGGCCTGAGCGAGTCGGTGGCCTACCGCAGCGAGCAACTGACGGACACGCTTTTGCCGGGTTGCGAAATCCATGAAGACGACGCCAGCGCCGCGCTGTGGCAACACATGCGGGATGTGACGCCGATGGCGGGGCCCGGTGCGCTCTGGCGCGTTTCGGTCAAACCCTCCGATGGCCCGCGCTTAACAGAGATGTTGCGCGCGGAGGGCCACGCGATCTCTTGTCTCTATGATTGGGGCGGTGGGCTCGTCTGGGTGCGCTTTGAGGGCAACGATCTGGCCCAAGCGCAAGCCGTGCGCCGCGCAACCCAATCGCTCGGCGGCCACGCAACTCTCATGCGTGGCAGTGCTGAACTGAAAGAGGCCGTACCGATTTTCGAGCCGGAGAACCCGGTTGTCGCAAAGATTTCCGCAGGCTTGCGGGCGCAATTTGATCCCCGGGGACTCTTGAACCCCGGCTTGATGGGGTAGGACCATGCAAACGACCTTCACCGAAGATCAGCTGAAAGACCCCGGCACGGCGCGCGCCAATGAGGTCTTGCGCGCCTGCGTGCATTGCGGTTTCTGCACGGCAACCTGCCCGACCTATCAGGTCCTGGGCGATGAGCTCGATAGCCCGCGCGGGCGTATTTACCTGATCAAGGACATGCTCGAAAACGAGCGCAAGCCCGACGAGAAAACGGTCAAGCATATTGATCGTTGTCTGTCATGCCTTGCCTGCATGACGACATGCCCTTCGGGCGTTCACTACATGCATCTCGTTGATCACGCACGGGAATATATCGAGAGGCACTATGACAGGCCGTGGTCTGATCGGGCTCTGCGCTGGATCCTCGCGCGGATCCTGCCTTTTCCGATGCGCTTTCGCGTGGCGTTGCTGCTGGCCAAAATCGGCAAACCTTTTGCTCCCTTGATCCCGGATGCGCGGCTCAAGGCAATGCTCGCAATGGCCCCGAAGACCATTCCTCCCGTAAGCCGCAACGATGATCCCCAGAGCTTTCCGCCAGCTGCACCCAAACGAAAGCGCGTCGCGCTCATGACAGGATGCGCCCAGAAAGCGCTGAACACCGACATTAACGATGCCACGATCCGTCTGCTGACGCGGCTTGGCTGCGAAGTCGTCGTGGCCGATGGGGCCGGCTGTTGCGGAGCATTGACCCATCACATGGGTAAAACAGCGGAGAGCCACGGGACCGCCGCCAAAAATATCCGCGCCTGGACGCGCGAGATGGACGGAGATGGCCTCGACGCGATTGTGATCAACACCTCCGGCTGCGGAACCACCGTCAAGGATTACGGTCATATGTTCCGCACCACGGATCTTGCTCAGGAGGCGCATCGTGTCTCCGAGATCGCCATGGATATCTCGGAAGTTCTGATGCAACTGGATCTGCCCGAAGGCACGCCACGGGATATGACCGTTGCCTATCATGCCGCCTGCTCGCTTCAGCATGGCCAACAAATCAAGACGCATCCCAAGACTCTTCTGAAACGGGCGGGGTTCCGTGTGGCGGAACCGGCAGACGCACATCTGTGTTGTGGCTCTGCGGGAACCTACAACCTGATGCAGCCCGAGATTTCCGGTAAACTCAAGGAACGCAAGGTCCGCACTTTGGAAGCCGTGAAACCCGACGTCATTGCAGCGGGCAACATCGGGTGCATGATGCAAATCGGATCTGCCACAGATCTTCCCATTGTGCACACCGTTGAGCTTCTGGATTGGGCCAGCGGTGGTCCAATACCTCCGGCCATGAAAGAAGGCGCAAAAGCCGCAGATGCTGTGCCAATTTTACGCTAACCCTGCAAATTCGCCCAAATTTTGCCTAAACTGATCGCTACTGCGTGCCCTCATGAATGCGATTAGAATGAAACGTGCAATTTTCGTTGGTTTTGCAAGTCTGATGCTCGCCTCCTTCGTGACGGCGGACGACACCGGATTGCGCAAGCTCAACACAGGCGATGAGGGCCGGGGATGGGAGGCTGTTGGTCGGCTCGATATTGATGGCACCGGCTTTTGCACAGGCGCTCTAATCGAGGAAGATCTCGTTCTGACCGCGGCGCATTGTTTGTTTGACCCCACGACCGGCGCACAAATTGACGAAACAGAAATCGAGTTTCGGGCGGGGTGGCGCAATGGCCGCGCCTCCGCCTATCGCTGGGTTGGAGACGCCGTGGTTCATCCGGACTACGATTACGCTGCCGCCGCCCATGAGGGACGCGTGCGCAATGATGTAGCACTTCTCAAGCTGGTCCAGCCGATCCGAACAACAGAAGTCCGCCCCTTCGCGACAGACATGCGCCCACGGGACGGCGAGCGGGTCGGTGTCGTCTCTTATGCGCACAACCGCGCGGATGTCCCGTCTCTGCAGGAAATGTGTCGCGTTATGGCGCGCCAGCATGGCGTGCTGGTCATGTCTTGCGATGTCGATTTCGGCTCGTCGGGCGCGCCTGTCTTCTCATTCCTTGATGGCGAGCCGCGGATTGTCTCCGTTGTCTCTGCCAAGGCGGAAGCCAATGGCACACCTGTCTCCCTGGGCACGGCACTGGAAAGCCCGCTTCAGGTGCTACGCGTTGAAATGGCCTCTCGCAGCCGCTTTCAAAGCTCGGCGGAGCGCAACGCGACCGGGGCGAAATTCGTCAAACCCTGAGGGCTTGAAACCTCTCAAATGCTTTCCCACATCTGATGTACCCGGGCGCCAAGGATGGGCCCGGTTCTAGATCGCATCGCCCCGTTTGGGGGATGCGCAGATATATGGAAACGCTCAACGGAGGTATCCAATGCGTAGTTTTGATCTTGCACCGCTGTATCGTGCAACCGTCGGTTTTGACACACTTGCCGACATGATGGACAGGGTTCTGTCCACCGAAACCGGCCACCAGACATATCCGCCTTACAACATCGAAAAAACCGCTGAAGACGAGTATCGTATCTCGATTGCCGTCGCCGGTTTTTCCGACAGTGACCTCTCCGTCGATGTGAAGGAGCAAGCCCTCGTTGTGACCGGGCGCAAACCTGCTGATGATGCAGAGCGCGCCTACCTGCATCGTGGCATCGCGACCCGCGCCTTCGAGCGCCGCTTCCACCTTGCCGATCATGTGCGGGTCACCGGGGCCAGCCATACGGACGGCATGCTGCACATTGATCTGCAGCGCGAAATTCCGGAAGCGCTCAAGCCGCGCCGGATCGAGATCGCGAAAGGCCCGTCTCTCGATAAGGACGTCGTGGACGCAAAAACCGTCAACTAATTGTTGTGATCAACGAACAGGCCTCGCGTCCTCGGACGTGAGGCCTGTCTCCCAAGACTCAGCCGTCTGCGCTGAGCTCGATTGCCGTCGTGGCAATTTCATTCACGCCAGTCTCGCCAACAGCGCTCTCGGCACCGAGCAAAGGGGTTGGCGCGGGCAAACTGTTTGGCCCGCCCATGATCAGCGTCCACCAAATCTTGCCGTTCTGCTCCTGAAAGAAGGCAAAGCCCATTTGTGTCGCATCTGGCGACATGATGATGCGGTGCGTGCCCTCTTCATCCATCCAGGCCGCGAGCGTCTGCACTTCGGTCTCGTAGGTTTCCGAGATGGCCTCACCGATCAACCGGCCGGAATACCCAACACGCCGCACCCGATCGATGGGAGACGATCCATCAGACCCGAAATGCCACGGCCGGTTTTGCACGGACATATCCCGGGCATGAGTCGCCGCAGCAGCATTCAGCTGAGCATTCAGCGAAACAGACGCTACGCCTGCGGCCTGACGCAGAGAATTCACCGAATCGAGAACACGAAACTGAATGCGACCCTCAGATCCCGGCGCGATGCGATAAAGCTTGGGCAATGGCAAACCATCCGGGCCCAAGGTCGGCGCGGGTGCTTGCGGCGCGCAAGCGGACAAACCGGTCACCAGAATGATCATCAAAGTAAGAAATCGCAGCATCGCTCGCGCCAATCCTCTGTTTTGTGCAGCGTTACCGAGAAAGCCGTGGCCTTTCAAACCCAGTTGCTGCGGTTCGAGCAACTTAACGCTTGTTTGATTTGCGACTGCGTCTTTCGCGCACTATCACATTCACAAATACGAGAAGTCATGATGATGGAGGGCCCTATGAGTGACCTCAAAGTAAATCGACGCGCCTTTGTCACAGGTGCAGCCGCGATGATCGGAGCACCAGCGCTGGCACAATCCGGCGATGAAACCGTTGAATTGGAACGCACAATCTCTCGTGCGGTGCGCCGCAACATCTCCAGTTTCCGGACGTTGGATTGGCGACCTTACTTTACGAACCTCGATAACGGGGCGATTCTCGTCGATATCGACAGCCGCGCCTTGCACTACTGGCAGGAGGATGGCGCATACCATCTCTTCCCCTCTTCCGTCCCTTTGACAGAAGATCTGACCCGGCGTGGCCGAACCAGTGTCGTGCGAAAAGTCGAAGGTCCGAGCTGGCGTCCCACGCCTGCGATGAAAATCCGAAACCCTGAATGGCCGGACTTTGTTGGCCCTGGTCCGGATAATCCTTTGGGAACACACGCGCTTTACCTGAGCTGGACGTATTACCGCATCCACGGCACACACGATACGCGAAAAATCGGGCGCAGATCATCCAATGGATGTATCGGTCTGTACAATGAGCATATTGCTCAGCTTTTCGGTATGGCCAAAGTCGGCACACAAGTGTTGCTTATTTGACGACACACAAGCGGACAGCGGCTCAAATCTGCAAAGATCGGTTTGCAATCAACGCTGTTTGCTGATTAGAAAAACACACGAGGTAAGTCTTGGGTGCCTGTACGTGGACCGTACTTTGCGGGCGGCAGGTAAATATCTGGAGGATATACTATGAAAAAACTCGCACTCGCTGCCGCGCTGACTGCAGCTGCTTCGACCGCGTTCGCTGGCTCCTACGCCAAAGACGACGTCATGATGGAAGCTCCGGTCATCGTTGAAGAAACAACACAAGCATCTTCTTCCGCGGGCATCATCGTCCCGTTGGTTCTGCTTGCTCTGGTCGTTGCCGCAGCATCGTCCAACAACTAATTCCAAACGGAATTACTTGACGAAAAACGGCGCCATTTTCGGCGCCGTTTTTTTGTTCCATCCGTCTAGATCAGGAATGTGGAAGCCAACCGCCGAGGTTTTCCCCGATCACGGCGCTGAGTGCATCGATATGAGCGTCATCGGCATTCAGACAGGGGATATAGGTGAAGTGCTCACCGCCCGCTTCTTCGAAGCTTTCCTTGATCTCTTCGTTGATCTCTTCAAGCGTCTCGATGCAATCGGCCGAAAATGCGGGCGCGATCACGGCAATATTCTTCTTGCCGTCTTCTTCCGCCAGCCGGGCCACCTCTTCCACCGTGTAAGGCTTGAGCCATTCCTCAGGACCAAAGCGGGATTGGAACGTGGTCACGATATCCGTGTCAGACCAACCCAGACGCTCTTTCAGCAGGCGAGATGTCTTCTGGCATTGGCAGTGATAGGGATCACCTTCCATAAGGTAGCGCTTGGGCACACCATGGTATGATGCCACGAGCACATCGGGCTTGGTCTCCATGGCCGCATAAGCGCGCTCAACCGATTGCGCCAAAGCTTCGATGTAGAGGGGGTGGGCGTAATACGGATCGACCACCCGTGCCGTCGGTTGCCACTTTTCCTTCATCAAGGACCGGAAAAACTGATCGTTCGCTGTGGCGGACGTCGCGCCTGCGTAATGCGGGTACAGCGGGAAAAAGAGAATCTTGGAGCATCCTGCCTCGACCATGGCCCGCACTTTCGAAGGCGTCGATGGATTGCCGTATCGCATGCAGAAATCAACCATGACCTGATCGCCGTAGGTTTCCGCCATCCGCGCCGTGATCTTGGCGGTCTGCTCCTTGGTGATGGTCATCAAGGGGCTCTCGTTGGCCTCTTCATTCCAGATCGACTTGTAGGCCGCGCCAGAGCTGAACGGCCGCTTGGACAGAATGATCAGCTGCAACAAGGGCTGCCAAATGAAGGCGCTGTAATCAATCACCCGCTTGTCGGACAGGAACTCGTTCAGATAACGGCGCATGGACCAGTAATCTGTTCCATCCGGCGTACCGAGATTGGCCAACAAGACACCCACTTTTTCCGCAGGCAGTTTCGGGTGGTCAGACGGCGCATGCACAGGGCATGTCAGACCCTTGGTCGTATCCAGCATAATGAGGTCCCATGATGCGTTAGCTTTGCCAGACACATAAGCGACCAAGCGCCGAGGTCAATCTTTCAAGGGCGTTTCATGCGTCCCAAGTGCCTCAGACAACCGCGCCTTGGCGCTGCCCGGACGCAAGGGTTTCTGCTGGTTTTCCGCCGGCGCCCAACCCGTGAGAACGATGATTTCGAAAGTTGCCACTATGCGATCGGCATCGGCAAATACCTCTCGGTACATCTCGGCCGCGCGGTCAAAAATCGCGCGGCGCGTGGGCCTGCGCAGCCGCTGGCTCAACGCGTTGCCCTCGCCCATGGCGCGAAGATCACGCATGAGCGCAAAGGCGGAGTCATAACTGACCCGAAGTGGCAAAACATCCGCGACAGGCAACGCCAAACCGGCGCGTTGCAGAAGCGCGCCTGCATCGCGCACATCGGTCATGGGCGCCACGCGCGGCGAGAGTCCGCCTGTCAGATCCGCTTCGGCCTGCGCCAAACAGGACCGCAGTTCATGAAGCGTTTGCCCGCCGAGAAAAGCGCCGAAAAACAGTCCATCAGGCCGCAAAGCACGGCAACACTGGATGATCTGGCCAATCGGATCATCAGCCCAATGCAGAGACAGGCTATGGATGACGAGATCATGCGCCGCTTGCTCAAGCGCTAGCGTATCGTCATCTTCAACCAAGGTCGCTTGAGCAAACCCATTGCGCCACAGGTCGGGAAAACCAGTCACAATCGCGGGCTTGGTAAAGGTCCTGTTAACCATTTCCAGACGATCTTGAAGCTCGTCGCGCGCTTCTTCTTGCAGGAAGAACGTCGAGGCGCGGGCGCGGTTGCGGAGCAGCGCCGTACGGTCGGTCAATTTGGGGGCCTGTTGGGTCATGGGGCACAGATAGAATGGTGATGTCACTTGTGCAAACGGCGTTGCGAGCGGTCTACCCTCCCGAATGCCTGATTTGTCGCGCCGGCGTCGAAACAGAGTTCGGCCTGTGCGGATCCTGCTGGGGGCAGACGCCGTTTCTGGGAGGCGCCGTGTGCGATGTCTGCGGTGTCCCGCAACCCGGCGTCGCGGAAGACGGTATCAAATGCGACGAATGCCTTCAGTTTCCACGCAAATGGGACCGAGGCCGCGCGGCCCTGAGCTACGCCGATAACGGCAGATCCCTGGTGCTCGCTCTGAAACACGGCGACCGCTACGATGTCGCGCGCACGGCCGGGACATGGATGGCCCGCGCGGCAGAGCCTTTGCTCACACCAAACACCCTTATCGTGCCCGTGCCGCTGCATTGGACGCGGCTTGCCAAGCGTCGCTACAATCAATCCGCGCTTCTGGCCAAATCCATCTCAGACACACTCGGCCTGCCTTTGAGCGCCGATCTCCTGCAACGTCCTCAAAGGACCGAAAATCTCTACGGAAAAGACTACGAAAAACGCAAGGAAACCGTAGACAACGCAATCAGGGTCAACCCCCGCAAACGCAGGCGTATTGCTGCGGGTCGCCCGGTTTTGCTGGTTGATGACGTTCTGACCTCCGGTGCCACGCTCAATGCCTGCGCTGAGGCGCTAAAGGCTTCACGTGCAGGAGAAGTTTCTGTCATAGTTCTGGCACGCGCGGCCCGACGCACCTAAATGCAGGGCAACACCTGATAAGGAATGCCCAGATGCAACCAGTTGAAATCTATACCTCGCCGCTCTGCGGATTTTGCCATGCGGCCAAGCGCTTGCTGAAACAGAAGGGCGTCACCTTCTCTGAAATTGATGTCCTGGCGCGCCCAGATCGCAAACCCGAAATGATCCAGCGCGCCAATGGAGGCCGGACTGTTCCACAGATCTTCATCG
This sequence comes from Primorskyibacter sp. S187A, assembly GCF_049800955.1. Taxonomy (NCBI): domain Bacteria; kingdom Pseudomonadati; phylum Pseudomonadota; class Alphaproteobacteria; order Rhodobacterales; family Roseobacteraceae; genus Primorskyibacter; species Primorskyibacter sp. S187A. The sequence goes on along the minus strand of NZ_JBNAGA010000002.1, from coordinate 478,066 downwards.
GCGAAACCCATGTGGGCGGCTGCGATGACCTCTTTGCACTGGAGCGCGCGGGCAAGCTTGATCCACTCTTGGCTGCCTGATGCGCGTCAGTCTGCTACAGCTGAATTCCAGTGAGGATCCGAGCCACAACGTCCGCGTCATGCGGTCGATGCTCGATGATGCGGTGGCAGACGGCGCAGGATTTGCCTTGCTGCCCGAAGTCGCCAATTGCCTTGGCGCAAACCGCAAGAGACAGATGGAGGTCCTCCAACCCGAGGCCACGGACCCGACCCTCGCCGCCCTGAGAGAGGAGGCCGCCCGCCATGGGATCTGGCTGCTGATCGGGTCACTTGCACTCAAAACGGATGATCCGGATGGCCGGTTTGCCAATCGGTCGATCCTGATCTCTCCCGAAGGCGAAATCGCTGCGCGGTATGACAAGTTGCACATGTTTGACGTGCAATTGTCCGAGACAGAGCAATATCAAGAGAGCCAAGGCTACCGCCCCGGGACAGAGGCTGTCATCGCGAAAACACCTTTTGCGACGATCGGCTTGAGCATCTGCTACGATCTGCGTTTCCCTTATCTCTACAGATCATTGGCGCAAGCAGGCGCCGAGATCCTGACGGTCCCTGCCGCGTTCTCCTACGCTACCGGCCCAGGGCACTGGGAACCGCTTCTGCGCGCTCGGGCCATTGAATGCGGCGCATGGGTACTGGCGCCCGCACAAACCGGGCAGCACGGTGAGGGAAATGGCGCTTTGCGGCGCACCCACGGTCATTCCCTGATCGTTTCGCCCTGGGGTGAGGTTATGGGCGATGCCGGAACGGCCCCGGGCGTTCTGTCGGTTGAACTGGACATGGCCTCTGTGTCACAAGCGAGACAGAAAATCCCAGCCCTGCAACACGACCGCGAATTTATCGGCCCCGAATGAGTGACGACCCTTCCCAAGCGCTTGCTGTAGCTCTCTTTTCCGAGCTGTTCACAGCCGATCAGATGCTGCGCAATCGCATGGGCCGCGCTCTGCCGAAGGGGATGGAGTTGAGCCATTTTTCTGTGCTCAATCATCTCGCACATTCGAAAGCGGAACGCACTCCGGCGCAGCTTGCGCGCTCTTTTCACGTCACCCGCGGCGCGATGACAAACACGCTCTCAAAGCTGGAATGGGCGGGCTATGTGCACATCCGCCCAGACTGGGACGATGCGCGCTCCAAACTCGTCACAATCAGCCCCGCTGGCCTGCAAGCGCGCGACGCAGCCCTTGCCGCGATAACGCCACTCGTTGCCACTCTGGTCAGCGATCTAGGGCCTGACAAGGTCAAAGCTGCCCTGCCAATCCTGCGCGAACTCCGTCAGAAACTGGAAAGCGACGCCTAGGCTTAGCTGCGACCCTCGCGCAGCCACGCACCCACAATCATCAAGGACGCCAGCAACAGCACAAGCCAAGGCGGCAAAAGCGACGTTTGCCGGACGTCTTGCACATCAAACGCGTTGCGCGGCGTGATGCCAAACCAGCCACGGCCCGCAGCTGGACGTCCTTCGCGCACCTCGCGCAGACGCGGCACACCATCTTCCAATCGAAAGACACCGCCGCGCATGGACGCCGCAATGGGCTCCAACCGATCACCCGTTGCAATCGTACGCTCGAACTCCCGCGGCGCCGCGGGACCAAGGCCGATGACGGCTTCCTCATCGCCTTCACGCAAGCGGTAGAGCCCAATCTCTGGCCCATCGTAGCGCGTTTCAAACTGGCCAGGGCCCACCTGCTCCATGGGCAGAATAACCTCGGACCCATCTGGCCCAGTAATCGTGAGATCATCGACACTGTCTTGCAGGGTCCGGCGCGTGATACGCATGGACTGGCCATTGGCTTCTGCGGTAAGCGTCTCTTCCTCGAGCTCAGGTTCCCCCATCATCCAATGGGCCAAGCGTCTCAACAGCTCCAGCTGGGGGCCACCGCCTTCAAAACCACGGCTCCAGAGCCAGGCATGGTCAGACGCCATCAACGCCACACGCCCTTCGCCAACCCTGTCCAGAACCAGCAGGGGGCGCTCGTCGATGCCAGACATCACGACATGTCCGCTTTGCGGCTCTACCTCGATCTGGCGCAGCCAGCGGCCCCAATCATCGGGTGTTCCCAAACCGGATGTGACCGGGTGGCGCTCACCAATCTCTGTTACGGTTGGATCAAAGCCTTCATCGAGTACCCGCGCCGTCGGACTTGCAGGAACGATGGGCGAGAGCGGCGAGCGATAGAGCGAATCCGCACTCGCGAAATCCGGGCCCGCAGCGATCAGAACCGCCCCGCCCTCCTCGACATAGCGCGAGACATTGTCGAGATAGATCGACGGCAGGATACCGCGCCGTTTGTAGCGATCGAAGATGATCAGATCGAAATCATCAACCTTTTCCAGAAAGAGCTCCCGCGTCGGGAACGCAATCAACGACAGCTCGCGCACCGGCACGCCGTCCTGTTTCTCAGGCGGGCGAAGGATCGTGAAATGCACAAGATCCACCGATGAATCCGATTTCAACAGATTGCGCCAGGTGCGACCGCCCGGATGCGGCTCACCCGAGACAAGCAGAACGCGCAGACGATCCCGGACACCGTTGATCTGAACCAAGGCAGAGTTGTTTCGATCCGTCAGCTCGCCCTCAGCTTCGGGCACAACAAATTGCAAGACGTTGCGACCGGCATGGGGCAGCGTGATGGGCAGCTCGATATCCCGCCCCAGCGGTACTTCGAATTCCTGCGGCTCTGCCCCATCAATCGACACGAGCAACGGCACCGTATCTGTAGCAGGCGCAGCCCCCTCGTCCTCTACGCGCAAGGTTAGTGTGACGGGTTCCCCCAAAATCGCGAATGCCGGCGCATTAGACACAGTGAGCCTGCGATCCCAATCCGTTTGCTTCCCCGTGAGAAAGACCTGCATCGGCGCGGGCAAGTCCGGTGCTGCCTCAACGTCATGCAGCAGACCGTCGGTCACAGTCAGCACGCCGGCGAGGCGCGCCCGTGGTTCGCGCGCCATGGCCTCGTTCAGCGCAGACATGATCTGGGTCCCGCTGTCGTCTTCTGCATCGTCAATGACAATGCGGCGCACCTCGGTATTGGAGCGTGCCGTGAGCATGGTTTCCAGCTCATCCGCCGCGCGTTGCGTTGTCTCGCCGCGCTCGGCCAACCCCTGAGACGCGCTTCTGTCTTCCAAAAGAACGACGATGTCTGACAGCGCCGCGCGCTCCTCTTGCTGGTAGGCCGGTTGCGCCAGCGCCGCCAAAACGATCAGACCTCCCAGCCCACGCATCGCCCAGCCGGACAAGCCGCGCCACAAGGCAAGCAATGTCCCGACGGCGACCAATACCCCCAGGACAGCCAGAAGCGGCCAGGGCAACATCGGATCAAAAACAACAAAACCGGTCATTGGCCCAACCTGTCCAAAAGCGCAGGCACATGCACCTGATCAGACTTATAGTTGCCCGTCAGCACATGCATGATCAGGTTGACGCCGAAACGATACGCCATCTCCCGCTGACGCTCCCCGGCATAACCCCGGCCAACCGGAAAGAGGGGATTTCCACGTTGGTCCACAGCCCATGCCGCACCCCAGTCATTGCCGCCGATGACAACTGGCGTCACACCGTCATTGAGATTGCGAAACGGCATGCCTTCGACAATTTCAGCATCCGGCGGCGCGGCCTCGACCCAAACACTGCGGCCCGCATGGCGACCAGGGAAATCCTGCAGGAGGTAGAACGTGCGCGTCAGAACATGGTCTTCCGGCAATGGCTCCAGCGGAGGAATATCGAGCGGCGCGGCAAGCTGTTGCAAACGCTGACCCTGAGGCGTCGCAGCGCCAAACCCGGCCACGTGCGCATCGCGCGTGTCAAACAGGATCATGCCGCCTGATCTGAGGTAGGCGTTGAGCTTCGAGTAGGCCGCGTCGGAAGGGATGGGTTGCCCTTCGCTCACAGGCCAGTAGAGAAATGGAAAGAATGCCAATTCATCGCGTTCCAGATCCACGCCGATGGGATCAGCTGGCTCTACTGAGGTTCGGAAAAACAAGGTCTCTGACAATCCACGCAGCCCCGCTGCCGCCGTATCATCCAGACGTGCGTCGCCTGTCAGCACATGGGCCAGGACGACCTCTTGCGTCGCCAAGAGCGCCAGCGCTTCATCGGTACTCTGATCTTGCGCCTCAGCTGTCTGGGATACGAGCGCCAAACCTGCGATCATCGCAGCGGCGCGCGCCAAACCGCCCAGACGCCCGGACAGCCAAAGCGATGCCACGACATCAACGAGAAGCAGACCCAACGCACTTGCGAGCAGCAATCCAGCCAAAGGTGTCTCCTCTCTCGGCGCCAAACCCTCAACGCGCACGCCGTCGGGCCACTCAAACCGCGCGAGACTTTGCTCCGGCCCGATCACGTTGCGCGCAATCGTGAGATCATCGTTCGAATAGAGCCCGGGCAGCAATTCAGCGCTGAGCGGAGCCTCTGCGAGCTCGGGCCCATCGACGCCCGGGCGCGTTCCCGCGTCATCGAGGTTGCCAAAAGCATCCATGACCTGCGTCGCTTGCCATGTGGTGCCTTCGAGCGCTTCGGCAGTCATCGCCTCGGTTGATGTAGAAACTGCCAGACGATCCAGCATTTGAACAAAAAGGCCGGACAAAGGCAGGGTCGACCATTCAGCATTTGCCGTCACATGGAAGAAGACGATCTGGCCCGAGCCCACGCGCTTGCGTGTGACAAGTGGCGTCCCGTCAGCCAATTCAGCGATCACACGGTCTGCAAGTGTCGGATCGGGTTGGGCGAGCACCTGAGCGGAAACCACGACCTCCTCTGACACATCAAGACCCGCGAAGGGGCCATCCATCGGGAAGGGCGCCAGAGTCTTGGGCTCGCCCCAGCTCATCGCGCCACCAACCGTGCGCCCGCCCGCGCGCAAGCGCACTGGCATGAGCGGGTCTTCGGCACTGCGGCTCAAGTCTGATGCGGCGACACGAGGCCCGGCAAAGCGCAACAGAAGACCGCCCGCATCCACCCACTCCAGCAGCGCCTCTTCTTCGCCTGATGCCACCGTCGCAATATCTGCGAACACAATCACATCCGGATTGGCCGGCAAAACATCGGACAAGGCGCCAGACAGGAGATCAGCATTCGGCTCAAGCGCATTTTGCAGGTAATGCAGTGGGGACAGCAGCTCGAGGCCTTCGCGATCCTCGCGTCCCGCCATCAAGGCCACCTCGCGCCGTTGAAGTCCATCATCCGCAAGAGCAACAGCACCAGCGGACCGAATACCCTCAATTTCAAATCGGGTGATACGCGCCCGCAATTCTGCTGGGAGGGACAATTCCAGCTCCGCAACTTGCGCATCGTCCTCAAAGACAGCCGTCCCGCTGGCCAGTGTTGCGGCGCGGCCTGCGGGATCGCGGCCCTGCGCAATGATGACATGTTCAGCCGCAGGGCCCCGTGTCCGCACTGCGGTCAGTTGAACGATGCCGTCCTCGTAGCGTGGGGCCCGGAGGCCCAGAGCCGAACGCTCCGCTTGCAAAACGCGGACCGCACCACGGGATTGCAGGTCTGCAACCAAAGGCGCGCGGGCTGCATGATCAAGGCTGTCAGACACCCAGATCGTATCAAACGCGCCATCAGGAAGGACAAACTCTGTGCTCTCATCATAGGCCCACGGCTGCGGCAGAAGCCCGGGCAGAGCCGCGCGAACGGTATCAGCCGACTGGAATGAAATCTCCTCGGGCGCCGTCAATCGCAAAGTGGCCACAGTCTGACCGGCCGCCGCGGCGTCACGCAAAATGGCGTCCAGCGCGCGTTGATGGGCCTGCCAGTCATGCGCGGAGGCCCATGTCCCATCAAGCACGACCAAAACACGATCATTCGCCGTAATACTGCGCTCCTGCGGATTGAGGATCGGGCCAGCCAGCCCAATGATCAGCGCTGCTACAGCCAACATGCGCAGCAACAACAACCACCAGGGCGTCCGATCACTGACCTGATCATCGTCCTTGAGACCAAGCAGCAACACGACCCCGGGAAACATGCGCCGGATCGGCGCGGGCGGCACGGCACGCAGGATAATCCACAAGATGGGAAGCGCGGCCAACGTCGCCAGCAGCCATGGTGTCAAAAATCCAATGCCAAACAGCGTCATGCCGCACCATCCAATGCCTGATAAAGCCACAAGAGCGCGGTCTGCGCGGGTTGATCCGTATGATGCACAAGATGCTGCCACCCGGTGACAGCCGCCAAACGCGCGAGAGCATCTTTGCGTGCTGCAAGGCGCTCCAGGTAACGATCCCGTAGGTCTTTTGCCTGAAGCGTGTCATGGCGCAGGCTTTGCCCAATGCTCTCGAAGATCGTGCGCCCTTGAAATGGGAACGCCTCCTCAGACGGATCGAGGATCTGAACCAACACGCCGTGAACGCCACGATCTGCAGCCTTGGTCAGCGCCGCTTCGACACTGGCGAAATCCCCCATGAAATCGGAGAAAAACGCGGCCCGCGCATGGGGCAGCATCTGCCTGTCCTCGGGCGGAGCGTAATCCGCAGCATCATCACTGGTAAAGAATTCCGCCAATCTCAAGAGCTGAGCCCGGCCCCGTCTTGGCGGCAAACGGCCACCGGTCAAGCCCACCCGCTCGCCGCCGCGATTGAGCAAGACAGCCGTCGCAAGCGCCAGAACGCGGGCGCGTTCGATCTTCTCAGGCAATTTCGGATCGGAACTGTAGCGCATGGATGCGCCCTGATCCGTCCAAAGCTGAACGCTCTGCGCGATCTGCCACTCAAGCTCACGGACGAACTGGCCGTCCGACTTGGCAGAACGCCGCCAATCAATGCTGCGCCTCCGATCACCGGGCTGTGCAGGTCTGTATTGCCAGAAGTCATCGCCCATTCCGGCACGACGCCGCCCATGCTCGCCAAGCAAAACTGTTCCCGCCAAATGCTCCGCCCGCGCAAGCAACGCGGGCAAACGAGCGGCTTCGGTTTCGGAACGCGCGCGGAGATCGGCAGGTGTCAGACTCACGCAGCAGCCTCAGTGCGCGCGAAACCCGCTGCCGTTTCATCAATCAACGCGGACAATGACATACCCCGAGCACGCGCCGCAAAGTTGAGCGCCATCCGGTGGCGCAGAACAGGCTGCGCCATATCCAGGACATCTTCGACAGACGGCGCAAGCCGGCCATTGAGAAGCGCCGAGGCGCGGACCGTCAGCATCAGCGCCTGCGCCGCGCGCGGCCCCGGCCCCCACGCGACGTTCTCTTTCACTGCATCGCTGGCGTCTGCGCTGTCGGGGCGGAAGGCCCGCACGAGATCAAGGATCATCTCCACAACGGAATCGCCGACGGGCATGCGGCGCAGGATTTGCTGTGCATCCATCAATTCAGCAGCGGTGAAAACCTCATGCGCCTCTTCCTCCGTCACACCTGTCGTTGCCAGGAGGATATCGCGCTCGGTATCACGGTCCGGATACTGCACATCGATCTGAACGAGGAATCGGTCCAACTGCGCTTCCGGCAGCGGATAGGTGCCTTCCTGCTCAATCGGGTTTTGTGTCGCAAGTACGTGGAAAGGTGGCGACAAGACGCGATCCTCGCCCGCGACGGTCACTTTCTTTTCCTGCATCGCCTGCAGAAGGGCGGATTGGGTACGCGGGGAGGCGCGGTTGATCTCATCGGCCATCAACAGCTGGCAGAAGATGGGTCCTTCGATAAACTTGAACGCGCGTGCGCCATCATCGCCGGTCTCCAGAACTTCCGAGCCCAAAATATCCGCAGGCATCAGGTCCGGCGTGAACTGAATTCTGCTGCCGGACATGCCCATGACCGTAGACAGCGTCTCGACCAATCGCGTTTTGCCCAAGCCCGGCAACCCAATGAGCAACCCATGACCTCCGCACAGCAACGCCGTCAGCGTGAGTTCGACCACGCGCTCCTGACCAATGAATCGCTTTGTTATCGAGGCCTTGGCCTCCGCCAGCTTCGTTTCCAAAGCTTCGATATCAGCGACCAGATCTTCTGCCTCAGACATGAAAATGCTCCCTTGCATCTTGCGCGTGTTGATTTGAGTGTATCTCTCAAACGACAAATGGCAAAAACAATGGCTTCACAAAATCGCGTGACCCCCTCCGCAGAGGGCCTGGCGGCCTCTGCGCGCGCTGCATCCGGCAAAGGCTTGCCCCCTGTCCATCAGTGGAACCCGCCCGATTGCGGCGACCTCGATATGCGCATCGCGCGCGACGGCACCTGGTACTACCTCGGAACGCCCATTGGCCGTTTTGAACTGGTGAAGCTGTTCTCGTCTATCCTGCGCAAGGATGGTGAACGATATGTGCTTGTAACACCAGTGGAAAAGGTGGGCATCAAGGTCGATGACGCACCATTCGTCGCGCAAGATTTCGAGGCGGAAGGGCAAGGCGAAGCTCAGGTGCTCCGGTTTGAAACCCATGTCGGAGACGTAACCACAGCAGGGCCCGACGCGCCCATCCGGGTTGTCCGCGATCCCGAAACGGGGGAGCCATCGCCCTACGTTCTGGTGCGCGACAATCTAGAAGCCCTGATCGACAGAAAAAGTTTTTATCGTCTTGTAGAACTCGGGACAGATCACGATGTGAACGGCACATCCTGGTTTGGCCTGTGGTCATCTGGGAGTTTCTTTCCAATCATTTTGTCTGAGGAATTACCTCGATGAGCAAAAAGAAATCGTTCAGGATCTCAGCCAATATAGAAAGACTGTTTCAGGAACATGACCTGCCGGACCGTATTGCGGCCGCTGCAGATGCCGGGTTCAGCGGTGTCGAACTGCCGCTGCCCTATGACTACCCAGCACCTGATCTGCGTGACAAAGCAGTTTTTGCGGGCATTTCCTTTGTTCGGATGGATGGACCTCCCCCGAATTACACCGGCGGCGCACAGGGATTTGCCGCAGCGCCAGGGCAGCAACAACGTTTTCAAAGTGACTTCAAACGCGCGTTGCGACAAGCTCAGGTCCTCGGAGCGCACCGCTTGCATCTGAGAACCGGCCTCGAGCAGGAGACCGACGCAAACATTTTGATCGACAATCTTCGATGGGCCGCCGAAGAAGCGCCCAAGGCGATTCTTTTGATCGAAGCGCTCAACCCTCAAGATCATGCAGATCATTGCCTCGCGAGCGTGGGCCACACGTTGGATGTTTTCCGAAGCGTAGACAGCGACAACGTGAAGTTGCTTTTCAGCACCTCTCACGCGAGCCGACATCCCGAGGGCTTGGAGGTTCTCTGGCAGCAGGCCCATGACGTCACGGGGCATGTTCTGCTTGGTGGCGGGGCAACGCCCTCGGAGATCGACCATTACGCAGGCGACATGTTGAGCCTTTTGAAAGAGAGCGACTACTCAGGTTGGGCCTGTGCGGATTTCGTGCCCGACGGGCCTACGACGAAAAGCCTCGGCTGGCTCGGCAAACACGCATGATCGCACGACACATGCCGACGCTTCTGGCCTGTGTGCGCACCTAGTGTTTCTTCTGGCCAAAAATACGCAAATCCGACGATTGACCTAATGCGCTGCCGCCCAAGTGGCGCCTTGGCCCGCATCCACAACAAGCGGGACATCCAGCTTGACGAGAGGCTCTGCTGCATCCTCCATCACATCGCGCGCCGTGGAGATGACCTCATCAACCGCATCTTCGGCCACCTCAAAGAGCAATTCGTCATGGACCTGCAAGAGCATCCTGGCGGGCAAACCGGCAATTGCATCGGGCATCCGCACCATCGCGCGCCGAATGATGTCAGCAGCCGTTCCCTGAATAGGCGCATTGATTGCCGCACGTTTTGCAAATCCCGCGCGCGGGCCCTTCGCGGCGATCTCAGGCGTGTGGATCACCCGCCCAAAGAGTGTTTCGACGCGTTTATGGGTTTTCGCAAATTCAGTGGTCTCGTCCATATAGGCGCGAATGCCGGGAAACCGTTCAAAATAGCGATCAATGAAGCCTTGGGCTTCGGCGCGCGGAATGCGCAGATTGCGCGCCAGTCCGAAGCCCGAGATACCGTAGATGACCCCGAAATTAATCGCCTTGGCTTGCCTGCGGACATCCGGTGTCATCTCATCAAGCGGCACGCCGAACATCTCTGATGCGGTGGCCGCGTGAATGTCTTGCCCTTCGCGGAACGCATCCTTGAGGGCGTCAATCCCGGCAATATGGGCCAGAATACGCAATTCGATCTGCGAATAATCAAGTGCGACCAGCACGTTACCCGGCTCAGCCACAAAGGCCTCGCGGATGCGGCGGCCTTCCTCGGTTCGGATCGGGATGTTTTGCAGGTTGGGATCGGTAGAGGCCAAGCGACCCGTGTTTGCCCCTGCAATGGAATAAGACGTGTGGACCCGCCCGGTTTCCGGGTGAATATGCTCCTGCAAACTGTCTGTATAAGTGGATTTCAGTTTCGAGAGTTGCCGCCAATCCAAAACCTTGCGCGGCAATTCGTGCTCCGTGGCAAGATCTTCCAGCACATCTGCGCCCGTTGCATAGGCGCCTGTCTTGCCCTTCTTGCCGCCCTCAAGGCCCATCTCGTCAAACAGAATTTCTCCCAATTGTTTGGGAGATCCGACATTGAAACTGCGCCCGGCCAGTTCGTAGATTTCAGCCTCCAGGCCAGCCATCTTTTGGGCAAAGGCATTGGACATGCGGCTCAGCGTATCACGGTCCACTTTTACGCCATGCATCTCCATCTGCGCCAGAACGGGCACAAGGGGGCGCTCCAGCGTCTCATACACCTGTGTCACACGGTTTTGATGAAGCTGGGGCTTGAACATTTGCCACAGGCGCAACGTGATATCGGCATCTTCCGCCGCGTATTTGACAGCCTCATCAATAGGCACGCGGTCGAAGGTGATCGCGGATTTACCACTGCCCAGAAGCGGTTTGATCGGGATGGGCGTATGCTCGAGATAGCGCTCGGACAGCGTGTCCATCCCATGGCCGTGCAGCCCGGCATTCATCGCATAGGACAGCAGCATCGTATCATCGATCGGTGCAATATCGATGCCGACGCGCGCGAAGATTTTGGCGTCATACTTCATGTTCTGCCCGATCTTGAGGATCGCCGGATCCTCCAGAACAGGTTTGAGCAGCGCCAGGCAGTCGTCCAAAGGCATCTGCCCCTCCGCCAGCGCATCGGAGCCAAACAGATCATCCGCCGAACCGCCTTTATGGGTCAGCGGAATATAGCAGGCCTGTAGAGGCTCAACGGCGAGGGAAATCCCCACGAGCTCCGCGCGCATTTCGTTGAGCGCCGTCGTCTCGGTATCAATCGCCACGTAGCCACGTTCGCGAATATAGCCGATCCACTTCTCCAGCGCCGCGCCATCGCGGACACATTCATAGGCCTCCGGATCGAAACCGACTTGCGGCATCTCCACAGGGTTGGCCCCTTCCGGCGTCGTATCCGGGATCACCACTGGTTCCACATCAAGCGCTTCGGCGATTCGCTTGGTCAGGGTGCGGAATTCCATCTCGGCCAAGAAGGTCATCAGCGTGTCAGGCTCAGGATCGCGCACTTCGAGATCATCCAGCGTAAAGGGCAAGCTCATCTCGCAATCCAGCTGAACCAGCTGCTTGGACAATTCAATCTGCGCGCGATGGTCAATCAATGTCTGGCGGCGCTTGGGCTGCTTGATCTCTTCGGCGCGGTCCAGAAGCTCTTCCAGCGACCCATATTCATTGATCAGCAGAGCCGCCGTCTTGATCCCAATGCCGGGCGCGCCAGGCACGTTATCAACGCTGTCCCCCGCCAGCGCCTGCACATCCACGACCCGTTCCGGCCCAACGCCAAATTTCTCGTGCACGCCATCGGTATCAATGCGCTTGTTTTTCATCGGATCGAGCATTTCGACACCGCCTCCGACCAGCTGCATGAGATCCTTGTCAGAGCTCAGAATGGTCACGCGTCCGCCAGCATCGCGCGCCTGATGCGCCAGCGTGGCCATGATGTCATCGGCCTCAAAACCCTCGATTTCCTTGCAGGCGATATTGAAGGCCTCGGTCGCCTGACGGGTGAGCGGGATCTGCGGGCGCAGATCTTCCGGCATGGCCTCACGATTGGCCTTGTATTGATCATAAAGATCGTTGCGGAAGGTATGCGAGCCCTTGTCAAAGATCACGGCCACGTGGGTCACGTCGGAATTCGCGTTTCCTTCCACGTAGCGCTGCAACATGTTGCAAAAGCCCGAGACGGCCCCGATGGGCAATCCGTCAGACTTCCGCGTCAACGGCGGCAACGCGTGATAGGCCCGGAAGATAAACGCCGATCCATCGATCAGATGCAGGTGGTGACCTTTGCCGAATGCCATGACGATCCTCCCAGAAACACGTGGCGCGTTAGTGCCATGTTCCCCGGGTGCAGACCAGCCCGTAGATGACCTTACCCAGAGCGGTGCGCGAGCAAACGGCCCACAACGACGATGGCAGCCGCGCCTATGGAGAACACAATCAAGAGGCCCAGGACATTGATCGCGACACCACCCAGACCCAGCTTTTCCACGTTCAAAAACGGATAGGGGTAAACGCCATCAAACGCTCCCCTGACCAAGGCATAGACGCAATAGACCAGTGGGTAGAGCAGCCACCACGGGATCGCCCTGAACCGCAGACGCGCTTTTGGCGTGAACACCACCCAAAAGGCGAGCCAACCCAAGGGCACGACACTGTGCAGCATGACGTCGACAAACCGTTCGACCCCTTCATAGCTGACCAGATGCGCCAACAAGACGTGATAAACGATCGATACCGCCCCGATGGCCAGCAACAACGCGCTCTGCACGTTGTCGGATACAGGCCGGGCGCAGGCGATCAGAAGCGCCACGACGCCGATAGCTGTATTCGTCCAGACTGTGAAAAACCGGTAGATGACCCAGAGCGCTTCCGGGAAGGAATTCCCGGTGGCCATGTTGAGCTGTATGCGAAGGAGCAAGGTCCCCAGGACAGAAAGCGCAAGAATGCCTGCGGACACACGCATGATCATGCGGATGCATGATCCTTATGAATGAACTTGCAATCGCAGTAAGGGCATTCCACCCAGCCATGCTCATTCGGGATTTGCAGCCAAACACGCGGATGCCCCAATGCACCTTCGCCGCCATCACATGCAATGCGATACTGATCCACAATCTTGGTCTCAGGCACATCGGTCGTCATGGCAGGCTCTCCTTGGCTGGCTCACGCGTCAGACTTATCGTCAAAATACCGAGTCAGGGCAAGATCGTAATCGGTGTGCCATTTTGCACCATGGCATAGATATCTTCCATTTCCGCATCGGTGACGGCAATGCAGCCCCATGTCCAATCATCCTCGCCATTGCGCCAGGGCTTCGGACGGCCATGAATGAAAATATCGCCCCCCGGACTTACACCACGCGCGCGCGCCTGAGCGATATCCTCGGCATTGGGGTAGTCAATTCCCAAAGAGAGGTGAAACCGGCTGTTGGGATTGCGGCGGTCGATGATGTACGTGCCTTCTGGCGTCTTGCCATCACCTTCCTCGGTCTTGTGTCCCCGCGGGGCGAAGCCGAGATGAATGTCATATTGCTTCAGCACTTCGCGATTGTGCATGAGCCACATCTTGCGCGTGCTCTTCTCAACGATCACTTGGGTGACCTCAGGGCCGTTATAGGTTTTGAACTTGCTGGTCGTGCAGGCCGTCAGCCCCAGAAACAGCACCAAAACCAAGATAACTTTCATCAACCGCATAAAACCGCCTCGCATGTTCTGACGTGAGGTATCACAGCGCCGTGCTCTGCCCTAATCACAATTCACGAAGAACGATCTTCCAGGCGTTTTTCAATTGCAGCCAACCGCTCCAGAACCTGATCGCGATACGCGTCCTGCGCGGCGTTGGCCTCTTCAGCATGGGCATCTTGCATCGAATTCACGATGAGACCGACCAAAAGGTTCACGACGGCAAAGGTCGTGACCATGATGAAGGGCACGAAGAAGAGCCAGGCATAGGGGTAAACCTCCATGACAGGGCGCACGATCCCCATGGACCAGCTTTCCAATGTCATGATCTGAAAGAGCGTATAGGCGCTTTGCCCCAGTGACCCGAACCAATCGGGAAAACTCGTGGAGAAGAGCTTCGTTGCCATGACTGCACCGATGTAGAAAATCAGCGCCATCAGCAGAAAGACCGACGCCATGCCCGGCAAGGCCGTCACAAACCCTTCCACCACGCGCCGCAAGCGTGGCGCCACCGAGACCACGCGCAGCACCCGCAGAATACGCAACGCACGCAAGACAGACAGCCCCTGCCCCGTCGGCGCCAGGGAGACTGCAACAATCACGAAATCGAAAATGTTCCAGCCGCTGCGGAAAAACCGTGGACCAAAAGCCACCAGTTTCAACAAAAGCTCAGCAACAAAGATGCCGAGACAGATCGTATCAAGCCAAAGGATCAGCGGGCCAATAGCGCCCATGATCTCCTTGGATGTCTCCAATCCCAGAATGATTGCATTGAAAATGATGACCGCGATGATCCCATTGCGGACGATTGGCCGGTCCAAGAATGCGGCAAGCTGTTCGCGCATAGGCTGATCCTTCGATTTGGTCGTCTCACATATGGGAAAGGCGGAAGCTGGCGGCAAGTTCCACATGGGTTGACCAGCGAAATTGATCCACGGCCTGCACCCAGAGCATGTCATATCCCCCGTCGATCAGGACTTTGGCATCCCGCGCAAAGGTTACCGGATTGCAGGACACAAAGCCGATCCGGGGGATTTGCGCCAAAGCCAGTTTTTGGCACTGCGCCTCTGCGCCTGCCCGCGGCGGATCAATGACCACACCATCAAAGCCCTTGAGGTCCTCTGGCAGGATAGGATTGCGAAAGAGATCACGCACCTCAGTGGTGACCTTCTTCACGCCGCTCGCATGGCGCCAGCCAAGATCCAGCGCCTGCAACATCGCAGCCTCGGATTCAACGGCATGAACTTCAGCACTTTGGGCAAGCGGCAGAGAAAACGTCCCGCATCCGGCGAACAGATCCACGACAGAGCTGGCCCCGGACAAAGCCTCCCGCATCGCGGAAATGAGGCTCGCCTGACCATGTTCCGTGGCTTGCAGGAAAGCGCCCGGAGGCGGAGAGATACGCGCCGCGCCCACAGCGATGGTCGGCGCGGCTCGCATCGCGATGCCCTCTCCATCCCAGGTCAGACGAGCCAGCCTATGGCGCTCCGTCAATGCCGCGAGCTCGGTCAGCAAAGCTTGATCCAGCGGCTTGCCGCCCGTCACAGCAACATCGAGCCCTTCAAGGCTGTCGCTGACCAGAACCGACAAAACAGCTTTGCGTGACCCGCCGCAGAGCGCCGCGTCACGAGCCACCTCGATGCCCTCGCGCAGCGCAGGCGCGATCAGGCGACAATCGGGTATTTCAACAATCGTATCGCTCGCGCGTCCGTGAAATCCGACCAGCGCGCCGGATTTCGTCCGCCGCGCAGCAAACCCCGCGCGACGGCGGCTCTGTTCCGGGGAGGTCAGGATCGGTCGCATCGGCGCGGCGATGCCCTGCGCCTCAAGCGCACGGCGAATAACATCCGTCTTCCAGGCCGCCACAAAGTCGTCGCTGGCATGCATGACCTGACAACCACCACAGGATTTGAAATGCCGACAGGGCGGCTTCACCCGGTCCTCTGATGGCGTCACGATGCGGATGTCCTGCAACCGCTCGCCCTCAAGGCGTCCCGTCACAACCTCGCCCGGCAGGGTCAAAGGCGCATAGACGGGACCGTCCGCGATCCCGTCACCCTGATGGCCCAATCGATTGATCCTGTATTCCATGCCCGCCTATTGCCGCGAATTCCACTCGGCGTCGAGTGTCTTGAGGAATCTTCGCACCATGGCCGGCGACGACAAGATGACAACGCGTTTGCCCAACTCACGTGCACGGGACGCCCACTGGAGATTGTTGCGTCGCCCGGTCTTGCGCGTGTTCCAGATCCAAGCCCAAAACTCGGCACTAAACCGTTCGGGGCAGTCTTCGGGCAAATCGGGGCGCGTGCGCCCATAATAGAGGACCGTCCGCTTTGCGACGCGCCAAACCCGCAAGGCAAAAGGGATATCGAGCACGATCAGCATATCCGCGCGGTTCAGCCGGTCTTCCTTCGTTGCCGCCAAACCGCCTTCAAAAATCCAGCGCGGCGCGGATTGTTCCTGAAGCGCAAGGGCAATCTTTTCCTCTTTCGCCCGCTCTACCCAGCCTGACATCCAATGGATCTTGTCAACATGCACCACCGGCAGGCCCGTAATCTCACCAAGGCTGCGCGCGAGCGTTGACTTACCTGCGCCCGGTTGCCCAAGGATCATGATCCGGTTCACTCCGCAGCCTCAAGATTGAGGAACCCTCCGGATTGACGCGACCAATACCGCGCATAAAGCCCGCCTTGTGCCATCAGCGCATCATGGCTCCCCTCTTCGACGATCCGTCCCTGATCGAGCACAATGATCCGATCCATCCGGGCGATGGTGCTGAGCCGATGCGCAATCGCGATGACGGTCTTGCCCTCCATCACAACTTCCAGCGCCGCCTGGATCGAGGCTTCAACCTCGGAATCGAGCGCAGAGGTCGCCTCATCCAGAACAAGGATCGGCGCATCTTTCAGGATCGCGCGTGCAAGGGCAATACGCTGGCGCTGTCCGCCAGAAAGCTTGACACCTCGCTCACCCAGATGCGCCTCATAGCCCTTGCGCCCCGCATGATCTTCAAGCTCAAGGATGAAATCATGGGCCTCCGCGCGCCGCGCGGCATCCATGATCTCCGCCTCGCTGGCCTCAGGACGACCGTAGCCGATATTCTCAAACGCTGAGCGGTTGAACATCGCTGTTTCCTGCGTGACCATCCCGATCTGACGACGCAAGCTTTCCTGGCTCACCCGCGCGATGTCCTGCCCGTCGATGAGCACGCGCCCTTTCTCGGTATCGTAAAGGCGCAGGAGCAACGACACGAGCGTAGACTTGCCCGCGCCCGACGCGCCCACGAGCGCAAGTTTCTCGCCCTCGCGGACCGAGAGGTTCAAACCCTGCACACCGCCACTTTGGCGCCCATAGGTGAAATGCACGTTGTCATAATCGATCGTCGCGGCATGCACCTCGAGGCTCCGCGCGTCTTTCATGTCGGTCAGACCATGGGGCGGGGTCAGCGTGCGCATGCCGTCCTCGGCCTCGCCGACATTGGAATACAAGGTCATAAGCGTGAAAGAGACCCAACCCGTCATCTGTGCAAGGCGCAGACTCACCGCGCCAGTGGCCGCGATATCACCCGCCGAAATCAATCCGCGTGACCAGTACCACAAAGCACCGCCCACCAAGAGCACAGGCAAAAGCCCCGCCAAGGTCATCAGCCAGAACCGGAACGCGACAGATACCCGGCCAAACTCCAGAAACCGCTCGCGGTAATCCGCCATCGCGCCCAGAGCCGCACGGTCTTCATGCTCCGAATGCGCGAAGAGTTTGACTGTCTTGATATTCGTGACGGTATCGACAACCTGGCCTGTAATCATGGCGCGCGCGGCGGCCCGCGCTTTGGACCGCGCCCGGATTTTTGGCATGAAATGCCGGATCATAAAGCCATAGCCAACGATCCAGACCATCAGGCCAGCTGCGATCCGCCAATCCACCGTGCCAAGCAAGAAGACAGCGCCGATGACAGAGGCCAGTGCAAAGAGGATCGTATGGATGACCTCAACCACAACATCATTGACCGCCCGCGCTGTCTGCATTTCCTTTTGCGCAATGCGACCGGCGAAATCATCGTCAAAGAACTGCACCGATTGACCAAGCGTGTAGCGGTGCAGCCGGGAGAGAACGAGGTTCATGACGTTGGGCTGCAACATGATCGTCTGACTATAGGCGGACAAACCGAGCAAAGCGGGGCGCAGGATCACAAAAAACGCCAGCGCCCAAAGCAAAAGCCCCATGGAGTCGCCAAAGACGGAACTCGGGTCAGACGCCAGTGCCGCGTCAATCACCCAACCCAGCATCAACGCCGCCATGACTTCAGCCACGCCGGCGATTGCGGAGATGGCGCCTGCCAATAGCATGACCGGCCCGGCCCCCGTCAGGCACCAGCGAAAGAAGGCCAACAGCGAACGCGGCGGCGCGCCAACCGCTGGCGCAAACGGATCGATCAGACGGGAAAACCTCACTGCGCTGCTCCCACATCCGGCGCAAGGTCAGAGCCCAGAAAGCCACCCGATTGCCGCGCCCAGAAACTTGCGTAAAGGCCGCCCTGCGCCAAAAGGGCATCATGGCTGCCTTCTTCCACGATGCGGCCCTGATCCAGAACGAGAATCCTGTCCATCTGGGCAATTGTCGAGAGGCGGTGGGCGATGGCGATAACGGTCTTTCCTTGCATCATGCCATACAGCGTCGACTGAATGGCCGCTTCGACCTCTGAGTCTAGGGCGGAGGTGGCTTCATCCAAGAGCAGGATCGGCGCATCTTTCAGAATGACCCGCGCCAGCGTAACTCTCTGGCGCTGGCCGCCCGAGAGTTTGACACCTCGCTCGCCCACCTGCGCCTCATAGCCTTCGCGCCCCTGCGGATCCTGAAGATTGAGGATGAAGTCATGGGCTTCCGCCTGTTTGGCGGCTGCAATGATCTGGGCATCGGTTGCATCCGGGCGCCCGTAGAGCAGGTTGTCGCGCAGTGAGCGGTGCAGAAGGGCACTGTCTTGCTGGACCATACCGATATGCGCGCGCAACGAGTCTTGCGTGACCTGAGCGATGTCTTGTCCATCGATCAATATCCGGCCCCTGTCCGCGTCGTAGAACCGCAAGAGCAACTTGACGAGCGTCGACTTTCCGGCGCCGGATCGCCCGACAAGCCCGATCTTTTCGCCCGGGGCAATCGTCAGGTTGATCTGATCCAACCCACCGCTCTCGCGGCCATAGTGATGCGACAGATCTTGCAACTCAATGCGTCCCTGCTGGTAGGCCAATGGCTTGGCGTCCGGCGCATCGCGCAGATCAATGGGCTGGGCAATGGTTTCCATGCCTTCTGCCACCACGCCAAGATTGCGGAAGAACGACGTCAGCGCCCACATGATCCAGCCGGTCATGGCGTTGAGCCTGAGTGTCAATGCCGTGGCTGCGGCCACAGCACCAACACTTGCCTCACCCTGTATCCACAAGGCGACGGCCCAGCCCACAACGCCCACGATCAAGATGCCGTTAAGCATGACCAGGGCCAGATCCATGATCGTGTAGATCCGCATCTCTCGCTGAAAGGTCGATCGTGTCTTTTCGATCGCGTCACGGGCATAGCTGAGCTCGCTGTCGTGATGGGCAAACATCTTGACGGAGTGAATATTCGTATAGGCATCCACGACCCGGCCCGTCACCTCGGAGCGCGCATCGCTCGAGGCTTGCGACGCCGGGCCGACGCGTTTCACAGTCCAAACGACCAGCCAGCCATACAACACAAGCCACACTAGAAGCGGGATCGCCAATCGCGGGTCCGCCTGCCCCAGCAAAACAGCCGCACCGACGACATAGGCCAGCGAAAACGTAATCGCATCAAAGACCTGGAAAACAGCCTCTCCAGCCGCTGGCGGTGTTTGCATAATCCGGTTGGCGATCCGTCCCGCGAAATCATTTTCGAACCAGCCCACCGATTGGCGCAGAACATGTTTGTGCGCGCGCCAGCGGATGAGCGTCCCGAAGTTGGGCAGGATCGCGTTGTTCAGGAGCATCACGTCAACGATTTGCACCATGGGACGGATGAGCAGTATGAAAACGGCCAGCACGATCAGCGTCGTCCCATGCGCCTCCCAAACCTGCGCCGGATCACCAGACAGAATGTCCACGATCCAACCCATTGCCCAGATCAGGCCAATCTCGACAGCTGCAACCACAACCGAGAGAATCGCGGCCCAAAAGAAAACGCGATGAAACGGTTGGGCATAGGCGCGCATGAATGGCCACAGCTTGCGGGGCGGCGCATCCGGCTCATCATAGGCAACGTACGGATCAACGAGATTTTCAAAAAAGCGGAACATGGGGCGTGCCTTTCAGAGCACTTGGGACAGACGGAAAATGGGGCGATGAACGCCGCCAACAAGGACCAACGCTCACATAAAGCGGGGCGGAATCCTTGATACCATCATGTGTCCTCCATGTTTTGTAGAGGCTGGAATATCGCAAAATTCGCGACCTGTCACTAGCTTTGGAACGCTAGACGAAAAGCAGCGCGGAGAAGGCAACCAAAGCAATCGCCATGGACCTGTTGAAGATGCGCCACGCCAGCGGCGCTTTGAGCAGGCGCGAAACCAAATGGCCAAAAGCTGTCCAGAACAGGCACACGCCAAGATTGATACCGGAGAATGCGCTGCCCAAACGTAGCGCTTCGCCCCAAGGCGACATGTCAGACGGGAAGGCCGCGACCGCCGCGAAGGCAACGGCCCAAACCTTGGGATTGACCCATTGAAACAGGACCGCCTCCACAAACGACATCGGCCGATCCCGATCCGAGGGCGCCCCCGGAGTGGCATTCCAAAGCTGCCACGCCATGAACAAGATCCACAAGGCGGAAAGCACTGCAAGCCCCAGTCCCAACGTGGGAGCCGCTGTCAGAATTGATCCCACGCCCAATCCCGTGATACCGGCCGTAACCCCAACCCCCGCGGCAACGCCCAACAGATGCGGGAGGGTGCGCACAAATCCAAAGCGGGCACCGGAAGCCGTCAACAAAATCACATTTGGACCCGGAGAGAACAGACCCAGAAAGACAAACAGGTAGAGCGGATCACTCAGCACGGAGCAAGTCTTCCCGTGTCATCTTGAAGTCAGACGCAATCCATTGGCGCTCCAGCCTGCGCAAGGCCTCGCCCAGCGCCGGGCCAGAATAATCCTGCATCAGATCTGCGGCTTTGATGGGAAAAACCGCCTCTGCGCCCCGCTCGACATCTTGTCGGGCAAGCGCGGGCAAAGGCGTTTCCAATGCCGCCGAGCGTAAACACAAAATTTGCAAAGACGGCTCCACACCGTAGCGGTAACCCAAAACAGCTGGTCTTTCTGACCCGCCACGCTGGGCATCATAGAGCGCCAAAGCCTTGCTTTGCGCCTTGCTCAGACGCAACTGCGCCTCTGGCTCCGCGGCACCCAGGGAAACCAGTCGGGCGATGACATCGATCTGCACACCAATCTGGTTTTGCGCGTCAATAAGGACAGGAAGACTTTGCGCCGAAGCGCCCGGCAACAGAGCCTGCAAAACACCAACATGCTGCATCGTTGCGACAGCCAGGGACGGGTTGGGTGCTGTCAGCAGTTTCAAGAACTCATGAGTCACACGTTCTTTGGACAGCGCAGACAGCCCATCCAGATTGTCGGCGATTGCCGCCAGCGCCTCCTGATCCATCCCGCCCTGAGGGTCTGTGTACCACGCAGAGAAACGGAAAAAGCGCAGAATGCGCAGGTAATCCTCTTTGATCCGGTCTGTCGGATCGTCGATGAAGCGAAGTCGGCGTGCCTGAACATCTGCCAGCCCGCCCACGAAATCGCGCACCTGCCCATGCCGATCTGCATAAAGCGCGTTCATCGTGAAATCGCGGCGATGCGCATCCTCTTCGGCACTTTGCGCAAAAGCGATTGTGGCCCGGCGCCCATCGGTGGCCACATCACGCCGATAACTTGTGACCTCAAACGGCGTGCCGTTGGAAAGTATCGTGATTGTGCCGTGCTCGATCCCGGTTGGAATGGCGCGCAGTTTTGCGGCTTTGGCCAGCGCAATCACTGTCTCGGGATCCGCATTCGTCGCCATATCGACATCCGACACGGGCACGCCCAGAAGCGCATTCCGCACGCAGCCACCGACAACAAACACTTCGTGACCTTGCGCTGTGAGCGCATCAAACACTGACTGCGTCGCCGCGTCACTGAGCCAGGAACCGCACACATGTATCATGCAAGGCGCGCAGCCAGACCGCGCAAAACAGCCGCCGTGGCCCCCCAAATGTAGTAGGGTCCAAAGGGTACGGTATAAAAGTGCCGATACGTCCCGCGCCAGCGCCGCGATTGAACGAGGTAATTCTGAAGATCTGCAAGATGTGCGAGCGGCACCCAGAACACTTCCTGGACTTCGCCCGCTTCCGGTCGCTCTTCAAAAGATTTCACCAATCTTGCAACGACAGGCGTCACGACAAAGCCCGTCACAGTTTCATGTGTGGGCAGGTGCCCCAGAACCTCAACGTTTTGGGGCGGCAAACCCACTTCCTCGCGGGCCTCTCGCAATGCGGCAGAGGTCAGATCCGGATCATCTGCGTCCTGCTTGCCACCCGGAAAAGCGATTTGTCCGGGATGGTGCTTGAGAGCCGAAGACCGCTTGGTCAGTAACACCTGCGCCCCTTGATCCGTTTCCCGAACTCCGACCAAGACAGCCGCCGGCCGCAACAGGCGATTAGGTGGCAAGTTCACGGCACCGTTGAGATCGTAATCCGATGAATGTTCGGAAGTTTTCTCCAAGGCAGCGCGCAAGTGCTGCGCTATATCACCCACCATCTGCCTCAAACCCCACAGTCGCAGGATCGAGTTGATAATGCGCACCGCAGAATTGGCAATCCGCGGTTACCTTGCCGTCTTCGGTCGTCATTTTCTGAATATCCTTGGCCGAATAAATCGAAAGCGACTGACGCACGCGATCAACTGAACACGTGCAACCGAACCTGACAGGCTGCATATCAAAAACCCGCGGCTGTTCTTCATGGAACAGGCGGACAAGCAATTCCGTGGGCGCAACACTGGGCCCAATCAGCTCCAAATCTTCAACGGAATCCAGCAAGATGTTGGCGCGGTTCCAATTCTCGCTCTCGTCTTCACTCGAGAGCACATCTTGAGCCGCGAGCAACCCCTGCTCACCTGACCCACCTTCTTCACGCACCAAAGGAGACGCCTTTGGCATATGCTGCAACATGACCCCGCCCGCACGCCAATGCGCATCGCGGTCAGCTTCAATGGACTGACCAAACTTTAGCGAAAAACGCGTTGGGAGCTGTTCTGATTGCGCGAAATACGCCTCGGCGCATGCGGCAAGTGACCCCCCCGCAATAGGCGTAATGCCTTGGTATGGTTTCATACCCTCGCCTTGATCAATCATGACCGCGAAATAACCGTCTCCCAGCTGATCAAATGGGGCTGCATCCGTGACGCGGTCTCGGTCAAAACTGGCGTAAGCCCTGATCCGCGCAGGCTCGCCTTCTTCTGTGGGACCGTAGTAGTCCGTGGCGATCATGCGCACGGCGCCTTTGGTTTGCACCTGTAGCGACAGTTTCCATCGCAGTTTGATGGTCTGGCCAACGAGCGCTGTGAGCAATGCCATTTCAGCAACCAACGCTTCGACGGGGGCTGGATAATCATGTTGCTGGAGGATGCCACTCAAAACACCGTCAAGCCGAGCGACCCGCCCGCGAATGTCGGAGCGATCCAGTTGAAAGGGCAGAACCGTGTCATCCCAGACGATCGCATTCGGCGTGATCATTTCAAACTTCCTTGTGACGTGGTTTTTGGCATATCGCGGGAATATAAGAGCGACAAGCCCAACGCCAAGGAGCAAAGCTATGAACCGCAGGTATGGCCGTCCCCCGATTTCTGGCCAGCTCTATGTTCCGCGGCCAGGTGTCTACGCGATTTTGCCTGTTGGCGATGGTCTACTGGTGACACATCAAACAACACCAAAACCCGAACTGCAGCTCCCTGGAGGAGGCGTGGATCCCGGAGAACAGCCTTTGCGAGCGCTATACCGCGAAGTTCTCGAGGAAACCGGCTGGCAAATTGCGCGTCCAGTCCGCCTCGGCCAATTCAAGCGTTTTACCTATATGCCTGAATACAGCATCTGGGCTGAAAAGCTGTGCACCGTCTATTTGGCCAATCCGACAAGAAAACTCTGTGACCCATTGGAGCCGGGTCATTCGGCGGAGGTAATTTCAGTGGCGGAGGCGCTGGCATCACTCGGTAATGCGGGAGACCGGGCATTTGTAAAATCCTGGTTTAACCGGTCATGGCGCCTTTGAACTCGAAGGACACGATAGACACATCATCGGGAAAGTCACCGCCTTCCGCATAATCGGACAAACGCCACTGAATTGCCTCCAGTAATTCCGTGCCTGTCACGTCTTTGAGATCCTGAAGCATCCGAGTAACCCCTTCCTCGTCCAAAAGATTTTCGTTTGGATCCGGGCATTCAACAACGCCGTCTGACATGAGCAAGAGCCGATCACCCGGATCAAGCTCCAGAACAAAGTCTTCAAACGTTGCGTTGGGAATCAATCCTACGGGCAGACCACCGGTACCCGTGTGCTCAACGCTGCCATCTTTGCGCTGAACAACGGGGTGCGGATGTCCTGCCTGAGCGAGGCGGACCTGCCCAGTATCCAATGACACATCGGCAAGGATCATCGTAAAGTAATGCTCAGTTTCCATCTCATCGAGAATGAGCGAATTGAGATCCTCGACGACTTCACCCGGAGGGCGCAGGACATAGGTCCCGTCATCACAAAGCCTCAGCGCGACGTTTTGTGATGGCGCCGCGGCCGAAAGATAGCCCGCCAAACGGGCCGTCATCAGAGCAGAGCTGATACCATGACCGGACACATCAAGCGCAAACAAGCCCAAATGTCTTTCGTTAACCTGGAAAAAACCAACGAGGTCTCCGCCCACATGTCCACTGGAGCGAAGCATAAGGGCAAGATGCCCAGAGTGGAATTCCTTCTCACGCTCGCGCACCAGCGATTGCTGCAACTTCTTGGCTTCCTGCAAGTCATTGTCCAGAGATTGGTACAAGCCCTGCAACTCCGCCAAAGTATCTGCAATCATCCTGTTCTGATCCGTCAGCTGCTTTTGCATCAATACGATGCGCTCACCCGCTGTGATGCGGGCGCGCAGCTCATCTGCGACGAAAGGCTTGTTCAGGAAATCATCCGCACCCGCATCCAAACCTTGCGCAACAGCAGACTTGTCACTCTTTGACGTAAGCAAAATAAAGTAGGCGTAGTTTGTACTAGGGAGTGCACGAAAGGCACGACAAAACTCAAGGCCATCCATGCCCGGCATCATCCAGTCACTGAGAATGAGGTCCGGTTGGCTTTTGGTGCAAATCTCCAATGCAGCCTCACCGGAATCGGCTTCCCAAACCTCATAACCCCAGCGTTTTAGCGACGCCGCAAGGATTTTCCGCTGCAAACGGCTATCATCAACAATCAATACAGATTGCACTGATTGCTGCTCAGCGTTTCGATCTGTCTCTGTGACGTTGGCGGTAAGCAAGGTAGGCCTCATTTCCCTAGTTCATGCGCCGGTTTTGGCACCGAGGACTTAACGTCTCATGAAAGCTAAAATTGGATATGAAGCGAAACACTTTCTTTACCGCTGACGCCTAGCTTTCAGGCAAACGCGATAGCCAGAGAGGGACTCATGATCGATTGGAGCCGTGTTGGGGAACTACGAGAAGAAATCGGGCCAGAGGATTTCAGTGAGGTCGTTGATATCTTCTTGGAAGAAGTTGACGCAGCCATAGAAGCGCTGGGAGATGGATCCGCATCACTTGATGAACAGCTTCACTTCCTCAAGGGCAGCGCTTTGAACCTCGGCTTCGCGGAATTCGCTGAACTTTGCCAGAGGGGAGAAACCGAAGCCGCGAGTGGTAAAGCAGCTATCGACTTACAAGCTGTGGCGTCATGCTATCAAGCATCACGCGATACGTTCGTTGCTCATCTGTCGGACGCGTTTGCTGCCTAAACAATGAAGCTCGATAGCAATTCGTCATTCGTAATGTCCGTGTAGTCGAACCCGTTTGCATCCAACTGTCCCAGAAATGCTTCGAAATTTTCGGGTGACTTGGTTTCAATTCCGATGAGCACAGAACCGAAATTTCGCGCAGACTTCTTGAGATACTCAAACCTCGAAATGTCATCGTCGGGCCCAAGGAAACCCAGAAAGTCACGCAATGCACCTGGCCTTTGCGGCATCCTGAAGATGAAGTACTTTTTCAGCCGGGCGGATCTCTGAGCCCGTTCCTTGACCTCTGGCAAACGCTCAAAATCGAAATTGCCACCAGAGGTAAGGCAAACGACCGATTTTCCCTGAATCTTTGAGCGAATATCTTTAAGAGCATCAACGGCCAAAGCGCCTGCGGGTTCGAGTACGATCCCTTCCGAATTCAGCATTTCGAGTATCGTCGTACAGATGCGGTCTTCGGGAATCGTGAGAGAGTGCTTCAAGGACAGATCACTCAAATGCGCAAAAGGTCTCAGGCCAATCCTGCCAACCGCAGCCCCATCCACAAACGTATCAACACGGTCCAGATCAAGCGGACCCCCGTTGATAAAGGCTGCGTGGAGACACGCGCCACCTTGAGGTTCAACCAACACCGGCTCCACGCGGCCTCTCAAATATCGCCAAACACCCGATGACATCCCGCCACCACCGACAGGAAGCACAATGATATCAGGTAATTGCGCCATCTGATCTTCGATTTCGACGGCAATTGACGCCTGCCCTTCAATCACGTCTTCATCGTCAAAAGGAGACAAAAACATGCCTCCTTGTGCGCTGCACCAATCCTGGGCAGCTGCCAAGGTCTGGTCAAAATAGTCGCCGATCAAATGTATCTCAACATACAAACCACCAAAGACTTTCGTCTTCGTAATCTTTTGCTGAGGCGTTGTGACCGGCATAAAGATAACGCCGCGTTTGCCTAGCGTCTGACACATATACGCGAGGCCCTGCGCATGATTGCCCGCACTGGCACAGACAAACAACTCGGCGTCCGGATGTTTGCGCATGGCGTTGAAAGCACCGCGCAGTTTGTAGCTGCGAACCGGACTCAGATCCTCTCGCTTCAACCAGATATCGGCATCATATATGGCACTAAGATGCGCGTTTTGCTGTAGCGGCGTCGGCGGGAATATCTCCCGCATCGCGCTCTCCGCATTGCGAGCGGCAGTCTTGAACATGTCTTCCATGCCAGCACTCAACGGTTTTTTATGCGCGGTGACAAGGCCACCCATGTTTGCACGCCAGGCGGGGCGATGCGCCAATGAATGTCGATGTGATCATTCGCGAGGAAACTGCGCCCAAGGTTTTCCTGCAAAGACAGCGTGATGCACTCCTGCGTCAGCCGCACAACGTGCGCCGCGCTGAAACCGAAAAAGCGCCCGGCATGCGCACAAAGCGCCTTGTAAAGCGTCTCCTTTGCCGAAAAAGCAGCCGTCATCTTTTCTGGATTGTGTTCCAGAAGCGAGACTTCGGCAGAGTTCAACACAGAGCTGCGTATGGCCGATAGCGCCCTCTCCGTCGCGATGGCTTCGATATCCAGCCCGATAAACAGATCCGTTCGGCAGAACAGCAATACAGCAACTTGATTATTGGAATGGGAAATGCTCCCCGCCAGCCCTGACGGCCAGACAGGCGCACGCCCAGCGCCAATATGAACCGCAGTTGGCGCGAGACCCATGTGCTTTTGCAGGAGAAAACACAAAGTACGCCCCGCGAGAAACTCGGCTTGTCGCTTCAGGACGGCTCCCCTCAATCGATCCGGCAATGACACAGGCAGCGCCGCGGCATGCAGATGCTCCGGATCGAAGCCCGCGGTAGCAAGCCAACCATCCCCACAAGGCCGAATGTGCAAATCGTGCAAGAATGGCGCGCAGTCTTGCATCATCACGTCGCGAGCGATGCACCTGTTTCCATTGAAAATAGATGCACGACAGATGCATCCACGCGAACGCCTATTTTCTCGCCACGCCGCACGGGGACCTGCCCGGGCCGGTGCAAAGTGATAGGCGTGTCATCGCTGAGCGCTCCGTAAATATAAGTCTCTCCGCCCAGCTGCTCGGCGGAGTGGACTTCGCAGACCAATGCGCCATCGCTGACATCCGTGATTTCCAGATGATTGGCCCGTACCCCAAGCTCGACGTCACCGGCGCCTGCAAATGCCGTCGCGTCGATGGCGGATCCTGCCTTCAAATGCACTTGGCCCGATCGGAATTCGCCCGGAAGAAAGTTCATTTTGGGCGAACCAATGAACCCGGCCACAAATCGATTTGCGGGTGCATTATAAAGATCCAGGGGCGGCCCGTATTGCTCCAGCTTGCCATCGCGCAGCACTGCAATCTTGTCCGCCATCGTCATGGCTTCGACCTGATCATGGGTCACATAAATCATCGTATTGCCCAAACGCCTGTGCAGATCGCCAATCTCGCCACGCATGGCAACGCGCAACTCGGCATCAAGATTGGACAGCGGCTCATCAAACAAGAACACCTTGGGCTCACGCACTACGGCGCGTCCGATGGCAACACGTTGGCGCTGCCCCCCGGACAGCTGGCCCGGCTTGCGCGTCAGGTACTGGTCAAGCTGGAGCATACGGGCGGCTTGCATCACGCGTTCTTCAATCTCTGCGCGTGGCATGCCGATGTTTTCCAGTCCAAACGAGAGGTTCGCCTTGACGGACATATGCGGGTAAAGCGCATAGCTTTGAAACACCATCGCAAGGCCACGCTTGGCGGCTGAGATATGGTTAACAACCTCACCCTCGATGCAAACTGCGCCACTCGTAATGTCTTCAAGCCCGGCAATCATGCGCAGCAACGTGGACTTGCCACAGCCCGACGGCCCAACAAAAACGCAAAAATCGCCCGAAGGAATGTCCAAATCAATCCCGTGGATCACCTGCGTCGCGCCATAGGATTTGCGGATGTTCTTGAGCTCAAGTGTGGCCATTATTTCATCCCCGAATTGGCGATACCTGTGGTGATGTATTTTTGCAGGAAAACGAAGACGAGCGTTGTCGGCACCAGCGACACAACTGTCATCGCGAGGCGATAGTGCTCTTGGCTGAGATGCTCACCGCGGAACTCCAGCAAACACAATTGCAAAGTGTATGCTTCTTTCGTTGTGGCGATGGCGACCATTGGCAAAATCAGATCGTTCCAGCGCCAGATGACGGACAGAATGCCCAGCGCGGCAATTGCGGGCAACGCCAAAGGCAGGACAATCCGCCAATAGACTTTCCACTCCGTCGCACTGTCCATCCGGGCGGCCTCAATGAGTTCATCGGGGATCGTAAGCATATATTGGCGCAGTAGAAACACGCCCGCCGGCGTCGCAGCCCCCGGGATGATCACGCCCCAGATCGAGCCTGACAGGCCGGTTGCATCAATCGCTTTGAAAACCCCGACCAGCGTGATCGTGGGCGGGACCATGAGCGTCGCCAGGATGACGAAGAAAAAGACCATCTGACCGCGAAACTGATATTTCGAGAGGGAAAAGGCAGCCATCGAATTGATCAGAAGAGTCAGTAGCGTCGCGATCACAGTGACCAAAACGGAATTGGTGATGCAGGTCATGAAGTTGATATTCACGCCATAGGCCTGCCCGGTCAGGGGTTCGGAGTAATTGCCCCAGGATGGCTGGATGATCCGGGTCGCATCTACGGTCTCGATGGGCAAGCGGACAACTTGCCCTGGATTGTCCAGGGCGCGCGCGGGAAGCACGTCTTTCGTCCGATCCACATTGGGGACAGCCCAGCTCTTGATGATCCCGGTATCCGGATCAGGCGCCGTTACAAGCACTTGGCTCACCAGCCGATTGGGCTTGAATGGATCAACGCCCAGATATTCCAGAAGCAGGCGATCCTGATCATCACTCAAGGTGGAGAGCACGGCCTCGAGATCAAAGTCCTGCTTGGTCGCCGCAGGCATGGTTGCATATCGATTGAGCCACTCCGGCAAGCCCAGCTCCTCGATCATCTGCCGCGCTTGTTGCGGCACCAGACCCAGGTGAGACCGGCAAGCAAAGAAGGCATTGCCCTGCAAGGTGGCACAGAAGGCAGCGGTATCACGATCCGCTTTTTCGTCATCGGACAGATCGCGCCAGTTCAGGACCCAATCGGGCAGCCCATCAATGATCACGATCTCCCGCCCGTCGGGTCCGTTGACTGTCCCTCGGCCGACGCGCTCAAAATCTGATGGCAGAAGAGCAATATCCTGCTTTTCCAGCTGAAAGGCGGACTTTACTGAATTCAGCGCCAGCCACATGACAGGGATGAAGATCAGCAAAAACCCAACAAGCAAGTAGGCATAGGCCAACCAATCCGTCAGCGACGGGCCGTTGCGGCCTTGGGTGCGCGTGAGGAAGGACCAGACAGCACTCATCGGTTTTGCCTCGAAGTAAGGTAGATTTGAATGAGCGACAGCAGGATCAAACCAATTGCGACGAGCAGCGAGGCTGTCGCCGCAACCCCGAGCCCATTTGCGGTGGGTTGTCCGCGAAGACCGGACGTCTCGAAGATATACGCCACAAGCGATGTCCAGCGGACCTGCATCGCATAGAGTTCCTCAAAGGCCTGAAATGCCTTGATGAGCGACAAGACCATGACGACCAGCAAGGTCGGCATCAAAAGCGGCAGCGTGATGCGCCATAGCACGCGCCAATCCGAGGTCCCATCCATCTGCGCGGCCTCATAAAGGTCCTTCGGAATGGCCTGCAATCCGGCGAGCAAAATCAGCATGTAGAAGCCGAGATGCGCCCATGTGTAGACGAAGACAGACCAGA
This sequence comes from Primorskyibacter sp. S187A, assembly GCF_049800955.1. Classification (NCBI taxonomy): domain Bacteria; kingdom Pseudomonadati; phylum Pseudomonadota; class Alphaproteobacteria; order Rhodobacterales; family Roseobacteraceae; genus Primorskyibacter; species Primorskyibacter sp. S187A. Next base: position 447,517 of record NZ_JBNAGA010000002.1, on the reverse strand, counting down.
ACATTGTCCAGCTTGGGTCCGTGAGCCACTGGATCGGCTCATCGATCCAGCCCCATTGCATCAGGGTCAGCGACAGGACGCCCTGCCGCTTGAGGATCAGCGTCCAGAGAAACCCCACGACGACAGGCGAGAGCATCACGGGGTAGAAAAACACAGAACGCCAGAAGCCGCGCCCGATGATCTCCCGATTGAGGACAAGCGCGGTCACCAAGGCGATCAGAACCATGATCGGCACCTGGAAAATCACGAAAACAAAGGTATCGGCAACAGCTGCCAGAAACTTGTCGTCTTCGCGGTTTTCGCCGCCTGTGTCGGGATTGGTTTCCGACAGGAGGCGCGTCAGGTTCTCGCCGCCCGCCCAATCGCGTTGTTCAAACAGGATCGACTGGCCCTCCGTCACGGAGAAGCCAACATTGATAAACATGGGCGAGAAGGTGAACAGGCCAAAGACCAGAAGGTTCGGCACAAGAAAGAGGTAAGGCAGGCCGGTTGTGCCCGCGAGGCGCTGGGTCAGCTCAAGCGGCCATCCCAGCGCGGTCATGAAGCGCGAGCGCCCTCCTCCTGTCGCTCCGCCAACGGCGAAGCCCACGAGGAAATACGCAAGCAAGGCGAGCGGCCAGCCCGTCCCGGCGAAGGCAGCATAAAGTGCATCCCACATCGGTCCGGGCCCGCGCTACGTCTTACTCAGCGATCTTCGCGGCGACATCCGCATCAATGGCGCTGAGCGCCTCATCGAGCGTCATCTCGCCTGTAATCGCTTTCGTCATGTAGTCCGGCACAACGCCGTAGATGACAAAGTTCTTGTTGTAGCCCTGGAAGGTATAGGCTTGCGGTGTGGATTCCGCCGCGACACCGGCATTGGCTGCGAAGACGGAGAGCGCCTGCGCGATTTCCGGAGCAATATCGCCGTAGTCAACACCTTCGGCCTGCAATTCAGCATGCGCGGGGATTTGGCGCGTTGCTGCAGCAAACATCGCCGCGTTGTCTTTCTGAGCAAGGAAATCAACGAAAGCAGCGGCGGCTTCAGGCTGCGACGTGGATTTGAACGCAACAACGCCCGCACCGCCCGGCATTGCACCACAGCCACCCGGACCACAGGGGATAGGAACCGCCTGCCACTCAAAGTCTTTGATGTTTTCCGCGTAGTTGTTGATCATCCACGAGCCGGACATGTGCATCGCCACATCACCGGACAGGAACAAAGGCGCCGCGTTGCGGTATTGTGTCCCGGAGCCCGCGGGCCAACCCTCTGCGGGCATCAAGCCTGACGTGTGCCACTCGAGGAATTTTTCGGCAAATGTCCGGAAGCCATCGTCTACAAGGATGGGTTCGCCCGCGTCATTGAAAAAAGCGGCGCCATAGGAAAACGCAGGACCGGCCATACGGTGCGCCGTGCGGTCCATCGCGAGACCGGCCGTCAAACCCAATGTATCTTTGACTTCGGTCAGCGCTGCCGCCCAGTCATCCCAGGTCGCGCCTTCGCCCGGCATATCGACGCCCGCGTCATCAAACATCGACACGTTGACATAAGGACCTGTGACCGTGAGGCCGGTCATCCAGCCGTAGACCCCCTGATCTTCGCCGCCGGGCGCACGGAACCACGGCAGTGTCGCACCATAGGCTTCTTCCCAGGCAGCCGTGTCCACGTAGGGAGCAAGATCAAGGTAGTATTGGTTCAGGCCACCGAGATTGGTGACACGGGCCAGATCCGGCGCGGCATCGGTTTGCAGCTGGTTTTCAAGCTGATCGCGAATGATATCGTAGCCGACCGTCTCGACCATGACGTCGACATCAGAACTGGCGTCGAATTTTGCGGCCAGCTCGCCGAGGACCTCACATTCATTGCCGTCCTGATAGCAGAGGAACTTGATCTCTTCTGCCTGCGCTGCCGTCATGGCGAGCGCGCTGGCCGCAGCCAACATAAGGGTATGTTTCGTCATTTTTCTCTCCCTGTGTCCGAGACCATCTCGGACCTTCTCTTGTGACCTTGCCTCAGCGCTTATTTTGCCCTGATGACAAGCGGGTCAGCTTCCGAGGAAACTGCCAAATTTACCGTGATGAAACACCAGCGGCGCGCCCGCGCCAAGTGTTACATGTTCGACCTTGCCCAAAACGATCGAATGATCGCCACCGTCGATCACTGACGCTTTGGAGCACTCAAAAATCGAGACCGCACCGCGCAGCATGAGCGCTCCGCCCTCGCTGAGGTAGGAATTCTCCGGTGTGAACGCCTGGCCATCTTTCGCAAAGGTCCGCGCGAGGCTGCCTTGTTCCGCATTCAGAACATTGATGGCAAATCGCTCGGCAGGCGCAAAGACGCTGTGCCGGCTGGCCGACTTCGCCACGGACCACAGGACAAGCGCAGGCTCAAGCGAGACAGATGCAAACGAATTGCACGTCATGCCAACCGGGCCTGCGTCGGTATGCGTTGTGATAACTGTGACACCTGTGGCGAACTGGCCCAGCGCATCCCGGAAACTGCGCGTATCATCTGGCGAAAAGCGTGTTGGACGTGTCATTTCTGGGTTCTGCACCATTGTGTTCATGGGACTTCCACCCCGTTTGCCGCCTCATAAAGCGCAAACCAGCTGATGCGGTCCATCTCAACCTTGCATGCGTCGGACAGATTTTTGATCCGGGACAGGTTATTCGTTCCCATCACAGGCATGATTTTGGCCGGGTGCGCCAGCAGCCAGGCAACCGCGACAGCATCCACGCCAACAGATTGCGCCTCCGCCATTTCCTTGAGCATAGCCATCAATTTCGGCGGCGCGGAGGAAAACAAGGCCCCACCGGCAAGCGGAGACCACGCCATTGGTGCAATCCCATGTTGTTGCAAATGCGCAAGATCGCCGTTCGTGAACGCATCATTGGCCAAAAGGCTCATCTCGATCTGATTGGTGATGAGCGGCGTCGACATCGCCGATTGCAAAAGCGACCAATCCCAAGGCCGGAAATTCGACACACCAATATGCGCCACTTTCCCGGAGGCAACTAACTCGTCGAGCGCAGCGCCCGTCTCGTGATGATCCATGAATGGATCCGGGCGGTGGATCAGGAGAAGATCGATGTGATCAATGTTCATATGCGTGAGCGACGCATCCACCTGCTTGTGAATATGGGCGCGCGACGTGTCATAATATTTGACAGGCACATCCGAGAACGTGCCAATCGGCGCGACGATATCGCACTTCGTCACGATCTCGACCTTTTCGCGCAGCGTAGGCGCGGCTTTGAGCGCAGCACCGAAAAGCGCTTCCGCACCATAATCGCCATAGATATCGGCCTGATCCATCGTCGTGATGCCTTGCTCCAGACAAGCTTCGACCTTGGCTTGAACCGTTGCGGGAGACGTATCTTCCACATCTCCCAAGCGCCACATGCCATAGACAAGGCGGCTCATCTCGAGGGTATCACATAGTTTAACGCGCTCCATCAGCGACGCACTCCATTTCCAAGCGGCGTGGCCGGCACATCTGCCGGCACCCGACCGTATTCCTGCGGCAGTGAGCATGTTTTCAATTCAGGCAAAACGAGTTTGCCGAAATACTCACACTCCTGAAGATGCGGATATCCCGAGAAGATAAACGCCCGGATACCCATCTTTCGATAGTCTTCGATCTCGGACATAATCTGGTCGGGCGTCCCGACCAGCGCCGCGCCGCAGCCCGAGCGCGCGCGCCCCACACCAGTCCAGAGATGGGGTTCGATGAAACCTTCATCATCCGCGTTGTCACGGTTCTTTGCCTGATGCGCGACGCCCAGCGATTTGGCATCGAGAGCGCGCTCGCGGATGGCTTGGCCTTTGTCATCGTCAAGCCGCGAGACCAGCTCACGCGCATACTCGCGCGCCTCGGCTTCCGTCTCGCGTACAATCATGTGCACACGCAATCCGTAATCGATGGTCCGCCCATAGCGATCGGCCACAGCGTGCACAGCTTTCATGCGCTCCGCCAGCTCTTCTTTCTTCTCGGGCCACATCAGATAAACATCACAATGCTCACCGCACAGCTCGAGCGCGGCAGGCGAATACCCTCCGAAATAGAGCAAAGGCCCACCGTTCTGCTGATACGGGCGCACCGGATCCGTTGTCAGGCCTTTGAAATTATAAACTTCGCCCTCGAAGTTGATTTCGTCCTGCGTCCAGGCCTGTTTGAGAATTTCAACGACTTCGCGGGAGCGCTGATAGCGATAATCTGACGATGCCGTTTCACCGGGAAAATCCGAGGAAATGATATTCACCGTCAAACGACCTTTGAGCATGTGATCGAGCGTCGCAATCGTGCGGGCCAACATGATGGGCTGCATTTCTCCACAGCGCACCGCAGCCAGCATATTGATCTGCTCGGTCAGCGGCGCATTGGCCGCAACAAAGCTCAGCGTATCTTGCCCAACCTGATAGGATGAAGGGCACAAAATATTGCGGAACCCCAATTGATCAGCTTTGCGAATGATGGCCGAAGTGTTCTCGAAGGACGATCTCAGATCGCCATCGGGTTGTCCGAGATACTGGTAATCGTCCGAACACAGCGGCGCGAACCACGACACTTCAGACGCATCCAGGCTTTCTGACCTGACCGGAACGACGGACATGCAACTCTCCCTTGCCATCTGGCTTGGGAAAGGGGTAGCAATTATGCATCATTTTATCAATGGTGTATCAATTTTAATGACTGCCCTCCCCCGACATCTGCAAATCAGCGAAATGCTTGTCCGCGAGATCAAGGCTGGCGTGCGCCTCGAAGGGGATCGCCTGCCCCCTGAGCGGGACTTCGCGAAAGAGCTTGGAGTCTCGGTTGGGACCTTGCGCAAAGCGCTGCAAGATCTTGCGGTAAAAGGCATGCTGGAGCGCGTACAGGGATCGGGCAATTACGTGCGCAACAATCCCGCCGTCAGCAATATTTACGCTTTGTTTCGGCTCGAATTGGCGTCTGGCGGCGGCCTGCCCACGGCAGAGTTGATCGCGGTGGATCGGCTCATGCTATCGCCTGACATCCCACGCATCGATGAGGCGCCCTATGCCTTCCGCTTTCGGCGCATTCGATCCCTCGATGGTATCCAGATCGCAGCCGAAGAGATCTGGCTGGGCGGCGCCCGCGCCCAACAGGTGAATGCATCAGAGGTTAGTGACAGCCTGTATCAATTCTATGCAAACCGTCTCGGTTTTCGAATCACACGCGTGGAAGATCGGGTTACAACCGCCCCGCTCACAGGGTGGGCTCTGCCCTACTTCGCGGACCTGTCTTATCCCTCATGGGGCTATATCGAACGATTTTCACGCGATGAGAACGACACGCTTGCCGAGTTCTCCCGCACATGGTTTGACCCGCAACGCGCCCGCTTCGTGGCAAGATAGGACATCAAGACAATGACACGGTACGGCATCATCGGCTGCGGCATGATGGGACAGGAACACATCCGCAATATTGCACTGCTCGACGGCGCCGTCGTGAGCGCGATTTACGAGCCAAACCCGGAGATGCTGAGCAAAGCCAGTGCGCTTGTACCGGAGGCCCGCGTTGCCGATACGCTGATCTCGCTCGTGATGGGCGATGACGTTGATTGTCTGATGATCGCCTCTCCGAATTTCCTGCATGTGGAACAGCTCAAGCAAATCACTGACCTGCGCACCTTGCCGATCCTTGTCGAGAAACCTCTCGCGACAGACCCTGCGGATGAAGCTTTCCTGCATAAACTCGTGACAGACTACGCCGCGCCGATCTGGGTCGCTATGGAATATCGCTACATGCCGCCGCTGGCCAGGTTTCTCGAATTGGCCGATGAGGCGACCGGTGGCGTCAAAATGCTGACGATCCGCGAGCATCGTTTTCCGTTCTTGCAGAAGGTGGGCCATTGGAACCGGATGAACGCCTACACGGGCGGCACGTTGGTGGAGAAATGCTGTCATTTCTTTGATTTGATGCGACTTGTGACCCGGTCAGAGCCGATGCGCGTCATGGCAACATCTGGTCAAATGGTGAACCATCTCGATGAATTCTACGACGGCGCCCGGTCCGACATCTGGGATAGCGGCTATGCCATTGTGGACTTTGCCCATGGTCAGCGGGCTATGCTGGAGCTTTGCATGTATGCGGAAGGCTCGGAATATCAGGAGGTGATCTCAGCCGTCGGACCTGCGGGCAAGATTGAGTGTTTTATCCCCGGGCCAGGGCGCTTCTGGCCGCAGGACGCGGGCCCGGAGCCGGTGTCCAAGGTGGTCATCTCGCCACGTGATCGCGGCCAAATGCGCACGATTCCCATCGAAGTGGACGAGGCCCTTTTGGCTGCGGGGGATCACCACGGCTCGACCTTCTACCAGCACGAGCGATTTCTGAAAGCTGTGCAGGGCAAGGGCGATGTCGAGGTCACGCTTCGCGATGGCTGGCGCGCGGTTGCCATGGGCATGGCGGCCCAGCGCTCGGCAGAGGAACACCGGATGGTCGAACTCAAGGAAATCAGCCCCGTCTTCGGCTAACCGAGGCCACGTCATCTGCAAGTCGGGAGTGGCGCAGCGACCTGCGGACTTGATTCCCCACACGCCGGCTCGCTCCCTTGTGAAGCCGCCCAAAAACCGCTATCGCCCGACGCGATCTGAGCCGCGAAAGGAACCCTTGATGTCTGCGCCCAAGAAAGTTGTGCTCGCCTATTCCGGCGGCCTCGATACATCGATCATTCTGAAATGGCTGCAAACCGAATACGGCTGCGAAGTTGTGACCTTCACCGCTGATCTCGGCCAGGGCGAAGAGCTGGAGCCCGCGCGCGAGAAAGCCAAGCTGCTCGGCATCAAGGACGAGAACATCTTCATCGAAGACGTGCGCGAGGAATTCGTCCGCGATTTCGTCTTCCCGATGTTCCGTGCCAATGCGCTCTATGAGGGTCTCTACCTGCTGGGAACGTCCATCGCCCGGCCTCTCATCTCCAAGCGCCTTGTCGAGATCGCGGCCGAGACAGGCGCCGATGCCGTCTCCCACGGCGCGACTGGCAAGGGCAACGATCAGGTGCGCTTCGAGCTTTCGGCCTATGCGCTCAACCCCGACATCAAGGTCATCGCGCCATGGCGGGAATGGGACCTGTCTTCGCGGACCAAGCTTCTCGATTTCGCCGAGAAGAACCAGATCCCGATCGCCAAGGACAAACGCGGCGAGGCGCCCTTCTCGGTTGATGCAAACCTGTTGCACACCTCTTCTGAAGGCAAGGTCCTCGAGGACCCCGCCGAGATGGCGCCGGATTATGTCTATCAGCGCACCGTCTCTCCCGAAGAGGCGCCCGACACGCCCGAGTTTATCGAAGTCGGCTTTGAGCGCGGTGATGCTGTCTCGATCAATGGCGAAGCGATGTCCCCCGCCACGGTCCTCACCAAGCTCAACGAGCTCGGCGGCAAACATGGCATCGGTCGTCTCGATTTTGTTGAAAACCGCTTCGTCGGCATGAAATCCCGCGGCATCTACGAGACCCCCGGCGGCACTGTTCTGCTGGAGGCCCATCGAGGCATCGAACAGATCACGCTCGATAGCGGCGCGGGCCACCTCAAGGACAGCCTGATGCCGCGTTATGCGGAACTGATCTACAACGGCTTCTGGTATTCGCCCGAGCGTGAAATGCTGCAAGCCGCCATCGACAAGAGCCAGGAACACGTGACCGGCACGGTCCGCCTCAAGCTCTACAAAGGTGCCGCCACTTGCGTAGGGCGCTGGTCGGATCACTCGCTGTACTCTGAGGCGCATGTGACGTTTGAAGAGGATGCTGGTGCCTACGATCAAAAAGACGCGGCCGGCTTCATCCAGCTGAACGCGCTGCGCCTCAAACTCCTTGCCGCACGGGATCGTCGCGTCAAAGGGTAAGGCTTACGTCTTTCAGTCTCTGATACAGTGGAAAAGCGGCCTGTGCGATGGCTGCTTTTTCTGTATCAAGCTCCGGCAATGGCCCTTCCGCGCCCGCAAAACCGGTTGAACGATGCACCGCGCCGTACCACACCGGCGCCCAAGCACCATCTGCGGCATTCCCCCCGGCCGGCCAGGACAACATCGCCGGATCAAACGCGATCTCCAGCGCATCGCATAACGTGCGAAGCATGCCTTCGGGATTTTGAAGGATATCATAGCTGTCAATCACAACGGGAGATTGGCCCAGCGCAAGGCAATGATCGTAGAGAGCGTCTTGCAGATCAAAGCCGATATCCGCCAGGGTTGGCGCTTCCCTTTTCTGCGCATAAGACGCAATGACACGGGCCGGATGCCGGATCAGGAACACATTCTTGACGTCAGCCATCCAATCGCGCGGCATGCCAGGCACCATATGCTGGCACATGTGTTTCTGATAGAAAAGAGGCCGGTCTGCGGGCTTTGATAGTTCAGCCACAACCTCCAAGCCATCTTGGGGTTGGCTGGCTAAAACCTCTTCCTGCATAGGGTGTTCAATGCCCGTTGCCGCCAGATAAGCCGCATAAAAAGGTTCATCGACAACCTGGCAATCACCGCGCTGGGCAAAGGCATACATCATTGCGGTGGACAGATTCCGCGGGCCAGACCACATCGCGATCCGTTTTGTTTCCTGCATATAAGCCTCCCCTCACAAGCTCTCACTACTTGGTGAAATCACATGTCAAACCGTTGCACGATTGGCAATGGCTGAGGAATGGTGTGGGCATGGAGGGCTGTTTCATGGCACGTTTCACAAATATCAAACTCTTCCTTCTCGGCCTCACCATCGCCTTGGGCATGGTGGCCAAAGCCAAGGAAGCGCATGCGCAATCGACAGAAACCATCATCGTTGCGGGTGGATGTTTCTGGTGTGTCGAATCCGACTTTGAAAAAGTGCGCGGCGTTAAAGAAGCAGTCAGCGGGTTTACGGGCGGCTCGATCGCCAACCCCACGTACAAGCAAGTCACGAAGGGTGGGTCAGGGCATCTTGAAGCCGTCAAGATCACGTTCAACCCCAATCAGGTGTCCGCGCGACAGCTCTATGACATGTTCTTCCGGTCTATCGACCCAACGGATGCTGGTGGTCAGTTCTGTGACCGGGGCAAAAGCTACAGCACAGCCATTTTCGTCACGAATTCAGCGCAAAATGAAGCCGCGAAAGCCGCGAAATCGAATGCACAAGCTGCATTAGGCCGCAAGATCGTCACACCGATCAAACAAGCCAGCGCATTCTACGCCGCCGATGAATATCATCAGGATTACTACAAGTCGAAGGATCGCATCCTGACACGGTTTGGACCTTTGACAAAAGCAAAGGCCTATAAACGCTACCGCACAGCCTGCGGTCGTGATGCTCGGGTCAAAGAGCTTTGGGGCAGTGCCGCACCGTTTGTCGGCGGCTGAGCTAGAAGGACGCGTCCTGCACGTCCTTGAGATCGGGAATAACGTCAGCCGTGCCCAAGCGGCTGACCATCAGGGCCGCGGCCTTTTGAGCCGTGCGAATAGCCTGCGCCATTGGTTGGCCACGATCCAATCCTGCCGCCAGATACCCCGTAAACGTATCGCCTGCTCCGGTTGTGTCGCGGACCTCAGTCTTGAAAGCTGGGAAATGCGCCGCGTCACCAGCCGCATTGATGTGTTTGCACCCGTCCGCGCCAAGTGTGACAACAACATCGTTCAAACCAAGCTCTGTCAGAGGGGTTCCGAGCGAGTGTTCAAGCTGCTCTGCTTCAACCTCGTTCAGGACAAGCAAATCCGTCAGAGGCAAGATGGCTTGCACGGCCTCAGCCGAGAACGGAGCGGCGGCGTAGAGAACTTTCATACCCCGTGAGCGTGCAATGCGCGCTGCATCCGTCTGGGCGTTGGTCTCGTTTTGCGTCAGAAACACATCCCCCGGGACACTCTCCGCCAAGGCAGCGATACATTGCGCTTCGCTGATACAATGATTGGCGCCGGGCCACAGCAGGATCAGGTTTTCGCCCTGAGTATCCACAGCAATAATCGCATGGCCCGTCTCGGCATCCACCTGGCAAATGTGCCGCGTATCGACTCCATATTCTGTCATGCGATCCACCGTCCAACGACCCTCCGGCCCAATCGCACCGATATGAACCACATGAGCAGCAGCACGGCTCGCGGCCACGGACATGTTTGTGCCTTTGCCGCCAAGACCTAGCGTCAGATCATGCGCCGCGAGGGTTTCTCCCTCCGATGGCAAATGTGGCACTTGGTATGTCTTGTCGATATTGATCGACCCGATGTTGAAGATCGTCATATCGGCTCCGCCATACCCTATTTGACCTTGCAGGCCGCCAAAACCGCCATGTTCAAAATATCATTGGCGGTCGAGACGCCAGAACAAATCTGGATGGACTTATCGACGCCCGCAAGGATCGGGCCGATCACTGTGGCGCCTGCCATTTCCTGCATCAACTTAACGGAGATCGACGCCGAATGGCGCGCAGGCACAACAAGAACATTTGCCGGACCCGTGAGTCGCGAAAAGGGATAAGAGGCCTGCGCAGTTGTGTTGAGCGCGACGTCAACGGTCATCTCGCCCTCGTATTCGAAATCCACGCCGCGCGCATCAAGCACCTTCGGCGCAGCAGCCATCTTCGTAGCCCGTTCGGACACCGGATAACCAAAGGTCGAAAAGCTCAAGAACGCCACACGCGGCTCCAACCCCAGCAAACGCGCAACATCAGCGCCACGCTCCGCGATATCGGCAAGGTCTTCATCATTGGGCCATTCATGAACAAGCGTATCGGCAATCAATACGATCCGCCCGTTGTGCAGAACCGCGGTGATACCACATGCGCCATGCTCGGCGTCGGCATCGAACACGTGATTGATCAACTTCAGAACATGTGCCGATTTACGCGTTGCGCCCGTGATCAAACCATCGCCGTGCCCGTGGGCCAGCATAAGTGCGCCAAAGACATGCCGATCGCGCGCAGCGAGGCGGTGAATATCAGTGTGATCAAACCCCTGCCGCTGCAAGCGATTGAACAGAAAAGACTTATACTGATCGAGATGGAGTGTATTGGCGGCGTTAACGACTTCAAGCTCGCGCGCCGCATCCTCAAGCCCCGATGCCGTCAATTTCTCACGCACATCGCTTTCGCGTCCAACAACAAGCGCTTTCCCAAAGCCCGAACGCTGGTACATGACCGCAGCGCGTAACACGCGGGGATCATCACCTTCGGCAAAAATCATGCGCGCCTGAGCAGCACGCGCGCGGGCATTGATGCCTCGCAAGATCGATGCGGTCGGATCCATCCGCGACCGGAGGGAGGCTTCATAGGCCTCCATGTCAATGATCGGACGCCGCGCAACACCAGTGTCCATTCCGGCTTTCGCCACGGCAGGGGGAATGCGGTGAATAAGGCGCGGGTCAAAAGGCGTCGGAATGATGTAGTCCCGTCCGAAGGTCAGGTTTTTCCCGTAGGCCATGGCGACCTCATCAGGCACATCTTCGCGCGCCAATTCCGCAAGCGCGCGGGCGCATGCGATTTTCATTTCATCGTTAATGGCGCGCGCGTGAATGTCCAACGCGCCGCGGAAGAGATACGGGAACCCCAGGACGTTGTTGACCTGATTGGGATAATCAGACCGCCCGGTTGCCACGATGGCATCTGCCCGCACGGCCTGCGCCTCTTCCGGTGTGATCTCCGGATCGGGGTTGGCCATGGCAAAAATGACAGGATCATCCGCCATGGAAGCCACCATCTCAGGCGTCACTGCTCCCTTGGCGGACACACCCAGAAAGACATCCGCACCCACCATCGCGTCTTCCAGCGAACGCATCTCCGTTTTGACGGCATGACCAGATTTCCACTGGTTCATCCCTTCGGTGCGCCCCTGATAAATCACGCCTTTTGTATCACAAACAATGCAATGCTGATGCTTGGCGCCCATGGATTTCAGAAGCTCGATACAAGCAATCCCAGCGGCCCCTGCCCCATTGAGCACGATCTTCACATCTTCGATCTTCTTGCCCGATAGATGCAGCGCATTGATCAGCCCCGCCGCACAAATGACCGCTGTGCCATGCTGGTCATCATGGAAGACGGGGATGTCCATTTCTTCCTTGAGACGCTGTTCAATGATGAAACACTCTGGCGCCTTGATATCTTCCAGGTTGATGCCGCCAAAGGTCGGACCCATGAGACGTACGGCCTTGCAGAATTCATCGGGATCCTCGGTGTCCAATTCGATGTCGATGGAGTTCACATCTGCAAAACGTTTGAACAAAACCGCCTTGCCTTCCATGACCGGCTTGGAGCCCAGCGCACCGAGGTTTCCAAGGCCCAAAACGGCGGTGCCGTTGGAAATGACGGCAACAAGATTGCCTTTGTTTGTGTAATCGTAGGCCGTTTCAGGCTGCGCCGCGATATCTTCACACGGCACGGCAACCCCCGGCGAATACGCCAAAGACAAATCACGCTGCGTTGTCATGGGAACCGTTGCGTTGACCTCCCATTTTCCCGGCGTAGGCTCGAGATGGAAGGTGAGCGCTTCCTCGCGCGTGTATTTGGTATTGCTCATGACGATCCCCGATCAGTGTTCCTCCTCTCATAGTGCCCTGCCCCTGTCATGCCAAGCGCATGGCTTTCGACTTTCGGCTTAGCCTGGGTCTGACTATGTTGTGCGGAACAAACGCATTGGCATTCGGGGGATGAGCCATGAGCAATGTGACGCCAATGATGGCGCAGTTTCTTGAGATCAAGGACGACCACCCCGACGCGCTCTTGTTCTATCGGATGGGAGACTTCTACGAGCTCTTCTTCGATGATGCGAAGGAAGCTGCCGCAGCTCTCGATATTGCCTTGACCAAACGCGGCAAGCACGCGGGCGAAGACATCCCCATGTGCGGCGTGCCAGTACATGCGGCAGAAAGCTATCTTCTCACATTGATCCGCAAAGGATTCCGCGTCGCAGTCTGCGAGCAACTCGAAAGCCCGGCCGAGGCCAAAAAGCGCGGCTCAAAATCTGTCGTCAAGCGCGGTGTTGTGCGGCTCGTGACTCCGGGAACCTTGACCGAAGAAACGCTGCTTGAGGCGCGACGCCACAACTTTCTCGCGGCATATGCCGAAGTCCGGGACGCCGCTGCGATTTCATGGATCGACATGTCGACAGGTGTCTTTCAGGTCATGGCGCTTCCTCCCACGCGGCTGGGACCCGAATTGGCACGGCTCGCACCCTCTGAAGTGATCGTCTCTGAAGCATTGGAGGCGCGTTTGGCAGAAATAGTGACTGAATCCGGCGCCTCGATAACCCCGCTCAGCCGCGCGACGTTTGACAGCACAGCTGCTGAGAAAAGGATCTCAGAGGTTTTCGGTGTCAAAGATCTGGCAGCTTTTGGAACCTTTTCGCGGCCTGAAATCGCGGCCATGGGCGGTATCGTGGAATACCTGCGACTGACACAGAAGGGAAAGCTGCCTCTTCTGCGGCGTCCAGCGCGGGAAGAACCTGAGCAAATCATGCAGATTGACGCCGCAACCCGGCAAAATCTTGAACTGACCCAAACGCTGTCCGGGCATCGATCCGGATCTCTCCTGTCTGTCATCGACCGAACGGTTACCTCCGCCGGAGCACGGCTTTTGGAACGGAGGCTGTCCAGCCCGTCTCGGAAGCTCGATACCATCCGCGCGCGCCTCGATGCGATTTCCTTTTGTTTGGAACAGGCCGATTTTACGGACAATCTGCGGCAGTCTTTGCGCAGCGTTCCCGATGTGGATCGCGCCTTGTCGCGCATCGCGCTGGATCGTGGCGGACCGCGTGATCTCACAGCCATCCGAGCCGGGCTAACCCAGGCGCTGCGCATTGCGGAGCTGTGCACCTCGCATGCGCTTCCGGATGACATTGCCAAGGCGGCGGATGCGCTGACAGGCCACGATGCGCTTCTTGACCTTCTGGACGAAGCCCTCGTAGCCGAGCCCCCACTGCTCGCGCGTGATGGCGGCTTCATTGCCAGTGGGTTTGACGACACTCTGGACGACGCGCGCAGGCTTCGGGATGAAGGCCGCTCGGTTATCGCACAGATGCAAACAGACTACGCCAGTCAGACGGGGATCTCGTCGCTCAAGATCAAGCACAACAATGTGCTGGGCTACTTTATCGAAACCACCGCAACCCATGCCGACAAGATGCTGTCAGCGCCTCTGTCCGAAACGTTCATTCACCGCCAAACCACAGCCAACCAAGTACGTTTCACGACGGTGGAGCTGTCGTCGCTGGAGACCCGCATTCATAACGCCGGGTCACAAGCGATCGAACTGGAGAAAGCGCATTTTGAGCGGATAAAAGAGACTGTTCTTGCCCAAAAGGATCTTTTGGGGATTCTGGCGCGCGGTCTTGCGGAGCTTGATGTCGTATCCGCTCTCGCAATCCTCGCGCGCGAAGAAAACTGGACGCAGCCCCAAGTCGATCCTTCCCGCGCTTTTTCGATCGTGGAAGGCAGACATCCCGTTGTTGAAGCATCGCTGCGGGCCAGCCAGGCGCCGTTTATCGCCAACACTTGTGAGCTAAGCGCTGAGGACAACGCCGCGCGGCTTTGCCTTCTCACCGGCCCCAACATGGCTGGTAAATCGACTTATCTTCGACAAAACGCTCTGATCGCCATTCTCGCGCAGATGGGCTCGTTCGTTCCCGCGACGCAGGCGCATATCGGGCTCGTCAGTCAGGTCTTTAGTCGTGTCGGCGCATCCGATGATCTGGCGCGGGGGCGCTCAACCTTCATGGTCGAAATGGTGGAGACGGCTGCGATCCTGAACCAAGCCGATGATCGCGCGCTGGTCATCCTCGATGAGATCGGTCGCGGAACGGCAACCTATGACGGACTGTCCATCGCTTGGGCAACGCTGGAGCATCTGCACGATGTCAACAAATGCCGCGCATTGTTCGCGACACACTACCACGAGATGACCTCTCTGGCGGATCGCATGAACGGTGTTGAAAATGCGACTGTCGCAGTCCGAGAGTGGGAAGGGGATGTGATCTTCCTGCACGAAGTCCATCAAGGCGTGGCAGATAGATCTTACGGTGTGCAGGTCGCCAAACTGGCGGGTTTGCCTCACGCGGTGATTGAACGCGCACGGATCGTATTGGATTCACTGGAAAGAGATGATCGGGAAGGGCAGGGGCCCAAAGCCTTCATAGATGACTTGCCGCTCTTTTCCGCCGCGCCCGCACCAGTTGCTGCTCCCGTCAAGGAATCGGAAGTTGAGCAACGGCTCAAGGATATCGTCCCAGATGAACTTACGCCGCGAGAAGCCTTGCAGCTGATCTATGAGCTCAAAGAAAAGGCGGGGTGATCCCCCGCCTCGTCGTTAGCCCGGATTGGACGAAACGCCAACTTGGGCGGGCCTCAGCAACCGGTCAAACAACATAAATCCATGCGCTGACACCTGAATGATCTCGCCTTTTTTTGTGCCGGGCACAGGCGCTTCGAACATGGCCTCATGTTCTTCGGGATCAAACCTATCACCAACTTCCGGTATGATGATGCTAACGCCATGTTTTTCAAAGATATTCATGAGTTCGCGGAGCGTAAGGTTCACACCCTCCAGAAGCGCTTCAGAGGGCTTATCTTCGCCGTCTTCCGCTGCCGCCAAAGCGCGGTGCAAGTTGTCATACACCGGGAGCAGATCCCGCGCCAAACGTGTGCTGCCATAGCGCTCCGCTTCGCGCCGATCTTTGTCCGAGCGTTTACGTGCGTTCTCGGCATCCGCCAGCGCACGCATCCATTTGTCTTTCAACGAATCGCGCTCGGCCCGCAAGGCATCGAGCTCAACCTCTTCATCCGAGTGATCTTCATTCAAGACGTCGTGCTCTTCGGCATCAGCGTCATCGATATCATCCAGAAACGGCTCTTCTTTGGGTTCCGCCATGGTCATCCTCTATGTCCGATCAGAAAGGAGCTTCCCAACCAGCTGTGCCGTGTAATCTACAATCGGCACGATCCTTCCGTAATTCAAACGCGTCGGACCAATAACGCCGACTGCGCCCACAATCTTTCGATCAGCGTTCATATAAGGAGACACGACCAAAGAGGAACCCGAAAGTGAGAAAAGTTTGTTCTCGGAACCGATAAAAATGCGCACACCGTCGCCGGTTTCCGTCAGATCAAGAAACTCAGCGATGTCGCGCTTGCGTTCGAGATCATCAAACAGGACGCGGATCCGCTCCAATTCAGCGCCCTCAGCAGGGGCGTCCAGAAGGTTGGCACGGCCGCGTACAATCAAACGCTCCGCACCATCTTCTTCATCCGCCCATACCGCGATGCCCCTCTCGACAAGGTCATGCGCCAAGGTGTTGATCTCTTGTCGACGCTTGGAGATTTCCGTTGTCATCAATCGCTGCAACTCAGAGACGGTGCGCCCCTCAATCATGGAATTGAGGAAATTTGCTGCCTCGCGCATGGCGCTGGGTGTCTGTCCCGGTGGCGGCGAAAACACCCGGTTTTCCACGTGACCATCGGCAAACACCAGAACGACCAGGGCGCGCTCAGGCGCCAGAGCGACGAATTCGATATGTTTGATGGGTGCTTCCCGCTTGGGCGTCAGAACGAGTGAGGCCCCTTGGGTAACGGTCGACAGGGCGCTGCCAACCCTGTCAAAGATATCTGAAACATCCGCAGCGTTATTGCCCCGGGTGGCGTCAATTGCCTGACGGTCTTCGACATCGAGATCTTCAATTTCGAGAAGGGAATCGACAAACATGCGCAGGCCCGTTTGCGTCGGAATTCGACCCGCGCTCACATGCGGTGAATCGAGAAGACCCAGAAACTCGAGATCTTGCATGACATTGCGGATCGTCGCCGCACTGACCTTTTCAGACAGCGTTCGCGTCAGCGTCCGCGAGCCAACCGGCTCCCCATTGGACAAATAGCTTTCTACAACCTGACGAAAGACCTCGCGCGAGCGGTCATTCAGCTCTTGCAAGAGCTGTGGCGAATTGGGGTCCTGGGTTCCTTTATTCATGCTGTTCATTTCGCGGGTCCTGGGCTTGCCATCTGGACGCACCAATGCCTATTCAGAACCATCAGCCCCAAAGGACATATCATGCGACCATCCGGACGAAACCTAAACGAAATGCGCGCTGTTTCAATCGAAACTGGTATCACGAAACACGCAGAAGGCTCATGCATGATCCGAATGGGTGACACCCATGTTCTATGCACCGCAACCATCGAGGACCGTGTGCCCCCGTTCATCAAGGGCAGTGGCCTTGGTTGGGTCACGGCTGAATATGGTATGTTGCCCCGCTCGACAACGTCTCGCATGCGCCGCGAAGCCAGTGCGGGCAAGCAAGGTGGCCGCACTGTCGAAATCCAACGCTTGATTGGCCGAAGCCTGCGCGCTGGCGTGGATCGTTCTGCATTGGGCGAACGTCAAATCACAGTGGATTGCGACGTTATTCAAGCCGACGGAGGCACGCGCTGCGCCTCGATTACCGGCGGTTGGGTCGCCCTACGTCTCGCGGTGAACAAACTTCTGAAAACGGGCGATTGCGTGTCTGATCCGATCATCACCAACGTTGCCGCCGTGAGCTGCGGCATCTACGCGGGTCAGCCTGTTCTTGATCTGGACTATCCCGAAGACAGCGAGGCCGGGGTTGATGGCAACTTCATCTTGCTGGGCGATCAACGCCTGGTCGAAGTCCAGATGTCAGCCGAAGGCGCGGCGTTCAGCCGGGCGCAGATGATCGAATTGCTCGATCTGGCGGACAAAGGCGTCTCGGAACTTATGGACGCTCAAAACGCAGCTGTCGCATGACCAGACGGTTCACCGACCCAACACTCCTGATCGCGACGCATAATCAGGGCAAACTGGAAGAAATCGCCGCGCTCCTCCAGCCTTTTGGTGTGTCCTGCATATCCGCTAAGGACAAGAACCTGCCGGAGCCTGACGAAACCGAGACGACCTTTGTCGGCAATGCGCGCATCAAGGCGCATGCCGCAGCCAAAGCCACCGGACTTCCGGCTATGTCAGACGACAGCGGTATTACAATCGATGCGCTCGATGGGGCCCCCGGCGTTTACACAGCAGATTGGGCGGAAACAGAGACTGGTCGTGACTTCGTGATGGCCATGACCAAAACGCATAATATGCTCGAAGAAGTAAACGCGCCCGAGCCACGGCTTGCGCAATTTCGCTGCACACTTGTTCTAGCCTGGCCTGATGGACATGACGAAGTCTTTGAAGGCGTTATGCCCGGGCAACTGGTTTGGCCGATGCGGGGCGATCAAGGGCATGGCTATGATCCTATTTTCATGCCGGAGGGGTACGATGTTACCTTCGGTGAAATGGATCGGTGGGAAAAGAACAAGATCAGTCACCGCGCCGACGCATTCCGAAAACTCGTGAATGATTGTTTTGCCTGAACCTTGGCAAACCGGCGGCTTTGGTGCCTATATCCATTGGCCCTATTGCGAGGCCAAGTGTCCCTATTGTGATTTCAACAGCCATGTCACGCGGTTCATCGATCATACTGCTTGGCGCGATGCGTATAGTGCCGAGATTGATCTCATTGCGTCCCGTCTACCAGACCGCGTCCTGACCTCGGTGTTCTTCGGCGGGGGCACGCCGTCTTTGATGGAACCCCGCACGATTGAAACTGTTCTGGATCGGCTTTCTTCGCATTACACTTTCACCAACAACATCGAGATCACGCTAGAAGCCAACCCCAGTTCAGTCGAAGCCGCGAAATTTTCTGATTTCAGATCTGCTGGGATCAATCGTGTGTCTCTCGGGGTGCAGGCGCTGAACGACTACGACTTGAAACGACTTGGCCGTCTCCACTCTTTAGAAGATGCCATGCAAGCGCTCGATATTGCGCAAAGCACGTTCCAACGGGTCAGCTTCGATCTGATTTACGCCAGGCAAGATCAGACGGAAGAGGATTGGGCCAAAGAGCTGACACAAGCACTCAGCAGAGAACCTGATCATTTGTCACTATATCAATTGACGATTGAGAAGGGCACGGCGTTTGGCGATCGTTTCGCTGCCGGAAAGCTGGGCGGGTTGCCGACGGATGCTCAAAGTAGCGACATGTACTTCATAACCCAAGACCTCTGCGAACAGGCGGGGCTACCTGCGTATGAAGTCTCTAATCATGCTAAAAAGGGCGCTGAATCCCGCCACAACCTGATCTACTGGAACTCCGGCGACTTTCTTGGGATAGGGCCGGGCGCTCACGGTCGCTATACGAATAATGGTCAACGCTTTGAGACCGCCACAGAGCTTTCACCGCAAAATTGGCTGAGATTGTCGAACTCAGGTAGAGCCACGACCACAGCAGTCATTGCGCCTGATGACTGGGGGTTGGAGATGGTGCTGATGGGTTTGCGCCTGTCAGAACCTCTGTACTTGGACCGCCTTGAACAAGAGACCGGACTTAAAATCAACAATCAAAGGATCAAAAGTCTCGCCGCGGACGGGCTTCTTGAACATGGCGACTCGTGGATCAAAGTGACGCCAAAAGGGCGACCTCTCCTGAATGCCGTTCTTGTCGAACTCTTGCGAGACTAAGTGTCTCCGCTGAGCAACCGGCAGAGACTGTCCAATTGGTCAAGGTCACGATAACTTAACGTGATTGTACCACCTTCTCCGCCCGGTTTGTGATTGATCGAAACTGCCATACCCAAGTGAGCGCTCAAATCACCCTCCAAGGCACGCGTGTCGGCATCTTTGGCGGGGGCTTTTGTCTTCGATCCTGTAGTAGTTTTGGTCTCGACGCCTTTTGCTAGCCGCTCGGTTTCCCTCACCGACAGGCCTTTCTTGATGACCTGTGAGGCCAGCCCATGGGGATCTTCTGCCGTCAACAAAGCGCGCGCATGTCCCATGGACAATGAGCCATCTCGAACAAAGGCTTGAAGCGCGTCAGGCAGCGTGAGTAACCGCAGAAGATTTGCAATATGACTACGGCTTTTTCCCAGAGCTTTAGCTACCTGATCTTGTGTATGACCAAAGGTCTCCATCAACATTTTGTAGCCGGCAGCCTCCTCAACGGGATTGAGGTCTGCGCGTTGGACATTTTCAATTATGGCAACTTCCATGACCTCTGTATCTGTAAATTCTCGCACCAATACCGGGAGCTCATGCAAATTAGCGCGTTGTGCCGCACGCCATCGCCGCTCTCCAGCAACTATCTGATACTCTCCTGTCTTCGAAGGATGTGGGCGGACGATCAGAGGCTGCAACACACCTTTTTGCGAAATAGACGCCGTCAGATCTTCAAGCGCCGCTTCGTCAAATGCCCGACGCGGCTGATCTGCATTCGGGTGAATTTTCTCTATTGGAAGGCTTCGATCAGCGGACAGATTGGAACCGGCTTCGGGACTTGTTGTTTCAACGTCTGCCATCAGGGCAGACAATCCGCGGCCCAATCCACGGCGTTTGTCTTTAGGCTCCATGGTCACACTCTTTCGATTGGTTGAAGTTTGGGATTTCGGCTCAAGAATTCTCGCGCCAGTTCCCTGTAAGCCGCGGCTCCTTTAGACGTAGGGTCATATTCCGTTACCGGCAGCGCAAAAGAAGGCGATTCACTGAGTCGAACATTGCGCGGAACAACCGTTTTCATCACAAGGTCACCCAAAGTGTCGCGCGCATCCGCTTCAACCTGCTGAGACAAGTTGTTGCGTCGGTCCGCCATCGTCAGCACCACACCTTCAATCCTAAGATCTGGGTTTGCAGAGGATCGTACCTCCCGAATCGTCAGCATGAGTTGCGATAGGCCTTCCAGAGCAAAAAACTCGCTCTGCAATGGGACGAGAACTGAATGGGACGCGACAAATGCGTTTACAGTCAAAAGACTCAGAGACGGCGGGCAATCGATCAGGACAAGGTCGATCCCTAAAGCTTCCAAATCAATCGGATTCAGCGCATCTTTCAAAAGATGGCTTCGTTTCTCGTTCGACACCAACTCAATGTCCGCAGAACTCAAATCGACTGTTCCAGGTACGATTGATAGACGCTCTGTAGACGTTTTATGAACGACGTCTGCAAGTGGGTCACCATCAATCAAAAGCTCATACGAGGTGGCCCGGCGGCTCTCCGGATCGATACCCAATCCGGTCGACGCATTGCCCTGAGGGTCTAAATCAACAATGAGAATCGATAAACCTGCATCAGCCAACGCTGCACCGAGGTTGATCGCTGTTGTCGTTTTTCCGACGCCACCTTTCTGATTGGCGATAGAAATTACTTTGGCCCCAGGCGATCCAATCTCAGCCACGCTTTAGTCCCTCAATGACAAGATTTACGCTTCCTTCTTGCGTTACACTGGGCCTCACTTCAAGAGAGAACTCATAGTGCTTTCGAGCTTCTTCAACTTCTGATTTCCAAGCTTGCCCTTTAGGCAAGATCAATTGGGTGCTCTCTGAGCTATGCATTAAGCAATAGCCTAGCAGTTTTGGAAGAGGCGCCAGCGCTCGTGCGGAAATGACATCAGCATTCTGCGGGGGCATTTCCTCAATCCGCCCGCAAACAACCTCTGTAGAGAGGTTGAGCTCTCGAGAAACCGTTCTTAAAAATGCGCACTTCCGTGTATCACTTTCAAGCAGGGTTACCTGAAACGGATCATCGTCGAGCTTCGAGCGAATGGCCGCAACTATCCCAGGGAGACCCCCGCCTGATCCAAGGTCCAACCAATGATTAGGAACGGATTTCATTTCGTAGACGGTCTCGACAGAATCGCTAATATGACGATCCCACAAAACGGCAACCGTGGACGGAGAGATCAAGTTGATGCTGCGGTTCCACTTCAGGATCAGCTCTTTATAGTGCTGGAGGAGTTCGATTGTTTCACGTGAAACATCAACTGGCAGGCCCGGCGTCATGCCCTTTTTCTCTGCTCTTTCTTCAACTTTCCAATCAATAACACCATGGCCGCCGGCGTCATTCCCTCAATTCTGGAAACCTGGGACATGGACTCTGGCTGAGCTTCTCTGAGCTTCCGACACAATTCAGCAGACAGCCCACCGACACCGGAAAAATCAAAATCAGCTGGTATTCTCAAAGCCTCTTCTTTTTGAACTGATGCGATTTCGCGATTTTGCCGATCCGCATAATTCGCATACAGCGCTTCACATTTTAGCTGTTTGAGAACCGGAACCGGAACCGATTCCAACTCCGGCGCACACGACAGCAGGACATCAAAATCAACTTGCGCTAAACCCAGTAGGTCATATCCTGAACGCCGCGATCCGTCTTCGGCAACTTTAATGCCCAGCTTTCGCAAGTCGTTAGACGTCAACGAAAAGGCTTCAAGCTTATACTTGGCCGACTGAAGTTCATTCAATTTACGCTCGAATGCTTCTCGGCGTTCGCGGGATACACACCCCGCGACACGACCTTTTTCCGTCAACCGTTGATCCGCGTTGTCAGCCCGCAGCGTCAGTCGATATTCAGCCCGCGACGTAAACATGCGGTAGGGCTCCGTGACGCCGCGTGTCACAAGGTCATCAACCATCACGCCGATATAACTCTCAGACCGCGCAAACCTGATGGGCTCTTCATTTCGAGCGTATTGCACAGCATTCAAGCTTGCCACCAGGCCTTGCGCACCCGCTTCCTCATATCCCGTTGTTCCATTGATTTGACCCGCCAGAAACAAACCCCGCAGGGCCTTCACCGCCAGTGTGGAATCCAGTGAGCGTGGATCGATGTAATCGTACTCGATTGCGTAGCCTAACTGCAGGATACGAGCTTTTTCCAAGCCCGATATGGTTCGAACATAGTCTTCCTGCACCTCCGCTGGCAAAGAGGTGGAAATGCCATTTGGGTAGACTGCATCTGAAGAAAGACTTTCCGGTTCCAAAAATACCTGGTGCGAAGTTTTATCCGCAAAGCGCACCACCTTATCCTCGATGGAGGGACAATATCGCGGCCCTCGACCGCTGATATTGCCACTGTACATAGCAGATTGATCTAAGTTGCCTCTGATGATGTCGTGAGTGTTTTCGTTGGTATGTGTGATATGACAAGGAACCTGACGCAGAGACGTTCTCGATGACAAAAATGAAAAAAGTACTGGATCGCTATCGCCTGGCTGCGTCTCGAGTTGCTCCCAGTTGATCGAGTTTTTGTCCAGCCGCGGCGGTGTCCCTGTCTTCAATCGTCCCAACGGCAACCCGAAATCACGAAAGCGATCTGACAGGCGATTTGACGCATTATCGCCCACTCGACCCCCAGATTTAACTTCTTTGCCAATATGGATTGTTCCGCCTAGAAACGTTCCGGTCGTGATTACAACTGCTTCCGATGTAATCTCTGTTCCGTCCCGCAAAATGACACCGCGAACAGCATCATCTGCCATTATAAGATCAGCAACTTCGCCAAATATCGTCTTTAAACCTTGAGTTTGTGATATCTCACTTTGCATCCAGTTGGCGTAGACCGCTCGGTCAGTTTGAGCACGGGGGCCCTGGACAGCGGGACCTTTGCGACGGTTCAAGAGGCGGAATTGAATTCCTGATGCATCAGCTGCACGTCCCATCAGACCGTCAAGCGCATCAATCTCTCGAACGAGGTGCCCTTTGCCCAATCCACCAATCGCAGGATTGCAGGACATCACGCCAAAATCGGTTGGCTTCATTGTTATGATTGCGGTGCGCGCTCCCATGCGAGCGGCCGCATGCGCTGCCTCGCACCCAGCATGACCACCACCGACAACAATGACTTCGAAATGTTCCACGTGAAACACTCCTATTTTCCAAGACAAAATCGACTGAAGATTTGATCGTATATAGACTCAATATCAACATGTCCAATCAAGTGATCAATGGAGCGCGTTGCCAAGCGCACTTCTTCAGAGGACAAATCATACCCCTCAGCACCCAGTTTCAAAATCTCAGAAGCGCGGTCCAAATGATCCAATGCCTTTCTAAGTGATGAAACGTGGCGCTCGTTCACGGCAACGCCAGCACCCGAGACAAGTGACTTCAAGCGATCACCCACATCTTTCAACAACTCAGGGACCCCCACACCGGTTGCACCAGAAACGCCGTTGACCACATCGGGCATAAGATCAGCCTTACCCACTTTTACCAGATCGCCGTCCATGAATAGATCCGGCTCTGGATCATCCGCCGAAGTCATGAGAAAAACACGCATATCCGCTTCTCTCGCACGGCGACGGGCAAGTTGAACACCCAAAGCTTCGATCTCATCATCCGTATCGCGAATACCAGCGGTATCAAGAAACGTAACCGGCAGCCCTTCAACATCCATTCGAACTTCAATAACATCGCGCGTCGTACCGGCAATTTCAGATGTAATTGCGGCTTCTCGACCAGCTAACATATTGAGAAGAGTGGATTTTCCCACGTTTGGTGCACCAACAATTGCAACTTCAAAACCTTCACGAACCTTCGATGACGCGGTGAATCCTCCCAGTTCTGTGCGAACACCATCTCGGACCATTTCGATATTGCGCATCACGTCATCACTGACATCAACGGGCACATCTTCATCTGCAAAATCAATGGTTACTTCCAGAAACGCCCGCGCTTCGATCAAGAGCGACCGCCATGTTTCGACAAGATCCGACAAACCACCTTGCAAGAGACGCTGCGCCTGTTTGCGTTGCGCCTCCGTTTCAGCGTCAATCAGATCTGCGAGGCCTTCAACCTGCGATAAATCAAACCGACCATTTTCCAAGGCCCGCCGCGTGAACTCACCTGGTTTGGCCACACGACAACCAGACACCTGAGACAAAAGGCTCAGCGTGCGCTGAACTATCGATATCGAACCATGTAAATGAAGCTCAACCACATCATCACCCGTAAAGGACGCACCAGCCTCAAAGAACAACACAAGTACTTCGTCGAGCAGGCTGCCATCCTGATCTTTCAGCCTTTGCAGCGACGCGTAACGCGGTTTTGGCTCGACTCCGTGCAAGGATTTCAAAGCATGAAGACTTGACGGACCAGAGATGCGGATGACAGCAACCCCTGCTTTCCCCGCGCCGGAGGCCAGAGCAAAGATCGTATCCATCACACAGACCTATCGTCAGGTATTCATAGAATCGAAGAATTCGGAATTCGTTTTCGTCTGTTTCAACTTGGACAGAAGGAATTCGATACCGTCTGTGGTGCCCATCGGATTGAGAATCCGGCGCAGGACGAAAGTCTTTTGCAGGTCGATTTTATCAACCAGCAGGTCTTCTTTCCGTGTACCGGACTTGAGGATATCAATCGCAGGGAAGACACGCTTGTCCGCAACCTTGCGATCCAGAACAATCTCCGAGTTACCCGTTCCTTTGAACTCCTCGAAAATAACCTCGTCCATTCGGCTGCCCGTGTCGATCAGCGCGGTCGAGATAATGGTAAGCGATCCACCCTCCTCGATGTTCCGCGCCGCACCGAAGAAGCGCTTGGGCCGCTGCAAGGCGTTCGCATCAACACCACCCGTCAGGACCTTGCCGGAAGAGGGGACAACTGTGTTGAACGCGCGGCCGAGACGCGTGATTGAATCAAGGAGGATCACGACATCACGCTTGTGCTCGACCAGACGTTTAGCCTTTTCAATCACCATCTCAGACACGGCAACGTGACGCGCCGCTGGTTCATCAAAGGTCGATGAAATAACTTCTCCCTTCACAGACCGCTGCATATCCGTGACTTCTTCGGGACGTTCATCGATCAGAAGCACGATGAGATAACACTCGGGGTGATTGTGCTCGATACTCGCCGCGATGTTCTGCAAGATAACTGTCTTACCCGTCCGCGGCGGCGCCACGATGAGCGATCGCTGGCCTTTCCCGATAGGCGAGACCAGATCGATTACGCGAGCTGATTTATCCTTGATCGTAGGATCTTCGATTTCCATCTTCAGGCGCTCATCCGGATAGAGCGGGGTCAGGTTGTCGAAGGCAATCTTGTGGCGGGCTTTCTCTGGATCCTCGAAATTGATCTCGCTGACATTGATCAGTGCGAAATACCGCTCATTTTCCTCAGGAGCAGTAATCTCACCCTCGATCGTATCACCTGTCCGAAGCGAGAACTTGCGGATCATTTCCGGCGAAACGTAGATATCATCCGGGCCGGGGAGGTAGTTTGCTTCCGGCGACCTCAGAAACCCAAACCCATCCTGCAGGACTTCCAGAACACCATCACCGATAATGGTCCATCCATCATCTGCGCGTTCCCGCAGGATTTGGAACATCATCTCGCCTTTACGCATCGTAGAGGCGTTTTCGATCTCGAGTTCTTCAGCCATCGAAAGCAGGTCTTTCGGGCTCTTGGCTTTCAGATGGCTCAGATCAATGCGTTCGGTCGTCATACTACACTCCGCAGGGCGTGTTCGGTGAGACCACGACCTGTCGTTCATCTTTCATTAGGAAATAACATCCAGAACAGGATGCATCGCCTCTCTAAGGAAGTTTTTGGCTATCGTCAAATTTCTGAGCCAGTGCGAGTTCTTATAAAAATAAAGAATATAGAGAAAAGATTTTGTAGATTTAGGCAGGGTCACTTTCTGTGGATCAAATTTTGTCCCAAAGTTTGTCCACATCCTGGATTGGACGCTGTAGAAAAAACCTTCTCTGCGTTATAAAATAATATATTTGTTTCAATAAGTTATAGTTTAGAAGCCAGATTGTGTTGCCGTAGCCGAGGTTTTGTTCCAAGGTTTTCAACATACAGATGGGGAGGAATTTTGTTCTTCTCCACATGTGCATGTCATACTTTGTTCTTGCCCCCAAAAGCCTGTTCCATACACACGTCTCACGTCAATTGGTTGACCCACAAAACGGCCCCTGCGGTTATACCTGCGGAGCTCCACGGAGTTATACACATGTCGCAACGGATCATTTTGGCATCGGGATCACAGATCCGCCAGAAATTGCTCGAGAATGCGGGTGTTCCCCATGAAGTGATTCGGCCGCTGGTCGATGAGGACATGCTGAAAGCATCGCTTGTTGCGGATGATCTGTCACCCCGCGATGTCGCCGATGCCCTGTCTGAGTTCAAGGCAATGAAGGTCAGCCAGAAGCACACAGAAGCGCTGGTTATCGGATGTGATCAGGTGTTGGATGCGTCTGGCACGATCATCAGCAAACCCACGTCATTGGAAGAGCTCAAAACTCAGATCAGAGAACTGTCCGGACGACCGCACAAGTTGCATTCCGCGCTTACAGTATGTGAGGCCGGTAAACCGATCTGGCGGCATGTTGGCACAGTCACCCTGACGATGCGCAAACTCAGTGATACGTTCATTGAGACGTATGCCGAACGCAACTGGCCCGGATTGAGCACTTCGGTGGGAGGTTATAAGCTCGAAGAGGAAGGCGCCCGATTGTTTGTCGCGATCAAAGGCGACTACTTCGACGTTTTGGGTTTGCCGTTGTTGCCTCTTCTCAACTGGCTAACACTCCGGGGGGAGCTGGATTCGTGAGCACCATCATTCCATTGGCAGCCGTACTGGGCCACCCAATCGCACATTCGCGTTCTCCGCAGCTACATGGTCACTGGTTGGCCCGCTACGGGATTGCCGGTCACTACGTGCCGATTGATGTCTCGCCGGGAAATCTCGATGACGTCATTCGCACTCTGCCGAAACTTGGTTTCGTCGGCGTGAATGTGACAATCCCGCATAAAGAGGCTGTTCTTGGCCTGGCCGATCTTGTTACGGACCGGGCGACCCTGATTGGCGCCGCCAATACCCTGATCTTCCGAAAGGATGGCAAGATCCACGCCGACAACACCGATGGTTACGGCTTTATTCAGAATATCCGACAAGGTGCCCCGGACTGGCAGCCCAAAGCAGGTCCGGCATTGGTATTGGGGGCAGGGGGCGCGGCGCGCGCCATCATCGCCTCGCTTCTTGATGTTGGCGTTCCAAAACTCGTTTTGGCCAACCGTACGCGTATCAAGGCCGAAAAGCTGCAAGCCGATTTCGGAAAACGCGTTGAGGTGATCGATTGGATTCAAGTGGGCAATCAGATCGAGGATGCTCATACTATTGTAAACACAACATCGTTGGGCATGGTCGGTCATCCTGAGTTGCGTGTTCCCTTGGACGGGCTGCGACCCGGGCAGTTGGTCACGGATCTGGTCTACGCCCCTTTGCACACGCGCCTTCTGGTAGAAGCCGCAGCGGCAGGCTGCACAACAGTAGACGGTTTGGGCATGTTGCTGCATCAAGCGGTTCCCGCCTTCGAACGCTGGTTTGGTCAGCGTCCCGAGGTGGACGATCAACTGCGCGCAGCCGTCTTGAAATGACATTCCGTCTTGGGCTGACCGGATCTATCGGGATGGGAAAAAGCACAACTGCCCAGATGTTTGCGGATGAAGGATGTGCGGTCTGGGATGCGGATGCCGCCGTCGCCAGACTGTACGGCCCAGATGGAGAAGCGACGGACAAAATCTCAGAGATTTGGCCTGATGTCGTGACGAGCGACGGAGTGGATCGCGCAAAACTTCGAGACTTGATCCGCTCAAGCGAAGACATCCTGCCCAGGTTGGAGGCCATCGTTCATCCGCTGGTGCGGGCAGATCGCGCGGCCTTTTCTAATCTTCAGACAAATATTCTCGTATTCGACATTCCGCTGCTTTTTGAAACCGGCGCGGAGACAGAAATGGACGCAGTTGCCTGTGTTTCCGTTCCCAAAGAGGTGCAGCGCCAACGCGTGTTAGCGCGAGGAACGATGAGCGAAGCAGATCTAACCGCCATTCTCGTACGCCAGATGCCAAATGACGAAAAATGCGCGCGTGCAGATTTCGTCATCCAAACGGATACGCTTGAGCACGCGCGCGCTCAGGTGCAAACTATTGTGCGAAGCATTCGAGACAGGTTGAACCATGCGTGAGATTGTACTGGATACAGAAACCACTGGGTTTGAACCGGAGCAGGGTGATCGCATCGTCGAGATTGGTTGCGTCGAGCTGCTCAACCATATGCCGACTGGGCGGACGTTCCACGAATATATCAATCCCGAGCGTTCCATGCCGCAGGAAGCGTTCGAGGTTCATGGCCTGGGCGATGAGTTCCTGCGCGACAAACCGGTCTTCGCCAAAGTGGGGCAGCAATTTCTTGATTTCGTCGGCGATGCCAAGCTGGTGATCCATAACGCTGCGTTCGATATGAAGTTTCTGAACGCAGAGTTGCGGTGGATGGGTCTGAGGCAGCTTCCGAATGAGCAGGCGATTGATACGCTTGCTATGGCGCGCAAGAAGTTTCCGGGCTCGCCATCGTCCTTGGATGCGCTCTGTCGCCGGTTCAATATCGATAATTCGTCACGCACATTGCACGGCGCGCTTCTCGATAGTGAAATTCTTGCCGAAGTCTATCTGGAGCTGATCGGGGGTCGCCAACCCGGGCTGACGTTGACTGCTCAGAATACGGGTGGGGACAGGATCGAAGCTGTGGGCCAGTGGAAGCCAACACCCCGGCCCAAAGTTTTGGGACCGAGATGCACAGAAGCCGAGCTTGAAGCGCATCGGGATTTCGTCGCCCAGATGGGCGACGATGCTATTTGGCGCAAAACGTCCTGACGATCAGGACTTTGTGGCCGAGGCCGCTTCAGCTTGCTGGCGACGCAACAGCTCAT
Source organism: Primorskyibacter sp. S187A (assembly GCF_049800955.1). Taxonomy (NCBI): domain Bacteria; kingdom Pseudomonadati; phylum Pseudomonadota; class Alphaproteobacteria; order Rhodobacterales; family Roseobacteraceae; genus Primorskyibacter; species Primorskyibacter sp. S187A. Next base: position 418,043 of record NZ_JBNAGA010000002.1, on the reverse strand, counting down.
TGCGATAAAGCGCAACAAAATCAATGTTTTCGAGGTTGAGCGGCGGGAAGCCACCATCGCGCGTCACGTCGCTTACAACCCGGCGTACGAATGGGAACAACATTCTCGGGCATTCGATCAACAAAAACGGATGCAGCTGATCTTCCGGGACGTTTTCGATATGGAAGACACCTGCGTAATCCATCTCCAGCACGAAAAGCACGACGTCGCTTTCTTTTGCTTTCGATGTCACGTTGAGCTTGATGGACACCTCGTACTGGTGGTCGACATTGCGCTTCTTCGCATCAAGGTTCACCTGAACCTGCACGTCGGGCTGGATGTCAGTCGCGCCACCTTTTTGGGCGAGAATGTTCTCGAAAGACATGTCGCGAATAAACTGCGCGAGGATGTTCATTTTGAGCTGCGGTTGCTGTTGCGCCTGTGCGCCAGCGCCTTCTTCGGCCATTCATTTTCTCCGGTTGATCATAAATTTTGCGATGGTCTAGCACTGGCGTGCCTGAGCCTCAATGGCGCGTCCACCCGGATGGTCCATCCTGTTTTGGCGGCGCCTCTGGTTCGACCTCAAATTCACCTTCGACAATATCATCTGCGGGGTGCGGATTGCGGGGAGGATTGGCCTGGTTCTGAAATCCCGAAGACATGACAGTCATGCGCGCCTTGATGCGGTTGAAGAGCGCGGCTCGCACGCCGGGTATGAGCAAGGCAAAGCCGATCGCGTCTGTGAAAAAGCCCGGTGTCAAAAGCAATGCACCCGAAAACAGGATCATCGCGCCCTCGGCCAAAGGTTGTGAAGGATCGCGCAGTTCATTGAACGAACTTTGCACCTGACCCAGGACGCCGCGTCCTTGCTGCCGGACCAATGTCGCGCCAGCGACAGCCGTCAGGATCACGATGGCGAGGGTCCACCAAAGCCCAATAACGCCGCCAATTTGGATAAACAGCGCGATTTCAATAAGGGGGACGAGCAAAAAAGCGAGCAAAAGGGGCATCATATCTCCGAGATCTGCGGGTTTGTGGACTTGACCCGCTCAACACCTTACATAAGTGGCACAGGGTTGGCTTTCAAAGCGTCTCGCGAGGTATTCATGAACTCTCCACTTCTCCAGCTTCTGGTGCTGGCCGGAATCGCCGTCTTTCTCATTTTACGGCTCAAGTCGGTTCTCGGCACACGTGAAGGGTTTGAAAAGCCGCCCATGCCGCGAGGCGTCGAGGACGACCGGCCGCGCCGTGACTTCGAAGTCATCGATGGTGGCCCGGACCACGATATCGAAGACCATGTGGACGCTGGCAGCTCTGAGGCCGCGGCGTTGGCAGATATGAAGCGCGTTGAGCCGTCTTTTTCGCTCTCGGAATTCATGCAAGGCGCACGCGGCGCTTATGAGATGATCCTGATGGGCTTTGAGCGTGGTGATCTGGCCGATATCAAGCCTTTCCTGTCGGAAGAAGTGTACGAGACCTTCGCGGAAGTTGTTGAGGCGCGCGAGGCGCAAGGCCTCACAATCGAAGCGGAATTTATCGGTGTGCGCGAGCTTTCCGTTTATGATGCAACCTTCGATGCGGACGCCAATTATGGTGAAATCACCATGAAATTCATTGGTGAGCTGACCGTTGCCGTCAGAGACAGTGCCGGTGAGATCATTGAAGGCAGCACCACCAGCATCAAAAAGCAGAAAGACATCTGGACGTTTGGCCGGAATATGGGAAGCGACGATCCCAACTGGCTGCTGGTTGCCACCGGCGAATGAAGCGGTTGATGTTATGCGCGGTCTGGGCCTTGCCTTTGTTTTCGGGCTATGTGTCGGCATGGCCGAGGCACAAGACGACATAACAACAGAGATTTTGCGTTTTGACGACCTGGATGGTTGGGCGGAAGATGATCACTCGGCCGCTCTGGCCGTATTTCGCAACACGTGCATGGATTTTGACGATCCCGATTGGCAATCGCTCTGTGCCTTGGCGGGGCAGGTGGACGACGGGCGGTCGTTTTTCGAGTTGTTTTTCCGTCCGGTCTTGATCAGCCAAGGTAAGGGCGCGCTCTTCACGGGCTATTATGAGCCGGAGTTAGACGGATCTCGCCAAAGATCTGATCGGTTTCGGTTTCCTCTATACAGCATGCCGGAAGAGGCGCGACGCAACCAACCTTGGTACACGCGCGAGCAGCTGCTCACCTCTGGCATCATGGAGGGTCGAGGCCTGGAGATTGTCTGGGTCGATGATCCGGTCGAAAAGTTTTTCCTTCAGGTTCAGGGCTCCGGTCGCGTTCGCCTTGCTGAAGGTGGCATGGTGCGCGTCGGGTATGGAGGCAAGAACGGTCACAACTATCGGTCAATAGGCCAAGAGCTCGTTCGCCGTGGGGTGTATGAGCCCCATCAGGTGTCTGCCGCTGTGATCAAGAATTGGGTCCGCAGGAATCCCGAACTTGGCCAACAGCTTTTGTATCACAATCCGTCTTACGTTTTTTTTCGGGAAGTGAGCGAAGTTCCGGCCAACAAAGGCCCGCTTGGTGCGATGAACCGCTCGATTACTGATATGCGCTCCATCGCTGTTGATCCTGCCTTCGTGCCTCTGGGCGCTCCGGTCTGGGTCGAAAAAGACGGTCAGGATCCTCTACGCCGCCTTATGGTGGCGCAGGACACAGGATCTGCCATCAAAGGCGCTCAACGGGCCGACATTTTCTTTGGCACAGGCGATGAGGCCGGGCGCCGCGCGGGCCGCTTGAAGGATCCGGGTCGCATGGTCGTTCTGATGCCCATCCAGCGCGCATTTGCCATGCTACCGGAGACATCGGAATGAGCCGTCGCAAATTACGCGACGAAGAGTTGGAGCTTTGGAAGGCCGTCGCCCGCAGCACGCAACCCATGCATCCGGCCAAAAAAGACCAGGCCCCGCGCAAACCGGCGCTTGCGCCGAAGCCCATTCAAGCGCCGCGGGAGCCGATGCCATCCTTCAGACTGGGTGGCCGGGCAGCTTCCGCGCCCAAAGCGCATGACATCGCGCCGTCGCTTGTTGATCAATTGCGTCAGGCTGACGTGGCGATGGATTTCAAGACCTACAAGCGAATGGTGCGAGGCAAGCTGAAGCCCGAAGGGCGGATCGATCTGCACGGTCTGACTGTTCAGGCCGCTCATCCGCGCTTGACCCGTTTCATTCTCTCCGCACAGGCAGACCGCAAGCGGCTCGTCTTGGTCATCACAGGCAAAGGCCGCGTCCGCGATGATGATGATCCTATTCCCACGCGCGTCGGCGTCTTGCGCCACGAGGTACCGCGATGGCTTTCACAGGCGCCGCTGAATACATGTGTGCAGCAGGTGACCCCTGCCAGTGATCGGCATGGCGGTTATGGCGCGTACTACGTCTATCTCAGACGGGTCTGATCAGCGAACGACTGCGCTCGCTTGTGTCGATAATCCAAAAGCCTGGCCGATGATGCGGAATATTGTGCTGACGACAGTCACGGGGCTCTCGGTTGCCAATACGGTATCGCCCGGGTGAATCTGAAATTTCCGGGCAGCAAATAGCCCTTCCGCTGATGTCAGATCCATCACAAACACAACTTGCTGGTTTGTTGGGCCCATCGCATTGGTATTGAGCGCAGGCACTGAATATTCCCTCAAAACAAGTACGCCTTTTGGATCGGCGCGATTGTCATTTATCCCGCCCATGAGGGAAAGCGCCTCGATCGCATGTACCTGTTCTTTCGGGAAGTAGATGATGTTTTCGATCCCGCTGGCGCCAAGCGCGGTGAAACTGCGGTCGTCTTCTTCGACGAGGATTTTGTCGCCACCGCGCACGCGGGTGTTTTTATCCGCTGACGCGAAGAGATCGGCAGCAGGAATGGTGTATGTCTTGGAGCCGCGCACGAGAGAGACGATGGGATTGCGAAGGTCATCATTGATGCCGCCGGCAAGTGCGAGCACGTTCAGGATCGTCGTATTGCGATTGGGAAGGGGGAAGCTGCCCGGAGCACCGACGCCTGCGACGACTGAGACCGAATTGCTGGCGCCTTGAACCTGCGTCAGCTGCACCTGCGCATCTGGCGCAATCGGAGCGAGTTCGTTCTGGATTTTGCGACGCGCGCGGTCAGGTGTCATCCCACGGACGACAACATCGTCGACATAGGGCACAAATATCGTACCGGACGGGGAAACGGTGATCCCATCAATACTGACCATGTTCGTGTTGGGGCCGGTAAGCAGGGAATTGACCTGATTGTCCCAAATCCGAAGATTAACCAGGTCCCCGGCCTGAAGCGTGTTCGACGCGGGGCCATGGCTGCTTTCAATCCAGTGATAATGCCCATGCCAGCCGGTCGCGGGCCATGCTGCCAAATCAGGAACGATATCGCGTGTCACTTGTACGAGTTGGAAGGGGGGGACGGTTTCATCTGCATTCCGGACCACTTCACTTTGAAGCGCGGCGCCACGAGGGAGATTGGAACAGGCAGCCAAGCCAGATATTGCGATGAGCGCACAGGCGCGAGCAAGATATGCGAGCACTTTGATCCCCAGACCGTTTGTCTTTTGCCACCTTTCTAGCCAGTTTGCTTGGTGATAAACAATCGTTAGACACGCTCCTGAGACCGGAATTCTCGCATGCGCCCTTTTCAAACAGTCCCAAGACTGATGGTACTGGGTGCATCCTCACAGGTTTGGCAGCTGTCTGAACCCTATTGGACGCAGTATTCTCAGGGACTTATCGATACCGTCCGCGTCGCGAGAGGATCTTGTAAAGACGGCACAATTTCACTGGATGATGTTGGTTCTGTGGAGAATATGCCACAGTGTGACGCCGTGCTCGTGCTGTGGGGCATCACTCGCGGGACGCCTGGCGAACTTGCTCAGAATGCGTCTCTGGCCCAAAAATCACTTGAGATTGCCGGAGTTTGCGGCGCGCAGCGGGTGCTCTTTGTTTCGACAGGAGCTGTCTACGGACGGGCGGACAATCCTCAGAATGAGGACAGCCCAACCCCGGGTTTGGGCGCCTATGGTGCGGAGAAGAAGCGCGCGGAAGATGTGGTTTTGGACAGTGGCCTTGAGGCCTGCGTCCTGCGTTTGGCAAATGTCGCCGGCGCTGATGCTTTGTTTGGCGCGATGGGACGCGATGAGGTTATCACCCTTGATCAGTTCGAAAATGGTTTGTCGCCGCGCCGATCATATCTCTCGCCTCAGGATTTTGCGGTTGCCCTGAAAGCGCTCGTTCTGGAAGAGCGCCTTCCGCGCATTCTGAACATTGCCGGGCCGAGACCAGTAGACATGAAGGCTATTGTTGATGCCGCGCGCGTGCCCTTCTCTCTTCGAGATGCGCCAAAGACGGCCTTACCGCTACACGTGCTTGACGTGTCGAAGCTGCGAGACTTGGGCGTGGTTTTGGAAGCCTCTGCTTCGCCGCGCCACCTTGCCAGTTTTGCCTCCGAACGAGTTGAAACCTGATGGATTGGAAGAAACGCAGCTTTGATATCGCCGCGGCCTTGTTTCTCATCACTATCCTATGGCCGCTCATCGCCGTCGTGGCCGTGGCCATCTTGCTTCGGGATGGCCGCCCCGTGCTCTACAAAGCGGAGAGGATGCGCGGCGTGGATCAACCGTTCTTCCTTTTGAAGTTTCGCACCATGACCGTCGTTGCACAGGACAGTGGTGTCTCCGGAAAAGACAAAGAGGACCGCATCACGGCTCTCGGCCGAACATTGCGCGCACGCCGTTTGGATGAGCTTCCACAGCTTTGGAATGTGTTGACCGGTGACATCAGCTTTGTCGGACCGCGACCGCCTTTGCGGAGCTACGTCGAACGGTTTCCGGAAGTATATGCCGAGGTTCTGAAATCCCGGCCGGGGATCACTGGATTGGCGACGCTCGTCTATCATAAAACTGAAGAACGCCTGCTGTCTGGTTGTGAAACGCGGGAAGACACGGATCGCATTTACGCGCGCAGGTGTGTGCCGCGTAAGGCCCGATTGGACTTGCTTTACGCAAAAAACCGCCACCTATGCTGGGATATTTGGCTCATGTTCGCCACAGTTTTCCGCAAAATGACGATCCGCGGCCGCCGCCGCCTGTAAGTTTGTCTAATAGCCGGTAGTGTCCATCTTGCAGCGGGCGTGCGCCTGATGCGCAGTCGGTCCAGCGGCTCTGGGGGTTCAAACAGCAATGCTGCATCGCTTGCTCACATCCATGTCACGACGTCAGAAAAGCATCGTCTTTCTGGCGTTGGATATGTTGTTGATCGCGATTTCGTTGCTGTCCATCAACGCCTTGCTGCTTGGCGGCGCATCTTTGCGAGAAACCTTCTGGCCTGCCGTTCCCTATCTCTCCGCGATGGTGCCGATGGCGGGGTTCTTTACCGTTCTGTTTGGATTGCACCGCGTTCCGCTGAATTACTACGAACGCAAAGCCATGCTGCAGACGTTTATCGTTGCGGTCATGGCCGGGATGGCAGGCCTGTCTGTCAGTGTTGCCCGGGGCGCGGGTATCTCCGTTTCGTTCTTTGTTTTTGTCTCGATGGCGTTCCTTTTGATGTCAGTGACGGCGCGGCTCTTGCTCAAAGAGATCGTTTTGGCGATCTATCGCAACAGGCGCGGCGCCATTCGCGTCCTGATCTATGGCGCTGGGCGCACAGGTCAGCAGCTTGCGGCGGCGTTGGAGCGCGATGATGAAATTCGCCCCGTAGCCTATGTTGACGACAATCGCGCGCTGCACGGTTTGACGATCTATGGCCTGAAGGTTCATTCGACTCACAATCTCAGCGAGCGCATCGAGAAAAGCCGGATTGACCGGATCGTGCTGGCGATGCCTTCCGTGTCCGAATCCGAGAAGGCTGCGATCGCGGAAGGTCTGAGTCATTTGGCATGCGAAGTGCACTCGCTGCCCTCCTTTGCCTCTCTGGTCATGAACCGGGCTAAGATTGAAAAAACCGAACCTTTGGATTTTTCCAAGCTCCTCGGTCGTCATCATCTCGAAGCCGATTTGCCGGGCATTCGGGATATGTATCGCGACAAAGTTGTCTTGGTGACAGGTGCTGGAGGCTCTATCGGCTCTGAGATTTGCCTCCAGGTTGCGGCGTCGCAGCCTAGATGTCTGCTGTTGCTAGATCATAGCGAGTTCGCGCTTTATCAGATTGAGCGCAAGCTGAGCGCGCGTTTTCCAGATGTAGAAAAGTCAGCCATTCTTGGCTCTGTCTGCAGCACCAATCTCGTCGAGCACGTTTTTGAGGGCCATGCCGTCGACGTTGTCTTGCATGCCGCGGCTTACAAGCAATTGCCGATGCTTGAGACAAACCCGATCGAAGGTATGCGCAACAATGTTCTGGGCACGCGCGTGGTCGCGGCAGCTGCCATGCGCCACGAGTCCGAGAGCTTTATTCTCATCTCGACAGACAAAGCCGTCAGACCCAGGAGTTGGCTCGGGTATTCCAAGCGTTTTGCCGAGATGCTGGTTCAGGATATGGCGACGCGAACATCAAAAACCCGTATGTCCATGGTGCGCTTCGGGAATGTTCTTGGGTCTTCAGGGTCGGTCATTCCGTTGTTTCAGGAGCAGATCGCACGCGGTGGTCCTGTAACGCTCACACATAAAGATGTGACGCGGTACTTCATGACGGTATCAGAGGCTGTCCGGCTGGTGCTTGTGGCAGGATCATTTGCACGTGGGGGCGATGTGTTCGTCTTGGATATGGGCGCTCCCATTCCCATACGCGATCTTGCTCGCAACCTTGTTGAAGCCAGTGGCCTCAAGGTGCGCGATGCAGCCAACCCGCAGGGAGATATCGAGCTCCTCATCACGGGATTGCGCGACGGTGAGAAGCTGGAAGAAGAGTTGTTGATCGGCTCTGATATGCTTACGACGCTTCATCCCAAGATCTTGCGGGCCCAAGAAGTGCATCCTTCCGAGATCGAAATGGCAACGATTTTGCAGGACATTGGCCGTGCGATCGAAGCGTATCATTTCGAAGACCTGAATGTCTTGAGCACCAAGTGGGCTCGGTTCTTGGGAAACGAGGAAGCTCCGACGCCGCCCGTACTGCCGGACAGCTCCCGAGCGTAACAATGGGCATGGGAAAAGCGTGAAGACAAAGCGCCGCGCAAATCCCTAAACTTTTGTTCTTTAACCGCACAGCAAGACTTACTCGCTATCCCTTAACTCGGGTGAAAAAAGGTGGTGAGACATGAGTGTCGACAGCAATGTCGCACCAGTTATCATCAAGCGTAAGAAAGTCGTTGGCGGCGATGGGCATCATGGTGGTGCCTGGAAAGTGGCCTATGCGGATTTCGTGACGGCCATGATGGCCTTCTTTATGCTGATGTGGCTGATGAATGCGACGACAGAGCAGCAACGGGTCGGGATTGCGGATTACTTCTCGCCGACCATTCCGATCGCACGGGTTTCGGGCGGCGGTGACGGGTCCTTCGGGGGCGAGAATATTTTCTCAGAGCGCGTTCTTCCACAGGACGGGCTGGGAGCGACCAACCTAAGGACAACAGATAACGCGCAAGCCAAGGGCAATACGGGCCTCATGGATGAAGGCGAGGCTGAGGCAGCCGCGGAAGAGGCATGGAAGCGCATCGAAGAGGCTTTGATGGGCCGTGGCGGGGAAAGCCACGTTGCCGATGATACGTTCAAGCATGTGATTACTCGGGTGACTGACGAGGGTCTTTTGATCGAGTTCTTCGAACTCCCAGAGGCGCGTCTTTTTGACGATCAGGACCGTCCGAATGAGTTGTTGAAAAGCTTGTTGGGTCTCGTGGTTGAGGCATCCACGTTGGTGACCAATGAGATCGCTGTTGAAGGTCATGTGCCCGCAAGCCCGATCGTTATTGCGAACAACACGGTTTGGGACAGGTCAGCAGAGCGTGCACAAGTCGTTCGTCAGTTCCTGTCTGATCGCGGAATTGACGCCGAGCGAATCCAGCGGGTAACTGGCCATGCGGATCGCGAAAACGCTGTTAAAAATCCCATGGCGATCCGAAACAGTCGCGTGGAAGTCATATTCCTGCGCTAGAGAATAGAACAGATTTTAGCTGTTAGCGGCCTGTTAAAGGAACGCGCGTATCTGTTGCGTCAATCTCGATTGATGCAGCAGAAAGGCGTATCCATGACAATTTCCTCCTCGTTGAATGCGGGTGTTGCGGGCTTGAATGCCAATGCAAACCGCCTCGCGACAATTTCCGACAACATCGCAAATGCCTCGACCTTTGGATACAAACGGGTCCAAACGGATTTCCAGTCGATGGTAATTTCATCAGGAAGCGCAAGCGGGAAGTACTCAGCAGGAGGTGTTTCATCATCGACCCAACGCTTGGTTGATGAAAGAGGATCCCTTGTCACCACGTCCAACCCAACAGACCTTGCCGTGCGTGGTCGTGGCTTCTTGCCTGTTGCCAAGTCGTCTGAAGTCGAAGTTGGCAACGGCAATAGCGAAATGCTCCTGACTACGACAGGGTCTTTCCGAACTGACAAGGACGGGTATCTCCGTACCAACGGTGGTCTGGTTTTGCTGGGATGGCCTGCGAACCCGGATGGCTCAATTCCATCTTTTCCGCGAGACACTGCGGCAGGATTGGAGCCAGTGCGCATTAACGTGAACCAATTGACCGGTGAGCCTACAACGCGCGTTGATCTGGGTCTAAACTTGCCTGCGACGGCGTCTGGAGCCGGATTGACGGCAGAAACGCAAACGTCTTCGATTGAATATTTTGACAACCTCGGGACATCTCAAACCCTTACAATCGAATTCACGCCGACGATCCCGGGCGCTGGGCTTTCCAATCAGTGGACAATGGTCATCACCGATTCTGCGCAGCCTGGTCCCGCCATCGGTGAATACGTTCTGGATTTCTCTGCGGCGACTGGCAATGGCGGTAATTTGACGGGCGTTGGCGTGACAACCGGCGGTGCATACGTAGCCGCAACGGGTGAGATCACCGTTCCGCTAGCCGGTGGTGGTGCCATGACAATTGATATCGGCCGTTTGAATGAGAACGATGGAATTACGCAGCTTGCTGATGATTTCCGCCCGCTGTCTATCAGCAAGGACGGTTCCCCTGTGGGTGTCATGACATCCGTTGAAGTAGACGAAAACGGGTTTGTCTTCGCCTTTTTCGAAACAGGTATTTCTCGTCGGATTTTTCAGGTCCCACTGGTGGATTTGCCAAATCCCAATGGTCTCGTAGCAGGTGATCAACAAACCTATACGCCATCCCCCGAGAGCGGAACCTTCTATCTGTGGGATGCGGCGGACGGGCCAACAGGCGATATTATCGGTTTTGCGCTCGAAGAATCCACGGTTGACGTCGCAAGCGAGTTGACCAGCCTGATCCAGACGCAGCGTGCATATTCATCGAACGCAAAGGTCATCCAGACCGTAGATGAGATGCTGCAGGAAACCACCAACATCAAGCGCTAGTACCTTAGTGCTCTAAAGGAGGCGTGCCATGTCCTTATCTGGTGCTCTATCAAATGCTCTCTCGGGTTTGCGCGCCTCTTCGGCTGCGGCCAGGGTCACAGGTTCAAATCTTTCGAACGCTCTCAACGAGACGTTCACAAGAAGAGAGATCCGACTGGAGCAAAACAGCGTAACGGGCGGGGTTCGGTTCGCTGGCGTAACTCGAGCAGCGAACCCCTTGGTTCTGTCTGATTGGCGTCTTGCGAATACGCGGTCGTCTTCTGCCGAACTGGAGAGTGCGTCAACTTCCCGCGTTTTCGCGTCGTTTGGACTGACGGGCGATGTCAACTCTCTGGAAACAAAGCTAACAGAGTTCGAGACAAGCCTGGTGGCAGCTGCTACGCGCCCGGATCTGACACCCAGATTGGACAGCGTTGCCTATGCCGCAAAGGACGTTGCCTCAAAGCTCAACGATATAGGAGCGTCAATTCAGGCTGAGCGCAGCAACGCTGACGCGCAGATCAAGAACCGGGTCGAACGCACAAATACGATCCTGAAAGACATCGAAACTGTAAACGAGCGATTGGCATCTCTTAGGGATGACAGTGAATCCGTGGTTTCCCTTCTGGATCAGCGAGACGCATTGTTGGATGATCTGTCTTCGATCACTGACATTCGTGTCTTTGAGCGCGACAACAACAGGATCGCGGTGTATTCAGTCGGTGGTGCCAGCTTGATTGATGGCAAGGCTGCGGTTCTTGAATTCGAACCTTCAGGCCAGATAACGGCAGGCATGTCGTTGGCTGCTGGCGATTTGAAGCAAATCACAATCGCTGGAGAGCCCATGCCAGCTAGTGGGTCTGGCGGTCGGTTTGTTGGCGGTGAGCTGGGCGCATTGTTTGACATTCGTGACAAAACAGCTGTCACCGCCCAACGTGAAGTTGATGCCTTTGCATTTGATTTTGCACAACGCTTTAATGATCCAGCTTTGGATCCCTCCAGAGGACCAACCGACCTTGGGTTCTTTACTGATGCGGGTGTTGTTGTCGATGCTGCCAATATCGATGGTTTCAGTAATCGAATTAGAGTGAACCTTGCTATCGACTTGAACGCAGGTGGAAACTCTCAACTCCTGAGAGACGGACTTTTGTCCGGAGGAGGCGGGGATCCGGGGAATGCCTCACTCGTTCAAGGGTTGAGGGACTCGATGACAACGTCTGGCGTGATTTCATTTGGCTCCTTCGCTGGTACGAGCATGAGTTTGGTTAATCTCGTGTCGGGAGTTGGCTCTGTACTGGCCACGAGCAAAACTCAGTCCGAAGCGGTTTTGGCGTCATCGAATGCCCAAAAGTCGGTGCTTACCAACGTAAAGGCCGAGCGTGGTGTGGATTCCAGCACCGAGCTACAACGCTTGATGGCCATCGAAAAAGCCTATGCAGCCAATGCCCAGGTCATCCGAACGGTAGATGAAATGCTCGATACACTGCTTGGAGCTGTTTGAAGATGAGTTTTGTGAACATTAGTGACGTGGCGAGAAGCCTGATTTCTCAAAACCAGGCAAAGTCGTTGCGGTCGAGACAACCTGACCTGATGAAGGAGCTGACCAATGGAGTTTCTGCAAATCCTGTCAAGAAACTGCGTGGGGACCTGTCTCAATTGGCATCCCTAAACAGATTTCAGTCCATCTTTGAAAGCTATGCCCAGAACAATCGGGAAACGGCTCAATGGGCTCAAGGGATGCAGGTGAGCTTGGAATCTGTCGTGAATAGTACGCAATCACTGTTTTCCGATTTGTCCGTGACACCAGAAGTGTCAATGGATCAAGTACTTGAATTGGCGGGTAAACGGGCGATAGGCACGATGGATGCTGCGATCTCCAGCCTGAATATCAGTATTGGTGGCCGCTATTTGTTTTCAGGCACGGAAGTCGCTACAGCGCCTCTCGCTAGCACAGAAGACCTGTTGACTGGTTTAGACGCCGCCGTTGCGGGATCGACAAACTTGACGGACATCGAAGCTGCAATCGAAAGTTACTTTGACGTTGGCGGGGGGTTTGAAGCCGCAATTTACCAAGGCGGCGCGTCAGATATTGCCCCCATCAATCTGGACGAGAATGAAACTACAGATCTCGCAGTACGGGCAGATGACGCCTCAATTCGAGACGTGTTCAAAGCGGCAGCCTACGCCTATGTGGCCGCATCCGACGCCTTGACCCTCACACGGGCAGACAAAACGTCCCTTGTAAGTTCGTCCAGGTCCGTTGCTCTAGAGGCTAAAGATAATGTGATTGGAATCCAGTCTCGCATCGGCGTCTCGGAAAGCCGGATCGAGGATGCAACTGTAAGGCTGAGTGCGGCTGCCAGCGCAGCGGAGCAATCAAAGCTGGACCTGATCGGTGTCGATAAGTTCGAAGCCGCGAGTCGGCTTGAAGACGTGAACACAAATCTCGAATTGGTTTACGCGGCAACGGTGCGAATTTCTGGCATATCCTTCTTGGAGTTCATGAGATGAGATTGGGATTTTTGATAAAAGCGTTTTTGGTTTTCACGCTGTGCTTCTCTGGCCTCGCCCAAGCATCGTCTGTTCGCATCAAGGATCTTGTCGAATTTGATGGAGTGCGAGGGAACGATCTGGTCGGATACGGGCTCGTCGTTGGCTTGAATGGTACGGGAGACGGATTGCGTAACTCTCCTTTCACCGAGGAGATCATGTCTACTATTCTAGAGCGATTGGGCGTCAATGTTACTGGTGAGCAATTTCGCCCAAAAAACGTTGCTGCGGTTTTGGTTACTGCAAGCCTCCCGCCCTTTGCTCGGGCAGGTTCGACTATAGATGTAACTGTCTCAGCCATAGGCGATGCCAATTCTTTACTCGGTGGTACCCTGATAATGACGCCGCTCAATGCTGCTGATGGCCAAATTTATGCAGTTGCTCAAGGTACGATCATCGCTGGTGGGGTCGCCGCCGAAGGAGATGCTGCGGCGGTTGTGCAGGGTGTACCTACCGCTGGAACCATTCCTAGCGGGGCGCGGGTGGAGCGCGAGGTTGATTTCGCCTTAGGCAGTTTGGAACAGATTAGGCTTGCTCTGCGCGAGCCAGATTTTACAACGGCTGAACGGATTGAGCGGGCAATCAACCGTGCATTCGGTCGCCGCGTTGCTGAAATGGAAGATTCAGGAACCGTTTCGGTTGATATTTCCCGGACACGCCAAAGGTCCACAGCGCATGCTTTGAGTAGAATTGAAAATATTGCCGTCGAACCCCAAAGGAAAGCGCGTGTTGTCGTTGATCAGCGATCGGGAACGATTGTCATGGGTGAAGATGTACGAATTTCGCGCGTTGCTGTTTCACAAGGAAACTTAACGCTCCGAATTGAAGAGGCGCCCATAGCTGTTCAACCCAACCCTTTCGCAGATGGTGAAACAGTCGTCGTTCCTCGCACAAATGTTGGTATCGATGAAGATCCAGGGATAAATTTGGCGGAAGTTCCTGAAGGGACAAGCCTCTCAGAAGTTGTCGCTGGTTTGAATGCGTTGGGTGTTTCACCGCGCGATATGATAGATATCCTGAAAACAATAAAAGCGGCAGGTGCTTTGCATGCGGAGTTTATTGTAAGGTAAACCTTAAGAAGCGAGTTCTGGGTCTCTCGACTTGAAGTCTGATTTTGCAAGAGGTCTCAAACCTAAATGATTGATCTACCGAGTCGCGGGTTTGAAAGAGCTGAATTTAAGACACGAATAGCCCGGGCTCAGGAAGCACTCCAAATGCACGAACTGGACGGTTTGCTTGTTATGAGTGAACCTGAAATTCAGTATTTTGCAGGTTTCCAGACGCAGTTTTGGCTGAGCCCTACGAGGTCTTGGTTTTTGTTTGTTCCAAGCGAGGGTAACCCAACGGCGATAATTCCTGAGATCGGCGCGGATTTGATGCGCGACACTTGGGTGAGTGACATTCGCACATGGCCGGCCCCTTGCCCTGAAGATGACGGAATTTCACTGTTAACCGACTTGTTGTTACCCTTCTCTCAAAGGAATGCGGCAATCGGTGTCATGAAAGGACATGAAACCTATCTTCGAATGCCCCTCGCTGACTGGGAGCGCTTGATAAACGGTTTGCCGGGCATGCGCGTCGCTGACGCAACAAAGCAAATCCAGTCAATCCGCATGATAAAATCTCCTACGGAGATCGAAAAAGTGTCTGCTGCTTGTGAGATAGGGTCCGCCGCTTTTGAGCAAATCCCCAGTCTTTTCAAACCCGCTATGTCACTGGAGGCGCTTTTTCGCGAATTCAAACGCTGTGCTTTGGCTCTTGGTGCCGACAACGTTCCCTATTTGGTAGGCGCTTCGGATCAGGGCGGCTATCGGAACGTGATATCGCCGCCGTCTCGGAGGCCTTTGCATCAAGGAGACGTGCTGATGCTTGATACAGGTCTGACTTGGGATGGCTATTACTGCGATTTCGATCGCAACTGGCGTCTGGGTCACGTCAGTGATCAAGTTCATCACGTATATGAAGTTCTATGGGATGCAACGGAAGCGGGGCTTGAAGCCATCAAACCTGGAAAATCCGCCTTCGATGTCTTCAATGCGATGTCAAAGGTTGTCTCAAAAGCATCTTCAGAAGTCTCAGACATTGGCCGATTGGGACATGGGCTGGGAATTCAGCTGACTGAACAGCCATCGCTTGCAAGTTTTGATGAGACAGAATTGAAGGAGAATATGGTCCTGACTCTAGAGCCTGCAATGTCCTACGGGGATGGAAAAATTATGGTCCATGAAGAAAACATTGTTGTGGAAGCAAATGGGGCACGCCTGTTGTCCAAACGAGCCCCTCAAAAGCTTCCAAATCTATTGTAGTTGGTGCCGAAGGTGACGCCAAAGCCTAGAAGTCCAGGTTTTCTACACTCAGAGCGTTGGTTTGAATGAACTCACGTCTCGGTTCGACGACGTCTCCCATGAGTTTGGAAAAAATGTCATCTGCTTCTGTAACGTCGTCAACTTGAACTTGTAGTAAAGTGCGGGCGTCGGGATCCAGAGTGGTCTCCCACAATTGGTCGGGATTCATTTCGCCCAACCCCTTGTAGCGTTGCAGGCTCAGGCCCTTCTCGCCTTCTTCAAGAATTGAGGAAAGTAGCGTAAGGGGGCCTAGAATTGTCTGCATACGATCTTTGCGGACAAGCGTTGACGGCAACGCGTAGATTTCGTGAAGGGCATCAGAAAAACTGCCTGTTCGGCGTGCTTCACCAGACCGGAGCATTGGTCCATCCAAAGTCCGCACCTCTTCAATACCTCGCAAGATACGCGCCAAACGTATTCCCTTGTCTTGCGTGATCCGTCCTGACCAACCGCGCTCATATTCTTCGGAGATCAGATCGAGCCGAGCAGCAACTTTATCTGCAACACCCTGAAGGTCGCGGTCCACAGCGCCGGGAACAAATGCGCCCGCGATGGCGGCTTGCTCGAGAATATGCCGGGGATAGTGCGTTGGAAACGCATCGATAACGCGTTTGAGTTGACGGGCTTCGTCAACGACGCGTGCAAGGTCTTGACCGGCGATCTCTTCGCCAGAACTCAAACGAAGCACTGCGCCGTCGATCCCTTGTTGAATGAGGTAGTCGTCCAGCGCCATCTGATCTTTTAGGTAAACCTCAGATTTACCGCGCGCCACCTTATATAAAGGAGGCTGAGCGATGTAGAGATATCCGCCTTCGATGAGTTCTGGCATCTGCCGGTAGAAGAAGGTCAGCAGCAGGGTCCGGATATGGGCGCCGTCGACATCCGCATCGGTCATAATCACGATCTTATGGTAGCGAAGTTTCGAGATATCGAATTCATCTCGGCCAATGCCCGTTCCCAAGGCCATGACAAGATTGCCAATTTCCTGACTGGACAGCATACGATCAAAACGTGCGCGCTCAACATTCAGGATTTTGCCGCGTAAGGGCAAAACAGCTTGCGTGCGCCGGTCTCTGCCCGTTTGTGCAGACCCGCCAGCGCTATCACCCTCCACAAGGAAGACTTCTGTCTTTGACGGATCTTTTTCCGAGCAGTCCTTCAACTTGCCTGCCAGATAATTGACGTCCATCGCAGTCTTTCGACGCGTCAATTCGCGGGCTTTGCGTGCGGCTTCCCTGGCAAGCGCGGCTTCGATGATTTTCCCAACAATGATCTTGGCTTCATTGGGGTTTTCCTCGAACCACTCCGACAACTTTTCGCCAACCAGGTTTTCGACTGCGGGGCGCACCTCTGAGGAAACGAGTTTGTCCTTGGTTTGGGATGAAAACTTGGGATCCGGCACTTTGACAGACAAGACGCAGGTCAAACCCTCGCGGGCATCGTCGCCTGTGAAGTTGACCTTCTCCTTCTTGGCGATCCCGGTTTGCTGCGCATAGCGTGTAATCGTTCTGGTCAAAGCCGCCCTGAAACCCGCAACGTGCGCACCGCCATCGCGTTGGGGAATGTTATTCGTAAAGGGCAGAACGTTTTCATGATAGCTGTCGTTCCACCACATGGCGACTTCGACACCGATATCGTCGCGTTCGCCATTCACGTAGATCGGATCCGACATGACAGACGTTTTCGAGCGATCGACAAATTTCACGAACTCTCGCACGCCGCCTTCGTAGTAGAGCTCGGTGCGCAGCGCTTCCGCAGGTCTTTCATCCTCAAGAATAATGCGCACACCGGAATTGAGAAACGCCAATTCGCGCAGCCGTTTTTCCAAGGTTTCGAATGAATATTCCAGATTGGAGAAGGTTTCGGTTGAGGCGAGAAACCTGACTTCCGTTCCGGACTGACCTTCGGCCTCGGTCACGACGCGCAAATGCTCGCTCGTGTCGCCATGTTCGAATTTCGCGAAATGCTCCTTACCATCGCGCCAAATGCGCAGTTCCAGCCAAACGGACAGAGCATTCACAACCGACACGCCAACGCCGTGCAGGCCCCCAGAGACTTTGTAGGAGTTACTGTCGAATTTTCCGCCAGCATGCAGCTGGGTCATGATGACTTCAGCGGCGGACACGCCTTCTTCTTCGTGAATATCTACAGGGATGCCGCGGCCATTGTCGCGCACGGACACGGAGCTGTCAGCGTGAATTTTGACGTGAACATAATCGGCATGGCCAGCAAGAGCCTCATCGATACCGTTGTCGACAACTTCATAGACCATGTGGTGCAGGCCCGAACCATCATCGGTATCGCCAATATACATCCCAGGGCGTTTTCGAACCGCTTCTAACCCTTTGAGAACCTTAATGGAATCGGCGCCATAGTCGGCGGATTGCTGTTCTGCGTCTGACATGCGCTGCCTTGCTCTGTTTGATGACAAAATATACGCATTATCCACAGGAATGTCACGTGGATGGCACAAGATTTTGTGGTTTCGCGTCTGTTAGATGCTGATTTCCGCGATGCTGGACGCGCCGTCTTCTTCGCGGACCTCAAAAGCCTGCATGCGTGCGCCAAAATCCGAGAACAGGGAGAGCTCGGTTCCTGTCATCCACGCCTGTGACCCCAGTGAGCAGATCTCATCGTAGAGCGCGGCACGGCGCGTTTCATCGAGATGCGCTGCGACCTCATCAAGAAGGACGATGGGCGCAGCTTCGAATTCGCTTCTGAGGGCGCGCGCATTGGCGAGGATCAGGGAGATGAGCAATGCCTTTTGCTCACCCGTCGAACAGTCTTTCGCCGGGGTATTCTTCGTCACATAGGTGCCCAGCATATCCACCCGATGGGGCCCCACGAGACAACGCCCGGCCATCAAATCGCGCGGTCGCGCCTCTTCAAGCGCAGCGCGGAGACCGCTTGGGTCTCTGGGCAATTCCGTGTCCGGATGGACAAGTGTCAGATCAGACACAGGAAAGGCCGTTTGGGCTTGCATCTGGGCCCCAAGGATACGCGCGACAGCGTCATGGCGTGCCTGAGTGATCCGAGCGCCGTGCGTTGCCATTTGCATCTCAAGCGCGTCATACCAGCTTGCGTCGCGCACCTGATCCTTCAGCAACCGGTTGCGCTCACGCATAGCCTTATCATAGGCGAGCGTTGCCTCTGCATGGTTTGGGAAGAAAGACAGCGTCATCCGGTCGAGGAAACGTCTGCGGCCTTCCGCGCCTTCGATCCAAAGGCGATCCATGGATGGCACCAGCCACAAGATGCGAGAGAAGGTACCGAGAGCTGTTTGAGCTGTCGCCTTTTCATCAACCCACAATTGCCGTGCGGCACTTTGCTGGCTTTGGATTTTGATCTCTCTGGTGCGGTCAGGGGAAACGAGCTCCCCTTTGAGTGTCCAGCCCAGCGCTTCGGGTCGCCGGGTCATATCTTCGGCGCTCGCGCGACGCAGGCCACGGCCGGGAGAAAACAGCGAAACAGCTTCCAGGATATTGGTTTTGCCCGCTCCGTTCCTGCCGACGAGGGCCACGGGCCGCGCATCACATTCCAATGCAACACGCTTGTGAGATCGGAAATGAGACAGGATCAGAGAGGTGAGCGCGAGCTGAGCCAAGGCTCAGACACGCATTGGCATCACGACGTAAACTGCGGACGTGTCGTTGCCCTCACGCATGAGTGCGGGATCGCCGGAGGAGTTGAAAAGGAACACAGCATTCTCCCGATCAACCTGGCTGGCAATTTCAAGCAAGTATTTGGCGTTAAAACCAATTTCGAGCCGCTCATCACCGTAAGCCACTGCAAGTTCTTCCTCCGCGGCGCCACTGTCCGGCGCATTTACGGACAGGACGACGCGGTCCTCGTCAAGCTGCAGTTTGACGGCGCGTGAGCGCTCCGAGCTGACAGTGGCCACACGGTCAACGGCTTTCGCGAAATCCGCCGCATCAACCTCGAGTTTGCGCGTGTTGCCTGCCGGAATGACGCGGGTGTAGTCCGGGAATGTTCCGTCGATCACTTTCGAGGTGAGCGTGATGTCCGGTGTTGCAAAGCGCACTTTTGTCTCTGACACGCTGACGGCGATCTGCATGTCGTCATCATCAAGAAGTTTGCGCAACTCCCCCACGGCCTTCCGCGGAACGATGACGCCTGGCATTTCCGCTGCGCCGTCAGGCAGTTCAGCATCGATGCGCGCGAGTCTGTGGCCATCGGTGGCCACACAACGAAGCACCTGTCCGCCTTCGGCATCAGAGATGTGCATATAGACGCCGTTCAGGTAGTAGCGGGTCTCTTCTGTCGAGATCGCGAATTTGGACTTGTCGAACAAACGGCGCAAGACCGGGGCTGGCGCGGAAAAGTTGGACGCATATTCCGAGCTGGCCATGACGGGGAAGTCTTCTTTGGGCAGCGTGGCAAGCGAGAAGTTGGAACGGCCGGCTTCCACGGTCAATCGACCAGAGGCGCCATCATCGGTGAGGGCAACCAGCGCTCCATCGGGCAGCTTGCGTACAATTTCATGCAAAGTGACAGCGGAGACTGTTGTCGATCCCGCCCGCTCGACTTGCGCAGGAGCTTTATCGACAACTTCGATATCAAGATCAGTCGCGCGGAACTGGACCGTATCACCCTCCGCTTCGATCAGAACGTTTGCCAAAATCGGTATCGTGTTGCGCCGCTCGACAACGGATTGCGCCTGAGACACCGCCTTGAGCAATGTGCCGCGTTCTATGCTGACCTTCATCCCTTGACCCTCCGAACCTTCGGGACCGGCAAGCTAGCCTTTGTTGGGTCTGGGTCCAACTGCTTTCTTACCCCATGACAAAAGGTTTCTAATGCTTTTGGGGGAGGGTCAAGGCATTGCCCCCTCGCAATGGCTGTGAGGGGGCACTTTCTTGGAATTGTCAGGCTTCCAAAGCCCGGCGCAGCATTTCGATATCTTCGGCGATTTGTCCGTCTTGTGTTTTAAGCTCTTCAATTCGGCGGACGCCGTGCATCACTGTTGTATGATCGCGCTTGCCAAAGTGGCGACCGATTTCTGGCAAAGACCGGGATGTGAGTTGTTTGCACAAATACATGGCAACCTGCCGAGGCCGCGCAAAAACCCTAAGCCTCTTGGGCCCCACCAGTTCGGATAACCGGATATTGTAGTGCTCCGCGACCTTGCGCTGAATTTCCTCGATCGTGATTTTACGTTCCGAGGCGCGCAAAATATCCGCCAGACAATCCTGTGTCAGTTCCAGATTGATCGGCCGGCCGACAAGCGACGCAAAGGCGAAAAGCCGCGTTAGAGCACCTTCAAGAACCCGCACATTCGTCGAAATGCGATGCGCCAGAAATTCCAGAACCTTACCTTCGATCTCAAGCTCAGGATAAGTCGCGCGATGCGTTGCAAGCTTGGAGTGCAGAATGCCGAGGCGGAGCTCAAAATCGGTCGGGTGCAGGTCCACGACGAGGCCGCTTTGCAAGCGAGAGGCAATCCGACTTTCAAGATCCTTGATTTCACCGGGCGCGCGATCTGCGGAAATGATGATCTGCTTGTTTTGATCGACAAGTGCGTTGAACGTATGGAAGAATTCTTCTTGCGTGCTGTCCTTGCCCGCAATGAACTGAACGTCGTCCACCATAAGAACATCGACCGAGCGGAAGAGTTCCTTGAAGTCCATCATCTTGCGATCGCGCAAGGCTTGGACAAAGCGATACATGAATTGTTCGGCTGACAGATACAGAACATTCAAATGCGGATGACGCGTTTGCAGCTCCCAGGCGATGGCATGCATCAAGTGTGTTTTGCCCAGTCCGACGCCACCATACAAAAAGAGCGGATTGAACGTAACCTCGCCCCCTTCCGCAACCCGACGGGCCGCGGCATGGGCAAGCTCGTTGGGTTTGCCGACTACGAAGGCGTCGAAGGTAAAACGCTTATCCAGCGGGGCGCTGGGCAGAACATCGGAGGCGGGTGTGTGCATCATCTGGGGCGTGCTCTGTGATTGTCCTGTCGACGCAGGGCGCGCGGCAGTGTTGGCAGGTACGGTGAATTCGATACGCCTGACGCTCGCGCCTGACGAGGTCATTTTGTAAAGCAGCAGATCGCCGTAGTTCCGAGAAACGTAATTGCCGAGAAAGCTTGTCGGTACGGCAAAAGTCGCGACCCCGTTTTCCAAGCCTTCGAAGCCAAGTGGCTCGATCCAGTTTTTATAGTTACTTGCTCCGATCGACTCTTTCAGATCCTGCTGAAGAGCGCCCCACTGATCTTTTGTCATTTTACCCCGCAATGCAGTTGTCCCAGCCACGACGCCCCACCGCGCCTGACCTCAAAGCAAACGACATCGTTCACCTGCCGCAGATGGCAGATGCCAAGGAGTTGTATTGTTCGGTGCATGCACCAACATTTATTGGACTGGTCGTACCTGCTGCAGAGCAAGACAAACGCCTCGCACAGTTCCCTCTGTTGCCGAGAGATTGAGCTACTCCTGTCCCCCCATGGCGATGTGACTCGCTGGAAGGAAGTTACCAAGAGCGACGCGGGCCCTTCAACAACTCTTAGCGCTTGACTCACGCCAAGTCGGAAAAGAATCTCGTAACCCAGCCAAACTGCACGAAAACAAAAAAGGCGCTCCGAAAAGAGCGCCTTTCAAACACCAACGATTGTTGCTGAATCAGCTCAGCGCTTTGACGCGTGATGCAAGACGCGACATTTTTCGCGAGGCAGTATTCTTGTGGAAAACACCCTTTGTCACACCGCGCATAAGCTCGGGCTGCGCCGCGCGCAAAGCAGCGACGGCTGCGTCTTTGTCGCCCGAAGCGATCGCTTCTTCGACTTTGCGAAGGTATGTCCGGATTCGTGACCGGCGGGCTTTGTTGACCGCAAAACGCTTCTCGTTCTGACGAGCGCGCTTCTTAGCTTGGGGCGAATTTGCCATGTGCGTTTGACCTTTTCATGTCTACTCAAAAATTGCGTGACGAAGCCCTGCAAATTCAGGTCTCGAAAAGATCAAGCCAAAGCGGGCTGCACGCGCATGTGATGGGGCTTACTTACGGATTCGGCGCAAGAATGCAAGCCATTAGCGATCCCGGAACTGCGCTTCGCGTTTCTCCAGAAACGCAGACATGCCTTCACTTTGATCTTCCGTCGCAAACATCGCGTGGAACAGGCGTTTCTCAAAGAGGATGCCTTCGCGCAACGTGGTTTCTTCCGCGCGATTCACGGCTTCTTTCACAGCCATCGTGGTGACCATGGATTTTTCGGCGATCTTTTTCGCAGCACTATGGGCTTCTTCCAGAAGTTTCTTGGCCGGCACGATCCTGCTCACCAACCCTGCGCGTTCCGCTTCCTCCGCGTCCATGAAACGGCCCGTCAGGTGCATGTCCATCGATTTGGCTTTGCCGACCAGACGCGTCAGCCTTTGTGTGCCGCCGATCCCGGCGACGACGCCGAGATTGATTTCTGGCTGGCCAAATTTTGCTGTGTCCGACGCAATGATGAAATCGCACATCATAGCCAACTCACAGCCACCCCCAAGCGCATATCCGGACACTGCCGCGATAACGGGCTTTCGCACGCGCATCACGGCTTCATGCTCAGCCGAAAACAGATCTGATCGAAACGCTTCGACAAAGCTCTTTTCAGACATCTCCTTGATATCCGCCCCTGCGGCGAAGGCTTTCGCAGAGCCGGTCAGAACGATGCATCGGACCTTTTGGTTCTCTCCGGCGTCATCCAGCGCATGGGCCAGTTCGCCCAACAGCTGCGAGTTGAGCGCATTGAGCGCATCTGGTCTGTTCAAGGTGATCGTGGCGACGTGGTCATCGACGTCGACGATGATCGTTTCATAGGCCATCTGATAGGCGCTCCCGCTGGTCTCTCGGCCTTATTGCTTAGCATTTGGGGTGGGGCAATCAACTACCTTTGACATTTCGGGCAAAAGAAACTCGACCGCCCGGATTGGACAATCCGCCGAATAAGTGTGTCACAGCCAGCATTTCGACAGGGTTCGCCTTCGCGCCCATAGACATCGAAACTGTGTTGAAAATACCCCAGTTCTCCATCAGCTTGCCGAAAATCCCGAAGCGAGGACCCCCCCGCTTCAATCGCCTCACCCAGAACATCCCGGATGATCGGAACGAGCTGCCCCGCACGTTTTCTGGAGACGTTGCGCGCTTTTCGCTTGGGGGAAATTCCGGCTCGAAACAGCGTTTCACAGACGTAGATGTTGCCAAGACCGGCCACGATCCTTTGATCAAGGAGCGCAGATTTCATGGGCGTACTTCGCCCTTCCAGCGCCCGGGCCATATAGTCCTCGTGAAACGCATTTCCGAGTGGCTCCGGGCCTAAAGACCTGAGCAGAAAGTGTGTTTCTTCCTGTGCTGTAGGCAGCAGGTCCATGGCGCCGAAACGCCGAGGGTCGTTGAATGTGATGCGCGCGCCGTTGTCCATTTGTAAAATGACATGGTCGTGTTTCTCGGGAGCTGCATGCTCTTTGACAAAGCTTCCCACCTGGGTCCCTGTGATGAGGATCCGTCCAGACATACCAAGATGAATCAGAAGGCTCTCCCCGCTGGACAAATCCGCGAGCAGATATTTGGATCTGCGCCGGAGTTGCATCACGACTTGACCCTGAAGCCGTTCTGCCATTTTGGGTGGAAAGGGCCATCTCAAGTCAGGCCGATTGATGTCGGCTCTTTCGATTTTGGCCCCCACCATGGCAGGCGACATGCCGCGACGCACTGTTTCGACTTCGGGAAGTTCTGGCACGGGCTTCTCCTTGATGCCGCATTGTATCGCGGGCTCGCCGCCCTATAAGAAAGGGTGAAGCGAAAGGACGACAAGGCTGATGACGCAAGACACGGAAAAAACAACGCATTTCGGGTTTGAAACGGTTCCGGAGATGGAAAAGGCCGGACGGGTGCAGGGTGTCTTCAATTCCGTGGCATCGCGCTACGATGTGATGAACGATGTCATGTCCATGGGCATTCATCGCGTTTGGAAAGATGCAATGATGGATTGGCTGGCCCCGCGTCCCGGCCAGCGTCTTCTCGATGTTGCCGGTGGCACGGGTGATGTGTCTTTCAGATTTCTCAAACGCGCGGGCTATGGCCATGCGACGGTGCTTGATTTGACAGAGCCCATGTTGGTTGAGGGTCGCAAGCGCGCGGAAGCCGAAACCCTGACGGATCAACTCAGCTGGGTTGTTGGCGACGCAATGGCGCTCCCGTTTGATGACAATAGCTTTGATGTCTACACGATCAGCTTCGGCATCCGGAATGTCACGCGCCCGCAAGATGCGCTCGGAGAGGCCTTTCGCGTTCTTCGTCCTGGCGGGCGTTTGATGATCCTGGAATTCAGCCAGATCCCCAATCCGGCCATGCAATGGGCGTATGATCGCTACTCATTCAACGTCATCCCAGAGATGGGTCGGATGATTGCCAATGATCGCGACAGTTATCAATATCTCGTCGAATCGATCCGCAAATTCCCGGATCAGGAAACCTTCCTTTCGATGATAAAAGCAGCAGGCTTCGCACAAGCGAAGTATCGCAATCTCACGATGGGTGTCGCGTGCCTGCACTCAGCTTGGAAGATTTGATCAGATGCGTGGCCCCCACAACATTCTGCGCCTGATCCGAACCGGCGCAACCTTGGAGCGCACGGGCGCGATGAACGTGGTGCTGGATGCGTTTCAAGCGCCACCGGCGTTGCGCGTGGTGGCCAAGATCTTGGGTTGGCCGTTCCAGTGGCTGGGTTACAAAGGTGATACGTCCATGCCGCCAGCGACCCGCGCGTTAACCGCTTTGGGCCCCGCCTACATTAAGTTTGGACAGGTTCTGTCGACGCGCCCGGACGTGGTCGGTGATGAATTGGCCGTCCAGCTCCGCGTGCTTCAAGACAAGCTGCCGCCCTTTTCTCTCGATGTTGCCAAGAAGAGCATCGAAACCGATCTGGGCATATCAGTCGAAGGTTTGTTTTCGGAATTCAGCGAACCGGTGGCTGCCGCGTCGATTGCTCAAGTTCATAAGGCGAGGCTGTCAGACACTGGCGAAACTGTGGCTGTGAAGGTTTTGCGCCCGGGTATCGAGCGCGCTTTTCGAAAAGACATCGACGCGTTCTACCTTGCTGCGCGCATGATCGAGCTGTTGGCGCCCTCCGCACGACGCCTGCGGCCGATTGACGTCATCACGCATTTTGAAGGCGTTGTGATGGGAGAGCTTGACCTGCGGCTCGAAAGTGCGGCCGCTTCCGAATTTGCGGCGAATACGGCGAATGACGAAGGGTTCCAGCTCCCCCAGGTTAAGTGGAACCTGTCCGGAAAACGCGTCATGACGCTTGGATGGGCGGAAGGTATTCCGTTTGGGGATAATGATGCTATCGATGCCGCTGGTTTGGATCGCGTCGAACTCTCGAAGCGTGTTCTCCAACTCTTTCTGAAGCACGCTTTGAGGGACGGCTTCTTTCACGCAGATATGCACCAAGGCAATCTCAAGGTGTCCACGAATGGCGACATTATCGCGTATGATTTTGGCATCATGGGCTACATCGACGAGTACACGAGACGCGTCTACGCCGAAATCCTCTTCGGATTCATTCGGCGTGATTACAAGCGTGTCGCCGAGGTGCACTTTGAGGCGGGGTATGTCCCGGCTGACCGAGATGTTGAGGAGTTTGCACGGGCTTTGCGGGCCGTCGGCGAACCCATCTTCGGTATGGATGCGACGCGCATTTCCATGGCGCGGCTGTTGAGCTACCTCTTTGAGGTGACTGAGCGGTTTGGGATGGAAACACGTACTGAGCTCATTTTGTTGCAACGAACGATGGTTGTTGTTGAAGGGGTTTCACGGTCCATGAACCCTTACATGAACATTTGGGAGGTCGCCCAACCTATTGTTGAAGACTACATTCGCCGCAGCGTTGGACCACAGGCTCTATTGTCTGACCTTGCAAAGACGGCTCAAGTCATGGCGCGTTTCGGGCCGCGGCTGCCGCGGCTGGTAGAAAAGGCACTGATTGCTCAGGCAGAACATGATGATCGATCCAACCAGGCTACCAAGCCGCCGCTAGGCGCATTGGCAGCGGCGGCTTTAGCAGGTGGTGTCAGTGTCTTGTTGCTGCTGATGGCTTTTTCCTAGAAAATCACGCGCACCTTGTATTTCACTCAATGAGCGCGCGTATTTTGTATCGGAAATATTGCCATTGGTCTCAGGGCCGTTTGGTCATCACGACCGAATGGCAGTAATGCTATCTGGTGACACAAGGACATTGCCGGGCAGGACGAGTTGTGTGCCGTCAGCTTCTGTTCTGGCTTCCATGACCCTCGCGTAGCTTCCAATAGCCTCTTCAGAGACAAGCTCTTCGCCTTGAAAGTGTGCGACGTGGAATGTGTATTGGCCAAACGGAAGAGGGGACCCGTCAGCGCTTACACCGGCCCATTCAAGCAGCCCCGGATTAGCTCCGAGTGCAAGTTCTTGCACATTTGCTCCATTTTGATCCCGCACAATGAGCTTTGATGTGTCAGCATCGGGTCGGCTCGTCGGAGCAATGGTTATCGGCTGGCCAGAAAAATATGCGGGAGCATCCGATTTTACTTCTCGACCAATCCAGTTTCCCAGGTCCGACAAGCCTGCTGAGTTAAACCGCGCGGTTAGGTCCGATAAAAGTTCGTTGGTCAAAACCTGTTGTTCAACCGATGAGAAGGTCGCCAACTGAACAGCGTAATCCGAGGAATCGACAGGGTTTAGTGGGTCTTGGTTCGTCATTTGTGTCGTCAGCATTTTGAGAAACATTTCATAGTCCGACGTTAACTTCGTGCGCGTTTCGCCCGCTTTTGCGCTGTTTTGCGATGCCACGGCTTGGCTGGCTGCTTGAATGTCCATCACTATCTCCTAAAGCCTGATATCGAGGCCGCTTGTTCCAACAATCGACTGAGAGATGACGGCTGCGCCGTCTTCCATCACGTCATCTTTCGTTTGGTTGTTTTGGGCTTTTTGACCCGATCCGTGGTCTTCACCGTCAACGTCGCTGTCGAGGAAGCTGAGATCAGAGGCATCCAGTCCCATCGCATTAAACTCTGCCATCAAATCGGCAGCGTTGCGCCTGAGTAGATCAAGCGTATCGGGGCGGTCTGCCGAAACGACAATGATCGTTCCCGTCTCAGTCGCGGAAATGCGGTATTTGACCAATCCCAATTCTTCGGGAGACAAACGGACCTCGATCGTGTCTGATGATCCTATTGACCCATTCTGCGCTATCTGAACAAAAATAGAGCGGAGTACTTCGGTCCTGGGTGTTCCCTGTAAAGGCCCTGCAAGCGCTGAATGAAGCTCGACCCGCTGGATACTGGAGCTCGTGACAGGCAAGTCTGTCTTGAGGCTCATTTTGTCATACCCAGCTTCGTCTACTTCAAGCATAACACTTGTTGTTGTATCTGCTGCCATGGTGTTCATTTGTGCCTGAGTTGGCACGCTTGAGTTGCCACCAATAATCGATTGAACAGGTGGAGGGCTTGCCGCGGGATAATCTGATGATCTGCTTGCAAAATTCCCGTGATCACGAATTGGTTTGAAGTCATGCGTCGCCGATGCGGTATCGCGCTCAACAAATGTGGGTAGTGTAGTCAAGGTTGGATTCTTCGGCGCACCAACACTACCAAGTTCGGCGTTGGTCAGAATTCGGTCTGGAACGGTATCGCTGTTGAGAAGCGCTTTCGACGAAAATGTCGACTGTTCCGTTTTTGGCTGCGAATTCCCAATAATACTTTGGCTCAATGCTTGGCCGAGTGATGCTGCCAAGTTTGCATTTTCGCGTGATGCAACCCGCATCTCCAAACTCGGTTTCGTTTCATCGATATCGCCTGCTAGCGCTTCGGACTGCCGAATGACGTTCTTGGGGAACGCATGCAGATGTACGTGCTCAACCAAGCTTTGACGGTTTTGTTTGTTAATTGTAACTTGAGGAACAGTAATTGACCCCGCTGAATCCACTGCTTTCTTAGTCGGTATTCCTTCAGCAGTAACGGGATCAAATGACGTCGCTGTATTACGGCCTGTCTCTTGAGCTCTGGAATCTTTTATGGGGGCCAAAAAGCCTGTCTTATTTGAAATAATAGTTTCAGCAAGCGTGGTTGATGTCTTGGAAGTGAATTCGACTGTTATTCCCGTGTCAAATTGATTGTCTGCGTTCTTGGAAGTTGGTTCGCCATCAGTCGGTTCAGGGGCGTTTTTACTACCCTCGACGTCTTTCAACGTATTAACACTATCTTGTGGAGCAAGAAATCCTGGGGCGCTTTTTGGAACACCAGTATCTGGGCTTTCGTCGCCAGATGCCACACCTACCACTTCGTTGCTGTTGCGACGATTTAGCATCTCCTCGTATTTCGAATGACCTGCTTCGGATTCCAAGGAAGCAAAAAAAGTATTTTCGTCATCGAGTTGCTCTGGGTCAGTCGAGACTTCCCTAGACGCATGTTTGCCATGCGCTTTGGTACTGCCCTCTACGTTCAGAAAATTCATGGTCATGTATGGCCTCACGAGTTCTTCGCTGCTCCTCCATGACATGACACGGTTACCTTTTTTTTAACTTGAGCAGCGCATAACCGACGAAACACTTCAAATTGGAGTTACTCCGGATGGAAAAGATTAACCCGATTATCGCGCAGAGCGTCAGTCCAGGTGATCGTAGGATTTGGCAAGCCGCCCAAGATCTTGAGGCAAGTTTTCTGGCTGAAATGCTCAAATCCTCCGGCTTGGGAGGCACTGGAAACAGTGACTTCACTGGTGGGTTGGGCGAGGAACAGTTTGCGTCTTTTTTGCGTGAAGCGCAGGCGAAAAATATGGTGCAAGCCGGCGGTATTGGTCTCGCAGAGGCATTCTTCCATTCAATGAAAGGAAAACTCGAAAAATGACGAAAGTATCGGACAATCGCGAGTTGGTGGCACGTGTCGAGGAAATGCTTGACAAGGAACACGACGCGTTGCTGCGCGGGGCGCTTCTGGAGATAGAGGAGCTGTTGCCAGAAAAAGAGAGTCTTTCTAACGAGTTGTTAGCCGCAGGGCCAGCTGTTCAAAAGGAGCTTTCCTCCTTGCGTACGAGTGCCTTACGCAACCAAGAATTGCTTAATGAAGCGCTGAAAGGCATTCAAAATGTTGCGGATCGTATTGCGGCGATGAAAAAGGTAAAGCAGCAGCTCGACACCTATGATGCGCATGGACAACGGCAAACCATTGAAAAAACAAAGCAATCGATCGAGCGCCGGGCTTGATTGAAATTGAATAAAATCAGATGTTTGATGCCATCCTAAGTTAGGGAACTATTAGCGAATACCGGACATCTTTGCCGGGCACTCTTAGTGGAGTGGCACTGCCGCAATTGCGGTCAGTATCTGTCAGAAAGACGCTTCGAGCCCATAAAGGCAAAAAACTGATGGTGCAAAAGCGCCCTTACTAAAGGAAAAAGTATGTCCAGCATTCTGACTAACAATAGTGCCATGGTTGCACTGCAAACGCTGAAAGGCGTTAACGCAAATCTTGCGAAGACCCAGAACGCAATTTCAACCGGTAAGTCGGTGTCGAGCGCCAAAGACAATGCAGCGGTTTGGGCAATCTCCAAAGTCATGGAGTCTGACGTCGAAAGCTTCAAGGGTATCTCTGATAGCCTTTCGCTCGGACAGTCCACAGTCGCAGTTGCACGCCAAGGTGCTGAAACGGTTACAGATCTTCTTACTCAGATGAAGGGTAAGATTGTTGCGGCACAGGAAGAAAACGTTGATCGCGATAAAATCCAGTCCGATATTGATGCGCTCCGCAACCAGATCAATTCTGTTGTCGGTGCTGCTCAATTCAACGGCTTGAATCTTCTGTCCAACAAAGACTCTGAAGCGGGTTCTGGCACCGTTAACGTTTTGGCTTCTCTCGATCGAAGCGGTAGTGGTGTCGATGCTTCTGACATTGGAATTGGCAAGCAAGACCTTGGCACGGAGGCTGCAGGTTTGGCTGCCGGTGCTACGGCTCTCAGCGCCGCTAACAACAGCATTGCGGGCGTTGGTGACGCGGCTGCAGGTGCTGTCACAGGCGCCACTGGCGCAGCTCCTACAGTAAACACAACCATCGGCGGTTCGGCTGGTGAAGCTGTTGAAGTTGGTACGGCCTTTACGATTGCTATCTCTGCGTCAGCAACAGGTGCGGGCTCTCCTGATGGAAGCCTGAGCAACACGTCGGCTCTCGATGACATTGTGTATGTTGCACGGGATGGTGATACTGCCGCGGACGTCGCTGCTGGTTTGGCTAAGGCCTTCAACAAATATGTCCGTGAAGACAAAGGCCTGGACTACGAAGGGACGATTTCTGCAACTTCAGATGGAAATCAGGTCTCGATTACGGGCGCTGACTTCACCGGTGACAACTTCAGTGTAGCATACAATGAATACGAATATGATGCCGCACGTACGACAATCGGTGGTGGTCTGGAAGATCTTGCCGACATTTCGGTTGCAACTGATGATGGTGTTGAAGCTGCTCTTTTGGACATTGAAGGCTTGCTCCAAACTTCGATCAATGCCGCCGCTGAGTTTGGTTCTGCGCAAGGTCGGATTGAAACTCAGCAGAGTTTCGTCTCTGGTCTGACAGATGCTCTGAAGTCTGGCATTGGCACATTGGTAGATGCCGATATGGAAGAAGCTTCGGCTCGTCTTCAGGCCCTGCAGGTTCAGCAGCAGTTGTCTGTGCAGGCTCTGTCGATTGCGAACCAGGCTCCTCAGTCGCTCCTGTCGCTCTTCCGGTAATACTGACGTTAGGAGCGCGAAAGTTCGCGCTCCTAACCCCTTCACCTTACGATTTTCCCCAAATACCTAGGAAGGATGCGCGATGAACGCCCATGCTTTGGCGCAACGCGCCTACGCGTCACCTACGACGGCCACCAAAACGCCCCGCGCCGTTGAGTACGATGTTGTGGCGCGCGTCACACATGAGTTGCGGAGCGCTGAAATATCGAAGAAGGAAAACTTCGCAAGGTTGGCTGAAGCAATCCATCGAAACAATAGGCTTTGGACAACGCTTGCTGCGAACGTGGCTGATGAATCGAACGAACTTCCCAACCAAGTTCGTGCGCAAATCTTTTATTTGGCAGAGTTTTCCAAGCGTCACGCCGCACAAGTACTAGCTGGCGTTGCTGATATCAGGCCTCTGCTCGAGATAAACACAGCCATTCTGCGTGGTTTGAGAAACGAGGGGAGCACACCATGAGTGGTCTCGTGTTGAAACTGAGCCCAAAGGAAAGGGTTCTAATTAATGGCGCTGTTCTGGAGAATGGCGATCGTCGTAGTCGTATATCGGTTGTCTCGCCCAATGCGCATATTCTTCGTTTAAAAGATGCGATACATCCAGAAGACGCGAAAACACCGGTGAGACGCGTTTGCTACGCGACACAACTCATCTTGACTGGTGACGCTAATCCGAAAGAGGCCAAGCACCAGCTTCTGCGTCGTATTGAAGAGCTTAGCCGCATTTTCACTGACGTAGATAGTCGAAAGACCCTCACAGCGGCAACAAACGCACTTTTGGCTGAACAATACTATCAGTGTTTGAAGTTTTTGCGTTTACTCATTCCAAGAGAAGACAGGTTGCTGGCGGTTTCAAAACCATGACTTTTCAGCCCATTATCCCTTCCGGAGGTTTGACCGGCTGGAGGTACCTCAACCAAACGATTGATAGGCAATTGGACGCGTTTACGGCGTCGCCTTTGAATCAAAGGGATACGGATTACTTCAGCAAACAAATTTCATCAATACAGTCGGCCGAGGAATTAGTAGCCGATCGTCGCTTGCTAAGGGTAGCGCTTGGCGCTTTTGGCTTGCAAGATGACATTAATAGCAAAGCCTTCATCCAAAAGGTTCTTGAAGGTGGCACAGATGATCCACGATCGTTGGCAAACCGGCTAGCCGATGATCGCTACACAGAGTTTGCGAGGGCGTTTGGTTTCGGCAACATAACTGGCGCAGAAACGAGTAAATCGGATTTTGCCCAAAAAATTGTTGAGCGCTTCAGTGCTTCACAGTTTGAAGTTGCAGTTGGTGACCAAGATGAGTCAATGCGGTTGGCGCTGAACGCGAAGCGTGAACTTGCTGATATAGCCTCACGAAACTCTACTGAAGACACAAAGTGGTTTTTGGTCTTGGGTACCCCACCTCTGAGAGCCGTATTTGAAAAAGCTTTAGCGTTGCCAACGAGCTTTGGGCAAATTGACATTGAAAAACAGCTCGAAACCATCAAGGATCTCTCGTCGCGCAGACTAGGCATTGAATCTATCAACGACTTCAAAAATGAGGAGACGACAGAACGCTTTGTGGAGCGCTTTCTCTTACAAGCTCAAATTGCGGACTTTTCAGCAAGCTTCTCATCGACAAGCGTGGCGTTGACTTTGCTACAAGGCGCTGGCTAACTCAACGTATGCTAGGTCTTTTGGCAGCATGTGCATAAGCTTCCGCGGACCTGATGATTGATTGCAGTGCTTGAAACGACGCGGGAATACCTCGTTCTTCCAGTTTTGCTAAAAAAACCTCGAAGTCCTTGTGGACCCGCATGGCCTGATCAAGCGTGGGATCATTACCTTCTGAATATAGGCCAGCGCGGATCATCGTTTCTGACTTTGAATACGACGATAGCAGCGCTCGTGCGCGCTGTATCATCGAATTTTCGTCTTCAGATGCTGCATGTGGGAGGCTGCGAGAAACCGACCGAACGACATCGATCGCAGGATACCTACCTGTCTCTGCAATGCTTCTGTCCAAAATAATGTGGCCATCCAGAACACCCCGTAAAGTATCGGCAACTGGCTCGTCCATGTCTGATCCGGCGACCAAGACGCTAAAAACGCCGGTAATGTCTCCAGAACCATCCACGCCTGGGCCAGCTCTCTCACAAAGAGACGTGATCATGTGTGTCATGGATGGTGGAAAACCGCGGAGCGAGGGAGGCTCTCCAGCAGAAACGGCAACCTCTCGATGCGCTTCCGCCAAACGGGTGATCGAGTCCGCCAAAAAAAGCACAGAGCATCCAAGATCTCGAAAATACTCTGCAATGGTCATTGCCGTGTACGCGCACTGGCGCCGTGTCAGAGCAGGTTGGTCCGAGGTTGCTGCAACAATGATTGATCGCGCCATTCCTTCCGGCCCCAAAGTGCGATCAATAAAGTCGCGTACTTCACGACCACGTTCGCCGATCAGCGCGATGACAACCACATCCGCCTGCATGTGAGCCGCCAAGTGCCCTAGAAGACTTGTCTTCCCAACACCTGATCCCGCAAACAAGCCAATCCGCTGTCCTGCCACAATAGGAAGCAGCGTGTTGAGCACAGCCATTTTGGTATCAAGACGCTGCCCCAAACGCTTTCGATAAACGGCGTTGGGCGGATCGCGGTACACTCTGAGACCAGTGGATCCCCGAGGCAACGGTTGATTGTCCATGGATTTTCCATTGGGATCAATGACGCGGCCTTTCCAAGCGTCGCAAGGAAAAATCTTTAGGTCGGGGCTCAGCAAAGCCGCATCACCTAATGAAACGCCATCGGAGGGCCCATCTGGCAGCACGACCAAATGGCTTTCTCGCAAGCTGACGATTTCGCCTGAAAGACACGCGCCGCCAGCGATATTGATTTCAACTCTATCGCCAATACGGGCAAATCGGCCAAGTCCGCTCACCATGATGCCGTCTGGTTGGACTCCGCAAACACGGCCTTGTGGTCGCGTGGATCGCATCATTTTCAGTTCCGCAAGCATCGAGTCCAGTTTTGTATCATCCATCGTGCGCTTCCTTCAGCTTCTGAAAACTGTTTCTAAAGGAATCAGGGTTAAACCTTGATTGAAGCCAATCGAGGGAGAAGCCCCGATGTTTGAAAATCTAGAACTTTTTCGCATTTCACATGCGATGGCGCGTCACGCAGGCGAACGACAGGCGTTGGTCGCACGCAATATGGCGAACTCGGATACACCTGGGTTTACGCCCAAGGACTTATCGAGTTTTTCACAATCCTTTCGTGGTGAGGCGATGTTGCGTGCAACACGCGCCTCTCACTTGAACGCCGCCGGCACCGGAGTACAGGCGCAAGTCACAGACGTGAAAAGCACAGCAACATCGCCAAACGGAAATGGTGTTTCTGTCGAAGAAGAAATGCTGCGCGCCGTTGATGTCAAACGACAGCATGATCGCGCACTCGCAATTTATCGCCACTCCATGACCGTGCTGCGCGCCAGCATTGGGCGTTCTTGATCAAAGGAGTTTCGTTATGTCTGGATTTTCAGATGCATTGTCACTCACGTCATCGGGTTTGAAGGCGCAAGCCCAGCGCTTACGCTTTGTGTCCGAGAATATCGCAAACGCCGATACGCCCGGGTTTCGCCGAAAAACGGTTCCGTTTGAAGTTGCAGGTGGAGGCGACAGCACCCCCGGCGCTGTAGAGATTGGGCGCGTCCGCCTTGATCGGGCGGAGCTGACACAGATTTACGATCCGTCGCACCCCTTGGCTGATGAAAGCGGGAATTACGAGGGATCTAATGTGGACCTCATCATCGAGATTGCTGACGCGCGCGAAGCGCAGCGTAGCTACGAGGCCAATTTGAAGGTCTTCGATCAAACGCGGCAAATGTCATCTAGCCTGATGGAATTGCTGCGCAGATAAACTGAAAGGAATGCCAGAATGGACGTTCGAGCAATAGCGGCGCAGAAATACGCCGCAGCCAAACCCGCGACTGAAGCCCGTGCAAAGGAGCCCGGCCTGGGTGAAACCCTGGCCGCGGCGGCCAAAGACTTCACGGAAACGCTTCAAACCAGCGAACAAACAGCAAAAGCTGCAATGGTAGGCGACGCGGATCCGCACGCACTTGTACAGGCTCTGTCGCAATCGGAGCTTGCGATTGAAACAGTCGTTGCGGTGCGAGACAAAGTGGTTGAGGCGTATCAGGAAATCCTGCGGATGCCGGTGTAAGCGATGCTGGGTGAAGCCGCTTTTTTCGACGCTCTCAGGCAAGGCCTTTGGATATCTGTCGTCATGTCGACCCCGATCCTTGCTGCAGCCTTGATTGCGGGCGTCGCCATCGGCCTCTTCCAAGCTCTCACATCGATACAGGAAATGACACTGACCTTTGTACCAAAACTGGGTGCAATTGTTGCCGTTTTCTGGGTGTCGATGAGCTTCATGACGCAGTCACTGGTGTCCTATTTCCAGGACGTTCTCGTGCCAATGATAATTGGAGGATAAGAATGGATAATGCAGGTTACACAACGCTGACGCGCCAGTCGGGTTTGATGCGAGAGATGCAGGTCGTTGCCAACAATATCGCGAACTCTGCGACGACGGGTTTTCGCAGTGAAGGGATTATGTTCTCCGAACACGTAAACCGCATAGACGGCGGCGCATCGCTCTCCATGGCCTCTGCAAATGTCAAAAACACATCCATGGAACAAGGCGCGCTGACCAAGACGGGCGGCCAACTTGATTTTGCGATTGAAGGCGAGGGTTTTTTTCTGATCAACACCCCCGCTGGCGAGCGTTTGACGCGATCCGGGAGTTTTTCGCTCAGCGCAGCGGGTGACCTCGTGACCCATGATGGTTTTGCGGTTCTCGATGCCGGAGGCGCACCGCTGTTTGTACCGCCGGACGCGACGGACCTGTCCGTGTCTGCTGATGGCACCATGAGCGCTGATGGTAGATTGATCGGACAGCTTGGTGTTGTTCGCCCCGTAGACATGACTGACTTGTCCCGGGAGGACGGCGTAATGTTCCGTACCGATGCAGGCTTTGAAGCCGATCCAGAGTCACGCATCGTGCAGGGTTTCGTTGAGAATTCAAACGTAAACCCGATGGCTCAAATTGCCCGGATGATCGAAGTGCAGCGTGCCTATGAAATGGGGCAAAGCTTCATGGAATCCGAGCACGAGCGCATCAAGACGGCAATTCAAACCTTTATCAAACGAGGATAAGACATGCGTGCACTGAAAATCGCAGCCACGGGCATGATGGCGCAGCAAATGCGCGTCGAGACGATCTCGAACAACCTCGCGAACATGTCGACCACGGGGTATAATCCGCGTCGCGCGGAATTCGCCGACCTCCACTACCAGCAATACGCCCGAGCAGGGACTGTAAATTCATCCGATGGTACCGTCTTGCCAACAGGCGTTCAGCTGGGCCTCGGCGTAAGGCCATCAGCGGTCTCGGTGAACTTGCAGCAAGGCGCTTTGACCCAGACGGGCAGCGATCTTGACGTTGCCGTCGATGGTCGTGGGTACTTGGAAGTGACTTTGCCGTCCGGACAAGCGGGATACACCCGTGACGGTGCCCTCAAGCGCAATGCTGAAGGCCTCATCGTGACATCCGATGGCCTGCCAGTTTCGCCGGAGATTGTCATTCCCAACGACGCGCGGTCTATTTCGATCAACGCCGATGGCGAAGTCTATGCCTACTTTCAAGGCACTGCCGAAGCGCAGCTGTTGGGTCAAATCAGTATTGCCGGTTTTGCCAATGCAAAAGGTTTGGAGGCGATTGGTGGCAATTTGTTCCTCGAAACAGAAGCCTCTGGCGCCGCTATCGTTTCGACGCCTGGTCAAGATGGTTTCGGAATACTGCGTCAGGGTTATCTTGAAGACAGCTCCGTTGATGCTGTCCGGGAGGTCACAGAACTCATTGAAGCACAGCGCGGGTATGAGCTGAACTCAAAAGTGATTTCAGCGGCGGATCAAATGCTTGGTGCAACCACGCAGGTGCGCTGATGAAACGTATCTTGGTTACTCTCATCGTATGCCTCTGTGGCACGAGCCTGTTGGCTGACATTCTCGTGCCCACGCGGACAATCCGGCCCAACACGATGCTTAGCGCCTCAGATTTCGCGGTGCACCCAAGCGATATCAAGGGGGCCATTAGAGACATTCGTGAGCTGCAGGGCATGGAATCGCGCGTCGCGCTTTATGCCGGACGCCCTGTCCATCCAGGAGACATTGGGCCACCGGCCTTGGTTGAACGAAACGAGGTCGTTCAACTGGTTTTTTCAAAGGGCGGTCTTGAGATTTTTGCGGATGGCCGTGCTCTGGGTCGTGGCGCTGCGGGCGATAGTGTACGCGTCATGAATCTCGCGTCGCGCACAACTCTTTTCGGAATTATTCAAGCCGACGGCAGTATCAAGGTGGGTCAGTAAATGCGTAGCTTATGTTTGGTGTCTTTTGTTCTCTTGGCGGCCGCCGGATGTGCGCGCATCGATCATATCGGAAAACCTCCGACTTTGAGCGAGACTCAAACGGGATCTGACGTGGTGGCCATGCGCAGCCCGGAACCTGACGCGTCCTATTTTGCACAAGTCCCCGCGCGCCAGTCGTCCCTTTGGAGCGCTGGGCAGAGATCGCTACTCGGAGATCAGCGCGCAGCAAAGCGCGGAGACATTCTGACCGTGGTGATTGAAATTGATGATCGAGCGGAAATCTCGAATTCGTCGCAAAGATCGCGTTCGAGTTCTGAAAGTCTCTCGATCCCGCAGCTCCTCGGGCTGCCACAACGTGTCGATCCTGATCTTCCGACCGGCGCAACGCTTGCCGATGCTGTGGACCTGCAGGCGGACTCGAGCTCCGGGGGCGATGGTTCTGTCAAGCGCCGTGAGAAGCTGACGCTTCGGATCGCGGCTACGGTTGTCGATACGCTTCCGAATGGTGTGTTGGCGATTGAGGGATCTCAAGAAGTGCGCGTTAACTTCGAATTGAGGGAGTTGTTGGTCTCTGGCTATGTCCGGCCGGAAGACATTTCCCGCCAAAATGAGATTACCTACGACAACATCGCATCGGCGCGCATTTCCTACGGCGGTCGTGGCCAGATTACGGATGTTCAACAACCACGAATCGGACAGCAAATTCTCGATGCCGTCTTGCCGTTCTGAGGGGTACCATGAAAAAGATTTTGCCAATTTTGCTCGCTTTGATCGGTATCGGTGGCGGGGTAGGCGCGGGGCTTGCCCTGCGCCCGGACCCGGCAGAGATGGCTGATGCCGCGGAGCATTGTGTACCCGTTGAAAAAGCTGAAGATCTTGCTGAGGTGAAGGAGCCTGAAGCGGATCTGACGAAGGAATACGTTGAATTGAGCAACCAATTTGTTGTTCCTTTGGTTGCAGAAGACCGAGTGAGCGGAATGGTTGTCGTTTCTCTCAGCGTTGAGGTAGATGCTGGCACGGCAGAGGATGTCTATTCACGAGAGCCAAAGCTCCGGGATACCTTTCTGCAAGTCCTGTTTGATCATGCCAATATCGGCGGATTTGATGGAGCATTCACCAGTTCCAATACGCTAAAAGTATTGCGACGGGCTCTGCTGGAAGCCTCCACGGACGCCGTTGGGGACATGGTATCAGATGTATTGATTACGGAAATCGCGCGGCAGGATGCTTAGGCGTCCTGCTCTTTTCGGTTTGTGCTTTAGCTCTCGCCGAACAGATCACGCGTAAACACTTTGCCCGCAACGTCTGCCAATTCTTCCGTGAGCCTGTTTGCGACAATGACGTTCGCTTCCTTTTTGAAAGCATCAATATCGCGGAACACGCGGGAGCCGAAAAACATGTCGTCCTCCAGCGCAGGCTCGTAGACGATCACTTCGATGCCCTTCGCCTTGATCCGCTTCATAATGCCTTGAACCGAGCTTTGCCTAAAATTGTCCGATCCGGCCTTCATCACAAGACGATGCACACCAACGATTTTTGGCGCGCGAGCGATGATTTGATCGGCAATGAAGTCTTTCCGGGTGCGGTTGGCTTCTACGATTGCGGTCATGATGTTTTGCGGCACAGCGGAATAGTTGGCTAAAAGTTGTTTGGTGTCCTTCGGGAGGCAATACCCGCCATATCCAAACGACGGGTTGTTGTAGTGATCGCCGATGCGAGGGTCGAGCGAGACACCGTCGATGATTTCACGCGGGTTCAAACCATAGCTTAGCGCGTAGCTGTCCAGCTCGTTGAAATAGGCCACCCGCATAGCAAGATAGGTGTTGGCGAAGAGCTTGATCGCCTCGGCTTCGGAAGCGCCGGTAAACAGGGTCCGGATATCTTTCTTTACAGCTCCCTGCGCCAGCAACGCAGCAAACCGATGGCCGCGCGGGCTGTCTTCGCCAATCACGATGCGTGAGGGGTAGAGGTTGTCCTTCAACGCCTGGCCTTCGCGCAAAAATTCAGGGCTGAAGATGACCTGATCTGTCCCCAGGTCCGCGCTGACGCGCTCTGTAAAACCGACGGGAATCGTTGATTTGATGACAATACAGGCGTCTTGGTTCACCGAAATGACCTGCTTTATGACGGCCTCGACACTGGATGTATCGAAGTAATTTGTGTCCGGGTCATAGTTGGTTGGCGTCGCCACGATGACGTATTCTGCATCGGAAAACGCCTCCGGCCCGTTGGTCGTCGCGCTGAGCGAAAGGCTGTGGTTGTTCAGAAATTCTTCCATTTCCGCGTCGACGATCGGACATTGGCGCGCATTGACCATGTCGACCCGATCTTTGGAAAGATCAACCGCGACGACGTCATTGTGCTGAGAAAGCAAGACAGCGTTGGACAGCCCGACATATCCGATGCCCGCGACGGCAATTTTTGCGCGTTCCATGGTGATGGCCCTTATTCTTTTTCTATTCAATTTTGTAAAAGTCGCGATACCAAGCAACAAAGCGGGCGACGCCGGTGGCAACATCGGTGTTCTGCATGGGGCCTGCAAGGGCCTGCATCAAAGATGTATCAGCCCATGTGGCGGGAACGTCACCAGGCTGCATATCCATCATATTGCGCTTCGCCTTGCGGCCGGTCGCGGCCTCAATGGCTTCGATGAAGTCGGTCAGTTGAACGGGAGTGCCCCGGCCCAGATTAACCACCCGCCAGGGCGCGACGGGCGACAAGCTGTCGTTGTCCTGTGCGGCGGCCGCATCTGGAATGCTGTGCGCCAAGTGCCAGATTCCATCGACAAGATCGTCGATATAGGTGAAATCGCGCTTCATGTCGCCGTGATTGTAGACGTCAATCGGCGTGTCTGAAAACACGGCCTTGGTGAACTTGAATAGCGCCATATCCGGGCGACCCCACGGACCGTAGACTGTGAAGAAGCGGAACATCGTGATCGGCAGACCATAAAGATGCGCATAGCTGTGCGCCATGGCTTCGGTGGACTTCTTGGTGGCTGCGTAAAACGACATCTGATGATCCGTTCGCATATCCTCCCGATAGGGCATCTGTGTGTTGGCCCCATAGGCCGACGAGGTCGACGCCAGCAGCATGTGTTGCGGCGGATTGGCCCGCGCGGCTTCGAGAAGCTCGAAGGTCCCAACGATATTTGCCTCGAGGTACTCGCGAGGGGCCTCGATGGAATGACGCACCCCGGCTTGGGCTGCGAGATGAACAACAAGATCGGGCCGATGGGTCTCGAAGAGCGATCTCAGAAGGTCCGGAGTTTCGACCTGTCCCTTGACGAATTCAAACGCCTCGCTGCGAAGGTCATCGAGCCGGGCCTGCTTCAGAGACACGTCATAGTAATCAGACATCGAATCGAGCCCGATGACCTCAAAGCCTTCGGCAAGAAGCCGCTTTGAAACGTGAAATCCAATGAATCCGGCAGCACCGGTGACGAGAGCTTTGCGCATGACCCTACCTGCGTCTTCGATGCGCTCAGATACGCCAAAGGTCTGGACAGGGAAAGGGGAAGTCTGGTCGCGGGGTTACTGAGCGGCAATCCCCGCCCGGCCAAAGATCGCCACGGAGTGCTCCTGCAGATAGATCCGC
Source organism: Primorskyibacter sp. S187A (assembly GCF_049800955.1). NCBI lineage: Bacteria > Pseudomonadati > Pseudomonadota > Alphaproteobacteria > Rhodobacterales > Roseobacteraceae > Primorskyibacter > Primorskyibacter sp. S187A. Next base: position 377,024 of record NZ_JBNAGA010000002.1, on the reverse strand, counting down.
AGCCATGGTGTAAAGATTTCTGGGCGTGTGGCGACCTCGTGGGCCAGATCCGCGAAGCTGATCCATCGGGTATCGCGGACCTCTTCGGGGTTCAGCTCAATGCCCATGTCACGTGTGGCATCGACGATGAATATATCAACGAGTTCGTGCTCGATCATGCCGTTGCCAACATCGGCACGGTACTCCGCGCGCTGGCGAAATTGCGGCACCTGGCCTGTAATGCCCAGCTCTTCTTTCAAGCGCCGGATCGCGCAAGCTTCGGAGCTTTCGCCCCAATCGGGGTGTGTGCAACATGTGTTGGCCCAAAGGCCGGGCGTATGATATTTTTCCAAAGCGCGTTGTTGCAGCAGGATTTGCTCATCCCGCAGAACAAAAACCGACACGGCTTTATGCCGCAGGCCGCGTTTGTGCACGTCCAGCTTTTCAACGGGCTCGAGTTTGCCGTCGACCCAGGCGGGGATCAGGATACTCACGTGAATACCGGGGAGACGAGACGCGTCAGATGTGCGAGGTTTTTCACGCCGATCTTGAGGTGAGCCATGGGCCGGGCCTTGACGAGTTTCTTGTTCATATAGGCCTCAAACGTCAGCCGCTGCACATCGATATCATGGCACAGGGAAACAAAACGTTCACGCCGCTCATCGGAGCGATAATAGGCGTTTTGCATCGATGCAAGAACACGGAAGACTGTTTTATGCTCTTTCATGAAAAGCTTGCGCGCGAGCCGCAGATCGCTCACGCGGCCGGATGCGAGGCAAGCCGCTGCCGCCGTTGCCGCGACGCGACCGCCGACCATGGCGTAATAAATGCCTTCACCAGAACTGGGCGCCACGACGCCTGCGGCATCCCCCGCCAGCACAACATCCTTGCCGTTGTCCCAACGATCCATCGGTTTGAGCGGGATCGGCGCGCCTTCTTTGCGCAAGGTCTCACATTCTTCCAGGCCGGATGCTTTGCGCAGCGCAGCGGTGGCGGCTTTCAGGTCAACCGATGGGTTTTCCGTACCCATGCCAACGCTGGTCGTTCCACCATGGGGGAAGACCCAGCCGTAGAAGTCTGGGCTGATCGCGCCATCATAGATCACGTCGCAGCGTTTGGGATCATAGACGTCGTTCTTGGGCGGCGCGGCGATGATCTCATGATAGGCAAACACAAGCGGTACCTTGTCTGCATCAGGCACCTCGGCCCGGCCCACTTTTGACTTTGCGCCATCCGCCCCAATCACCAGTTTTGTGGGCAGGCGCATTTCCGTCCCGCTGGCCTTGTCGCGATAAATGACGGCTGTCTCATCGGCGGTGCGATCAATTCTGACAAATGTGCCAACCCGGTAGTCGGCACCCGCGTCGCGCGCGCGTTGGCGCAGGTAGGGGTCGAAATCCTTCCGGTCGACCATGCCAACGAACCCGTTTTCAATCGGAATATCCACGGAGCGGCCCGTCGGAGAGATCATGCGCGCGGTGTTGACCTTGGTCAGCAGTTGATCCTCTCCAATGTGGAAATCCTGCATCAGCCTTGGCGGGATCGCGCCGCCGCAGGGCTTGATCCGCCCTTCGCGGTCCAAAAGCGCAACCTTGTGGCCCGAGCGTGCCAGATCTTCGGCAGCAGTCGCGCCGCTCGGACCGCCTCCAACTACGACAACATCAAACATGATCTATTCCCCCGGAACCAATTCGGCGCGTTCGGGCCTGTCGCCCATCACGCGCAAAGCCATGAAAGCCGCAACGAGGAAAAGCCCCGCTTCGACGGTGAAAACGGCTCCAAAAGCCGTCGCATCATCTGAAAGAACGCGTCTCAGGACATCCGCAGCGGCGGCGCCGAGCAGCCCGCCAAAGCCTGCGGCAATCGCTTGGGCCGCGCCCCAAATGCCCATTCGTGTGCCCTCGCGCGCGTCGCGCCCCTGACTGGCCAAAGCCATCATTGAGCCGATTGCCGCGACAGCAAACATGCCGTTGAAAAGCCCCAGCGTCACGACGGCAGGCACCAGTGGCGCACCGGGTCCGCTTTGCCCCAGCGCCATTATCGCGAGCAAGCTGGCGGATGAGCCGATACACCCGGTAATCACCCAGGCTTTGAGAGACCCGATCCGCAGCCCTGTGGCCGCAATACCAACCGCCAGCATGCCGAGAAAGACGCCGCCATTTTGCGCGCCTGACAGCTGGGTCGATTGCCCGGGCGAAAACGCGAAGACCAAACCCGCATAGGGTTCAAGGATGAGCTCTTGCATGAAATAGGCGGTCATCGACAGGAAGATGAACAGCGTAAAGACGCGCGCGTCACGTTCCGCCCAGACTTCGCGAAGACCAACCATGAATGGCGTTTCGTCCTTGCGCTCCGGCTGCGCGTCAACTCGCGCTTCAACGCCCCACATGGCCAGTGACGTCAGCACGACGGCGCCGAGGGTGACGATCGCCACGATTTTCAAGAGCAATGCCGGGGAATAGGGGTCCAGAAATGCGCCTACGGTCCCGGCGGTGACTGCGATGCCAAAGATCATCATCAGCCATGTGATCGTGGCGGCAGCGGCGCGCCGACGTTCGGCTGTCGCTGTTGCAAGGAACGCCAAGAGCGACGTGCCCGAGGCGCCTACGCCAACACCGATCAAGGCATAGGCCAGAATGGACAGCGCGAGGCCGAGACTGGCTTGGGTCTCCATGACGACCACGCCGATAGAGGCCATAAAGGCTCCTGCGGAGAGAACCGCCATACCGCCAATGATCCAGCGCGTGCGATTTCCTGCGGTGTCAGAGCGATAGCCCCAGTTGGGCCGCGTGATCTGAATGCTGTAGTGCAGGGCAACGAGAAGGCCGGGCAAAACGGCGGGCAGGGCAAGCTCCACGACCATCAGGCGATTGAGCGTTGATGTTGTCAGGACAACGACGGCGCCAAGACAGAGCTGAACCAGCCCCATGCGGAAGATGTCAAACCACGAAAGCTTCACCACAAGGCCTCCACGGATCTTAGAGCAAAGGCTGCGACCATCATTCCGGAAACGTATAGCGTCACGCCCGCGCCATTGTACCAGGGCGCGCGGCCCTTGGGGTCAGAGAGCAAGACCCGCATGGAGAAGAATTGTGCGAGCAGGAGCGCGAAGATGCCCCATGCATGCCAGAGCATGCCCCAATATGTCAGAAGCGCAATGACGGCCACTTGCGGCACCGCCATCACCCAGCAGGCGACGCGTGCGGCGCGTTCGGGGCCAAGGGTGACGGGTAAGGAGTTGACGCCCATTTGGCGATCACCTTCCAAGGCCTTGAAATCGTTGAGCGTCATAATGCCGTGCGCGCCAATACCGTAGAGCAGGGCGATGACGATGGTTGGTCCGCTCGGCGCGCCATGTGCCAAGACGGCGGCGCCGGTGAACCAGGGCAGGCTTTCGTAAGACAGGCCAACGAGGCCGGGCCCCCACCAGCCCGAGCGCTTCATGCGGATGGGTTCGACGGAATAGGCCCATGCAGCAAGAACGCCAACCACGGTCGCGGCGAAACCCCATGGCCCCAAAAGCGCGCCAACGGCGAGGGACAGGCCCGACATCATCAGAGCGATGTAGAGGCCCCAACGCCCGGGAATGCGGCCAGACGGGATCGGGCGATTGGGCTCATTGATGGCGTCGACATGACGATCGCACCAATCATTCGCGGCCTGACTCATGCCGCAGACAATCGGGCCCGCGAGCAAAACGCCAAGGATGACCATCCAGGGCGCCGAGGAGATCGGTTCACCGGATGAAATGACCCCGCACAAATAGGCCCACATCGGCGGAAACCACGTGATCGGTTTGATCAATTGCAAGGCTGCTGCCGGGTCTGGGTAAGTGCGTGTGTGTAAACTTTGGCTGACACTCATGTGTCAACTATGTATATAAGACTCGAGTCGGGGCAAGGAAAAAGTCAGGGCCCCAAGCCGCTTTTTGGAGAGAAAACCATGTCTTTGGGCGCTTTTTCGGTTTCAATCGCTGTTTCGGACCTGTCGGCATCACGTCAGTTTTATGAAACGCTCGGGTTTACACTTTTTGCGGGAGAGGATGCGCATGGCTATCTCATCATGAAGCAGGGCGATGTCTTGATCGGTTTGTTTCAGGGGATGTTCGAGGGTCAGATGCTCACATTCAATCCCGGGTGGGATCAGGGCGCCAAACCGGTCGATCCCTTCGAAGATATCAGAACAATCAAGGAAAAGCTCAAAGCTGCCGGGCTGGAGATCTTACAGGAACAGGGTGGCGAGACAGGGCCTGCCAGTTTTGTTGTAATGGATCCGGACGGTCTGCCCATTCTGATCGACCAGCACCGTTGAGCGCTTATCCGTCTGAGTTGTCGCGTGCGAGCAGACCGTATTTGCGCAGCTTCACGTAGAGACTCTGACGGGACAAACCCAACATCTCAGCTGCGGCGACACGATTGTTGTTCGTCAATTCGACAGCCGCTTCGATGCACATCTTTTCAACGACATCCGTCGTCTCGGCAACGATTTCCTTGAGGCTAGACGTGCCCACAAGATCGACGACATTTGACTGTGCGGGATCATCAATGGAACCACTGGACCGACGCATGGCCTCCGCGCGGCCGGTATCTCGAATGACGAAAGCCACCTGTGGCGGAGAGCGATCGCTGAGCCATGTTGCGGCGGCCTCAATCGGCGTGACTGCACCAAAATCGTTGGTCAGCTTCGTCGCGTACATCCGCATCTGGCCTTCACGCTTCGCATTATCCAGAAGAACCGCAAGATCGACTTGCCCTCTTGCGAGGAAATCCGAAAGCGGGCGGCCGCGCACATCAGAGAGATGCGCCGCATCGGCCAGATCGAGAAACGCGTCATTCGCCGCTTCAATTGTGCCGTTGCCGTCGGTAAACAGCATGGCGTCCGCGCCCTTTTGGTAGAGCGCTGACAGGTTCAGCATCAAGTGATCACCCGTGGACCCGGACTGCGATTCAGCAGGTTCGATACGACACAGCAGGACCCTGTCGCCAGCTGCACGGAAGACAACCGGTTCAATACGGACCAGACGCTTCGATTGGCGGGTCGTCGTCGACATCTCGGATCCACTATCCGACACAGCCAGATGTACCAGGCTATCGATAAATTCCGAGCCGCGTTTATCCTTGAACTCATTGGCGAATGTCACGCCGGTCAGCGCGTCACGGTTCCCGCCCAGCAGAGACGCCGCAGGCTCGTTCAGATCGATCACCCGACCGGATCCGGTCGAGACAAACACGATTGGCTCACGCGTCGATGCGAGAAGCATCCGGTAGCGACTGTCGAATTCACGACGCGCTTCATATCCGCGCTCCAGCGCCATTTGCGCCTGCACCAGCTGTTGTTGGGTCTCTGCTATTGGGCGCAGATCCCGGCCTAGCATCAGAATGGTGTCCTCGGACCCAACCTGGTGGAACGTGTAGCGAATTGGGAACTCCCAATTGGCGTTATCGGTGTGATTGATCTCGACGGGTCTCGGCTGATACCCGGAAATGAACGCATCCACCGCGCGTTGCCACTTGTGGTAGCTGTCGCTGGTCAGGAACTCTTCGATGGAGCGTCCTTCCCAATGGGACAGGTTTCCGTAAGATGTGTCATTCGCATTGATCAGAACAGAATGAATGATCCCGTCTTTCGACACTACCAATGCAATGTCGGAGGCCACGGAAAGAATGGACCGCAATTCTTCCGGCTCGATATGCGGTACTGCACCGCTAGACCAGAATTTTGAACCTGTCGTGTTCATTTACCTGACCACACTTATCCTGCCTTTGCGGAACGACATGGCAAGTTTGAGAACCTGGTTCATGTCACGAGTCACGAGATCAGCTCCGGTTTTCTCCTGAATATCGGATGCATGATCAAGAACGACACCGCCAACGGCCAGCACGGTAGCGTTACCAACACGTCTGCGCACGTCTTTAATGGTGCGCGCCAGAGATGCAAGTCCCTCAGGGCGTGAACACGAGAACATGACAACATCATGCTGCGTATTTTTGAACTCTGCAACTAGGGCGTTGCTGTTCACTCCGAGCCTGAGATGGGTGTTGTATCCGCGCCGCCTCAGAAGCGTGCACAATGTCACGGCGCCAAGGGAATGATCCTCGGCCTCATCTGTCACGACGAGAATGCTGATGTCTTGCGGCGCCGCGCGATCGCTTTCCATGGTGCCATGGCTGGCAATTTCATGGGCAAGCGCTTGCAAGCGCGCCGTGCCAATAGACACTTCCGCAAAACCAATGATGTCTTCGCTCCACATCTGACCAAGCCGGCGTGCGGCGGTCGGGATGTAGTGATGGAGTGTTTCCAGATCGCTCAGACGCTGGCTCCGCAGTATTGCTGCAATGCGCTCGGCGTCAAAGAGGCCGCGGGTTAGAATTTGAGTTACCAGTTTGTCCAACACGCTCACACGAACCGCGCTTGAGGGTTGCACCTGTTGTCCCATGCGGGACACAACTTCACGGGCCAAACCTTGAATGGTTTGTGCCGTCGGCCAACCTTCAGCCTCCTTTGTTTTTGTTCTCTGGTCCATCTGCGTGCACCCTCGCTGTCCTGGGCCCGCGTTCTCGCTGCGGGCTCTTATTCACCCGCACTCGTAGGATGAAGCATTCAGCAGGAATGTCAAAGAAAATAGACATATTTCTCCAAACCTCGGGTAAAGGTCTCGAATCTGACCTTATACACTGCAATATAAGCTCAATAATTATTGGGTTTTCTCAAAGTCAGCGCGAATCAGTGCTATTTTCACTGCAATGGAACGAATGCACGCGTTACATGTAAGATTTAGTTGACACATCTGGGAGAGAGCCTACCCTTGGGGCACTACGCGAGGGGAGTCGCAAGACGATGGCATATCGCCCAAGCCACCAAAGCGCATCACGCGCCTTATACACACCGGAGCAGCGCGCCAGGCGCGATGCAACGGTCTGGACGTTGATTCAGGGCCTTCTGGCACCGGCGCAGTTTGTGGTGTTTGCGGTCTCGCTGGTTCTGGTGTGCCGGTATCTTCTCTGGGGTGTGGGCTATGAAGCCGCCACCTGGTCCATCGTGATCAAAACCGGGTTTCTCTACGCCATCATGATCACTGGCGCGATTTGGGAGAAGGTTGTCTTCGGCCAATACCTCTTCGCCCATGCGTTCTTTTGGGAAGACGTTGTGAGCTTTGGTGTCATCGCTTTGCACACCGCTTATCTCTGGGCGCTCTTTTCAGGCGCACTGTCCCCTGTAGAGCTCATGTGGCTCGCGCTGGCGGCATACGCGACCTACGTCCTCAACGCTGCTCAGTTCCTGTGGAAATTGCGCATGGCGCGCCTCGAAGGCGAACGCACCGAACAATCCGAGCAGGAGATAGTCGTATGAACGATCTGACGCCGAGCCGGGGGTGCGGTCACACGCCCATCCTCAAAGAACGCGGTCAGCGCGAAGTATTCTGCGGCCTGACGGGAATCATCTGGCTGCACCGAAAAATGCAGGATGCTTTTTTCCTTGTTGTCGGCTCGCGTACCTGTGCGCATCTGCTGCAATCTGCTGCAGGCGTCATGATCTTTGCCGAGCCCCGTTTCGGCACAGCCATCCTCGAAGAGACCGACCTTGCCGGTCTGGCGGATGCGCAAGATGAAATTGATCGCGAAGTGGGCCGCCTCCTGTCGCGCCGCCCTGATATCAAACAATTGTTTCTCGTGGGGTCTTGCCCGTCGGAGGTGATCAAGCTTGATCTCAACAAGGCAGCCGAGCGTTTGAGCGCAGAGCATGCGCCGCATGTGCGCGTGCTGGCCTATTCCGGTTCGGGCATCGAGACGACCTTCACGCAAGGTGAAGATGCCTGCCTTGCGGCCATGGTGCCTGTTTTGCCCGAGACCGACGCACGCGAGTTGCTGCTCGTGGGCGCGTTGCCCGATGTTGTCGAAGATCAAATGGTGAGCCTGTTGTCCGCCATGGGCATCGAGAACTTCCGGGTCCTGCCTGCCCCCAGAGCGGAAAACGATCTCGCCGTTGGCCCCAATAGCGTCTTTGCACTAACGCAGCCGTTTCTGGGGGACACCGCCGACGCGCTCGTGCGGCGCGGCGCGCGCCATCTTGCGGCTCCGTTCCCCTTTGGCGAAGAGGGGACCACCGCTTGGCTCGCAGCGATCGCGCAGGAGTTCGGCGTTGATCAAAAGACCTTCGACAAGGTGACCGCAGCCCCGCGCGCCCGTGCGCGCAAGGCAATTGCAAACGCGGCCGAAGCCTTGAACGGAAAGTCGGTTTTCTTCTTCCCGGACAGCCAGTTGGAAATCCCGCTTGCGCGCTTCCTGACCCGTGAATGCGGCATGCAGGCTATCGAAGTGGGCGCGCCCTTTATCCATAAAGGCCTCGTAGGCCCGGATCTGGACTTGCTGTCCGAAGGCCCAACGATTTCCGAGGGCCAGGACGTGGACCTGCAGCTTGATCGTGCCCTTGCCGCGCGCCCGGACCTCACGGTTTGTGGCCTCGGTCTGGCCAATCCGCTGGAAGCCGAAGGGCTGACTACGAAATGGGCCATCGAACTCGTTTTCACGCCTGTGCATTTTTACGAACAGGCAGGCGACTTGGCGGGTCTCTTCTCCCGCCCCGTCAGGCGCCGCAATCTTCTGAAGATGGAGGCCGCTCAATGATGTGCTTTTTCATCTTGCCAAGTAAACTCCGGGGTCTGGGGCAGAGCCCCAGGGGGCTGACATGAAACTGACGGTTTGGACATATGAAGGCCCTCCTCACGTAGGCGCCATGCGCGTTGCCACTGGTATGAAGGGCCTGCACTACGTGCTGCACGCCCCCCAGGGCGATACCTATGCCGATCTGCTGTTCACCATGATCGAGCGCCGCAACCACCGCCCGCCGGTGACCTACACAACCTTTCAGGCACGCGACCTCGGTGAAGACACCGCGCATCTGTTCAAGAGCGCCTGTCAGGATGCTGTTGACCGGTTCAAGCCGCAGGCGATTATCGTCGGCGCGTCCTGCACAGCCGAGCTCATCCAGGACGATCCCGGAGGCATGTCGGAGACCATGGATCTCGGCGTGCCGGTGATCCCGCTGGAACTGCCATCGTACCAGCGCAAAGAGAACTTTGGCGCCGATGAAACCTTCTTCCAGATCGTGCGCGCCCTGGCCCGTCCGATGGACAAGACCGAACGCGTGACCGCGAATCTGATTGGGCCGACCGCGCTGGGCTTCCGTCACCGCGACGACACCGAAGAGCTCACGGGCCTGCTGGCCGATATGGGCATTGAAGTGAACGTTGTGGCGCCGATGCCCGCGACGCCCCAGGACATCACGCGCCTCGGGCAGGCACATATCAACATCCTGATGTACCCGGAAACCGGCGAAAGCGCCTGTCGCTGGATGGAGCGGGAATTGAAGATCCCCTTCACCAAGACAATCCCTATTGGCGTCAATGCGACCCGCGAATTCGTCAAGGAAGTGGCTGAGATCACGGGTATTTCCGCGCATCTTGACGAGAGCCGCCTGCGCCTGCCGTGGTGGTCCTCTTCAGTGGACAGCACATATCTGACCGGCAAGCGTGTCTTCCTGTTTGGCGACGGCACACATGTCGCGGCCTGCGCGCGCATCGCGCGCGACGAGATGGGGTTCGAGGTCGTCGGCATGGGGTGCTACAACCGCGAGCAGGCCCGCCTGATCCGCACAACAGCCAAGGAATTTGGCGTCGAGGCGCTGATCACGGATGATTATCTGGAAGTTGAGCAGACCATCGAGGCGCTTGCGCCCGAGATGATCCTTGGCACCCAGATGGAGCGCCACATCGGAAAGCGTCTGGGCATCCCCTGCGCCGTCATTTCTGCGCCCGTCCACGTGCAGGATTTCCCGGCCCGCTACTCGCCCCAGATGGGCGTTGAGGGCGCAAACGTGATCTTTGACACCTGGGTGCATCCGCTTGTGATGGGCCTCGAAGAGCACCTGCTCACGATGTTCCGCGAGGATTTCGAGTTCAACGATGACAATGGGGCCAGCCATCACGGCGGTAAGATAACGCTGCGCGATCTTCAGGCCGAAGAGGGGGGCGTCGCCATTGTCTCTCGAACCAATGGCGCTCCAATGGCGACCCCCGTCGCCGAGGGCGACCCCCCCCGGAGTTTGTCTGGCAAGATGAAGGAGGAGACAGTCTCTTCCTTCGAGATCGTCTGGCTTCCTGCGGCGGAAAAAGAGCTCAAGAAAATCCCATTCTTCGTGCGCGGCAAGGCCAAGCGCAACACCGAAAAGTTCGCTTCGGAAAAAGGTGTGAGCGAGATCAGCGTCGATACGCTCTATGAGGCAAAGGCCCATTATGCGCGATAATTTTGATCAGGTGAAACCGTACAACATCGTGGTGATCACGCTTGATCATCACGCCGCTGGCCCTGTTGCGCGGGCCGGTGTGAAGCTTGTGCAGGACTACCCTGGTCTCAATATCTCGGTGCATGCGGCGGCCACCTGGGCGGAGACGCCCGAAGAGTTGGGTGCGGCCAAGGATGCGATCGCGCAAGCGGATATGATCGTCGCCAATCTGCTGTTTCTGGAAGAACACATTGCGCCCATCATGGATGATCTGCGCGCAGTGCGGGATCGCGTGGATGGCATGATCGGTGTCATTGCGGATGCAGAAATCATCAAGCTCACAAAGCTCGGCAAGCTTGATATGAGCAAGCCCGCGTCGCCGATGATGCAGCTTCTCAAGAAGCTCAAGCCAAAATCTGATGATAGCCCGGTGGAGACCGGCGAGAAGCGGATGGCGCAGCTCAAGAAGCTGCCCAAGCTGCTCAAGATGATCCCGGGCAAGGCGCAGGATCTGCGCTCTTGGTTTCTGGTCATGCAGTATTGGCTCGGTGGCTCTGACGACAACATTGAAGCCATGGTGCGGTATTTGCTCGGCAAATACGCGCAGACCCGTCCGGAATGGCTGGGCGGCGCAGCAGCCGCGCCCATCGAATACCCCGATGTTGGCCTGTATCATCCTGATCTTCCCGGCCGCATAACCACGGATGTTGCGGATGTGCCCGGCCCGGATCGTCCGGTTGCCACCGTGGGGCTCCTGATGATGCGGTCCTATGTCCTGTCTGACGACGTCGCGCATTATGACGCCGTTATCCGGGCATTCGAAGCCAAGGGCATCCGGTGTTTGCCAGCCTTTGCTGGTGGTTTGGATGGGCGCCCCGCGATCCGCGCGTTTTTTCACACGGACGCTGGTGTCCAGATTGATGCCATGGTCTCGCTCACGGGCTTCAGCCTGGTGGGTGGACCGGCCTACAACGACAGTGCAGCCGCAGTTGAGAGCCTGTCCGGTCTGGATGTGCCCTATATTGCGGCGCACCCGCTCGAGTTTCAGACGCTTGGCCAATGGGCTGGATCGGATCAGGGCCTCGGCCCCATTGAGACCACGATGCTGATTGCTTTGCCGGAGCTGGATGGAGCGACCTGCCCCACGATTTTCGGCGGGCGGCACGGCGAAGAAGGCTGCAACGGCTGTCATTACAATTGCCCGAACCAATCCGAGACCAAGCAGATGTCACCCTGTCTGGAGCGGATTGACAGTCTCGCAGAAAAGACGTTGCGGGCAGCGACCTTGCGCCAGAAAGCCAATGCCGACAAAAAGGTTGCCGTGGTGCTCTTCGGCTTTCCGCCCAATGCGGGCGCTGTTGGTACAGCGGCCTATCTCAGCGTTTTTGAAAGTCTTTACAATACGTTGCATGCAATGGCAGCGCGCGGCTATCAGGTCAATGTTCCGGCAAGTCTGGAAGAGCTGCGTGAAGCTGTGCTCAAGGGTAATGCCGCGCAGTATGGGCAGGAGGCAAATGTTGCCGCCCATGTCAGCGCCGATGACATCGTGCGCGATACCCCGCCTCTGGCTGCGATCGAGGCCGTTTGGGGCCCGGCGCCAGGCAAAATCCAGTCGGACGGTCGCGGCGTTTTTGTTTTGGGCCGTGAGTTCGGCAATGTCTTCGTGGGCGTTCAGCCGACCTTTGGCTATGAGGGCGATCCGATGCGATTGCTCTTTGAGAAAGGCTTCGCGCCGACCCATGCTTTCGCGCAGTTCTACCTGTGGCTCAAGAACAGCTTTGAAGCCGATGTAGTCTTGCATTTTGGCATGCATGGCGCACTGGAATTCATGCCGGGCAAACAAGCCGGGCTGGGCGCGCGGGATTGGCCCGATCGGTTGATCGGTGAGATGCCGAATGTCTATCTGTATGCGTCCAACAATCCATCCGAGGCGTCGCTTGCCAAGCGCAGGTCCGGCGCTGTCACGATCACACATCTTACGCCTCCGCTCGCGCAGGCCGGCCTCTACAAGGGCCTCACGGAGTTGAAAGATAGCCTGATGCGCTGGCGCGCGATGGAGGCCGGAGATGCGCAGCGCGGTGAGCTGGAAGCATTGATTGCCGAGCAGGCCAGTGCTGTGGACATGGTAGATATCGATCCCGACAAACTTTGGCTCAAGCTGCTTGAGACAGAAGATGCTCTTATCCCCGAGGGTCTGCATGTCGTGGGTCAGCCCTTCAGTGATGCGGCGCGCGGCGAATATCTGCGCCTGATCGAAGGCGCGGATGACGATACACGGGCTCATATTGACGCGTTGCTGCAGCAGGATGCGGAGCTGCCAGCGCTGATGCGGGCGCTTGAAGGGCGCTATATTGCGCCTGTGCCGGGCGGTGATCTGATCCGGTCGACAGATGTGCTGCCGACGGGGCGCAACATCCACGCGTTTGATCCCTTCCGGATGCCCACGGAGTATGCCTGCCGCGATGGGGCGAAACAGGCGGATCTTCTGTTGGCGACCCATGATACGCTGCCGCGCACGGTCGCCCTGGTGCTCTGGGGGTCGGACAATATCAAGAGCGACGGCGCGCCTCTGGCGCAAGCGCTGGCCCTGATCGGTGCGCGGCCGCGGATGGACAGCTTTGGCCGTCTGTCGGGCGCGGATCTGATCCCGCTGGAAGAGTTGGGACGCCCGCGCATCGATGTCGTAATGACACTGTCCGGCATTTTCCGCGATCTGCTCCCGCTCCAGACGCGGATGCTGGCGGAAGCCTCCTACAAAGCGGCTGTTGCGGACGAGCCTATGGAGATGAACTTCATCCGCGCCCATGCCCTGGCATATGTCGAAGAGCATGGTTGCGATCTTGAGACAGCGGCCTTGCGTGTCTTTTCCAATGCAGAAGGGGCCTATGGGTCCAATGTCAACGCATTGGTCGACAGCTCAGCCTTTGGGGAAGAGGACGAGCTGGCAGATGCCTACGAGGCTCGCAAGAGCTTTGCCTATGGCGTGAGCGGCAAGGCAACGGCCAATGCCGATCTCTTGCAGTCACAGCTCAAGACCGTCGATGTTGCTTACCAGAACCTGGAAAGCGTTGAGCTTGGTGTCACCACGGTTGATCATTACTTCGACACGCTCGGCGGGATTTCCCGTGCTGTGAAACGGGCGCGGGGCGGTCAGGAAGCGGCGGTCTACATCTCTGATCAGACACGAGGCGCGGGCAAGATCCGGACGCTCAAGGATCAGGTCGCGCTCGAGACGCGGTCGCGTTCCCTGAACCCGAAATGGTTTGAAGGGTTGCTGAAGCACGGCGCCGAGGGTGTCCGCCAGATCGAGGCGCAAGTCACCAATACGCTGGGTTGGTCTGCCACAACGGGGCAGGTTGATCCTTGGGTTTACCAGCGAATTTCGGAAACCTTTGTTCTTGATCCGGAGATGCGGGAGCGTTTGGCGGAGCTGAACCCAACGGCCTCCAGCCGTATGGCCAATCGCCTGCTCGAAGCCTCGGATCGCGCCTATTGGCAGCCCGATGCCGAGACGTTGGCCGCGCTGCAGGAGGCAGCGGACCAGCTTGAGGATCGTCTTGAAGGGATTGCCGCAGAATGACAGCCAATCGCACATATCTGCCGGTGGCGCAGTGGGGGCCAGCCCCCACACCCCCGGCGTATTTTCAGCCAGAAGAAGGGGCACCATCATGAGCCCATTGGACATCAAGAACCCGCCCGCTGCCCGTGCGGCGGATCGTGAGGCCCGCGGGCTGAAAGAGCGCGGTCTTGCCGTGCCCAGCCTCAAGCGTGGGCAGGACGGCGAGGGATCGCTTCAGGTGCATCAGGATGCATCCATGAAGATCGAAGGCGCGAAGGTCTTCTCGGTCTACGGCAAAGGGGGCATCGGGAAATCGACAACCTCGTCCAACCTCTCGGCGGCCTTCTCGAAGCTTGGCAAAAGGGTGTTGCAGATCGGGTGTGACCCCAAGCATGACAGTACATTCACGCTAACCGGTCAGCTTCAGCCCACGGTGATCGACATCCTGAAAGAGGTGGATTTCCACGCGGAGGAACTGCGGCCTGAAGACTTTGTGACCGAAGGGTTCAACGGTGTGCAGTGTATCGAAGCTGGTGGCCCGCCCGCCGGGACTGGGTGTGGCGGCTATGTCGTGGGTCAGACGGTCAAATTGCTGAAACAGCACCATCTGCTGGATGACACTGACGTCGTGATTTTCGATGTATTGGGCGATGTTGTCTGCGGCGGTTTCGCCGCTCCGCTACAACATGCCGACAGCGCCGTGATCGTCACGGCCAATGACTTCGACAGCATCTATGCGATGAACCGGATTATCGCGGCGGTGAAGGCGAAATCAGCCAATTACAAAGTGCGCCTTGCGGGTTGTATCGCCAACCGGTCTCGCGAGACTGATGAAGTCGATCGGTTCTGTCGCGAGGTAAACTTCAAGCGCATTGGCCATATGCCCGATGTCGATGCGATCCGCCGTTCGCGCTTGAAGAAGAAAACACTCTTCGAGATGCCCGATGAAGAAGACATCGTGCAATGCCGCGCGGAATATCTGCGGCTGGCTGAAAGCCTCTACAATGGGCTGGATCCCCTTTCGCCGGAGCCCATGGAAGACCGTGCGATCTTTGAACTTCTGGGATTTGACTGATGCGCTATGAGGCAACGCGCAGCCGCGTAGAAGATTACTTTGATCGTACAGCGACCAAGACATGGGAGCGTCTGACATCGGATGCACCGGTGTCCAAGATCCGCGAAACCGTAAGGCAGGGCCGCGATCAGATGCGTGAGCGTTTGCTGGCGCGGCTCCCGTCTGATCTGACGGGTCGCCGGATTCTGGATGCTGGCTGCGGCACCGGGATGGTGACGGAAATCATGGCGGCGCGCGGCGCAGAGGTTGTTGCCGTGGATATCTCCCCGCAGCTGGTGGAGATCGCGCGCAGCCGCCTGACGCCTGGTCTTGCTGCACGTGTGACGTTCCATGCAGGCGACATGCTCAGCGCAGATCTGGGGCGGTTTGATCATGTCCTCGCCATGGACTCACTGATCTACTACCATGCTCACGACATTCGAAATGCCCTGTCCGTTCTGGGCGAACGCACGCAGGAGAACATCGTGTTCACCGTTGCGCCGCGCACGCCGCTTCTGATGATGATGTGGAACGCAGGCAAACTCTTCCCCCGCGCAGATCGCTCTCCGACGATGATACCGCACGCGCCAAAATCACTGTCCCGCGAGCTGGAGGATATCGGAACGCTGGCAGATCTCGGTCGAGTGTCCAAAGGCTTTTACATCAGCCAGGCCCTGGAGTTTCGCGTATGAATCCATTGCGTAAATCCACTGGTGCCAATGTGCTCAAACAGGTGACGCTGAAGGCGTTGCCTTTTGCGGATGCGGCTTCGGAAGATTTGCCCCTGAGTCAATTGCTGCGCCTTGCGCTGTTTCAGGTCTCGGTCGGGATGGCGTCTGTCATGCTGCTGGGGACTTTGAACCGGGTGATGATCGTCGAGCTGTCCGTTCCGGCCATGATCGTTGCGGTGATGATCGCGCTGCCGGTTCTGATTGCGCCGTTTCGGGCGCTGTTGGGTTTCCGGTCTGACACGTATCGTTCGGCTATTGGATGGAAGCGCATTCCATATCTCTGGTTTGGGTCGCTCTGGCAATTTGGCGGTCTCGCTGTCATGCCTTTCGCCTTGCTCGTGCTGGGCGGTGATGTGGCTTATGAGATCCCCTTTGCGGGCGAAGTTCTGGCTGCTCTTGCCTTCCTGATGACAGGTCTTGGCATGCATATGACCCAGACGGCGGGCCTTGCGCTGGCGGCGGATCGTGCATCAGACGAGACGCGCCCGCGCGTCGTCGCGCTGCTCTATGTCATGTTCCTTTTGGGCATGGGTGTGGCGTCGGTCGTGATTGGCTGGCTGCTCTCGGATTTCTCGAACCTGACGCTCGTGCGCGTGGTGCAGGGCTCTGCGGTTGTGGGCATCGTGCTCAACCTCATTGCGCTGTGGAAGCAGGAAAGCGTCCGACCCATGAGCCGCGAAGAGCGCGAGGCGCCCCGCCCGCAGTTTCGCGATGCCTGGGCCGATTTCATGGCTGGTGGCTCGGCGGGTCGTCTTCTTGTGGTTGTCTTCATGGGCACCATGGCCTTCAACATGCAAGATGTGCTTTTGGAACCTTACGGCGGCGAAGTTCTGGGCCTGTCTGTTTCGTCCACAACCTTGCTGACGGCAATGTGGGCGGGCGGCGCATTGCTGGGTTTTGCACTGGCGGCGCGCCAGCTGACAAAAGGGCTCAACCCATACCGGATGGCAGGCAATGGGCTTGTCGCGGGATTGCTGGCTTTCTCCGTCGTGATTTTTGCCGCACCGATGCAGTCGGGCGCAATGTTCTTCGCAGGCGCAGGGCTCATCGGCTTTGGCGGGGGCCTCTTCTCGGTTGCGACCCTCACGGCGGCCATGTCCATGCCAGCCGAAGGTCTTGTTGGACGCGGTCTGGCGCTGGGCGCTTGGGGTGCGGCACAGGCCACGGCGGCGGGTCTGTCCATCGCGCTGGGCGGGACGATCCGTGACGTCGTCAATCAGGCCGGCGCCAGCGGCATTTTGGGAGAAGCCCTCGCGGATCCCTCCGTTGGCTACTCGGTCGTCTACCACATCGAAATTGCTCTGATCTTCTTCACGCTCGTGGCGCTCGGACCTCTGGTCCGCCGCGGGCTCACACTGAAACCCACCGAAGGCGGCCTGCGTTTGGCCGACTTCCCCACCTGAACGGCTCCACAGGAGGATACATCATGGTTGCAACGTTTTTCGGAGAGTTTGACCTGGCGTCCCTGACGCTTTGGCTCTTCTACGGCTTTTTTGCCTTACTCATCTTCTACATCCAGCGCGAAAACATGCGCGAAGGCTATCCGCTCGAAAATGACGATGGTACGGAATCCGCAAATCAGGGGCCTTTCCCTGTCCCGAGCGACAAGACGTTCGAATTGCAGCACGGCCGTGGTTCGCTGACAGTGCCTTCGGGCCAGCGCCCCGATCGTGACGATATTGCCCTGCGTCAGACATCGGTCAACAATGGCTTCCCCTTTGAGCCCACCGGCGATCCGATGGTGGACGGGGTTGGGCCTGCGTCCTGGGCGAATCGCCGCGACGTGCCGGAGCTGGATGCCAAGGGCCATCCCAAGATCGTTCCCATGTCGGCGATTGAAGCGTTTAGCGTGGCTGCAGGCAGAGACCCGCGCGGCCTGCCCGTGCAGGGCGGCGATGGTGAGATCGTTGGTGCGATTTCCGATCTGTGGATCGATGAGCCGGAACAGATGGTGCGCTATCTCGAGATGACACTGGACCCGGCCTACGGCGAAGGCACGCGGCTGGTTCCGCTGACGCTGGCCAAGATCAAATCCGATCGGGTCAAGATCCACTCGATCTACGGCAAGCACTTCAACAACGTGCCCAAGATCGCCAGCCCGCGCCAGGTAACCTTGCTCGAGGAAGACAAGATCTCTGCCTACTACGCCGGTGGCAAACTCTATGCGGATGAGCGTCGTCTCGAACCGCAAATCTGATGCAAGACCTCCGGACCGGGGTGGGGAGCCAAATGCGCCCCGGCCCGGAGGACCTCCAGCCCTTTGGGAATGAAGAAAGGCAAAGCCATGCCACATGATATTACGATAGAGCCCGTCGAAGGCCTGCCCGAGTTGCCGCCAGAAGGAGAGAAGATCCTGTGGCAAGGCAAGCCGAACTGGTGGGCGCTGGCCAAGGAAAGCCTCTGCCTTTACTGGGTGATGGGGTATTTCGTTTTTCTCGCCATGTGGCGCTTCATCGTCCTGAGTGATCGCGTGCCTCTCGTTCAGGCATTCACGGCCTCGCTGCCCTTTATCATTTTGGGTCTGGTCGCTTGTGGCCTTCTGGCGCTCATCGCCTGGGTCCAGTCCGTGACGACAATGTACACAATCACCAATCGCCGGGTTGCCATGCGCATCGGGGCGGCGCTCACCGTGACGTTGAACCTGCCCTATACCCGTATTGCCAATGCTGATTTGGATCTGCGCCGTTCCGGCACGGGAACGATCACGATGGAGCTTCTCGAAGACAAGGTGCAGCTCAGCTACCTGATGACCTGGCCTCACGTCCGACCTTGGAAATTCAGAACGCAACCTGCCCTGCGCTGCATCCCCAACGCGGAGCGTGTGGCAGCTATTCTGGCCGATGCAGCCGATACGCAGGTCAGCATGCCTGTGATTGAGCGCGCGGCCTCCCCCGTGGCTGCGGAATAGGGGGTCGTGATGCAACACGAAAGCACCCGAATCCACAAGCCGGAAGCCGAACTGATCCCGCCCTTTGTGGGCAAGATCCTCCTTGGCCTGCTCGTCTCTGCTCTGGTTGTCGTGGCCTGGGCGCGACTGACGGACCAGCCTTTGGTCGCGATGGCGCCGCAGAGCACGGTGGTGGAAGAGCGCCTGTTTACGTTCGAGGCCAACATGTCTGGCGCGGTGCGCGTCATGGATGAAAAAGGCGTCTTGCTGGCTGATCTGCCGCCGGAAGAAGGCGGTTTCATTTCCGGTGTGGGCCGCGTCATCGAACGCGAGCGTATGAAACACCGCGTGGCACAGGACGGGCCTGTGCTTCTCATGCGCCATGAAAATGGCCGCTATTCACTCCGCGATCCCTCTACAGGGTGGGAAGCGGATCTAATGGGCTTCGGCCTGGACAATGCACGCGCCTTCGCCCGGCTGTTTGCACTCTGAGAAATTGGGAAAGGATTTCTGAGATGGGATTACTGACAAAAGAATTCGAACGCGTGCCCTGCACGATCGAGATAAGCCACTGCTTCGAGAGCCTGCATGCGCATGTGCGTTTCAACGATGGCTCAACGGTCTACCCCGGCGACGAGGTCAAGGTGCATGGGCCAGAGCTTATGGCGCCCTTTGGCGAGGTCGTCTCGGAAGATCGCGAAGCCACGATCATTCGCGCGTCAAGACTGGAGCGGCTTTGGACACGACTGACCGGTGACTTCGAGGTCATGGAATTGTGCGAGTTTTCATTTTCTGAGGAGGTGACGCTATGAACGTCCAGAACCAAGGCGCCTATGACGGCAAGCACACGGCGGACGCGACAACAGTCGAAGAAGGCCTCGCCATTCAGGAAGAGCAGGCGAAGTACGACGACGACTTTGCCACGGAAACAGCGATGATGAACACGCTGCTTACGCCGCGTTTTTATACCACTGATTTTGACGAGCTGGATGCGCTGGATGTCTCCAGCGTGCGTGAAGACTGGGACAAGCTTATCGCGCAAATGGAAAGTGATCCCAATAAGGGCCACTTCAAGAAAAACGAGCTTTGGGACCATGTTGATTGGGACGGCATGGAGCCAGGGCTCAAGAAGGAGTTCATCGACTTCCTGATCTCATCTTGCACGGCGGAATTCTCCGGCTGTGTGCTCTACAAGGAGATGAAGCGGCGCGGGAACAATCCCGATGTCGTGCAGCTTTTCCAGCTGATGGCGCGCGATGAGGCGCGGCATGCGGGCTTTATCAATGATGCGCTGCGCGAGGCGGGGCTTCGGGTCAATCTTGGCTTCCTGACGCAGGCCAAGAAATACACCTACTTCCGGCCCAAGTTCATCTATTACGCCACATATCTGTCCGAGAAGATCGGCTATGCGCGCTATATCACGATCTTCCGCCATCTCGAGGCGAACCCCGAGCACCGTTTCCATCCGATTTTCAAATGGTTCGAGGAATGGTGCAACGACGAGTTCAGCCATGGTGAAGCCTTCGCGCTCTTGATGAAGACCGATCCGAAGTTGACGCAAGGCAAGAACGTCCTGTGGATCAAGTTCTTCCTCACGGCGGTCTATGCCACGATGTATGTCCGCGACCACCAGCGTCCGGCGTTTCACAAGGCGCTGGGTGTGGATCCCGATTGGTATGCCTATGAGGTCTTTACCAAGACATCGAAGCTTTCGGAGCAGATTTTCCCGATCACGTTGGATATCGATCATCCGGCCTGGCAAAAAAATCTGGAGCTTTTGCAGGCGGCCAATGTCCAGATTGCTCAAGCCAAAGCTCAGGGCGGAATTGGCGGCAAGCTGCGCCAGCTGGTTGGATCTGCAAAAGCGGGACGGGCCTTTGTCTCGCTATATCTGATCCCTGCCAAGAAGCATCAGGTGCCTGCGAGCACGCGGCTGGAGCCGGCCTATTGATCTGCTTGAACGCCATTTATTGCGCCGCCTGCGGCGTCGCCGTGGGCGGGGGGCCAGCCCCCCGCACCCCCCGGAGTTTAGGGGCAAGATGAAGAGGACCGTTTTACTGTGAGCTTGATGTCGCCTTGGATCGCAGGCCTTGTGGCCTTGTTCGTCTGGTGGTTTTCCACCGGCGCGATTCTTATGGCGGTACGCTGGGCAGACAAGCGCGGCGCGGCTGCGCGGCTTGGCTTGACGGTTGTGACCCTGCCGCTCTTTGGGACCGGGATTTACGGCGTTTTGACAAGTCTCGACCAACTCAATGCGGGCGCGGCCTATCACGGGTTCCTGGCTGCTTTGGCGCTTTGGGCCTGGATCGAACTTGCATTTCTCACCGGCGCGATCACGGGCCCCAACACGCGGGCACTTCCCGAAGGGGTACCTGAATGGGAGCGGTTTATCCGCGCGTGGGGGACGGTTGCCTATCATGAGATATTGCTGACCGCGACGCTGCTGACGCTGGTCTTTGTCAGCTTCGGAGCTGTGAACTCCATCGCGCTCTGGACCTTCTCCGTCCTCTATTTCGCGCGGATCTCAGCGAAACTGAACCTCTATCTCGGGGTGCCCAAGATCAATGTCGAGTTCATCCCATCGGCTCTTGCGCATCTGCAGAGCCATTTTCGGACAGCGCCGCTCAACTGGCTCTTTCCCTTCTCCATCACCGCCTTGACCTTTGCGACAGCATGCTGGGTCGAGCGGCTCTATTCCGCCTCGGAGGTTTTGTCCTCGGGCGGTGTTGTGGGCTTTGCCTTGCTCACAGCGATCACCGCTTTGGCGACCCTTGAGCATTGGTTCATGGTCCTGCCTTTGCCTGACGAAAAACTATGGCGCTGGATGCTGCCTGACCAACCCGCCAGCACAGCACCAGCCCCCAAAAAGACAACAAGATTGATAGGAAGCGAGGACGCCCATGGACTTTGACGCCCTTTTTGCCACTCAGCTCAACGCGCTGAAAGATGAAGGCAATTACCGTATTTTTGCCGAACTTGAACGTGTCAGTGGCGCGTTTCCAACGGCCAAGTGCCATGATGATCACGCGCCCGACAATGTGACGGTCTGGTGTTCGAATGACTATCTCGGGATGGGCCAGAACCCGATCGTGACCGAGCGCATGAAAACAGCCATCGACAGCTATGGCGCCGGCGCGGGTGGGACGCGGAATATCTCCGGGACGAACCACGCGCATCTCTGCCTTGAAGGCGAGCTTGCCGATCTGCATGGCAAGGAAGCCGCGTTGCTCTTCACCTCGGGCTATGTCTCCAACTGGGCCGCGCTCTCCACGCTTGGCGCGCGCTTGCCCGATGCGATCATCCTGTCGGATGCGCTGAACCATGCGTCCATGATCGAAGGCATGCGCCATGCGCGGTGCAAGAAGGTCATCTGGAAGCACAATGATCCCGAAGATCTTGATCGGCAGCTGTCCATGTTGCCTGCGAATGCGCCCAAGATCGTGGCCTTTGAGAGCGTCTATTCGATGGATGGGGATATTGCGCCGATCAAAGAGATCGTCGAGGTCGCCGAGAAGCACGGCGCCATGACCTATCTCGACGAAGTCCATGCCGTTGGCATGTATGGCCCGCGTGGCGGCGGTGTTGCGGAAGAGTTGGGCCTGATGGATCGCATCACGCTGATCGAAGGTACGCTGGGCAAGGCCTTTGGCGTTATGGGCGGCTACATCACGGGCTCTGCGGCCATGTGTGACTTCATCCGTTCTTTTGCCAGCGGGTTCATTTTCACAACAGCGCTTCCTCCGGCGGTCGCGGCGGCGGCGCAGGCCTCCATCGCGCATCTCAAGCAATCCAGCGTTGAGCGCGAAGGCCAGCGGCAACAGGTGGCGCAGCTGCGCGCCAAGCTCGATGCGGCAGGCATTCCGCATATTGACAACCCGAGCCATATCATCCCGGTGATGATCAAGGATCCGGTGAAATGCCGGATGCTCTCGGATTACCTGATGACGGAATGGGGCATCTACGTGCAGCCGATCAACTACCCGACCGTGCCCAAAGGGACGGAGCGTTTGCGCTTCACTCCGTCACCGCTGCACAGCGATGCGGATATCGATCACCTCGTGGCCGCGCTGTCCCATCTGTGGAAGCAATGCGCAATTGCGCATGCGGTGGCCTAGAGGGTCGTTTGCCCCCACCGCCGCGGCCGCGTCGTTGAAGAATTATAAGAGAAGCGCCCTCCCCGAAAGGCATTTGGGGGAGGGCGCTTTTTTGTGCGTTACGGTGGTTTTGCGGGACGAAGCGGACTTTCGTTAAACAGGCTCAAAAATCCGCTATTGGTCAGTCAACCAGCAAACGGTTTTTCGACCTCATAGTTCGATCTCAAAGAGTGTGTCCGTGCGCTTTCGTTGGTCTGGATTGGCGTCATGCACCGAGCTGACGCATGCTTCTGACCCGTGGATCCGGTGTCCGGGTGCCGGGCAGAATGCTCAAAAGATGCGACTCAACTTAGGAATGGCTTCAGGCTTTCGCTTCGGCCACACTAACGGCGCTCTTGAATCTGTTTGTTGGAAGGACCTTTGTACAATGATGACTTTTATCCGCGCCAGCATCGTCGCGCTCTTGCTTGCCGCGCCCGCCTTAGCTCAAGACATGGAAGGTGCCAAAGACCATCCAATGGTAACGCGCTTTCCGGGGACCGACCTGACATGGCAGACAGTGGAAACCTTCCGACCGTATCGCATCCCAACCGGTCCGGTCACCGGCTATCGCACAATCGACGAGTGGATCGACACAGAAGGGCGGGTCACGCGCAGTTTCTATCGGTATTTGGGCGCTGATCGGGACTTCACCGAAGTCTACCTCAATTTCCGGCAAGCCTTCGAGGCGGCGGGGTTTGAAATCCTCGCGGAGGGCAGTTCGGATGATCGGAGCGGGCGAGACGTCGCCAGTCGGCAATGGCTTGATGTGTACCTTAGAGAGAACCCTTTTACCGCCCCGGGCGAGGCGTCAACCATGGCGGCGGGCACGTCGTCTTCTGGCGGACAGGGCAGCTTCGTGGCGACCGTGGACCGCGCGGTCGGGAGAGCCTACGTCGTCACAACCGTCGAGCAGCATGCCGAAGACTTCATCGGCGTCCTGATCGACATTGTCGAACTCTCAACCGCCGAGATCGGGCTTGTCTCGGTCGATGCCGAAGCCATCGGGCGCGACCTTGCCGAAAAGGGCCGCGTTGTGCTTGATGGGATCGAGTTCGACTTTGACAGTGCAACCCTGCTCGACAGTTCAGCCGAGGCCCTTATGGCCGTCGCAACACATATGCAAGCCAATCCAGACCAGCGCTTTTTCGTGGTTGGCCATACCGACGGTGTCGGCAGCTTCGACTATAATCGTGATCTGTCCGAGGCCAGAGCGGCTGCCGTCGTCGAGTATCTAGAAAGGCGTCATGGTATTTCCCGTGACCGGCTCGCAGCCCACGGCGTCGGTCCGCTTTCGCCGGTTTTCTCAAACGTCAGCGATGCGGGACAATCCCGAAATCGTCGGGTTGAACTTGTTGAGCGATTGCCCTGAGTAAGATGGCGGGGCGCGATATGACGCCCTCGCCTGTCAGTGTTCGTCTGTCCCAAGGTAAGATCACTCACAGCAGCGAGCGACTGAAAGCAGACATCTGCGCGGCGCGCAGCATTTGGTCACGCTGGGCTAGAAACCGTCATTCAGCCTAATGAGCGACGCAAATTGGCACCTGCAGCGTTTCATGCGCAGCACTGCTGAGGGTCAAATGCTAGGGACGCAATCCGCCTCTAGCGATCAAAGCACGTAGCGGCTCACGTCGGTGGAGCGGGTCAACTCACCCAGATGTTGCTCCACGAAGGCCGCGTTGACCTCGACCTCCTCGCCGCCGCGGTCAGGCGCGTGGAAGGAGAGCTCCTCGAACACGCGCTCCATGACCGTATAGAGCCGCCGCGCGCCGATATTCTCAACGCTCTCGTTCACGTCTGCGGCAATCTTGGCGAGCGCAGCAATGCCATCTTCCGTGAAGGTCACGGTGACATCCTCGGTGCCCATCAGCGCGGTATATTGGCGTGTCAGCGCGTTGTCCGTCTCTGTCAGGATGCGCACGAAATCCTCTTCGGTCAGAGCCCGCAGGTTGACCCGGATCGGCAGACGGCCTTGCAGTTCAGGCAGCAAATCCGAGGGTTTGGCGATGTGGAAGGCGCCGGAGGCGATGAAAAGGATGTGGTCTGTCTTCACGGGGCCATGTTTCGTCGACACCGTTGTGCCTTCGATCAGCGGCAGCAGGTCGCGTTGTACGCCTTCGCGGGAAACCTCGCCGCCGCGCGCGTCCTGCCGTGTGGCGACCTTGTCGATCTCATCAAGGAAGACGATGCCGTTTTGCTCGACGCTTTCGAGGGCGGTCTTGGTCACGGTCTCGTCGTCCAGAAGCTTGTCAGCCTCCTCGCCAATCAGCACATCGTAGCTGTCAGCCACGCGCATCTTGCGGCGCTGGGTCCGTCCGCCCATGGCCTTGCCGAAGAGATCACCAAGGTTCATGCCGCCCATGTTCATCCCCGGCTGGCCCGGAATCTCGAACATGGACATGGGGTTGGATGTGTCGGCAACTTCGATCTCGATCAGTTGATCATCGAGTAGGCCGTCGCGCAGTTTCTTGCGGAACATCTCGCGGGTCTGTTCGCGGGCATCGGTCCCGGCGATGGCTTCGATGACGCGTTCTTCGGCAGCCTCATGGGCGCGCGCCTTGACGTCTTCGCGCATGAAGTCGCGGGTCTGGGAAATGGCGGCGTCCACGAGATCGCGAATGATCTGTTCCACGTCGCGGCCCACATAGCCCACTTCGGTAAACTTGGTGGCTTCGACCTTGAGGAAAGGCGCGCGGGCAAGCTTGGCAAGCCTGCGGGAGATTTCCGTCTTGCCGACACCAGTGGGCCCGATCATCAGGATGTTTTTTGGATACACCTCGTCGCGCAGGTCATCGGCGAGTTGCTTGCGGCGCCAGCGATTGCGCAAAGCTACGGCCACGGCGCGTTTGGCATCAGCCTGACCAATGATGAAGCGGTCAAGCTCGGAGACAATCTCACGGGGGGTCAGGTCGGTCATGCGGAAATCTCCTCAACCGTCAGGTTGCCGTTGGTGTAGACGCAAATGTCAGATGCGATGGCCATGGCCTTGCGCGCGATGGCTTCGGCATCGAGATCGGCTTCCATCAGCCCGCGTGCCGCGGCGAGCGCGTAGTTGCCGCCGGACCCGATGGCCGTCACATCATGTTCGGGCTCCAGCACGTCGCCCGCGCCGGTGATGACGAACATCTGCGCGCCGTCGGTCACGATCAGCATGGCTTCCAGTTTCTGGAGGTATTTGTCCGTGCGCCAATCCTTGGCGAGCTCGACAGAGGCGCGGGCCAGCTGGCCGGGTGTGGCCTCCAGCTTGGCTTCCAACCGCTCCAGCAGCGTGAAGGCATCGGCCGTCGATCCGGCAAAGCCACAGACCACGTCATGCCCGCCAGGCGAGAGCCGGCGCACCTTGCGTGCGGTGCCCTTGATAACGGTCTGGCCAAGAGAGACCTGGCCGTCGCCTGCGATCACAACACGGCCCCCTTTTTTGACGCCGATGATCGTTGTGCCGTGCCAGCCGGGAAATTCTTGTGCCATGGAGGGCTCCTTCTCGCGTTTCGACTATATGGAAGGCGGGCGCGATCTGTGCAAGGGGCGGGGCTTAGCCCAGCTGATCGCGCACCACCCGCTCAAAGAGATGCGCGCCAATGGGAATGAGATCATCGGGGAAGTCATAATCGGGGTGATGCACAACCGTGCAGTCTTCGCCCGCGCCGAGAAACAGCATGGCGCCGGGCGCGATTTTGGTGAAGGCGCTGAAGTCTTCCGAGGGTGTGATCACGCCGCCGTCCTCGCCATGGGGGATCGCAAGCGTATCCATGGCAATGCGCAGGATGTCGACGGCTTCCGGCGCGTTTTCCGTGTGTTCAAAGACGTCGTGATAGTTGATCTCGATAGTAAGGCCATCGGCTGTCGCTGCGGCATGCGCCATCTGCTCGGCATCGGCGACGAGCGCGGCCATGGTTTCGTCGCGCCCCGTGCGCAACGTGGCGAAGAGCGTACCATTGCCGGGTGTAATGCCGAACGTGGGCGCGCCCATATTGGCATGGGTGATGGTGACCATGGCATAGTCGTCCGCGCGGGGTCCCGCGAGGCTGGGCAGGTCCTGCATCAGCTTCGCCAAGGCCAGCCGAGGGCTGAGGGCTTCCTCGGGTTCTGCCGCGTGGGAGGAATGCCCGGCGAGCACGATTTCCATGCCGCGTGAGGCGGCGCTGACAGCCCCAGTTGTCAAGCCAACCTGGCCCAAGGGCATGCCGGGGGAATTGTGCAGCGAGAAAGACAGATCAGGTTTGAGCGGCGCAAATCGTGGGTCCGCGACAACCGCTGGCCCACCCACGCCTGTTTCCTCTGCCGGCTGGAACATCAACACGACACGGCCGCGCGCGGGCGCCTTGCGGTGAAGCAGGCGCGCCAAACCCAGCATGATGGTCATATGCCCGTCATGACCACACAGATGGGCCTTGCCGGGTGTTTGGCTCTCGTGGGCGCGCGGGGTCTCCTGAATGGGCAGCGCATCAAGCTCACACCGAAAGAGAAGCGTTGGACCGTCTTGCGCGCCCTCATAAACCGCAGCAACGCCGTGGCCCCCGAGATCTGTGACGATCTTGTCAGGCGCGAATGGCGTCAGGTAAGCCACGATCGCGCGCGCTGTCTCCCGTTCCTCGCCGGAAATTTCCGGCGCCCGGTGCAACGCGTGCCTTATCTCGCGGAGCTCCATGACATCTGTATTGCTCAACATGACAAGTCCCCTGCATCCTTCATCTGAAAAACAAAAGGCCGCCCGGAAGAGCGGCCTTTCGCATAACCTTGATCGTCAGATTAAGCGATCGACTCGTCAATCCAGCTCTGGAGCGCAGCCTTGGGTGCCGCGCCGGAGCGGTTCGAAATCACTTCACCGTTCTTGAAGATGAACAGCGCAGGAATGCCCCGGATGCCCATGGCAGCGGCGGAATTGGGATTGCTGTCGACATCGACCTTGGCGATTTTGACCTTGCCGTCATACTCGGCGGAAAGCTCTTCCAGAGCCGGGCCAATCTGTTTGCACGGGCCACACCACTCGGCCCAGAAGTCCACCACAACGGGGACATCTGAATTCTTTACTACTTCGTCGAAAGTCGCGTCTGTGACGGCAACTGTAGCCATGGTCTCTCTCCTCGAGTCGCGGGCTTAGCTTGGGGGCGGAACCTAAGAAGCCAAGGGGCCAGCGTCAAGGCTATGTCGTGCGCATCAGCGCCTGCGTCACAAGATCGTGGGGTAACTCCATAAGACTTGCGGTGCGCGTCCACAAAAGTGCGGTTCGTATCTGCCTGTCGGGATATATTTCCGCCAACATATGCGCGTAAGCCCCCATCTGCCGCAGCAGACCCTCGGGGGTCTGTTCGACATCTGCGGGCACGGTGGCATTGGTTTTGAAATCCACCGCGATGACGTCTTTCTCGGAAATGACAAGCCGATCGATGATACCATGCAGGCGCCGCCCCAGCTCAGGGACATCGGCGGAAAGCGATACCTCTCCCAACGTGCCAGGGGCAAAAAGATGGGCCAGCGCCGGGTCTGAGAAAACGCGCTGCGCCTCGTGTTTGGCGACCTCGGGAATAGCATCCATTGATGGGATAGCGCGACCCTCGGCAAGACGCTCAAGCCATTGATGCACAGCAGTGCCGTGCGCCAGCGCGGCCTCCTCATCCATGCCGTCCTGTCCCGCCAGGGCTTTCGCTCCGCCAAGGTTGGAGGGTGACAACACAGGCAGCGGCACGTTTGGCTCCGGGGCGGTCTGCGTGATCCAGTCGGGCGGGGCAAGGGGCGTTCTGTCCACGGCAGAGGCGGCCTCTACGGCGGCTTCGGGCCAGGCACCATTGGTCAATCTCAAGCCCCCACCCAAGCCCTCAAATCCATGCTCCGCAGCGCCCTGCATATCCATGGCGCGGGCCACAGTCGTGTGCCAGGGTTCGGGCTCGCCTTCGAGTTTACCGGCTGCCGCCACGATCAGCCAATTCTCCGCGCGGGTCATGGCAACGTAGAGCAGCCTGTCGCGCTCCTCTGCCTGCCGCTGTTTGACAGCGTCAATCCATGGCGTCATGGGCTGGGGCATGGCATCGGCGTTGGTTTTCCAGACAGCTGTTCCGGGTTCGGTGAGGATGTCGTCCTTGACGCTGTTCTGACGCGCGCCGCAATCGGGCAGAATGACGATTGGCGCTTCGAGACCCTTCGCGCCGTGTACGGTCATCACGCGGATCTGGTTTGAGGCGGCATCGGGCTGGCGTTTTATTTCCAGATCGTCCGTTTCCAACCAGATCAGAAAACCCGTCAGGCTCGGTGTCTCGCTGCTTTCATAGGCAATGGATTGCTCCAGAAGCGCATTGATGCCGTCTTCCGCCTCCGGCCCGAGGCGCGCCAGCAGGCGCGAGCGTCCCTTGTGGCGAATGAGAATGCGTTCGATCAGATCATAGGGGCGCAGAAAATCCGCGGCATCGCGCAGGTCTTGCAGCATGGCCCACGTCTCGGCATGGGTCTCCTTGCGCGCTTCAAGAACGCGCCAGAGGAATTGCTTGTCGCGCCCATGGGCGAGAGTGAACAGGTCTTGCTCGCTCCAGCCAAACAGAGGCGATTTGAGGGCTGTGGCAAGCGAGAGATCATCCTCAGGCAGGGCCAGCCAGGACAAAAGCGCCGCCAGATCGCGCACTGCCAGCTCGGCACCGACCTTCAGGCGATCCGCGCCCGCAATGGGAAGCTCAGCGTTCTTGCAAGCCCGGATGATCTCTTCGAAGAGGCCGGAGCGTCGCTGCACAAGGATCAGCACATCGCGCGGCTCGATCCGGCGTCCGCGCCATTGTTTTGCGTCTTCATCGAACACGGGCAGCACATGGTTGCCGCTCAGCATCTCGCCGATCTGGTGGGCGACATGCTGGGCCAGACGAACCGTCTCATGGGTATCATCGACCCGGTCGACCGTGTCCGTCCAGACGCGCTCCGCAGGCTTCTCGGTTGGAGCGACCACGGGCCAAAGATCGACTCGGCCCGGCATCTCGGCCTTGAAGGCGCGGTGCCGCGCACCTTTTGGAAAGCCCGACGCCTCCCGGTTCTCGAACGTACAATCCACAAGCGACAGGATCGCCTCCGCAGACCGGAAGGAATATTCGAGCACAGCATCCTGAAAGACCGCTTCGATGGATCGCAACTTGTCCCGAAACCGCTCCCGCATCCTGTCAAACCCGGTCGGATCCGCGCCCTGAAAGGAATAGATCGATTGCTTTTTGTCTCCGACGACAAAGATCGTCCGGTTCACATCATCGCGCGCGCCGAGCCCGGAGGTGAACTCCTGTGCCAGCCGATCAATCACGTCCCATTGCACCGGGCTGGTGTCCTGCGCCTCATCGACGAGGATATGGTCGATGCCACCATCAAGCCGAAAAAGCACCCAAGGCGCGACCTCGTCGTTGGACAGCAAGTCCCGCGTCTTGAGTATCAGATCGTCAAAATCGAGCCAGCCCCGCAAGGTTTTGGCCTCGGCAAAGCGCGGCAGAAAAGCCTGCGCGAAGGCATGCAAATCGCGGGTGCGTTCCAGGGCGGCCAGTCGTCGGGGTCGATCAAAAGCATCGGACAACCTGTCGATCAAGGCGCGCAGCGCAAGCTTTTCGCCGCCCATTGCCTCCCAGGTTTTCTTTGTGGGCTTCTTTTGGTTGGGCGTGCCCGCCTTGGTCAGAAGCTCCTTCGCGAGATGTGCCGCGCAAGAGGCGTCATCGGGCGCCTTCAAGGCGACGCGCAAAGACTGCGCCATGGTGACCATGGTTGCGGATTGTTGCTCCGCCTCCTCTGCCAAGCGTCCGATTAACGCACGGTCGCTGGGACCCAAGGCGTCCTGCCAAACCCACGTATCACTTGCGCCCTCGGGCACGCCAAAGGCCTCGTAGAGCGCGGCTTCAGACAAAGGCTCCTCAAAATGCTCGCGCGCGCGGGATACGGCGGATGTGATCGTGTCAAAGTCCGCATCCGAGAGATGCTGTGCCAAACGGTGCACGAGATCCACTTCCGGGCCATCGGCCATGTCTTGCAGGATACGCGCGCGCAGAAGCTGGCCGGACCGGTCCTCCATTTCCTGAAACTGCGGAGACACGCCGGCTTCCAGAGGAAAGCGGCGGAGGATCGAGGAGCAAAAGGCGTGGATCGTCTGGATCTTCAGCCCGCCCGGTGTCTCGATGGCGCGGGCAAAGAGGCTGCGGGCATTGGCCAGCGTGTCGGCATCTATCGTAGAGGTCAGCCCCAGTTCCCCCAGAGCGGACCGCAAGGATACATCTTCGAGCATGGCCCATTCACCAAGACGCTGGAACAACCTGTTCTGCATCTCGGAGGCTGCCGCCTTGGTATAGGTCAGACAGAGAATATGCTCCGGCGGCACACCATCGAGCAACAACCGCGCAACACGGTCTGTAAGTACGCGCGTCTTGCCCGAACCTGCATTGGCCGCGAGCCAGGTCGAGGCATCGGGCCGGGCCGCGCGCACCTGTGCGCTGGTGGCTTCGTCGCGGCCGGTCATGTCAGATCTTCCGGTGTGACGTTGCGGGTCGTGTCCCATTCGCCAAAGCGGGCCAGATGGTCGTACGTGCCGGGATCATTGTCGCGCTGCATCGCGCGCCGCGAGGTAAAGCCAAACCCCGGCGATTGCATTGCTTCGATCAAATCCATGAGTTCGGCCCAAGTCTGCGCGGGCCCGCCATCACCAAAAGGCGCGGAAACAATCTTCGGTGACAGGCCCAGCCCAAGATACTCTGCTTTGGCGACAGGCGTTGCAGGCAGCTTTTCAAACGCTCCGGCTTCCGCCATCGCCGCCATCAGCTGCAGCTGTTTGTCAAAACGCCTCTGTTCGGCGTGCGTCGGCACATGCCCGGTTTTGTAGTCGTAGAGCGCGATGCGCCCATCGCTTTGAAGGTCAATTCGGTCGGCTTTGGCCGTGAGCGTGAAATCGAGATGCGGGATCGTGGAGCGTCCTGCGGGCTCGAATTCAACGGGGTGTCCTTCGCTCTGCCGAAGCCGTTCATCGGCGATGAATTGCTCCGAGATCCGCTTCAGACGCGCTTGCCAGAGAACGCGCATTTCCGGCCACGGAACATCTTCCGCGAGCGTCGCCGCGGTGG
Source organism: Primorskyibacter sp. S187A (assembly GCF_049800955.1). Taxonomy (NCBI): domain Bacteria; kingdom Pseudomonadati; phylum Pseudomonadota; class Alphaproteobacteria; order Rhodobacterales; family Roseobacteraceae; genus Primorskyibacter; species Primorskyibacter sp. S187A. The sequence continues at coordinate 345,338 of NZ_JBNAGA010000002.1, read as the reverse complement.
TCCGCAGGAAAGCCTCTTGGCTGATCTCCCCATCCTCAATGAACGCCTCCAGCGCCCGGTGAACGGTGATCCCGCGCATCGCCGCATCTGCCGTTTTGGCGAGCGGCTCCAGCGGGCGCAAACCAAGCGTCTGGCGGGCGTAAATCGCGTAAGGATCGCGCACCAACGTCTTGATCTGCGTGACACTGAGCTTTTTGGGGCGAGCGTCGAGCGGTGGGCGCGGCGAGGGGCGATAGGCAGGCGCAATGCGCGCCACCGCTTCAAATTGCTGGCCCAAAGCCATCCAGTATGCGCCACGCCGCCGCGCGGCTTTGAGAGCGGGCGCGCCTGTTTCCGGCAGTCCGCCCAACAGATTGGTCAGACGGTTGAGCCAGCGTGACGGCACGGTTTCTGCACCATCGCTGCGCAAGGCCCGGGTGAGCCAGACGGTCTTGGCGCCCAGTGCTTGCTGGAAATCATGGGCCGACAGGCCGATGCGGCGTTCCGGCAAAAGCAGCCCCGCCTCCTTGCGCATGGCGCGGTTGAGCCAAGGATCAGGCGCGGGGGCCTCCGGCCAACTGCCTTCGTTCAACCCGCCCAAAATAAGAAGCTCGGCATCCATGACCCGCGCTTCCAAGGTGCCCCAAATGCGGATGTGGGGATGGCCGGCATCTCTGTCGCGCTGCTGCTCACGAGAGAGAATGGCCTGAAAGAGCGCGAGATACTCCTGCGCAGTTACGTCCGGGCCTTTTGGAGCCGCCTCGGCAAAGCCATCCATGGCGCGGCGCGCGGCCATGCCGGGCAATTGCTCCCAGAGCCCGCCCGTGCCTTCAGCCGCGATCCCGGCCGCCAGGCGCTCCGCTGCGCCGCGATGTCCCAACAGCTGCTGGGCGAGGGGACGTGCGCCGTCTTCAGGTGCATCGGCGAAGAGACAGGCGACCAGCCACTCCCCCCAATCCGGCGCGCCGATGGCTTGGGAAAATTCAAGAATCATCCGCGCATCTGGGAAGGGCGGCCCTTCGGCGCGCAGGTGCAGCTCCAGATCGCGGGTATGACGCAAATGCTCATTGCGCCCGGCAACACTATGACACAGCGGATGTTTCAAAACGATGAGCAGCTTTTCGGCGGTGATCCTGTCGCTACGCAAATCAGCGACATGGCGCAGGAAACGCCCCGGCGCTGTGAGGTGCAGCGGTATCCCAGCAGAGTCGTCGGGCAGGATACCCCATTGATCCAGCATCGCCGTTACAAGCCGCGTGAGCGTCCGATCAGGGGAGATCAGCGCCGTAGATGTGCCCTCGTCTGCGGCTTTGCGTAGGCGCAATGCAATGGCCAGAGCTTCGTCGCGCAATGTCTGGGCTTCGACAAGTGTAACGTCCTCGAGCGCTTGATCCAAAGCTTGCAGATGCGGCCCTTCCTTGAGCCACGCGTGCGTGACGGGGGCCGGCCTGAGCGCAAGGGACGCGAGCGCATTGCGGGCAGGGCTCGGTGCCGCGGTGTGGGTCCAGGTTGGCAAGTCGGTCACCTCAAGACCCAAATCCCGGGAAAGCGCGAGGATGCGATGCTGCGGGTGATCCTCCTGTATTTTGGAGGACGCCAGCGCTCGCCATCCATGTCTTGGCATTTCCGTATCGACACCCGGCAGAATGACAGCGCCTTGCGGAAGCCTGGCCACAGCTTGCATCAACCTGTGGGCCGGGCTGCGGGACCCGGTGGAGCCTGCGATGATAATGGGATGCTGCGGCGGCGAGGTTTCCCAATCGCGCAGGAGCGTGTCGATCGTATCGCGGGCCGTGGGTCCGGTGCTGTTTTGCTCGGCGTATTGCAAGACGATTTGCAAGAAGCTCAAGGCGCGATCCCAATGTTTGGATTGCTCAGAGACAGTCAGATTGCTGAGCGCTTCAAGTGAGACGCCCTCTTCCTCCATTTCCGCCATGAGCCCTGCAACGGAATCGGCGAGATCAAAAGCCGAAGAGGAGGGCGCAAAATCCCTTTGGGCCTCGAGGAACGGGCGCACCAGCGCCACCAATCCGAGACGATGCGCGAGAGCCGAGGGCTGTTCTTGCGCGGAAGCTTCCTCGGGAACGAGTGATGTGATCAACCGGATTTTGGGCAAGAAGCTTGCGGGGCTTGCGTCAAAAGCCGCCGTGATCCGTCGCTGCATCCGCAACGTGTTCACAATCAGCTCCACACGGGCCATGTCTTCCGGTTGGCTCAGGCGCATGCGATCTTGCAGCCCGCGCACGACCTCGGCGCCGAAATCGACGCCGCAGGGCAGGGCAAATAAACGTGGTATCTCGGTTGGCTCAAACATGGCGCAGCATATCCTCTGCCAGCTGGATGCTCTCGGGTTGTCCAACATCACACCACGCCCCGCCATAGACGATACCGTGCAGACGCCCTTTGGCTGCCATCTCGGTCCAGAGCAGATTGAGCGAAAAGGAGGTCTCGGAGATGGCGGAGAGACCTTTGGGGTCGATGATCTGAACGCCCGTGTAGATCAGTGACCCGCCGCGCGTGAGTTGCCCATCGGGCGACAGGCTGAAATCCCCGTCGCCGCCATGACCAATGGCGCGAGCAGCAGGAACGCAGAGCAAGAGCGCGTCCATCTGCGCAGGCTCCCATGCGGCGCGCAATTGGGCCATGGCCGCTGCATCAGACCAGATCGCATCGGTGTTGCACGTGAAGACAGCACCCTCTCCTAGGAGGGGCAAGGCCTGTCTCAAACCGCCGCCGGTTTCCAGAATGTCCGGCGTCTCGTGAGACAGAAGGATGTCGCGGCCTGCCAGATGCGCTTCAATCTGCTCATGGCGGTAATGCGTGTTCACGACGCGCCGCTTGAGCGGGATCGCTTCGCCCAGGGCAAGTGCGTGATCCAGAAGGGTTTGCCCTGCAACGCGGATCAATGGTTTGGGGCAGGTATCCGTCAAGGGGCGCATACGCGTGCCAAACCCCGCAGCAAAGAAAAGCGCGGCCTCGGGCATCAGCGATCCTCCGGTGTGGGCAGGCAGGCAAAGGCCGCTTTGAGATCAATCAATGCCGGAGTTGAGAGGGCGTCTTGCACATGGCCCCAAACGCGCGGCAGTAGGCTGAGGTAGTGTGGTTTGGCGCGCGCGCTGGCGAGCCTGCAAAACACACCCAGAATGCGCAGGTTCCGCTGCAACCCCATGACCGCATAGCCATGGCGCAGACGCGCCTCATCCAGACCTGTCTGATCTATGAAACGGGTGATCATCGCCTCTTCAACATCAGAGCTGACATCGCGCCGCGCGTCTTTGAGCAGGGAGACGAGATCATACGCGGGATGGGTTACGATTGCATCCTGAAAGTCGAGCAGCCCAATCCGCATGCGAGGGGTTTGACCGGGCAACCAGATCAGGTTTTCGGCATGAAAATCCCTAAGCGCCAAGGCCGGCGGCAGATCCATCGTTGCATTCAAGTGCTTTTCGAGAAGCGCCAGCGCCGCGCGTTGATCCTCGGCGTGCACATCCGGGGCATAATGCGCGAAGATGAGACTGGCCATCTCCGCGAGTTTGGCTGGCGACTTTGGCGTCAGGCGGTCGGGCCACGGGCAGGTATTGAGGCGCGCCAGCACGTCAATGACCGCAGCATAGAGCTCGTGTTCGCGGGCAGGATCGGCGGCAAGGACATTTGCGATCAGGGCATCACCGAAATCCTCCATCAGGATCAAGCCCTGACGGACATCCGTGTCGAAAATCTCGGGTGCATTGAAACCCGCGCTGCGCAGATGTGTCGCGATGGTGATGAACATTTGCGAACTGCCACAGCTCTGAGGCGGCGCATCCATCATTATGCGGCTCTGTGACCCTCGCTTGAGGCGCAGATATCGGCGCGATGATGCATCACCGGCCAGCGGAAGTTGCGCCGCATCCTGCCAACCGGATTGCTCCAGAAACACGGTGATGTCCTGGCCGCGGTTCATGACGTCACCGCGTCTCTCAAAGGCGCCCAGCGTGCGTCTTGCGACCGCAGCGTGACCTCGCGCGCCTCGACGGCTGCGCCATGTTTGAACTGTAAGATCAAGGCATCGGTCGGCCTTTCCGAGCCCAGACGGTCCGGCCATTCGACAAGGCAAATCGCCGTGTCAAAGGCTGCGAACAAGCCAAGCTCATCGATCTCATCCAGCGATGTCAGGCGGTAGAGGTCGCAATGCCAGATTTCGCCCAAGGGCGTTTCATAGGTTTGCACCAAAGTGAAGGTTGGCGAGGGAATGTCTCGGTCGGTTGCACCACATGCCCGGATGAAGGCGCGGGAGAAATGGCTTTTCCCGGCGCCGATCTCCCCTTCCAGCAAAAGGACCGTTGGCCCGTCGACAAGTGCCGCAACGCGGCGGGCGAAGGCTTCGGTCTCCTCAGGGGAATTTAAGTGAAAGGAGGTTGGCGCAGTGCTTGGCATGGGCCGACACTAGCCAAGCGCCGAGAGGCTTGCAAAGCGCTATCGCTCAGGAGTCATCCGGAACAGTACTCTGCTGCGCTTTTGACTTGGCTGAAGGGGTCAGAAGGGTGAAGCGCACCACGGAAGATCCACCTGACAGGGGGGCCGCTTCCACCGACAAAGGCCCTTCGTGGATATGCACCACCTGATCGACCCACTCAGCTCGCTCATCCACTGTTGTCACAAAGTTGCGAAGCTCTCCCCAAACCGGGCTGGCTTCACAAAGTTCCTGCCAGATGCGCGAGGCATCAAAGACCGTCATCTCGATAAAACTCTCGTCCGGGCTGCATTTCCAAAGTTCGCGAAAACGCGTGTTGCAGAATGTCAGCGTGCCGTTGCGCGAGAAAACAGCCAGCGCCGTGTCCAGTGAATCGATCACGCTTTGACTGAGCTCAAGTTCGGCCCTGAAGCGCCGCGTCAGGGAAATCTCCGCGCTGATGTCTTCAAACAGAAAGGCCACAGCACCGTCGGGATGCGGTTTGCCACTGATCCGATAGGTCAGACCGGAGGGCAGGGTCCATGTCTCGCAATAGATCCCGTCTTGTGCGGCGGCTATCATGTCCGACAATTGATCGCGCCAGTTTCTGTAATTCCTCGGCTCCGGCATGATTTGCCGATCACGCAATTGGTCGAAGAAACTGTTGAGCGAAGGACGTGCGCTCAGGAAATCCGCGGGAACAGTTGTCAGGTCGATCAGAGCCGGATTGAACAGCGCCAATTGCCTTTTCCGGTCAAAGATGGCGAGACCGATGGAGAGCTGGGCGAATGTTTTGGTCAGCGTCTGGACGAAATTGCGCTGGGCCACTTCAGCGTTGACGATGGCATCAGCGTTAATGGCGTAGTGTGTGTAGGAGGCCGGGCCCGTTTTGCGCGTTGTAATGTCATACCATTTGCGCGTGTTGTTCTCGCTGTCTTCGATCCAAAGGCGCCGCGGGCCCTTGTCGAGATCAAAGGGGCTTTCACCCAGATCAAACGGCGGACCTTCGGCGAGCTCTTCGAGTGTGCCGAAGTAGGCATTTCGTTCGACGACATGGCCTTGATCAGAGGTTGTCCAAATGGCTACCGGGGCGTCTTTCACAACGCTGTCCAGAAGATCGAGCCGTGAGCTTGCACTCAGCAGGCTATGGCGATCCGAGGCATTGGTGTCCGGGTCATGGAGGGTTAGAGCTGTGCGGTTGGCGCTTCTTTTGATGTGCAGGTACCCGGAATCCCCCGGCAAATGTGAGAGGATTTGCACGTCCTTTGCGATGTTGCTCAAGGATTGGGGCAGGTCGGGAAAACGATGCGCCAGCTTCTCCGCGATATCGCGAAAATCGCCGGACCCACCGGCCAGCCTTTGCGCCGCTTTGCTCACATCGACGAGCGTATCTCCGTCAAAGAGGAACGTAACACTCTCGGACACTGCCTCGGGCAGACTGTTTTTCGGGGCTTTGCGGGTCGTGGATGTGATGTAGGCGCACGCGATAAACCCGATTGCCAAGAGGGCACCGAGAAGAACAAGAATCGGGTCTAGGTCTATGTTCCCCATGGCTTTCTCCGAGACGCAACGCATGGTTGCATTTGGAGGTTAACAAACCGTTAAGGGTTGTTAAAGCCTAGATGGTGATCTGTTGGTTCTCGCCAGTGACTGGAGTCGTCATCTCGATGCTGGCGCGCGGCCAGATGACTTCAACGATGGCCCCGCATTTCTCAGGCCGGGAATGCGCATTGTCATAGGGGTCGGATCCATTTGCAAAGCTGAGCTCGGCACCTGAGCGCTCCAGCAAGGTTTTGGCAATAAACAACCCCAAACCCATGCCTTCGTACTCGGGTCGGGCCTTGCGATCGGCTTCTGACCGACGCTTGCGCACGAAGGGTTCTCCAATTCGCCCGATGAGATGGGGCGGGTATCCCATGCCATCATCGAGGATACGTACCGAGATTGTGTCTTCCGTCCAGCGGGTTTCGATCCAGACATTTGCACGGGCGAAATCCACGGCGTTCTGGATCAGATTGCGGATGCCATGAATGAGCTCGGGCGCCCGGGCAATCGTGGGGATGTCATGGCCGCTCTGACCGTCGAAAACGAGCATTTTGCCACGTCCTTCATGAGGCTCGGCGGCGATTTGAATGATCTCTGACAGAGGGGCGGATTGCACGTGCTTGTCTGCCTTGCCCGCACGGCCCATCGACTGGAGAATATCGCGGCAGCGATCCGCCTGATCGCGGATCAACTCCACATCCTCGCGCAGCTCGGGCCTGTCAGACAGATCGTCGATCAGCTCTGATGAGGTGAGCTTGATGGTTGCGAGGGGCGTGCCCAGCTCATGGGCGGCCGCAGCCACGACACCGCCAAGATCGGTAAGCTTCTGTTCTCGTGACAGCGCCATTTGGGTCGCACTCAGCGCGTCCGACATAGAGTGCATCTCGATGGTGATCCTGCGGCTGTAGGCCGTGAGAAACACGACCGCGATCACAATCGCGATCCATTTGCCGAAGATGAAAACGTCCGGGATGCGCAGGATGAAACCTTGTTCGGTCCGCAATGGCAGGTGAAACTGCGTAAGAAGAGTGACCAGAATGAGTGCGATGCCTGCGAGGAACACAGTGGGCCCCGTCGTCAAGACCGCCGCAGAGACAAGGACGGGCCCGAGGATCAGCAAGGAAAAAGGATTGTTCAGCCCGCCTGTCAAATAGATCAGAAACGACAATTGCAGAAGATCGAACAGCGCCATGAGCGTGTTTTCCGTCTCCGACAACCGCTTGTTTTCCGGGAAGACAGCGATGGCGATCAGATTGCCAACAACCGAGACGCCAATCGCAAGGTAGCAAAGCCCCAGTTCAAGCTGCAGCGAGAAATAGCGTTGGGCCACGATGAGCGCGGTCATCTGGCCGACGATGGCGACCCACCTCAGCAAGATCATTGTGCGCAGGCGAATCCAATTGCCGCGTTGCCGGTTCATCGTGAATTCGCTGGGCGAGTCTGACATGTGCGCGCTTTCGTCCCTTGTCGAGCGATTGTGAATAGATACGTGTGCACAACAATGCGATCAATCTAGAAACCGGAGACCGGAGAGGATCATGGAACGGAACTTTGCCATCGCCGCCGCTGCTGCGCTCGTTGCCATCGTCGGCGGCGTCGGAGGATATACCTATCTTGCAACGGGCCCGTCTGACGCGTTTGCGCAATGCCGCGCGAGCAATGTTGCGGGCGGCGCCGGGAGCATCGGCGGGCCGTTTTCGCTGCTTGATGCATCGGGAGAGGTTGTAACCGACACCGATGTGATCACGGAGCCGACACTGGTCTATTTCGGCTACACCTTTTGCCCCGATGTCTGCCCGCTGGATACAGTCCGCAACGCCGAGGCCGTGGACATCCTCGCGGAACGTGGCATTTCAGCGACCCCGGTCTTCATCTCTGTTGATCCCGCGCGCGATACCCCGGAAGCCGTCGGAGACTTCGCGTACAATGTGCATGAAAAGATGATTGGCTTGACCGGGACGGAAGAGCAGGTCGCCGCGGCGTCCAAGGCATACCGGACCTACTACAAGGTGCAGCCGTCAGACGATGAGTATTACCTCGTGGATCACTCGACATTCACCTACTTTGTGACGCCCGAGCACGGGTTTTTGGAGTTCTTCCGACGCGATACCAGCGCCGAAGCCATGGCCAATACCGTGCAATGCTTTGTGGAGAACGCATAACCGCTTTTTGAAACGCTTATTTGACAGGGGCGAGTTGAACGGGGATAACGGAGCGATAATTATAAGTCTTGCGCCGGAGGAGGGATGCATGACGGAAAATAATGCGCTCGATCACATAGAAGACAAATCGCTGCTTCTTGTAGATGACGACGAACCCTTTCTGAGACGATTGGCAAAAGCAATGGAGAAGCGGGGCTTCTCTGTTGAAACGGCTGGGTCCGTGACAGCAGGCAAGGCAATCGCAACTGCCCGCCCGCCCGCCTTTGCGGTCATCGACCTGCGGCTGGAGGACGGCAACGGCCTTGATGTCGTGGAAGTGCTTCGCGACAAACGGCCCGAGAGCCGTGTTGTTGTACTGACCGGCTACGGCGCGATCGCAACGGCCGTTGCGGCGGTCAAAATCGGTGCGACCGACTACCTGTCGAAACCGGCGGATGCCACGGACATCATGAACGCGTTGTTGACACGTGGCGATGATCTGCCGCCCCCTCCGGAAAACCCGATGAGTGCAGACCGCGTACGCTGGGAGCATATCCAGCGCGTTTACGAGCTGTGTGATCGTAATGTCTCCGAGACAGCCCGCAGGCTCAACATGCACCGTCGCACATTGCAGCGCATCCTCGCAAAGCGCAGTCCGCGCTGAATTAACCGCGCGCCATAATCTTCAAGCAAAACGACCATCTGTCCAAAAGCAGTTGGTCGTTTTGCTTTAGTCGGTTTTTCTGGAGTAGACGCCTTCAGGCAGCGAAATGGCTGCCGCGAGGTCTTTCATCTGGCTCATGGACAAGGTGATCTTGTTTGTCCTGTCCGTGCGGGGATCGTATTGCTCCACAGTGATGCAATCCTCGAAAGAATGAACAACGATATCCTCTTGCAAGGGCGCGCTGCCCTCATCGACGAGGGTCACAACTGTGGCGTCAAACTCGTGCTCTATGCTGAACATATCGAGAGATTACCCGCTCCTGATCCTATTGCAACCGTGCCTGGCGCCGTTGATGCATTGCGAAAAGCGCGCGCGCCAGAATGTGCGTGTAGATCCACTCCAGCACGATGCTGAGGACCGGAATACGCACCAGACGCGCCAGCCATTTCATTCGGGGCATGCGCTCCCAGAGCAAGGCAAAGGCCGCAAGGCCCGAGATCAATTCACCTTTGTGAAGCACATGAAATTCGCGCGCCGCTTGCTCCGGGCTCAGTCCAAATCGCTGAAGATCACATGAGGACAGCCCGTGATACACGACGTCATCATCGGTTGCAGATTTATACATAGACACCTCCCGCGAACAGATCGGGCATGTATCATTATAGACAACTTCGAGCGGATCATGATCAGACATCGGACTTCCTTTCACTTCACCACCTAGTGAATGCGCGCCATCCGGACAGGGGCTATACTCTGGAAAGCCCGCGTCTGCGCGGTTATGTCATAGCAAGTTGAAGTGGAGTCGGCGGCATGCGGGTTTGGATCATCGTGGCGGCATTGGCCTTGGCGGGATGCAGCGTCGAGGTGCAGGAAGAGCGGCCAACGCGCCCGCATCCCCAGGAAAAACGAGTGGCCAACAGCCCAAGCGCATCGGAGCGCGCCAGTATTCGCGCGCGAGCTGATCGGGCTGCCAATCAGTTTGTCTCTGTTATTCAACGGATGGAACCGATTGCCGAGCAGATGTGTCGCGAAGAGCGACCCGGTAATTGTGATTTTCAGATCGTCGTGGACAATCGGGTCGGGCTGCCTCCGAATGCCTTTCAAACCGTGGACCGCCGCGGCCGCCCTGTGCTGGCCTTCAATCTCGCTTTGATTACCTCTGTCAGAAATGCCGATGAGTTGGCTTTTGTGGTCGGCCATGAAGCGGCCCATCACATCGCCAATCACCTGGAGCGCCGCCAGCAGAGCGCCACAGTTGGCGCGGCTGTCTTTGGCGGTGTCATTGGTGCGATCACAGGGGGCGATGCCGGCGCTGTTCGCGCGGGGCAAGAGATCGGCGCTGCGGTGGGGTCTCGCAGCTATTCCAAGGAATTCGAACTTGAGGCCGATGCGCTGGGAACCGTCATCACTCATCGCGCAGGCTACGACCCCGTGCGCGGTTCGCAATTCTTCACCCAACTCCCGGATCCCGGGAATGCCTTCCTGGGGACGCACCCGCCCAATGCCGCGCGCAAAGCGATTGTCGCGCGGGTGGCCTCCGAGCTGAATTGAAGCTGTTGACGCAGATCAAAGCAGCCTGAGCGACATTGCGACATCCTGTCCTTGATCAACATCGAGGAGAGTATCTCATGGCGACGACAAACCAGTTCAAGAAGCATGCCGCTTTGGTGGACCACATGGCGCAATCCATGGGTGTGGATCTCGAGGAAAAAGTCCTGCGCGGCGATTTGGATCCGGCAGAATTGGTGGATGCCGTTCTGTCCTGCACGAATTGCACCAATCCAGAGGCCTGCGCACAGCACCTGGCAGAACGCCGTGGCCTGCAAGCGACCACACCGGGCTATTGCCGAAACACCAAGTTGTTCGAGACGCTTCAAGATGGCGCGTGATCCGCAACATCTCGGTGATCCCAATACGCATTACTGGCTCGTGCAGCGCATGTTGCATGAAACCGGCGCAGACGCTGTCTCGGCTTTTGATGCAGGTGCGCTCGATAATGCGCAATGGTCCGAGATCGTTGCAACCTGCCGGACCTGCCAAGACGTCGGAAAATGCAAGAAGTGGCTCTCCGCGCTTGAGGCGGAACACCGTAGCGCGCCGGACTATTGCTTGAACAAACGGACCTTCGCGCAATTGCCGCAAACAGAATGCGAGGAGTCCTGACATGGCCCAGCTTGGTGATCCAACATTGCACTTTTACATGACGCGCGGCATGGCTCGAATGATCGGCGTGAACCTTGGGGATGCGCTGCGCGACGGGCGCCTGAAACCTGCGGATTACGCCAACATGGTCACAAGGTGCCGGGGCTGCCCCCATGCCTCGTCCTGCCAAGACATCATGGCGCAAAACACCAATCTCGCGTCCCCGCCCGAGCAATGCCCAAACCGTTTACAGCTTAGGCAGCTCAGATTGCAGTAATCACAGATCAGACCGCAGGTTACGGGCTGATTCCTTGATGGCGTCATATTGCCCGGCGGGCCGGAAACGCCACAGATAGTCCGGTAGAATAGCGTCCATGGACGTCGGCGTGATGCCAAGATCCGCCAGTGTTTTCGCACCATCACTGACCACGTTGTCTTTGGCCAGATTGCGTACCTGATCACGGGTAATCATACCGTTGGTAAAGAGCCCAAGGCTGACAGTTTGCAGCATATCAAAGGACCAGCCCATGATCCGCGCTGCAAAAAAGGGCACGTTCACGATCAACCGTTTTTTACGGATGACGCCCAGCATGCGCTTCATCAGCGCGCGGAATGATTCCACGTCGGGCCCGCCAAGCTCGTAGATGCCCGACGCATCGCCGATAATACCTTCCACAGCCGCCTGCGCCACGTCGTCCACATATACCGGCTGAAACCGTGTTGCCGCGCCAACAATCGGCAAGGTCGGACCAAACTTGGTCATTGCAGCGAACCGGTTGAAGAACTGATCCTCCGGTCCGAAAATGATGGACGGTCGGAGAATCATCGCATCCGGCATATGTGCCAGAACCGCAGCTTCACCCTTGGCTTTGGTTTGCGCATAGGCGCTCGCGGAATTGGCATCCGCTCCAATGGCTGAGATCTGCACCATACGGCTCACGCCCGTCTCGGCCGCGATCCTCGCAATGCGCTCTGCCCCCTCGGCCTGAACGGCACCGAACGTATTCTTGCCCACTTCGTTGAGCACGCCCACGCAGTTTACAACCGCATCCGCACCCGACATCACCTCGCGCACGCTCGCGTCATCCCGGATGTTGCACAACACAGGCTCAACCTGGCCCACAGCGCCGTAGGGACGCACAAACATCGCTTCATTGGGTCTGCGCACCGCAACGCGCACGCGCCACCCGGCTTTCGCCATGCGCCGCGCAATATAGCGTCCGACAAATCCTGAACCGCCGTAGATGGTGACCAGTTTGGACATCGTAAGTCTCTCCATAGCCGAAGTGCGCCTCGTGCATATCCCCGGGCTGGGAGGCAAACAAGGCGTAACGTTGCCGCGTTGGATTAAGTTGAATGATTCGGCGTTGACACCACACTAACGCACTTATATCAGCCGTCCTCACCAAACCGTGCCCAGATGGCGGAATTGGTAGACGCGCTAGCTTCAGGTGCTAGTGTCCGTATGGACGTGGAGGTTCGAGTCCTCTTCTGGGCACCATCAGATTTTCTCATGCCGCTGAACAATAACCCGCTGCCGCGTATCTCAGGTGGTTGAGATGCGTAAAGCGAAGGCGTTGATCCCATCCTCGCTGGGCAGGCCGCCGAGACATTTGGTAGGATCGCATAGCGACTGCTTACCCACCAATCCAGCAGATGACCGTTCCCAGCGCTTCACGCCACATGTCAGCGACGTCGCCTCATGTGAGGACAGTCGCTCATTCACGCGTGTCACTCAAACACCTGTGTCGATTCAGGCGGTGCAGCAGCCGCAGGTTGGCGATTTGTAAACCTCCAGCATGGGCTGCGTTGAGCGCGCCGGGTGCGAAAGGGATGTCGCGCCAAGGCCAGATGCGATGCCGGTCAGGCTAAATTGTCGACGTTTCATGTATTGCTGCGCTTCAGGATACACGCACCCAGGTCATCATGCCACCGGCCGCGTGTTCGAGCATGTGGCAATGCAAAAGCCAGTCGCCGGGATTGTCGGCGACAAACGCGATCTCAACCGTTTCGCCTCGGTTCATCAGGACGGTGTCCCGCAGGGGGCCAAGTGTCCCATCCGAGCCGATCTGTCGGAAGTGGTGTCCGTGCAGGTGCATGCCGTGTGGCCATGCAGTGTCGTTCGTCATGGCAATTCGCACGGTTTCGCCCAACGCCGCATCTACCAGTGGGGCATCACTCATATCCGCCATGCCATTGAAGGCCCAAACCTTTCCCTCGGCGGCCATGTCGCGGATGCTCTTCATCTCTCCGCCCATCATGGCGCTGCGCATGCCCCCCATCGCGCCGCCCTCCATCAAGAGCTCCGCCCGATGGGCCGTGTCCAGCGGTCCCAGGGCTGGCACAGGATTCGGTGGTAGTGCATCTGGGACGCCCAACCGGGTTGGCCGCCTAGCTTCTCCAATGGAGAAGGCCGCAATGGCGTAGCCACCGTCGCGCTCTATGCTGACCAGCAAGGCCTCCATGCCGGTCTCGCCAGTGACATCAACGAACACGTCAGCCCTTTGCGCCGGCGCAAGGGTCAGCTCACGCAAAGGCTGCGGCTCGTCCAGTGGCATACCGTCCAGCGCAACGACCCAGCCCTCCAACCCGCGTGCCTCGAGTTGGAAGATCCGCGCATTTGCGGTGTTTACGAGGCGCAACCGCATCCGGGCATGACGCGGGACCGAACGCGCCCAATTGCCCGCGCCGTTCACGGTGATCCAATTGCCGATCCGCCCGCCATGTGCCCAGTCGTGCATATTGCCAAAACCCTCGGCGATCTGCGCGTCGTCCGTGAGGCGCCAGTCGTCGATCAGAAGCACTTCGTCCAGATCGACGACCGGCGCGCCGTCGGCCTCTTCGACGATCAAAGCCCCGTAAAGGCCGCGCGCCATTTGTTCGTAGGTGCGATTGTGCGGATGATACCAGTAGGTGCCGGCGTCTGGCAGCGCGAAGTCGTAGAGAAACTCTGCGCCTGGCTCGACAGCGGGTTGCGTCATCCCCACGACGCCATCCATGGCGTTTTCGATGCGAATGCCGTGCCAATGAACCGACGAGGCCTGCGGGAGATCGTTGCGGAAGAGCCGCGTGAACCGCTCCCCCTGGCGCGCCCGCAAGACGGGGCCCGGAACGGAGCCGTCATATCCCCAGATCTGGGTTTCCGGATAGTCAGAAGGGGCAAGTCGCGCGGCGCCCTGCCTTGCGTGAAGGACCGGGGCAGACTGCCCCTTCGTGGCGCTGGGTAGGATCGTGGCTGCGGCGGTCGCCAGAAGTGATTGTTGAAAGTGCCTGCGTGACAGGCGTGTCATGACGCGTCTCCGACGTAGTTTGGCGTGCGCCCCTTGGGGAACGCATGCAAGGAAATTTGGTCTGTCGCCGTTCCCGAGGGAGGCGAAGAAAGCGTTGTGAGCGCTGCGGTCGTGATCAGGATGCCGGCCACCAATGTCGCCTCCAGCCCAATTGAGGTGCGCAGACGGGAGGCGGCCCCGGGCTTGGAGGCCAGCAGCGCAGGTGTCAAGGAGAGCTTGTTTGTGGCGGCAAGCGCCATCACCCCGGCAAAAAGGCCGAGTTTGATCGCAAACATCTGACCGTACGGGCTGGATAAAAAGGAGGGGTTTGCCGCACCAAAGAGTATGAGCGTGACCCCGCCAGCTGCCAGCAGCAGAGCAATGGCCCAAAGCGCCTGCGCGCCAAAGGATTGTGCCAAGCAGCCCGCGTGTGCGGGCTCTTCAGATCGCACCGCGCGCATCAACGGCCCAAACGCGCCGACCCAAAATCCAAGGCATAAAATGTGTAGCGTGATCAGCCCGCCGAGCAAAACCTGCAGATCCCCGAGCGCATGACCCCTGAGCGCGAAGGAGGTGGAGGCCAGTACCGCACCCGTGAGCGCGAGCCACAGCCCTGCGGCCCGGTTCCAGAGTACGAACACTATCAGCGTCAGACCGGCGACCCGCACTGCGACGCTTGTGCCCAGCGGGCTGTCGGCAACGAGGCCTAGGATCAACGCGTCCAACGCTCCATCCCAGGTGCCGCCCATCAGAAAGCTTGCGCGGATTGGCAGTCTCAGCAGAGAGAAGATCGCTGCGGCCAGCGCAAACAGGCCTGCTGTGCGCTGCACTGCGATGCGCCCACTGTCGCTCAGGTCCTTCAACAAGCACAGCACCAGCACACTACCGATGGCAAGGAGCGTGGTGGCGTAGGCTATCGCTTTCACAAGGATCGAAAGCCAGGTGATCGCATCAGCAGAAGGGAATGTGCTCAGCATGAGGTCCTAATCAATTAACTCGAACGAGAAACTGCCTTGCAGGGCATGCCCGTCGGAGGCGAGACCTCGCCACTCCACGGTATAGCTGCCGGGGGCCAACGGTCCCGGTTCCGCATGGAATTCCAGCGACAGTTCCAGACCGGTCCCGCGCTGCATCGGAATTTCGGCACCATCCGCGCTGACCAGCCGCACAAACGTTATGCGCATTGGATCATCGAATACCATGTGGATCATTTCTGGTGCCTCGGACAGCTGTGCGCCGTGCACTGGCGTGGTACCTTGCTTTTGGGAATGAGCCAGGGCTGCCCCATTCAGGCACAGAAAAAGCGCACATGCGAGCAGGCCATGGTTCATCTGGAAGCGTCCTTTTTTTGTTTTATCGCATTGCGCGTACCAGTTTTCGCAGATGCGCTCGCCCAGGCTGCATCCGCGAGACACGTGGATCACGGGCCTGCACGATGAGAGTTTGCAGTATCCAGTAACTGGAAGGTCAACACTTGTCTTGGACTATTCGCCCATCGCTTTCGAAGCTGCATTGGGCGGGGGTTGCTATGGGAAGTCGTGAAAGAGAGGCGTGTAACAGATGCAAACATGGAGCTCCGGAGTTATGCTCCTGTTGCGGTGGCTTTGGTGGTCCCTTGGTTCTTAAAGGGTGTTCAGAGTCGGCAATCGTTCATGACGGACTGAACTTTGTTTGGATGAGGCGCTAGGCGCGATCCGCCTGCCTTGGAGCAAATCTGGAAGGTGATAGCAACTGGTTGTCATCCGGCCCCGACGACAGCTTGGCGGCGTGCCCATGATGCGTCGGGGTATGCCTGGTACCACACCAATCGCATCCTGGTGGATACCACCAAGCGCGGTGCCGGAGCTGGGGTAGGCCGGGGCTAGGAGATCGTTGTGCCATTCTGCGGCGGCATCTGTCCAAGACAGAGCTATGCGTCGCCCCTAAACGGTTAAAGCGCCAATGGCCCGAACGGGAGCGCGCGCATCCAAGACATATTGCGGCGCAGGATGATGCTCTGCGCTGATTGTTCCGACTTTCTGGCGACAGGCTGCGACCTACGATTGATGCACCTGTCCCGCATTCAAAGATGGGAATTAACTTCTTGTCAAAGATTCACTTGGAGCTCTCAAGACGTCAGGATCGGTGTGCTGTTGCCGTAGGTTGAGATCTTGAGTTGAGTTTATGTCGTGTAGAGGGCCATTGCCTTTGGCATGGACCGCCAAACGGTCATGGTTAGTAGTCATGCGCTTCCTTAAGTACTTAGTCAAACAGGGTAGGTTTGAGCGTCTTTGACATCTTCCATTTCGTAACATCGACACTGAGCTTTCGTCTTGCGGCCATAGATTTTCACTACAATTTTGCCACTACTCAAAAGCGACGGCGCACGAAGCGTCTGTGGTAAGCGCGGAAAAACCTGTCGTCCTTGGATGCAGCGAAATTGAAGCCACCAAAGAGTTTTATTTATGTGGCATTTGAACCGGACCTGTAGCTGATAGATGCGCTGCGCGACGGTACACAGGGATCGTGGACATGAGAAACGACGGATTGTCTTCCGGCATGAATTGCATGCCATTGTCACCGCAACACACTGTATCAGCAACGTCATCAAATGGGCTCATCCTCGATATCGGAGAGAAATTCATTTGGTAGCGCAACTCGAGCACTGGGCCTTGAGCGCAAAACCCGAGCTGTAACTATGCATTTCGCTTCGATGTAACCTATGATGCAGGGTACCACGGTGTTGGCTTCTTTGTGTGGTTGCCACCAGTTGAAAATTGCAACGCAGCACTGTTCATCGGAAACCTAGAACGCAACATGCCTGTTTAGCAGTATCCCTGTAAGCCGTCGTTGAGTTGTAGCATCGATAACAGTCAGGTAGAGTAGTCTAGGCGGCTCATTCAATTTAGTCTCCATAGCATCACAGCAGGTTTGGATTATTCTAGTAGGCGTATTTCAAGAACTGAGTTAGACTGCCCACCGCTGCTTAGAGTTCGTATCTGTCTTTCTCTCGACGGGTCTATGGTGCGCCAGCAAATGGCTAAGAGAAAGCACTTCAAACGAACCTAAGAGAGAGAGACTCAACAATTGAAAAAGAGTGTGGATGCAAAGGAAAAGGTAGCTTCAGTATTATTGTGAGAGTACATCTGTTGAATTCAAAAGAGAAGATATCGACATTCTAGCGTCTGAAGCCTCCTCTAGTAATTCATTTGCTTGCGCCAAAGAGCCATCAACTTCCGACAGTCCAGCGCGGCGGGATTTGAGCCTATCAATGACATTATTAGATCCATCGGTAGAGTCAGAGGCGCTAGTCATACTGTCACTCCCAGATGTGATTTCGTTAAAGCGACCTTCTGACATCGAAATCTCGCCTTGCGCGCCAATAAGCGAGGGCGCTGGTCTGACAGCAAGCTCTTCTGGAGTAATGGAGTCTTCTACACTTGGATCAACCAAAGTAACGCTTGCCAATTGATCTGAAATCGAATCTCCAAAAATACGACTAGAAGCGCCCGATAGCCCAAGCTCTTCTAATCGATTTGCCATCTTTTCCTTTGTTGATGGGCTTACCAAGGAGCGGAATATGTTTTCCATTCGGAACACCAAGCTCAAAAAGACCGCGTCATCAGACGTGTTCGTGAGCATTTCTGCAAATGTATCAGCAGTTGCGTGTGGTATTGCATTGCGCTTCGCGAAATTCAAAAGCGCATCGGCGGCTTTGTCAAAAAGCTTTCCATGAGAATATCCCAGAATAATAGCATCAATCAGCTGTTGCTCAATATCAGATCCTTGAAGTTCAAAGACAAACGAGTTAGCCAATTCCAAATCGGGCTGTAAAACTTCAAGATCATTCTTCACTGAAATTTCAATGATCTCTATTAAAGCGCTCGTACTATATTCTGAATTTGAATTAACAATTTCTCTTAGTGACGCAATTCTACCTTCTAAATCTTCTAAAACGACATCTGCCTCTTGGCGAAATCCAGGAACTCGTAATGCTAGAGAATCTGTTCCTCTATTTGCAATTGATCGAGCGAGCTGAGCGGTCTCAGCATGCCCGACCGTCTCCAAACGGTTTGCCAGCCTTGGACCAACGGCCACCTTGAGTGTCTTTGGTAGCTTTTCAAAATACAAAAGAAGTGATTTTTGATCTAAGCTAGACGGGGAGATCCCACCATCGCCAGACAAAATCGCCCAGAAAAGAGTTCCAGGACTGCACCCTTTTAAATCATTAAAATAGCTCACGGTTTCTTGATCAGCAATGATTCTTCCAAGAGCTTGCAAGGTACGGTCGCGTTCACTAGGAATTGGAAATTCATTCAAAATCTCAACGGCTTCGTGACCCAATCCATAGTGGATCTTTAGCTTTGCTAAGTTAACCAATTCTTCAGGATCGAGCTCTCCCATTTCATTTACCAAAGATCGACGAATTACACCTAAATCAGCAATATATTCACCTTCTGGAGACCAATTCCAAGCATCCAAATATTGATCAACAGAACATGCCTCCGCCAACGACGAGGTTTGACCGCGTAGCGTTGAGGCCAATGCATCATCAATGCTTGATTCAATTCGAAAGTTAACTCTATCGGTAGTGGGAGAAATGCCGATGTTTCCTGATTTAACATCCCGTGCCTCTTGACTCGGTAAATTTGGTTGTTCGCTGAAACTATCCGCTACACTTCGATTAGAGGAAATAGAGACAGTGCCTTGCGTGGCGGCACGGCCGAGTTCGGAAAGCAGGCTTTTTCTGGCATCAGCCATCTCAGTCGAATTTTCTGCCACCGTTCTGGCGTCGCCTTTATTTGTGAGTGGATTGAAGTCTATTGATTGCATCAAACTTGTTTTGCGCCGGTTTTCGGAGATTAGCGGTAAAATCCCTGAAATTCGCGTGGAAGTGGTTTCGTTTTCCTTGATGTCGATCACGAAGCTTGTTGCTCCAAAGGTAAAGGACTCTGCTTCGCAGTTACAGGCGAATTCAAGAATTATTTCGCCAGGGCCTACCGTTGAGATACTAGAAAGTCTGGTTCTCGGCACTCTCTCGAAAACGCTGCTATAGTCTATTTTGGATCGAGCGACCAATACTCGGGCCGATCGGCCGGCTTGGTCATTAATGACTTTCCACTGCCTTGTTTCAGGCATCTGAAAAACCAGGCGAGTGAAATCTTCATGCTCACCCGAACGAACATTTACGTCGCTGGCTGCTATAGTGCTCCAGGCAATAAAAAGAAAACTGACCATGAACGTTTTCATGCCGCGTCCTGTTTTAAGGATTTCATAGCTTCTTCAAGATCATCAAAATTTGGCCGTATGTGTGTTGGCGTGTTCTGACGCCCAACTTCAATGCAAATGTTTGTAGGATGAGAGTGCAGATTGGCAATCAGAACTTCTCTCACAAGTTTAGGGAAGTGTGCATCTTCTTCCGTAACAGCTTTAACGCGCGCGGCGAATGGTCCGAAAAATCCATAGGCCAAGAAGACCCCTAGGAATGTACCAACCAAAGCCCCACCGATCATCTTCCCCAATATCTCTGGTGGCTGATCAATGCTACCCATTGTCTTGATAATCCCCAAAACAGCTGCAACAATTCCAAGAGCCGGAAGGCCGTCTGCTACTGTTTGCAAGGCATGACTGGAATGCATCGCGTGATGGTGAGATGCCTCAATCCGTTTTTCAAGTACCTCTTCAACTTGATGCGGATCGTCATAGTTCATTGATGCCGATCTCAATGTGTCACAAATGAGATTTACGACCTCTTTGTCAGATTGGATTTTCGGATATCTCCCAAAGATTTCGCTATCGCTCGGGCCTTCAATGTGTTCTTCGAGTCCAATTGGATTTGACTTGGAAAGCCTGATTAATTCGAATAACAAACATAGCAAATCTTGGTAATCACTTGGCTTCCATTTGGGCCCTTTGAATACCTTCCCGATGTCCTTAACTGTATGCTTAACGGCTGCCATATCGTTCGAAATTAGAAAAGCACCAACGGCGGCGCCCCCAATCATTATCATCTCAAATGGCAGAGCCTTGATGATAATTCCCATTTTTCCGCCGGCTAGAATGTAGCCACCGAATACCATGATAAATACGCAAGCTATCCCAGCAAAACCAATCATATCGATCCCCAAATCTTTAGTCTATGTGTGAACTATGCGAGTTAAGATTGTGTGAGTTGTTCCGGAGTGATCTTCGTGAATCTATTGCGTTGGGACCTCAGAATTACGCCCCGCAAGTACGACTGATATTGAGTAGGCTGTTTCAGGTTGCAAGCCTGCCATGATGCCGGCTGCGGCCGTGGGTTTCATCCGGCCCAAGAAGCCTGCAGCAAAGCTAGGATCCATTGTCTCGAATAATGCCGCTGCCTCTTTCGGCTTCATGTTTTCATAAACTGCCGTCAGACGTGTGAGATCTTTCTCTGCCGCTTGATCCGCAAGGGCGAGAGTCTCTTTGAGTGATGCTTCCGCGGCAGCCAGAGCTTCTAGCCTTGCTTGGATCTCTGCATCGGCCTGCGCGAGAACGGCCATCCTACGATCGATTTTCTTCTCAGAGGCCAAGACTCGCTCTTCGCGCTCTTTGAGTGCTTCGAGAACGGCAGAAATGTCATCGAGCGTGCGTTCTGGAGTAGTGGACTGTGAAGCCTCGGAGGTTGATACCTCGCCTTCTCTCGCAAATGCCTGGCCCGCGCTATCTCCCAGCCTTACGAGCGCAGAAAGGATCAATAGAGCTGCGACGGCGGCCAAAGTACCTTTCCCGCGTTTTTTTAACTGCTTTGCCTGTCCCACTACCCTGTCCTCCGTGCAAAACTCGAAAATACAGGATCGCCTTTTTCGTTAACTTTGGGCGCTTGCGGTTGCTTGGGGTGTTCAGGCAGATCGTGCATAGAGGCCATCATGAGCTCTAGATGCTTTGATGCGTTTTCTGCTCGTTTCGTAAGCTCTTCTAAACGCTGGGTTTCTACCGTTGCGCTGCCCTTCGCTTTTTCGAGGGCTTTTGTTAGATCATCGACCTGGCCGGATAACACAGCGACAGCGCCGCCAACGCCTTTTTCCAAGTCATTGAATTTGGCGAGTTTGCGCGACAGGACGAAACAATACAGACCAGCACCCAGTGCGCCAGAGACCAGTAAGATATCAGCTATCAGATCCATGGATCATTCCTTTAATTCAGCACGAATTCCATAATCAGGATGTCGTTCACGCGACCTTCGCCGGTCACAAGTTCCACACGCCTCAGCAATTGAGATCTAAGCCGATGGAGTGCCAGCGAGTCCTCGAGGTCGTCGATGTCCAGAGCACGCAAGTAGCTGTTCATGACATCAACGACTCGGGGCAAAAGCTTCTCGACATCACTCTTGTAGGCTTCGTTGACTTCAAGATGCGCGCGGAAACGCAAATGCTGACGCAGCGCTGGCGCCCCGATCGATATAATCAGAGGCTCGATTTCGACAAACGCCAGATCCGGCAACGGCGCGACCGTCACTGTCTCCTCTGACATCGTGTCGCCAGACGATTCGCTACCCAAAATCATTCCCGAATACACTGCGAAGAAACCACCTCCACCGCCCAATAGAGCGAGAATGAGTCCGATAAGCATCGGAAGTTTCGACGTTTTTTTTGGTTCAAGCTCTTCTTCGGCAACGGCGTCCGTCATTTCATCACCCTTAGTTGGCCTGCTTCGGTTTTATCGCGTGGGGACTAACCGATTATTAAGCCTGATGGCCCATTGATCGGAATATCCAAGCAGAACGTTTGGTGAATCGGAGGTTGGACGTGCAGCAAATTGCCAAGAATTGGATCGCTTTGTCTCCCAGCAAGCAAGTCGCCGTCGTTGCGGCGGCTGTTGCGATGCTCACAGCGGTATTTGTAGTTTTTCGTATGGCGTCGCAGCCATCCATGGCGCTTTTGTATTCCGGGCTAGAAAGCGGTCCGGCGGGAGACGTTGTGCAGGCGCTGGAACAGCGGGGCGTTGCTTTTGACGTACGTGGCGGTTCGATTTTCGTCCCGCACCAACAGCGCGATGAACTGCGCATGACACTGGCGAGCGAAGGCATGCCTGCCAACGGGTCCAAGGGCTATGAATTGCTCGACTCATTGACGGGTTTTGGCACGACATCGCAAATGTTTGACGCTGCCTATTGGCGTGCGAAAGAAGGCGAGCTGGCCAGAACGATACTCGCTAACCCACAGATTCGGAGTGCTCGCGTGCACATCGCGAATGCCTCCTCCAATCCGTTCCAAAGAGACCTGCGTCCGTC
Source organism: Primorskyibacter sp. S187A (assembly GCF_049800955.1). NCBI lineage: Bacteria > Pseudomonadati > Pseudomonadota > Alphaproteobacteria > Rhodobacterales > Roseobacteraceae > Primorskyibacter > Primorskyibacter sp. S187A. Next base: position 322,933 of record NZ_JBNAGA010000002.1, on the reverse strand, counting down.
CGCGTCAATCTCCGTGACAACCGTTGGCGGTGCTGAACTTGGGGCGGGTCAAGCAAAGGCGTTCAAATTCCTGGTGGCGTCCGCTGTTGCCGGGCTGGATCCCAACGATGTCGCAGTGATTGATGGGAACGGCGGGCTCGTCACTTCCGCAGCAGACGATGCACCAGTGCTGGCCGGTGCTGATCGCGCGCAAAAGTTGCGTGAGCAAGTTCTGCGTTTGCTTGAAGCGCGCGTTGGCTATGGAAACGCTGTCGTTGAGGTGGCTGTCGATACGGTCACGGAAACCGAGTCGATCCGGGAGCGACTTGTTGATCCGGAAAGTCGAGTCGCCATCAGTACAGATACCGAGGAACGCAGCAATACGAGTTCAGACGCTGGCGGTGGAGATGTCACCGTGGCCTCCAACCTCCCGGATGGAGATGCTGCGGGCGGTGGAAGCAATTCGCAAAACAGCGAAACACGCGAGAGAGTGAATTACGAAGTCTCGCAAACGGAGCGCGAGATCGTGCGGGCGCCGGGTGCTGTTCGCAAGCTCAGCGTGGCTGTTTTGGTTAACGGTACGCCAGTGACCGACGCACAAGGGCAAACAACTATCGAACCATTGCCTGACGCAGAAATAGAGGCCCTCCGGGAACTCGTATCTTCTGCCGTTGGCCTTGATGCGGAACGTGGTGATACGCTGACGATCAAGTCCATGCCATTCACACCAATTGGAACCGAGGGCACGCCGGCAGGCACAGGGCTGATGGACGGGATGTCGCTGGATATCATGTCTTTGATCCAGATGGCGGTTGCTGGTTTGGTTGCGCTTATCCTTGGGCTCTTCGTGGTGCGCCCAATTCTGACAAGCGGTGCAAATACAGATAGCGTGCCGGCACTGGCCGGGCCTGTGTCTGATGTGAACGGTGCGCCGGAAGCGCTGGGCGCAAACACCCTCGCCTTGGATGGGGAAATCGATGACGGGTCGGGCGGTTTCGCGCCGGTCGCGTCGCCATCACTCTTTGAAGAAGACGTCGCGCCACCGGAGGATCCAGTCGAACGCCTGCGAACACTCATTAGCGAACGCCAGGAAGAGACTGTCGAGGTGCTTCGCGGGTGGCTTGATGAGAAAGGGGAGAAGGTCTGATGAGTATAGCGCATTTGTTGGAAGACTTTGGAGATGTCATTGAGCTGGCGAGTGTCAGCGCGCCGATAGCCTCTGAGGAAGCGACCGAAGTCTTGAGGCTAGAGGCCTATGAAGATGGATACAAAGCTGGCTGGGACGATGCTGTCGGAGCCAATCAGGCCGAGCAGATGCAGGTGGCAGCAGATCTCGCACAAAATCTGCGCGACATGTCGTTTACCTATCAAGAGGCTTGCACGCACGTAATCGGCTCGTTGACTAATGTGTTTGATGCAATGTTTGCGCAGTTTCTGCCAGAACTCTCGCGCATCGCCATTGCGCCAAAGGTTGCCGAGGAGCTCCAAAAGCTGCCGCTGAATGCGGACGATATGCGGGTCGTCCTTTCGGTCGCACCGGACAATATCGCAATCATGAAGCGTTTGGCTGACCGCCTTAAGGACATTGAAGTCAGTGTTGTCGAAGACAGGTCTCTGACGGCGGGACAGGTGCAAATCAGTTTTGCCGATGGCGAGATGGCGCTTGATTTTGATGCCCTGCTGGAAGAGCTGCGCGACGCCATTGAGGCCTTTAACCATTCCCCACAAAAGGAGCAGAGACATGTCTGAAGGCGCTGGTCTTGCAACCGAAAACAACCCGTTCACGGGCGTTCCAATTGAAATAACCGTGAGCGTGGGGAAGGCGCGCCCGACAGTTGCAGAGCTTTTGGCACTGGGCCCCCAATCCGTCTTGACGCTGGATGCACAGGTTGACGACCCAGTTTCACTGTATGTGGGTGACAAGCTGATTGCGCGTGGCGTTCTCGAGGAATCTGAAGGCGGCCCGGATGGTCAACTCGTGGTTCGGCTTACAGATGTGGTTGAGCTGCGCGGGGGTCTTGCGTGATCTTGAGGCTCCTTGTTTTCCTGACGGCCATATGTGTTGCGGCCGGGCCTGCCGCGGCGCAGGAGCTATCACTGTCGTTGGGCGAAAACGGGTCGCTCACGACGACGTCAATTCAACTTCTTTTGTTGATCACGGTCCTGAGCCTTGCGCCAGGGATCGCCATCATGATCACCTGTTTCCCGTTCTTGATCACCGTTTTTGCGATCCTGAGACAGGCTTTGGGCCTGCAACAATCGCCGCCCAATATGCTGCTTGTCTCTCTCGCTCTGTTTCTGACGTACTTCATTATGGAGCCGGTTTTTGTCGAGGCATGGCAGGCTGGTATTGCGCCGGTTTTGAACGAAACTCTGCCGATTGAAGAGGGCTTCCAGCTGGCTTTGGAGCCTTTTAGGGGTTTCATGGCGGGACGTTTGGATGACACCACGTTCCAATCCATGGCAAGCTTGCGGTTTCCGGAAGATCCTCCGACGTTGTCGCCAGAAGCCCCCCTCAGTATTCTTGTTCCAAGCTTCATGCTGTCGGAGATCGCGCGGGCCTTTCAGATCGGTTTCCTGATCTTCATGCCGTTTTTGATTATTGATCTCGTGGTTGCGGCGGTTTTGATGTCGATGGGGATGATGATGGTACCCCCCGCAATCGTTTCCCTGCCCTTCAAGCTCGCGTTTTTCGTTGTCGCGGATGGCTGGAGCCTGTTGTCAGAAAGCCTCGTGCGAAGCTATTTCTAGCGGGCGCTGCCCAGGGAGAAACCTTCGACCATTTGTCTGAGGCCCAACCAAGCTCCTGCAAAGATGGCCAACAAGGCCACCGGCGCGGAATAGGCCAGCAAAGACATCGCAGACAGGCCCTGTCCGACGGAGCAACCCAGCGACAGGACCGCCCCGAATCCCATGAGCCAAGCGCCGGTCATTTGGCGGCGCAACTCGCGCGGGTCATCACAGGCTTCCCAGCGAAACTGTCCTTTGCCAAAGGATCCAAACGCTGCCCCCAATACGACGCCAAACACAGATCCGATGCCAAAGCTGACGGTCAAACCTGACGAGAGCATTGCATAGATCAGCGTGTCCCCGACAGGGGTCGAGAAGGTGTGCGAAACGATGGGCGTTGCTTCAAACCCATGGGTGGCGACCCAATGTGTGCCAATCCATCCGCCTGCGATCGTCAGGCCGACAACGATACTCCAGAGCACGGCATTCCACGAGCTGCGCAGGATGCTGGAGGATAATGAGGACAGACACAGGATCAATCCGATCACGATGCCAATCAGGGCAACGTCCAGCTGGAGCCACCGAGATAGGGCGAAGACCAGACTTTGCGATTGCTCTGCTTCCATGGGTGGAAAGAGAAACACGCGCGCCGAGGCGAGAGGACCGGACGACATGACGTAGGCCGCCACCCCGATGATAAGGACAATCACGAAGGCCCTGATATCGCCGCCCCCCAGCCGCGCCAGTGCGCCAAAACCGCAGTTTCCGGCGATGGCCATACCGTAGCCAAACAAAAGCCCCCCAATAATTGTCGAGAGAGGATTCCATGTCTGGCTGAGATAGATTGAACCCTGTGGGTCAAACAGGCCGAGGGCCATGGCGGAGAAACTTGCGAGAATGGCAGTGCCTATGGACAGCCCCCACATCCGCAATCTGAGAGATGAGCTGGAATACATCACGTCTTCGATCGCGCCCAGCGTGCAGAAGCGCCCCAAGCGCGCCGCCAAGCCGAGCGCCATTCCGCCCAAAGCGCCAAAAAACGCAACGGTCCAGTGTTCTCCCAGCAACTCCAGCATACGGCGTGCCCTCCCTGACCCTCCGATGCGCCTGACCTTCCGCGCCTCAGTCAGGCTTACAGAACATGTCGTAGACAACTTCCATGATTTGCCTGGGCCTGTCATCGGCCAATGAATAATAGATCGTCTTGCCGTCCCGTCGCGGCGTCACGAGGCCTTCGAGGCGCAGACGAGACAATTGCTGCGACACAGCCGCCTGGCGCGCGCTCAGGAGATCTTCCAACTCGGTCACGGATTTTTCACCCGTCGCCAGATGGCACAAGATCATCAGCCGCCCTTCATGGCCAAGCGCCTTGAGAAAGTTTGCAGCGCGCGTCGCGCTGTTCATCATCTTTTCGAGATCTTCTTCGCATGTATGTGCGTCGAAGACCGGTAGGGCCGTATCTTTCATCCCTGTTCCTCCGAACGTGCCGCGCGTTCCACCATTTGCTCCAGCACGGGCCAGAAAAAGTCTTCTCCGGGATAGCCTTGCAGGCGATCTACTTCGACGCCATCGCGCAGAAGCACGAAGGTTGGCGTGAAACTGACGCGCCCGGAAAACACATCCGGCTGTGCGTTGGCCTCTGAAATATCCAGCCGGGAGAGGGGCGCTTCAGCACCAACGTCCGTTTTTGGATAGATCGGCGCGATCTCCTCGTCCCATCGCTCGCACCAGACACACCCGTTCTGCTCCACCATCACAAGCGACATCTCTGCCGCAACCGGTGCCGATAGCATTGCGAAGAGGGCTAGGTATCTCAACATGACAGGTTCCTTGACGGGGTGCCCCCGTTTCATCCAACGTAATATGAATATGTGAATTATACAACGCGGATCACATCGCGTGGGGGGCAGATATGTTTGATGTGACCATCTTTGGCGCACTCGTGGCGGGGCTCTTGTCCTTTTTGTCCCCCTGTATTCTGCCCATCGTGCCGTTTTACCTGAGCTATCTCGGTGGGGTCGGCATGAACCAGATCAGCGCCAATGCCGAGATCTCGCCGCGTGTCCGCCGCCGGGCGATTCTGGCCGCGATGGCTTTTGCGCTTGGCGTGATCACTGTCTTTATGGCGCTGGGCGCGACGGCTTCGATCTTTGGCCAGATGGTCAGAGAGTATTTCGACATCCTGCGCTGGGCCGCGGCGGCGCTGATCATTGCCATGGGCCTGCACTTTCTGGGCGTGATCAAAATCGGCTTTTTGTATCGACAGTTTCGTGCAGATACCGGCGAGACATCCAATCTCAGCCTTGCGGGCGCTTACCTGATTGGTCTCGCGTTCGCCTTCGGCTGGACCCCTTGTGTGGGTCCCGTATTGGCGGCGATCCTGTTTACGGCTGCGGGGCAAGACACTGCGTTGCGTGGTGCCTCGCTGCTCTTTGTCTACGGTGTCGGCATGACGGCGCCTTTCGTGGTCGCTGCGATGTTCATCGGCCCGTTCATGCGCTGGATGGCCCGCTTCCGCCGCCATTTGCCGATGATCGAGAAACTCATGGGCCTCTTGCTCATCACATTCGGACTACTCATCGCGACGAATTCCATCAGCATTATCGCGCAATGGCTCCTGGAGACCTTTCCGATCTTCATGACCATTGGCTAGCACAGGAGAAAGACATGACCCGTTTCATCGCAATTCTGTTTGCCGCAATGATGGCTTTGCCCCTCGCCGCCGCAGAGCTCGGCGACGATGGCCTGCACAAAACAGCTTGGATGCGCGACACGTTCAAAGATCTGCGCGAAGACCTCGAGGAGGCCAAATCCGAGGGCAAACGCCTCGTGCTCTTTTTCGAACAACGCGGCTGCATCTACTGCACCAAAATGCATGAGGACGTGTTTCCACGCGAAGACATCACCGCAATGATCGAGGAGAATTACTTTGTCGTGCAACTGAACCTGCACGGAGATGTGGAGGTCACGGATTTTGACGGCGATACGCGCAGCGAAAAGGACATGGCCCGCAAGTGGGGGATTCTGTTTACGCCGACGTTGATGTTCATTGACGAAGAGGTCGCAGAAGGCCTGACTGCGCCGCAGGCTGCCGTCGCGCAAATGCCTGGCGCCTTTGGGGCAGGCACGACGTTGGATATGTTCACCTGGGTGTTTGAGAAGCGCTATGCCCTTGATGGGGATGAAGATTTTCAGCGCTACCACGCGCGGATGATCCAGGAGCGCGACAACGGATCGACGGATTGAGACCCCTTCCAAAGCGATAAAATTCACAAAAGTGAATTTGTTGTTGCGTCATTCCATATTCGTGCACTACGGTATGCGATAAGCCACGATAGCCAAGCGGCTGAGCCAAGGTGGCTGCGGGAGGGACAATGAAGAAAACGCTCACTATTTTTGCGATTATGGCTTGCGCGGCCGGGCTTGCGTCGGCGGAAGCCATGAAGCCAAACGACGTGGAATTTACGGAAGATGGCACGATTGCAGCCTCGTTGACCGGTGCGCCGGGTGATGCCGCGAACGGCGCCGAGATCATGACCATTCGTGGCAAGGGCAACTGCATCGCCTGCCATGAAGTCACAGCGCTCAAACATGCCCCCTTCCATGGGGAAGTGGGCCCGTCACTCGATGGCGTGGGCGAGTATCGCACTGCGGAAGAGCTGCGCGGGATCGTCGTGAACGCAAAGATGATGTTCGATGGTACCGTGATGCCCGGTTTCTACAAAACCAGCGGGTTTATTCGCCCCGGCAATGGTTACACGGGCAAAGCCGCAAAAGAAGAAGACCTGACGCCAATTCTGACAGCGCAGGAAGTCGAAGATGTCGTCGCGTATCTGCTGACGCTCAAGGACGGCTAAAGTAACTCAATCAGAGACGAGGAGAACCCAAATGGAATTCACGCGTCGCGAAACGCTGGCACTGGGTGCCGGTGCTGCGCTGATGACGGTCCTTCCGATGCGCGCGCATGCCGCGCTGGACGACCTGATCGCCGAATTCACCGGTGGTGCGGATATTGGCGATGCCGGTATCGAGCTCACCACACCTGAAATCGCGGAAAACGGCAACACCGTTCCGATCGAGGTGTCTGCACCCGGTGCTGTCGCCATCGCGGTTTACGCTGCGGGCAATCCGACGCCCCCGGTGGCCACGTTCAAGTTTGGTGAGCTGGCAGCCAGCCAGACCGCCTCGACGCGGATTCGCCTTGCCGGAACGCAGGATGTCGTTGCGATTGCGCAATTGGCAGACGGCAGCTTCGCGCGCGCGGCCAATACCGTGAAAGTCACAATCGGCGGCTGCGGCGGCTAAGCAAGAGGAGACCACTACAATGGCAAAAGGTGTAAAACCACGCGTGAAGGTCCCTAAAACGGCAGCCGCCGGTGAGGCCATCACAATCAAGACCTTGATCTCCCATAAAATGGAGTCCGGGCAGCGCAAGGACGGAGACGGAAACGTAATCCCGCGCTCGATCATCAATCGCTTCACTGCTGATTTCAATGGCACCAATGTCATCGATGTCACGCTCGAGCCTGCGATTTCGACCAACCCGTATTTCGAGTTTGAAGCCATGGTTCCAGAGGCCGGTGAGTTCAAATTCACGTGGTACGATGACGATGGCTCTGTCTACGAGACAGCGAAAAAAGTGGCTATCGGCTGAATAAAGTCCTCGCCCGGGACGTAATCTCCCGGGCGAGGCTTGGCATACAAAGCCAATCAGGGAGGGACCGTAAATTATGAAAAAGACAACAACAGCCATCGTCACAGCCATTGGCCTGGCGGGCGCGGCGTTCGCCGGCGGCGCAGATGACGACAAAATGGTCATCAATGACGAACTTGAAATGGTGACGAAGGCTGCTGTGCCGGATCACATGGCCGATACCGGTGTCAGCGAGCTGATTTCGGGGTGGCACTTCCGCTCCGACGAGACGCAATCGCTCCAGCTGGATGATTTCGACAATCCTGGCATGATCTTCGTCGATCAGGGCATGGATCAGTGGAACGCCGTCGAAGGCACTGAGAACAAATCCTGCGCCACCTGCCATGAAAACGTCGAAACGTCGATGAAAGGCGTGCGCGCGGTTTATCCGAAGTTCAATGAAGAGGCCGGTGAAGTCCGTACGCTTGCGATGCAGGTCAACCACTGCCGCACGGAGAATATGGGGGCCGAGCCTTACAAATACACGTCCGGTGCGATGGCCAATATGGAAGCGCTGATTTCGGTGCAATCCCGTGGCATGCCTGTCAATGTGGCCATTGATGGTCCGGTGCAGTCTGTTTGGGAGCAGGGCAAGGAACTCTACTACACCCGCACGGGTCAGCTTGAGCTGTCTTGCGCGTCCTGCCATGAAGAGAACTACGGCAACTATATCCGCGCGGACCACCTGAGCCAGGGCCAGATCAACGGATTTCCGACCTACCGTTTGAAGAACGCCAAGCTCAATACCGTGCATGCCCGTTTCAAAGGCTGTGTCCGCGACACCCGTGCCGAAACGTATAGCCCGGGCTCCGCAGAGTTCATCGCGCTTGAGCTTTACGTTGCCTCGCGTGGCAATGGTCTGAGTGTCGAAGGACCCTCGGTTCGCAACTAAGCTTTCTGGACCCCGCCCGTTCATTCGGGCGGGGCTTTTCGCAGAAATTAAATTCACACATGCGCATGTGTGCACTTCGAGTAAAGGATCCGCCCGATGATCTCTCCCATGATGTCCCGCCGGGATTTCCTTCAGGTCTCCATGGCCGCCGCCGCTCTGACGGGCGCGTCGGGGTTTGGCAATTGGGCGCGGCTTGGCGCGCAGCAGGCGCTGACGCAGGATCAGCTTCTGGAATTTGATACTTTTGGCAATGTCTCCCTGATCCACATCACCGATATTCACGCCCAGATGGTGCCCATCTACTTCCGCGAGCCTTCGATCAACCTGGGTGTCGGCAACAACAAGGGCGCTGTCCCCCATGTGACCGGGGCGGATTTTCGCAAGCTCTACGGCATTGCCGATGGCAGCCCGGCCCATTACGCGCTCTCGTCGGGCGATTTTGCCGCGCTGGCGCAGTCTTATGGCCGTGTCGGCGGGCTGGACCGTGTCGCGACGATCATCAACGCCATCCGCGCTGACCGCCCCGATGCGCTCCTGCTCGATGGCGGCGATACCTGGCATGGCTCCTACACCTGCTATCACACGCAAGGCCAGGACATGGTCAATGTGATGAACGCGCTGAAGCCCGACGCGATGACCTTCCACTGGGAATTCACGCTGGGCTCTGACCGCGTGGCCGAGATTGTTGAAGACCTCCCCTTCGCCGCTCTCGGCCAAAATATCTTTGATGCCGAATGGGATGAGCCCACCGAGCTCTTTCCGCCCTATAAATTCTTCGAGCGCGGCGGCACCAAGATCGCCGTAATCGGTCAGGCCTTCCCCTATATGCCCATCGCCAACCCGGGCTGGATGTTCCCCGAATACTCCTTCGGTATCCGCGACAGGCGGATGCAGGAGATGGTCGATGAGGTCCGCGCGGCGGGCGCCGAGCTGGTGGTCTGCCTCAGCCACAACGGCTTTGATGTGGACAAGAGCATGGCCTCCAAGGTCAAAGGCATCGACGTGATCCTCACAGGCCATACCCACGATGCCCTGCCCGAACCGGTGCTCGTGGGCGAGACGCTTCTGATCGCGTCCGGCTCCAACGGCAAATTTGTCTCCCGCGTCGATCTCGATGTGCGCGACGGGCGGATGATGGGCTACCGCACCAAGCTGATCCCGGTCTTCTCCGATGTGATCGCGCCTGATCCCGAGGTTGCCGCCGCCATCGAGGCCGAGCGCGCGCCCTACAAGGCCCAGCTCGAAGAAGTCATCGGCCAGACCGATACGCTCCTCTACCGCCGCGGCAATTTCAACGGCACGTGGGACGATCTGATTTGCGACGCGCTGCTCTCCGAACGCGAGGCCGAAATCGCGCTCTCGCCCGGTGTGCGCTGGGGCCCATCGGTCCTGCCCGGACAGGACATCACCCGCGAGGACATCTGGAACGTCACCTCCATGACCTATGGCGAGGCCTATCGGACGGAAATGACGGGCGAGTTCCTCAAGGTCGTGCTCGAAGACGTGGCCGACAATATCTTCAACCCCGATCCCTATTACCAGCAAGGCGGCGATATGGTCCGCACCGGGGGGCTTGGCTACCGCGTTGACGTCTCCAAGCCTCAGGGCGAGCGCATCTCCGAGATGACGCTTCTGTCCACAGGCGAGCCCATTGATCCATCGCGCTCCTATGTCGTGGCCGGATGGGCCAGCGTGAATGAAGGCACCGAAGGCCCGCAGATCTGGGACGTGGTGGAAAACCACATTCGCAAACAGGGCACCGTGAGCCTGTCCGAGAACAACAGCGTCGAGATCGTGGGGATATGATCTTGGCGCATGCAGTGCATTCTGCCCGAAACAGCGCCGCAGGCGCCGGGCAAAGCCAGCCCCTGTCCGGGGATGGATTTTTGTCTGACCACACGATGCCAGGTTTCCGAAGCGCGCCAGTGGCCGACATAAAGCGCCATGGACCCAACGCACCAATCGCAATCCCAGGGGCTGGTTTTGCCCGGCTTGTCCATTCCAATCAAAGGAGTCCTCATGTCTGACCTCCAAAAACCCTCCCGCCGCGCGTTTCTGCGGGGCTCTGCCGCCGCAGCCGCCGGTACGCTGGGTGCCGCCGCAAGCGCGGGCACGCCCGATCCGCTCATCACCGAGTTGCAGGACTGGACCTCTGGTCTGGGTGACGGCGTGGACGCCACGCCCTACGGCATGCCGATTGAATTCGAGAAAGACGTCGTGCGCCGCACCGTCCCGTGGTTGACCGCCGATCCGATCTCGTCGATCAACTTCACGCCGATCCATGCGCTCGATGGCACGATCACGCCCCAGGGCTGCGCCTTTGAGCGGCACCATTCTGGCGCCATCGAGCTGCGCAAGGAAGATTATCGGCTGATGATCAACGGCCTCGTGGATCGCCCGCTTGTCTTCTCCTACGCTGATCTGGAGCGCTTTCCGCGCGAACAACATGTCTATTTCTGCGAATGTGCCGCCAATACCGGCATGGAGTGGGCCGGCGCGCAGCTCAATGGCGCGCAATACACCCACGGCATGATCCACAATATGGAATATACCGGCGTGTCGCTGCGCACTCTCCTTGAGGAGGCCGGGCTCGATGCCGCCGGAGACCTTGGCGATAAATGGGTCTATGTCGAAGGGGCGGATGCCTCCTCCAACGGCCGTTCGATCCCGATGGAAAAGGCGCTCGACGATGTGCTCGTCGCCTTCAAGGCCAACGGCGAAGCGCTGCGGATGGAGCATGGCTATCCCGTCCGTTTGGTCGTGCCCGGTTGGGAAGGCAACATGTGGGTCAAATGGCTCCGCCGCATTGAGGTGACGGACATGGCTGTGCAGAGCCGCGAAGAGACCTCGAAATACACCGATGTGCTCGAAGACGGCACGGCGCGGAAATGGACCTGGGTGATGGATGCCAAATCCGTCATCACCTCGCCCTCCCCGCAGGCACCCATCACCCATGGCCACGGGCCGCTCGTGATCACCGGGCTGGCATGGTCGGGCCAAGGTAAGATCACGCGGGTGGACGTCTCCCGCGATGGCGGTGTGACGTGGGAGACCGCGCGGCTTGCCGCACCGGGCACCGACAAGGCGCTCACGCGCTTCTATCTCGACATCGATTGGCAGGGCGAAGAGATGCTCCTGCAATCCCGCGCCATGGATGAGACGGGCTATATCCAGCCCACGAAAGAGCAGCTGCGCGAGGTGCGCGGGCTCAACTCGATCTACCACAACAATTGCATCCAGACCTGGCATGTGACCCCGGAAGGAGTGACTGAAAATGTCGAAGTTTCTTAAAACCTCACTCGCGATACTTCTGGTAAGCGGCCCCGCCTTTGCCGAAGGATATGGGTTGGGCCGTGAGGCGCTGCCCGAAGAGATCGCCGCTTGGGATGTGGATGTCCTGCCAGATGGGCGCGGCTTGCCGGAAGGCTCTGGCGATGTCTGGACGGGGGACGAAGTCTTTGGCGAGTATTGTGCCGTGTGTCATGGCGATTTTGCTGAAGGCGTGGGCAATTGGCCCGTGCTTGCGGGCGGCTGGGATACGCTGGCCGATGAGGACCCGGTCAAGACCGTGGGCTCTTATTGGCCCTATCTCTCGACCGTGTGGGACTACGTGCATCGCTCGATGCCCTTTGGCGCCGCAGGCACGCTGACCGCCGATGAGACCTATGCCATCGTGGCCTACATTCTCTATTCCAACCAGTTGGTAGACGAGGATTTCGTGCTCAGCCACGAGACCTTCGCGGATGTTGAGATGTACAACGCCGACGGTTTCATCATCGATGATCGCGCCGAGACGGAATACACGATCTGGCGCGGCGAGCCCTGCATGGAGAACTGCAAATCCGGCGCTGTGCAGATCACCAAACGCGCAACTGATCTGAATGTGACGCCTGGGCAGGACCATTCGAAAGAGGCGAAAGAGGCCGCGATGCAAGCCGCAGCGCCTGACGTGGTCGAAGTGGCGGCTGAGGCGGCAGAGCCCGAAGCGCCCGCCATTGATGCCGAATTGGCCGCCGTGGGAGAGAAGGTTTTCCGCAAGTGTAAATCCTGCCACCAGATCGGTGACGGCGCGAAGAACAAGTCGGGCCCCGTTCTGACGGGGATCGTCGGTGCGCCCGCCGGGGCCGCAGAGAACTTCCGCTATTCCAAGGTCATGGCTGCGGCGGGAGAGGAGGGCTTGGTCTGGTCCGAAGAGGAGCTGAAGGCCTTTCTCGCCAAACCCAAGGACTACATGCGCGGCACGAAGATGTCGTTCGCCGGCCTGCGAAAGGACGGCGACCTTGACGCGATCGTGGAATATCTGAAAGCTGCCTCTCAATGATGCGGATGCGTAGTGCGATTGCGGCTTTGAGCGCGGTGCTCCTTTCGGGCGCCGCGCTCGCGGAGCCTTTGGGAGACCCCGATGCCGGGAGAGTGGTCTTTGACCAGTGCAAGGGCTGTCACATGGTGGGGCAGGGCTCGCGGGATCGCATCGGGCCCCATCTGAACGGCCTCTTCGGGCGCAAAGCCGCCGCCCATGAGAAGTATCGTTATTCCAAAGGCATGCAGCGCGCGGCGACCAACGGGCTGGAATGGCATGCCGACACGCTGGACGCCTATATCGAGAACCCGCGCGCGCTTGTCTCGGGGACCCGGATGTCCTTTCGCGGTTTGAAAGATCCGCAGGCGCGGGCTGATCTTCTGGCGTATCTGCGCGTCTATTCCGACAATCCCGCCGACATTCCGGAAGCCGACCCGACCGCACGGGGCACGGATCACGCGGTTGATCCGGAAATCCTCGCTTTGGTGGGCGATTCTGAATACGGTGAATATCTGAGTTCGGAATGCACAACCTGCCACCAGGCCTCGGGCGCGGCAAATGGCATTCCGTCAATCACGTTGTGGGCGCAGGAAGATTTTGTAATCGCAATGCACGCCTACAAAGACAAGGTCCGACCGCATCCCGTCATGCAAATGATTGCCGGACGGTTGAATGCAGAGGAAATCGCGGCCCTCGCCGCATATTTTGGCGCACTCGAACCGTAAAGGTCTGGCGCCGCTACGCAGGAGTTCAGGGAGGAACTGCCAATGCAAATGAAGCGAAGAACATTCCTGGCGGCCACGGCCGCAACACTCAGCGCGCCCATGGTGCGCGCGGCTGGACATGGCAAGCCAAGGGTCATTGTCGTGGGCGGCGGAGCCGGTGGCGCAACGGCTGCCCGCTACATCGCGAAAGACAGTAAGGGCGAGGTGGATGTCACACTCATCGAGCCCTCGCGCCAATACTACACATGCTTCTTCTCCAATCTCTATATCGGCGGTTTCCGCGAGATGGACAGCCTGGGACACGGCTATGCCGGTTTGGCGACAAACCACGGCGTCAATGTCTTGCACGATTGGGCCGTCGGCGTGGATCGCGGCGCAAAGACAGTCACGACCGCTGGCGGACACACACTGCCTTACGACAAGCTGATCCTGTCGCCGGGTATCGATTTCGTCGATGGCGCGGTGGAGGGTTGGTCTGTGGCCGATCAGGATGTCATGCCCCACGCCTACAAGGGCGGGACGCAGGCGGAATTGCTCAAAGCCCAGATCATGGCAATGCCCGAAGGCGGGACCTTTGCCATGGTCGCGCCCCCGAACCCTTACCGCTGCCCTCCCGGGCCCTATGAGCGGATTTCCATGGTGGCGCATCTGCTGAAGAACACCAATCCCACGGCGAAAATCATCGTGGCGGATCCCAAGGGCAAGTTCTCCAAGCAGGGGCTCTTCGAAGAAGGCTGGAACAAGCATTACGCGGGCATGATCGACTGGATCGGGAGCGATTTCGGGGGCGACAATGTCAGCGTTGATCCCGCCGCCATGACCGTCACAATCGACGGTGAGGTCACCAAGGTTGACGCCGCCAATGTGATCCCTGCGATGAAAGCAGGCCGGATTGCCGAGCTTGCCGGTGTGACAGATGGCAATTGGGCGCCGGTCAACGCCGCCGACATGTCAACGAAAGCCGATCCGGACGTGTATGTGCTGGGCGATGCAAGCCAGCAGGGCGATATGCCAAAATCCGGGTTCTCAGCCAACAGCCAGGCCAAGGTCTGCGCCAATGCCGTGCGCGGGGCGCTGACGGGCAGCCGTGTGTTCCCGGCCAAGTTTGCCAATACATGCTGGTCTCTCATTGATGCCAAGGACGGCGTCAAGGTGGGCGCGACCTATGAGGCAACCGAGGAGAAGATTGCCAAGGTCGACGGGTTTATCTCCGCAACGGGCGAAACCCCGGATGTCCGCGAGGCAACCTATGTCGAAAGCCTCGGCTGGTACGACGGCATCACGGCTGACATGTTCAGCTAACGCAAAGGGCGCAGGCCGATGAAACCTATTTTTCTGGCCTGCGCCTTGCTCAGTGCGACGTCCCTTGCGGCTGAGGATTTCGCAATCACCCATCCCTATGATGGTACTTTTGAGGATGCGGTCTTCTCGGTAGAGAACGCCATTCTGGATGCCGGTCTGGTGATCGATCACCACGCGCATACCGGCGACATGCTGGAGCGTACGCGCGCGGATATGGGCGGTGAGACATTGTTTGCAGGGGCTGACGTCTTCCTGTTCTGTTCGGCGCAGTTGTCCCGGGAGGTGATGGAAGAGGATCCAGCGCTTGTGGCGTTCTGCCCCTATTCGATCTTCATCACCGATCGCACTGGCCTCGTTGAAATAGGCTATCGCACCTATCCCCCCGGCCCAATGGACAAGGTAGAGGCGTTTCTGGAAGTTTTGGTTCAGGACGCTCTGGCGTTTTGACCGGTATTAATGCGCGTGATGCGTTCCGTGTTGCGCTCTGACGCGAAGTCTCGAAAGGCGTTCTGTCTTGTGGCGCGCTCGGCTCTGATCCCTTCGAGCACACTTTGAAAACAGAGGTTTTTGCGCTGTATCAAGGCGTAGGCGCGCCTTCCGGGCTACTGAGACTCTATGGAATGGGCAATTGACACATTCGGGGATAGCGGCGTTCTGGTTCTGATCGGAGCGTTGGTTGGGCTCTTGTTTGGAGCCTCGGCTCAGCATTCGCGCTTTTGTTTGCGCGCAGCGACCGTGGAGGTCGCGGACCTTCGGGCCGGGCCAAAGCTGGGCATCTGGCTTATCGCCTTTTGTGCAGCGGTCTGCGCGGTCCAATTGGCCATTCTGGCGGAGGTGTTTGACCCCGTCGAGGCGCGGCAGTTGGCTGCAACGGGCTCCATGTCTGGCGCAATCCTTGGTGGATTGATGTTCGGCTCCGGAATGATCCTGGCGCGCGGCTGTGCGTCGCGATTGCTGGTTTTGTCGGCAACAGGGAATCTGCGCGCGATCGTGACAGGCCTCGTTTTAACTCTGGTTGCGCAGGCGTCGTTGCGGGGGGTGTTGTCCCCCGTGCGGGAGGCGTTGGGCGCGATGTGGGTTGTGCCGGGCGGTGAGGCGCGGTCTTTGCTGACCCAGTTGGGGCTTGGACACGGGCCCGCGGCTGTCCTGGCGGGCTTGGGTTTGGCTGTCGGATTATGGCTGGCGGCGAGGGAAGGTCTGCGCGCGAGCCAGCTGGTCGCGGCGTGTTTCGTGGGTCTTGCAGTTGCGGCGGGCTGGGTGTTGACCTTTGCGCTCGCGCAGACCTCCTTTGAGGTCATTGCCATCTCATCGGTCACCTTCACCGGCCCATCGACGGATACTTTGATGGGGCTCGTCAATACAACGGAATTGCCTCTGTCCTTCGGGCTCGGTTTGATCCCCGGCGTGTTCTTGGGGTCATTCCTGATGTCTGTCCCGAAAGGCGAGTTTCGGATTGAGCGGTTTGGCTCGGATACGCCCATGGAGCGCTACCTGCTGGGCGCGGCCTTGATGGGCTTTGGCTCGATGCTGGCCGGGGGATGCGCGGTCGGCGCGGGCGTCACAGGCGGTGCTATTTTCGCGATAACCGCCTGGGTCGCGGTCTTTGCGATGTGGGTCGGCGCGGTCGCGACGGAGTTGGGGATGCGCCGATACAGGCAGGCCTTGAGCTTGGCTTAATGCAGCGCGCGCTCCGCACTGTGCGCTGGGGGGGAATTTGTACGATTTGAGGGGTAAATCGCACAAATTCCCCCCTACGCGATCAGGCTTATTCCCATTCCATTTGCTCAAAGACACGGCCGGCATTGCGCGTCGCGAGCTCTTCGAATGTATCGAGATGGGCATAGGGCGATTGATCGACGTAGTAGGCGTCAGACAGATCCCCGCCGTTCTCGATATGCGCGCCGATTTGGCCGCGCAGATATTCCAGATAGCCTTTTGTATACCGCCGGACCTGCGCCATATTCGTGGGATGGCCATGGCCGGGGATGACATATGTCGCTCCGAGCGGCTCAAAGGCGGTGTCCCAGGTTTCGAGCCAATCCAGTGTTATGGTATCCTCGAAAAGGGGCAGCATCCGCTCGTGAAAGGCCATGTCACCCGCGATCACAAGGCTTTGGTTTGGCAACCAGATCGAGATATCTCCGGGTGAGTGGGCCGGGCCCAAGTACTTGGCTTCAATGCGAAAATCACCGAGTTCGAGGATATATTCGTCCGAGAAGGTCTCTGTCGGGGGAGTAATCTCAGTGCGCTCTGATTTGTCCCTGTTGTAGCGCTGCATGCCCGCGAGAATCTGCGCTCCGTATTCCGTGAATTCCGCCGCGGCGTCTTCATGGGCCAGTATGGGAACGCCCTGTTCGGCCCAGTACGTGTTGCCGAGCATCGCGTGGCCTTGACCGTTTTCATTGAAGACGGCGACAACGGGCTGATCGGTGATCTGTTTGATCTCGCCATGCAGGGCTTCGGCCAGAACATAGGCCGCTCCGCCGTTGACCACGACAACACCTTCCCCCGTCACGATGAAGCTCAAGTTATTGTTATGGCCGGTATTTTCGTAAGTTGGCGGGGCCGTGGCGCCGATGGCGGACCACACGTGCGGGATCACTTCAACGGGCTTTTGATAGAGCGGGCTTTGCGGATATTGATCCGCGATATCTTCGCTCGCCCAAAGGGCGCCGGGCAGCAACAGGAGCGTCAGATAGGAGTGCTTCATCTGTCCCACTCCTCGAACCGGTAGGCGCCAGAAGCCGTAACGACCTGCCCCATACCGCCATTGGGCAGGTGAAAACCGATCAGGCCCATATCATCAGTGGTGATTTGATCGAAAAGCCGTTGGCGCGTTTGAGCAGCCATAGCAGGATCTTGATCCGACCCGCTTTCCCAGCCGGGCCGCGCAAAGGCAATGTGGTGATTGCCAATTGCATCCCCCACAACCATCAGGGATTTTCCGCTGTCGCGCAGCTCATAGGCCATATGCCCCGGCGTGTGACCGGGAGAGGCATGGGCATAAATGCCGGGCAAAATCTCGCGATCCGGCTGGATCAGAGTGACTTGGTCAGCGATGGCTTCGAGCCGTCTTTTGGCCCCCACTGCGAAAGCCGCGCGCGCCTCGCCGATCGTAGTGACGGTATCGTCATTCATCCAATAGTCGAATTCTGTTTGCCCGATCAGTACCTCGGCTTCGTAGAACATTGGATCATCGAATTCATCGAGCAAGCCCCATATGTGGTCTGGGTGGCCATGCGTGAACACAACATGTGTGATATCTTCGGGAGCGAGGCCTTTTGCATCGAGCGCGTCCAGCAGCTTGCCGGCCGTCGGCATGAAATCCGCGCCAGAGCCAACATCAAACAGAATGACCCTGTCCTCCTGCCGGACCAAAGTGAGGTTGCACTCAGGCGTCAGCGCGTCGCGATCCTGGCCATAGTCTTTCAGGATGGGCGCCAGCTCGTCTTGGGGCATGGGGCCAAAGATGAAATCGCCGGGCAGCGTCAAGGTGCCATCGCTGAGCGTATCGATTTGCATGGTGCCCAGCGTCGTTCCGGACCAAAGAGGCTGTCCGAGGCTGGTCAGCATACTCGCGCCGAGACCTGCCAATGCGCTGCGTCGTGAAATCGTCAAAACCCCACCTCCCATCAAATTACATTATTTGAATATGACAGAGAGCATTGGGTCTGACAAGCCGTCCCGTCAAACGTTGCGATGACCGCCCATATGGCGTTCGCCGCGTGCGCGGGCCAGTTCGATCTGCTTTTGCCGCTCCCGGAAACGCATCTTGTCATCCGCGCTCGTTTCCTCGACGCAGAGATGACAGGCCACGCCATGTTCATATTCCGGACGCTCTCGATCCTCCGGCAGGATCGGGCGGCGGCATGCGTGACACAGGACATGCGGCCCTTCCACCAGCCCGTGCCCCACGGAAACACGCCCATCAAACACGAAGCAATCTCCCTGCCACGTGCTGTCTTCTTCGGGCACCTCTTCGAGATACTTCAGAATACCTCCCTTGAGGTGATAGACTTCCTCAACACCTTGTTGTTTTAACCAATTTGTCGACTTCTCGCAGCGAATACCGCCCGTGCAAAACATGGCGATGCGCTTATTGTGAAACCGCTCCTTGTTGGCCTCCCACCAAGCCGGGAACTCCCGAAAAGAAGCGGTCTGGGGATCGATGGCGCCTTCAAACGTCCCGATTGCCACTTCGTAGTCATTCCGGGTGTCAATGACGGCGACATCAGGGCTTTGGATCAGCGCGTTCCAGTCTTCCGGAGCAATGTAATCCCCGACGCTGACGCGCGGCTCGACATTCGGCTGGCCCATGGTCACGATCTCTTTCTTGAGACGGACTTTCATATGTGCGAACGGTTGATCTGCCGCGCTGCTTTCTTTGTGTTCAAGATCAGAGCAACCGGGCAGGGCGCGAATATGTGCGAGTACTGCGTCGATGGCCGCCCGCTCTCCGGCAATGGTCCCGTTGATCCCTTCCTGTGCGAGGAGCAAGGTGCCTGTTACACCTTTGGAACAGCACAGTTTTGCCAACGGAGCCTTAAGTTCTGCGGGATCCGGGAAAGGCGTGAAGTGATAGAGTGCGGCAACAATGTACATGCGCGCGCTTTAGGACGATTGGCCTCTGGCTGGCAAGTGCCGGGTTGACGCGGGCGACTGGCGGCGCAAGATCGGATCCAAAGGAAGGGATGACCATGACCAAAGCGCTTCTCGTGATTGACGTCCAGAATGACTTTTGCCCCGGCGGCGCGCTGGCTGTCGCGGAGGGAGATGCCATTGTCGAGGGGATCAATCATCGCATGGCGGCGGCCGATGTTGTCGTCCTGACGCAGGATTGGCACCCGGCCGATCATCTGTCATTCGCCTCGCAACACGAGGGTAAAGCGCCCTTTGACCTGACCGAGATGCCCTATGGCCCTCAGGTGCTCTGGCCAGATCACTGTCAGCAAGGATCTCCGGGCGCCGCGTTCCACCCCAAGCTCCGCACTGACCACGCGGACATGATCATTCGCAAGGGTTTCCGGCGGGAGATAGACAGCTATTCGGCGTTTTTTGAGAATGATCGAAAAACACCAACGGGTCTGGAAGGGTATTTGCGTACGCGCGGTGTCAACGAGGTAGAACTTGTCGGGTTGGCCACGGATTTTTGCGTCGCTTATTCCGCGCAGGACGCTGCGCGACTGGGCTTTCGGGCAGCCGTCGTGCAGGATCTATGCCGTGCCATTGACCTTGATGGTTCGTTGGGCGCAGCACTGGAAGAGATGGCAAAGGCCGGTGTGCAGCTGAGCTGAGGGCCGTTTTCGGTTTCTTAAGGGCTGGTCGATACACCGAACCAAAGCGGCTTAAGTGACCCATGGAAAACAGTTTGCTCCATTCCGACAACGCGATTGCGCGGCTCCAGACGAGTTTTCAATCTGCTGGTCTGTTCCGCAGGTATGCGCGCGGTCGGAGCAAAGGAATGCCAGAACGCCTGGTGCTCAGTACCTTTGCCGCAATAACGATCGCTTTTCTTACAACGCCAGCGCTTGGGGCCTGCGTAGGTGTGCTTTTTAGTCTCTCGGATGCGCTCGATGTCGCTTTCCTGCGCTATTGCCTCAAGCGCTTGGACGCAGGCGAAGACATCAAACGAGTTCTCGCATGGACGACGCGATCCGCTTTTTTTCATGCCCTCGGTCTTGCCATTGGTTGTGTAATTGCATGGTACGGCGCGGAGCCCGGCCAAACGACCTTTTGCTGTGTTGCATTCCTTGTCTCGGTTGCCATGAATGCTGGCCTGAGCAAGGAATATCACCGTTCCGCAGCATTGGTACGCATCAACATGATGGCAGTGACTGGTGCGACATGCATGATCGGGGATTTTCTTTTTGCGCGGGGTGACATCACCCAAAGAACCTTCGAGGCCATCGGCGCTTTGCTGATGGCTTATGTGGTTTTTGTCTTTATCAAAGCGGGGACGGTCAATTTTCGGCGCCATAGGCAGGCGGCTCGTGATCTGTTGCGTCGTCAAAGCCTGATTGAACGTCGCGGCATCGCTTTGCGAGAGCAACAAAAAGAGCTCAGAATGCTGTCGATGGTGGCGCGCCATGCAAATGACTCCATTTTCCTGTCCGACAAGGACAGGCGCATCTTTTGGGTCAATGACAGCTTTACACGCATCACAGGCTATACGCTGGAAGAGGCAATGGGCCGTACGCCAGCGGAGTTGTTCAATTCTCCGAATACAGATGTGCGGACCATCGAGGCGATCCAGGCGAGGATTGAGGCCTTTGAAGCGGCGCGAGGGGAAATTCTCAATGTGACCAAGGATGGGCGAGAAATCTGGATCGAGACAAACATCGTTCCCGTGCATTCTGATGATGGCGATATCGAGATGTTTGTGGCCATTGAGCGCGACATCACGGCAACGAAGAAGCACGCTGAAGAATTGGCAATCGCGCGGCAAAAGGCAGAAGAAGGTAGCAGGACGAAGTCGGCGTTTCTTGCGACGATGAGCCATGAAATACGCACGCCCATGAATGGCGTCATCGGCATGGCGGAATTGATCGGTGAGAGCGCGTTGAATGCCGAGCAAAGCCAATACGTGAAAACGATCCGAAATTCTGCAGATTCGTTGCTCAAGATCATTGATGACATTCTCGATTTCTCAAAACTGGATGCAGGAAAGCTTGAGATTGACCCGGTTGATTTTGCGCCCGGGCCCTGCATCCTCGATGTCATCGATCTTCTGCGCCAAAAGGCGTCCGCGAAGGATCTCTATCTGGATACAAACTTCAACACGCGTCTTCCCGCTTGGCTCCGTGGGGACGACGGCAGGCTGCGTCAAATCCTGATCAATCTGATCGGCAATGCGATCAAATTCACGAAGACGGGCGGTGTCACCGTCGATGTCAGCCATCAAAAAACGGGAAGGAAGTTCAAACTTTCCATAGATGTTCGGGATACGGGGATTGGCATAGCAAAAGACCAGCTCGGTCATGTCTTCGATCACTTTTCACAGGCGGATGCGGCCACGACCCGTGAGTTTGGCGGCACGGGTCTGGGGCTGTCCATTTCTCGATTGCTGGCGCGACAAATGGGGGGCGAAATCAAAGTGCACTCCGTTGAGGGCGAAGGATCGACATTTACGCTAATCGTGGAAATGGAGGCGGCTCAGGAACACGTCCCTGTCGCGAAAGACGATGAAGCTATTGAAACGCCGGAAAACCTGCTTGGATTACGGGTCTTGCTGGCGGAAGACAATGCGACCAACCGCATGCTTGTTGAGCGGTTATTGGCGAAATATCAGATCGAGTTGGAGGCAGTGTCCAACGGCGTCGATGCGGTCCAAGCAGTGGGTCGACGGGAATTTGACGTCGTGCTGATGGACATGTCGATGCCACGAATGGATGGCATCGCCGCAACGCGCAAGATCCGAGAGCAATTCGGACAGGGCCCACAAATCGTCGCGCTCACCGCGAATGCGTTTTCCTCAGACAAAGCGGCTTGCCTGGCAGCTGGAATGGATGACTTTCTCAGCAAACCCGTGCGCCGCGCAGAACTGGTTTCTGCTTTGTTGCGGGCGCGCAAACGATTGGACGAGCAACCTGTCACGCGCAAGTTTGGATAATTTCTGGTTTTTATGATGATCTCATAGGCGTATCACTCCAAAGACACTGCATGCTTGGAGGACAGTCCTTGGACATCGCGACGCGCGTTTGGAACCATAAATGGCGTATCGATCCGATCGTGAGATCATTGATTGATACGGATTTTTACAAGCTATTGATGTGCCAATCGGTCTTTCGCAACCGGCGTGACACGGATGTTACATTTTCCCTCATCAACCGTAGTACCTCCATCCGGCTGGCTGATCTGATCGATGAGGGCGAGTTGCGTGAACAACTTGATCATATCCGTTCACTCAAGCTGTCTCGTGGAGAGAGTACCTGGCTGCGCGGCAATACCTTTTACGGCAAACGCCAGATGTTCCGGTCCGATTTCATGGAGTGGTTCGAAGCGCTGCGCCTGCCGGATTATCATCTTGAAAAGAGAGACGGCCAATACGAACTGACCTTTAAGGGATCATGGCCGGAAGTCATGCTTTGGGAAATTCCTGCGCTGGCGGTGCTCATGGAATTGCGCAGCCGCGCCGTACTCAAACACATGGGGCGGTTTGAACTTCAAGTCCTCTATGCCCGCGCGATGACCAAACTTTGGGAAAAAGTCGAGAAACTGCGGACTGTCGACGATTTGCGCATCGCAGATTTCGGAACCCGCCGCCGCCATGGGTTCCTGTGGCAGGATTGGTGTGTTCAGGCGATGTTGGAAGGTCTGGGCGACAAATTTGTCGGTACGTCCAATTGCCTGATCGCCAAAAACCGGGATCTTGAAGCGATTGGCACCAACGCACACGAGTTGCCCATGGTATACGCCGCCTTGGCCGAGACAGACGAAGCTTTGGCCCGCGCGCCCTATGATGTGTTGGCGGATTGGCATGACGAGCACGACGGCAATCTGAGGATTATTCTTCCAGACACCTATGGCACCGAGGGTTTCCTCGCGCATGCCCCGGACTGGCTCGCCAAGTGGACAGGCATACGCATCGACAGTGGTGATCCAGCCAACGGTGCGGAGGCCGCGATAGCATGGTGGCGCTCCCGCGGTGAAGATCCGGCGGAGAAGCTCATCATTTTCTCAGACGGCCTGGATGTCGACACAATCCAGCAGTTGCAATCGCAATTCCGCGGACGGGTGCGGGTCTCGTTTGGTTGGGGCACAAACCTGACAAATGATTTCAGGGGTTTGACACAGGATGGATCGCTGGATGCGTTTTCTCTCGTGTGCAAGGCCATCAAGGCGAACGGGCGGCCAACGGTTAAGCTGTCGGATAATCCCAATAAAGCAATGGGTCCCGCGCAGCAGATCGAGCGATACAAACGGGTTTTTCAAGTCGGACATCAAGAACGGATTGACCTGCAGGTCTAGTCGGTGTCGGACACACGCCCACGCATGGCCTTGACCGCGCCACGCGCTTTTTTTCCTTCAACACGACGCCGTTGCGAGGCCCGTGTTGGTTTGGTTGCGATGCGACGTTTCGGGGCTTTGAGCGCCTGAGTAATGAGGGCGGCCAAACGCTCGCGGGCAATCTCGCGATTGCGGGCTTGCGAACGCGTGGTGTCGACTTGCAAGACGAGTGCTCCGTCTTGCGTCCACCGTCGGCCCGCCAAACGTTTCAGTCGAGCTTTGACGGCCGGGCTTAGTGCGGGTGATCTGGCGGCTTCGAACCGAAGCTCTACCGCTGTCGCGACCTTGTTGACATTCTGCCCCCCGGGCCCTGACGCGCGCATGAAGCTCTCGCTGAGCTCCCAATCCGCGAGAATGATATCTTCTGTAATGCGTAGGCTCATGTGCAACACCTGGGAAAGCAGATGGATAAGCGAAAAGGGCCGCTCTGCGAGCGACCCTTCGAGAATTTTCGGAGGCGGGGCCGGTCTAGGCCTATCGCCAAATCAGGGGCGCGAGCGCCCAAAGGGTTGCCTCAGAGGCGCGCCTCCCGATCTGTCCCGACACCTTTCTCCAATATCTCTCTAGACACTGGATCACCTCCTTTCGATTGTTTCAACTCCCATCAGATTGGCACGAGTTGCCGCAATCGCCAAAAGGTTTTTTCAAACGAGTGATCGATCTTGCGCATGCCGCGCAACAATGGCGCGAAAAGGAGCAAGCGCGATAAGCGCCAAGCTCAATTTGACGAACCAGTCCGCGATCGCGAGCGAGACCCACAAGGGCGCAAGCGGTCCAACACCCAGAACCGGGACGGGTTCGTTTGCCCAGCTTACGTCATTGCCCGGTTCGAGCATTGTCAGTGCCCCGGAGAAGGCAATGGTAAAGAAAATGGCAGTGTCGACAGATGAGCCCACAATCGTCGAGGCCAAGGGCGCTTTCCACCAGACGCCTTCGCGGAACCTGTTGAACACAGCCACATCCATGAGCTGCGCCGTCAGGAAGGCGAGGCCGGAACCAAGCGCGATCCGGAAGGTGACCAGCGGGCCGAATTCGCCCTGGATATTCGTTCCGACAAGCGAACAGAAAACGCCTACGACAAATCCCGCGAACACGACTTGCCGCGCCGGGCCTGCGCCATACAGGCGGTTCATGAGGTCGGTCACAAGGAAAGCAAGCGGGTAGGTGAAGGCCCCCCATGTCAGCCATTGGCCGAACAGATGCTGGACCAGAATATTGGAAGCCACCACGATGGCGGCCATGGCGATAATGCCGGGGATATGTTCACGTTGCATTTGTGGTGCCCGTTTTGACAAGGTTTCGGCGACTTGGCTCCCCGGGGCTCCCGACCCGGCAAGCAGCCCCGCCTTTAATGGCTGCCCACGCCATAGACAAGCCTGATCTGCGGCAATTTGTCAATCCGGCAGCAAATACTCAACGATCTCGGTTTCTTGGAACCTGCTGAAATTATCATCGGCAATCATCGTGGCCCGTATCCCGTCATCGGATTGCCAGATGGCTAACCCTTCGAGGTTGCCGTGACGGCCTGTGGCGCTGACGAGCAAGACCTCGCGGTCTTCAATCCCGCCGTCCGCAACCCGGAAGCGGCTCAATCGGGTTTGGAAGCCAAAGCCCGAAAAGGCCCGTTCCAAAAGGTAAAATCGGCCATCGGGGCCGAAATCTGCGCCCACGGGTTGAAAGCCGGATGAGCGGGGGACATCCGCGATATGACGCCACGCACCGTCAAACAGGCCATAGAGCGGGAAGTCGGTTGTGATCGTGCCGGACCGCTCTGGCAACGTGAAAAGTCTGCCCTCTTGATCGATAGCCAGCGCTTCCAAACCGCCGTTCGAATGAAACTGCGCAAAATCAGAATGCATCGGCAGCGACGTATCAAGATCCTGCGTTGTGGCATCGAAAACCCGATTGATTTGCTCCAGAGAGACGAATCGCATGCCATCGGCGCCAATGGCGAGGCCCTCGGTGTCGCGCAATTGCTTGCCAGTCTCCGGGTGTCGCCCAAATCGGAGGGCTCGCGGCTCTGTTGATTGGAGGCCGACGATCCTGCCTTGCGCGTCCCGCGCAACGTCAACGTCGACCATATGCCGCCGGTCCGTGATGGCGACAAAGTGCTGTCCTTCGTCGAGAAAGTCGATCGCGGACCAGCCGCCAAAGTGGGCACCGGGCTCTGACCATGTCAGACTTTGCAGGAATTTGGCTTGATCACAGAGCGCGGATTGCGCCCAAAGGCTCAGGGCGATTGCAAGACAGTGGCGCATTGAGCGGGTAAATCAGCCATCTGTAGTTCCCGGCGCGGTTTGGCTTTGGGCGCGTTGGGATCAGGCGGCGGGGGGTTGAGAATGTTGTTGACCCAGCTTTGGGCGTCTGCACATCCATCGCCGCTGGGAGGCGGGGCCTGATTGACGCAGCCGGTCGATCCCGCCGGGCAGTTCAGACGCACATGGAAATGATAGTGATGCCCCCACCAGGGGCGGATTTTACGCAAGTAATCGCGATTTCCCGTCTCATCCTTGCACATCTGGACCTTGGCGCCGGGGAAGACGAATATCCTGGCAACGCGCGGGTCCTTCGCGGCGGCTTTCAGAACAGCGTGATGCGCGGGCGTCCATTTCTCATTCACGAATGCTCCCCGATTGCGCCACATGGAGACCGATGAGATTGCTTCGCGATCCGAGCGTGTCAGGCGCAGATCATTGGCCGGGCGCATCCAGATATCAGCATCAAGGCCGATCTGATGGCTCCGGTGCCCGGTCAGCATCGGCCCGCCGCGCGGTTGGCTGAGATCGCCCACGTAGATCCCGGACCAGCCCGGCTGCGCCGCTGCTTTTCGCGAGAGATCCTTGACGAAATCGATCAATTCGGGGTGGCCCCAGTTGCGGTTGCGCGAGAGCCGCATCGCTTGCCATGTCGGGCCCGATTCCGGCAATTCGACCGCGCCGG
The DNA here is from genome assembly GCF_049800955.1 of Primorskyibacter sp. S187A. Taxonomy (NCBI): domain Bacteria; kingdom Pseudomonadati; phylum Pseudomonadota; class Alphaproteobacteria; order Rhodobacterales; family Roseobacteraceae; genus Primorskyibacter; species Primorskyibacter sp. S187A. The sequence continues at coordinate 296,366 of NZ_JBNAGA010000002.1, read as the reverse complement.
ACATACAGCCCTTGGCATAGCTGCCGAAGGCTGCGGCCTGTTGTGTCGAGGGCGTCTCTTTCGCGCCGAAGAGTTGCTTGGCTTCTTTGGTCGAGAGGACGCCCATACTGTCGCCAATGGTCGGTTGCGCGTTAAGGGAGGCGTTTGGCTGCGAGGTGTCGCGGCAACTGGCGAGGCTCAGACAAACCAGGCCCGCAAGTGCGATTTTGAGACTGCTCTTCATGCTTTCTGATCTCCCTCGTCCTTGACCCAACGTAACAGGATCAGGCCGATCAAGAAAAGACCGATGAGAGGGGAAACCCCAAGCTGTTGTGAGCCGGTTAGCGCCGTGACCGTGCCGATGAGCAGAGGCGCAATGAAGGATGTGGCCTTGCCCGCTAAGGCATAAAGACCAAAGGCTTCGGTCATCCGACCGGGATCTGCCTGCCGGACCATCATGGTCCGCGATGCAGATTGCAGCGTGCCGCCAGCGGCCCCGATCACCGCTCCGATAACGTAGAACACAATGTCGGGCAGGCTGGAGCCTTCGCCGACCGCCATGCCAAAGACAGTGTCGCGGGACACGAGCACAGTGCTGATCGCGGCAAGTGTGAGCGCAAGGATCGAGGCCGTGATGACGGGCCGCGGCCCGAACCGACTGTCAGCGCGCCCTCCCAGCCAGGCGAAAATCGCGCCCGTGATGATTGCGAGAATGCCAAAAATCCCGACATTGACCACAGACCACCCGAGGACACCGGCGGCGTAAATCCCGCCAAACGTATACATCCCGTTCAACGCATCACGGTAGAACATTGACGAGGTCAGATAAGCCAGAAGTGAAGGTGTTTCAGGCAGGCGACGCAGGGTCTGACCCAGACCTTTGAGGGCGCGCTTGAGCGCATCCGGCTGCCGTGCGGGTGGACGAGGATCGCGAACCCAGAGGAAAAAGGGGATCATGAAGACGATGAACCAGAGCGCCGTCAGCGGCCCGACGAACCGTGTGCCCTCACGCGCCGCGCTGTCCAGACCAAAGGGCGGCGCCAGGCCCACGAAAGTCTTCCCGGTATCCGCACTCTCTGCAAAAAACACCAGCATGATGACAAGGGTCACCAGCCCGCCCACATAGCCAAAGGCCCAGCCATTCCCGGAGATGCGGCCGATCTCTTCTTTTGTGCCCAGATCGGGCAACATCGAATTGGTAAAAATCGTTGCAAATTCCATGCCGATCATACCAACGGCAAAAAAGAACAGAACGAGGATCAGGTTGAAATCTCCCGGAGCGGCTATCCAGAGCGCGGCGGATCCGATCACATACATGATCGAGAATATCCAGATGTAGCGCATCCGATGGCCTGATGTGTCCGCCAATGCGCCCAGAACAGGCGCCAAGATGGCCATGACAAGCCCCGCAAGCCCAATGCCGAACCCCCATGCGGCCTGCGCGGCGGCGCCATCTTCCATCAATTCCTTGATGTAGGGGGCAAAAATGAACGTCACGAGGAGCGTGTTGTAAGGCTGGCTGGCCCAGTCGAAGAAGAACCAGCCCCAAATTCGTTTGCGCTTGTCTGTCATGCTCTCCCCCGTTTGATCCAGCTAAGCCCGAGACGCAGGGCGGAGCAAGAGGAACCTAGGGTGTCTGCATCGGCGGCCATGGGCGCTTTGCATCCGCGTCTGTCCAGGCGACAACCCAATCGGGCAGGGCCGGCGAGACGATTTGTGCACCAAAGGCTTCCACAATGCGGTCCGGCGAAACGATGCCATTGCGATCTGTGACGGCAGAGCGATAGAGCGCATGATTGGCGCACTCGCCCGATGTGTTCCACATGCTTTGTTCAAGGTAGAAAAACCGGTGATCAAAGCCCAGGGCGCGCGAGCGCATCTCGACCTTCTCGAACGGCCGCACCCGACGACGCCAGCGCACAGACGCGCCCGCCATGGTCAGGCTCCACCGTTCTTTTTTGAGCAGCCCGATCAAACCCGTGCGATGGGCCAAGGGGATCCGTCCCAGGTCATAAATGGTCAGCGTGCGCCCATTGTTGAGCTCCATCCAGAGATCGATATCCCATGGCCAGCAGATGTGATGCGAGACGTGGGTGTCCCAGACATCGAGCGGCGGTTGGGACCGAGCCTTGATCAGCTCTTTCGTCATGCGGATAAATGGGTACATGGCGCATTGCTCCTTTTCGCCCAATCAGCATTTGCCCCAATCCGCATCAAGGACGACCTTGCGGCACTTGCCGCCGCGCGCCTGCCACCATAGGTAAGGGCAAACAAGGAGGCCTCGCCGTGCAATCGCTTTTCCAAATCCTCATGCTGCTTCTGGATGTGGTGTGGTTCTTCATTATTGCCCATGTGATCATGTCGTGGTTGATCAACTTTCAGGTGCTCAATCTGCACCAGCAAGTGGTGGCGCAGATTTGGTATGGGCTGAACCGGCTGGTGGAACCGATCTACGGGCCCATTCGGCGGTTTTTGCCGAATATGGGAGGGCTGGATCTCGCGCCTCTGGTGGCCCTCATCGCGGTCTATGCCGCGCGTATCATTCTGGCCAACAACGTCGGGCTTTTCGTGAGCTAAATCCGCGCGTGATCCGCCTGTCGCGGACTTGTTCGCGCAGTCTTGATATGAGACACTTCTCAAAAGAGCAGATCACAAAAACGCGACAGGACCCATGGACAGCGCTGCCACGCTTTTGCGGGATATTTTTGGCTTCGACGGATTTCGCCCAGGTCAGGGAGAGATTGTAGAAGCCGTGCACGATGGCAAGAATGTCTTGGCCATCATGCCCACGGGCGGCGGCAAATCGCTTTGTTTCCAATTGCCTGCCCTGATGCGACCGGGGCTCACCATCGTCATATCTCCGCTGATCGCGCTGATGCGAGATCAAGTCCGTGGCTTGCGCGAGGCGGGCGTCGAAGCGGGCGCGCTGACCTCAGGCAATACGCCGGAGGAGACGGATGCAGTCTGGTCGGCGCTGGATGAGGGTCGGCTCAAGCTCCTCTATCTTGCGCCAGAGCGATTGGCGAGCGGGGGCATCATACAAACCCTGCGGCGCGCAGGTGTTTCGTTTATCGCTGTGGACGAGGCCCATTGCGTCAGCCAGTGGGGCCATGATTTCAGGCCGGATTACCTGCGCATAGGTGAGTTGCGCCGCGCATTGGGCGTTCCGGTGGCCGCGTTCACGGCAACGGCGGATTCCGAGACCCGTCAGGAAATCGTGGACCGGCTTTTTGATGGCAATCCGCCTGAGACGTTTCTGCGCGGTTTTGATCGCCCCAATATCCATTTGGCGTTTCAGCCGAAAGATCGCCCGCGGGCTCAGATTTTGAGCTTTGCGGCCGCCAGAAAGGGCCAATCCGGCATTGTCTATTGCGGCACACGGGCCAAGACGGAGAGCCTCGCATCGGCGCTGCGCGAGGAAGGGCACAACGCCTGCCATTACCACGGGGGTATGGAGGCCGATGATCGCCGTAGTGTCGAAAGCCGGTTCGCGCGAGAAGATGGCCTGATTGTTGTTGCGACAGTGGCCTTCGGGATGGGTGTCGACAAGCCGGACATTCGCTGGGTGGCACATGCGGATCTGCCCAAGAGCATTGAGGCCTACTATCAGGAGATCGGTCGCGCCGGCCGGGATGGTGCGCCTGCTGAGACCATGACGTTGTTTGGCCCCGATGATATTCGCCTGCGCCGTTCACAGATTGATGAAAGCCTGGCCCCGGCGGAGCGACGGGATGCCGATCATGGCAGGCTGAATGCGCTGCTTGGCCTGGCCGAGGCGCTGACGTGTCGGCGGCAAACCTTGCTGAGCTATTTCGGCGAGAGCGGCTCGCCATGTGGGTATTGCGATCTCTGCGATGCTCCGGTCGAGACTTTTGATGGCACACAAGCCGTTCGCAAGGCGCTTTCGGCGGCCCTGCGCACTGGAGAGTGGTTTGGAGCCGGTCATCTGATCGACATTCTGCTCGGTAGTGCGACGGAGAAGGTGCGCGCGCGCGGGCATGATGACTTGCCGACGTTTGGGGTGGGGCGCGAGTTTGATCGCCGGGCTTGGCAGGCGGTGTTTCGGCAGATGATGGGCCATGATCTTTTGCGCCCGGATCCCGAACGTCATGGCGCGCTGCGGATGACAGAGGCCGCACGACCGCTTTTGCGTGATGAGACCACCATCAAATTGCGGCGCGACACGATCTCGAAGGCATCAGCCACGCGCAGACCCACTGTCAAAACTCTGGTGTCCGAAGAAGATGCGCCGCTCTTGTCGGCTCTGAAGGCCAAGCGCCGGGCATTGGCGGAGGCGGCGGCTGTGCCAGCCTACATCATTTTTAACGATCGGACGTTGGGCGAAATGGCGGAAGCGCGCCCTTCAACGCTTGATGACATGGCGGGCATCAGCGGCGTTGGAGCCAAAAAACTTGAGCGCTATGGGCGCGACTTCCTTGCCGTTATTTCGGGTGAGGTTGCAGAGGTTCATCCGGCGCGCCGCAAACTTGCAGGCAAGGATGCGGGCGGGCTGTATGATCGTTTGCTAGAGGTGCAAACGCAATTGTCGCGCGGGGATTGCGGCACGCAAAAGCCCATGTCCTGCTCTGCATCGCAACTTGCAAAGCTCGCTGAGGCGCGTCCGGATGACTTGGGGCGCATGACACGCATTTTGGGTGATCGGCGCGCCGAGAGATTTGGGGCTGCTTTTCTGGACGTGCTGCGTGAGGCGTCCTAGATCAGGCTAAATCAGTAAAGGGATGCGGAATGCTTGTCGTTATTTCTCCGGCCAAGCGACTGGATTGGGATCCGGTCGATCATACACCATCGCAACCAGCGATGCAGGCCGACGCGGTGCGTCTGTCAAAGACGGCGCGCAACCTTACCTTGCGTGATTTGAAAGGCTTGATGGATTTATCCGATGATCTGGCTCGCCTGAACCGAGATCGCTTCCGCAGCTTTGAAGCAGAGCCGGACCTCAACACAACGCGTCCGGCCATATTCGCGTTTGCCGGAGACACATATCAGGGGTTGGATGCCCGGACGATGGATGCCGAGGCGCTGGCATGGGCGCAGGATCGCTTGCGCATTTTGTCTGGGCTGTACGGTGTTTTGACGCCGATGGACGGTATCCAGCCCTATCGGCTGGAAATGGGCAGCCGTCTCAAGACGCGTCGTGGCACGAATCTCTATCAGTATTGGGGAGATGCTTTGTCAAAAGCGCTGAATGCTCAGGCGCGCGACATGGGAACCTCGACACTCGTGAATTGTGCGAGCCAAGAGTATTTCGGTGCGGTTGATTTGGAGAGGCTCGACCTCGACGTTATCACGCCACAATTCATGGAACTCAAAGGCGGGACCCCAAAAATCGTGAGTTTCTTTGCGAAACGCGCACGCGGTGCGATGGCGCGCTTCCTTGTTGAAAACAAATTGACAGAACCGAAGGACATCTTGTCATTTGATCGTGACGGCTACGTGTTCGATGAAGCCCTTTCGAGCCCAGAAAAGCCCGTCTTTTTGCGCGAAGCACAAGCTTAATTGCGCCTGACCGACGAAAGTACTTTGATGGAAATCTGATACATCGCGCATCACGAAAATCACCAGAAAGCAGTTGCTTGGCAGTGTTTTGGTGATCCAGGGTTTTCGCGAAGTGCTTTGATTGCGCGATCCATGTGATTTCGAATGTCGGTCCGCAGGCTGTTGCCTTTCGTGTCAGCCCTTCGCTGACCGGAACGCAGGGACGTCCTCAGACGCTGCGGTTGAATACAGGCTGATCATCCTTTCGATATCCGCGCGTTTGAGCGGCTTGGTCAAATAGTCATCAAGTCCTGCGTCCAGAATACTGTCTTTGTCGCCGGCCATCGCATGTGCTGTACAGGCAATGATTGGCGTGTGTTTTCCTGATCCACGTTCGGCTTGGCGGATTTTGGCTGTAGCGGCCTTGCCGTCAAGTTTGGGCATGGAAATGTCCATAAAGATGATATCCGGCTGAAAGCTCTGATGCAGTTCCACCGCGTCGAGACCATTGTCCGCAAACTCCAGTTCGATGTTCATGGACTTTGTCATTTTCTTGAACACGAGTTGGTTCGTTTTGTTGTCTTCTGCGGTCAGAACGCGGATGGCGGGGCCGCGGTTGGGGTCTTCGTCCTCTTCTTCGGGTTGCGGCAGAACGGCTACGCTATCGATATCAGCTGAGGCCCTTGATGGATCAAGCGCCATGAGCTTCTCAAAAAGGAACCGCCGCGGAATCGGTTTTTGCAATACGGCGCTCAATAGCTTGGACGATGGGTCGCTCTCGACGAAGGCTGTGTTCGAACTCAGCATGATCGTGGGTGTTTGGATCCCTGCTTGATGCATTTCGCCAACTAGCTCCAGACCGTCCATCTCCGGCATGTTGTGGTCGGTCAGTACGAGATCGAAAACGCTCCCTTGTTTCAGCAACTCAAGAGCTTCCAAACCGTTTTTGCACGTCTCCGTCTTGATATTGAGAACCGATAGCTGTTTCTCGAGGATTAGGGCATTGACCGGTTGATCATCCACGATGAGGACACGCTTGAGGAAACTTGGCAATTTCGGAGGGGCTGCGAATTCTCCACTTGGCGAGGGGAGCGTCATCTGGAACCCGAAGGAAGACCCACGTCCGATCTCACTGTCGACCCAAATCCGGCCGCCCATCATTTCGATCAGACGTTTGGAGATGGCGAGCCCGAGGCCCGTGCCTTCAAATTTGCGATTGCGATCATCTTCAACCTGATTGAATTCGCCAAATACGTGTTTGACCTTGTCCTCAGGGATCCCGATTCCGGTGTCTTCGACGGTGACGTGAACCGTAGACGAGCCGTCTTCACGAGGCACGCCGACGATGCGTACCAAAACATGGCCTTCCAGTGTGAATTTCACCGCATTGCCAATGATGTTGGTCAGAACCTGGCGAATACGCCCGGGATCGCCAACGAATTCCGTGGGCAGGAACATGTCGTAGTCGACAAGCAGGTCAATCCCTTTGTCCCGGGCCGTTGGTTGCAAAAGCATGACGATCTCATGGATCGCGCGCTCCAGATCAAAGGCCTCCGGATGCAGTTCGAGCTTGTCGGCTTCGATCTTGGAGTAATCCAGAACATCATTGATGATTACCAGCAACGCTTCGCCAGAGTTTTTCATCGTGCTGACGTAGAGCTGCTGTTCTTCGGTGAGTTCCGTGTCCGTGAGCAGATCCGCCATACCGATGACACCGTTCATGGGTGTTCTGATCTCGTGGCTCATATTGGCGAGGAAGGCTGATTTGGCGCGGTTGGCCGCTTCTGCCTTGCGCTTGGCGATCTTCAGTCTGCGTTCGTAGGCGACAGTTTCTGTGATATTCAGTGCGAGGCTGACAACGTCTCCATCCGGGCCGCGCTGATCCAGAAGTTTGATGGATGCGCCGTTCCACAGCTTGACCACTTTGGGATCAGGTGTTGCGCTTTGCCAGCGGCGCAGCATGGACGCGCGCCAGTCCGCAGGCGTTTCATGGCCAATGTCAACGATGCCCTCTTCCGTCAAAAGCTGAAGAATACGGACATAGGTGATGCCAGGCTGGACCTCGGCCAGGCCTTCAAACACAGCCATGTAAGCGTCATTCGCGGCCAGCAGACAATTGTCAGCATCGAAGATTGCAAACCCATCCGGCAGCGCCTGGACCGATCGCCATAAGCGTCGCTCAGCGACAGCAGCCTGCTCAGTGGCCACATTCAAATCCAGCAGAACCCGCTCGTTCTCGGATTTGACGCTTAAGACTTCCTCGCGCGTTTCTTCGATTTCAGATGTGAGCGCCTGCGCGTGGCGCCCGAGTTTCCGGTTGGCTGCGACCAGTTCCGCCTGTTTGAGCTCAAGCAAGCGTTCCGCTGCGAGGCGCGCGCGTCGTTCTTCTCGCAATTTGCTGGCCAGGTTCATATGCCGCTCCGAGACAACCCAATGGATCAGGCAGTGTGTCGCAAAGCAGTGTGAAAAAGACCTTAAAGCCGGGCTGAATTCGCCCAAAACGATACCCTGAGAACAGGTATGAACGACTTTTCAGCAGGCACAACGTGCGTATCAGATGCGTTCAATAGCCAATGCGATGCCTTGCCCGCCGCCGATGCACATCGTGATCAGAGCCTTTCGCCCGCCAATCCGCTCCAACTCATAGAGGGCTTTCACGGTTATGATGGCACCAGTTGCACCGACAGGGTGACCAAGGGCAATCGCCCCGCCATTCGGGTTCACCCGCGCGGGATCAAAACCCAGAGCATGCGTGACAGCGAGAGCTTGTGCGGCAAAGGCTTCATTGGACTCGATGACGTCGAAATCACCGACCGAAAGTCCGGTCCGTTCCAGAAGGGCTTCAACGGCCGGGACCGGGCCGATCCCCATCACTTCGGGGCGCACGCCGGCGTGGGCATAGCCGAGGATGCGGGCGCGCGGCGTCAGCCCCGCAGCTTCAGCCGCCGACGCACGCGCCAGCACAAGTGCCGCTGCGCCATCGTTGATGCCTGAGGCGTTCCCAGCGGTCACGGTGCCGTCTTTTTGAAAGACGGTGCGCAGGCTGCCCAACGCGTCCATGGTCGTGGCCTTGGGGTGTTCGTCAACCTCGAAGGCAACTTCCTCGCGGCGTTTGCGCACCATGACAGGCACGATCTGTTCAGCAAAGCGCCCCTCAGCGATGGCATGGGCCGCGCGCTCCTGGCTTTGCAGGGCGAAAGCGTCTTGTGCGGCGCGATCCACGCCATGCTCAGCGGCGACGTTCTCAGCCGTGACGCCCATATGTCCTGTGCCAAAGGGGCAATTCAACGCGCCGAGCATCATGTCCTGGGTGTTGGTGTCGCCCATCTTGGTGCCCCAGCGCTGGCCGGGAATGATGTAGGGCGAACGGCTCATGCATTCCGCACCGCCAGCCAGGCCGAAGTCCGCATCCCCGAGCATGAGCGATTGCGCCACCGATATGATCGCCTGCACGCCAGAGCCGCACAGACGGTTCACGTTCATCGCAGGCACCGAATCGGGCACGCCCGCATCCATGGATGCGACGCGGGACAAGTACATGTCACGTGGCTCTGTGTTGATGATATGCCCAAAGGCCACGTGTCCAATCTGAGCACCGTCAACACCTGCGCGCTCCAGCGCAGCTTTTGACGCGACGGTGCCGAGATCGATGGGAGCTGTTTGGGCCAAAGCGCCGCCGAAAGTCCCGATCGCGGTGCGTGCACCTCCAAGAATTACGATATCATCAGCCATGGCACCCTCCGTTGCGTCTGTCGGATACAGGGCTAACGGGTGATGTTGCAAAAGTCAGCATGATTGATCGACGCAACGCTGCGTCAGTCCAGATCAAAGCGCTTGAGTATCTTGTCAACGAGGGCGCCGCTTTCCAGCGCAACATCCTCGAGGCGCCCATAATCGCGAAAGCCGCGACTTTGGTAAAATATCAAACCGCCTTCATTGTCCGCGCGGATATTTGCGTTGATCCAGGAATAGCCCAGACGTCGCGCCTCTTTGCGCGTCGCATCAAAAAGCCGGGAGCCGATGCCAAGGCCCGTCTGACCTGTCTTCACGAACGTCCCGATCTCGCAGGCCTCAGGCGGGAGGTTGGGAAAGGGGCCGATCCACTGAAAGCCCACAACGCGACCTCCAGCTTCAGCCACATGCCAGGCCGAACGATCCGCGTCAGCACTCAGCCAGTCCGACAAAGCCTGTTCTGTCAGCGGCTCGGTCAAGGCGGTTGTCCCGCCCACGGAGATAATCTCATTGAGCAGCGCGGCCGTGTCGCGCATGTCCAATCGGGAGCCGCGTCGGATCGTTGCGGACATCAGCACAGCTCCAACAGCGCCGCATGGCGCCGTGTGAAATCATCCCGCACGTCTTTGGGCGCGCGCAGAGTTATCGAGAGCCCATCAGTGACAGCGCCATCGGGTTTTCCGAAAAATTTGTCGGCTTCGCGCGGATCAAACCCGGCGATTTGGGTGGCCTCCATCCACGCGCTGATCTTGTCGGCTTTCTTGATCATGGTTTTGACCGGCTTGGGAATGGCGGCGGGCAGGCCAAACCGCAGGTGAATGGCTGCCGTCAAACGATCATCCAGCGCGCCGTAGCCGTCGCCCACCGAGGCTTTGACCGGGCTGATCATGTCGCCAATGACGTATTCCGGCGCGTCGTGCAGCAGGGCGGCCAATTGCCAGCGCGGCTCCGGTTTGGCGACAAGCCTGCTGTAGATCTGTTCAACGAGGAGGGAATGCTCCGCGACCGAATAGGCATAATCGCCTTTGGTCTGCCCGTTCCACCGCGCGACAAAGGCCAGGCCGTGGGCGATATCCTCGATTTCGATATCCATGGGAGTTGGATCAAGCAGGTCCAGACGTCTGCCGGACAACATACGCTGCCAGGCGCGGGTCGGTTTTGCGGGCATGGCTCTTCTCCACTGGAATAGCCGGTGTAGCGGCTCTTGGCAGGTGCGGCAATCTCGCATTGTTCCGCAGCCATGCCAATGCTATCTGGCTGGCAAAGAGATATCATTTGAAAGGCCGGATGCCATGGCAAAAGACTATATCGTGAAAGACATCGCGCTTGCGGAATTTGGCCGCAAAGAGCTCGATATTGCTGAGACAGAAATGCCGGGCCTGATGTCGCTGCGCGAGGAATATGGCGAGAGCCAGCCGCTCAAGGGCGCGCGCATTGTGGGGTCGCTGCACATGACGATCCAGACAGCTGTATTGATCGAGACCCTGACGTCACTGGGCGCCGATGTCCGCTGGGCCTCGTGCAACATCTTCTCCACGCAAGATCATGCGGCGGCTGCGATTGCTGAAGCGGGCGTTCCCGTCTTTGCGATCAAGGGGCAGTCGCTCGAAGAGCATTGGGACTACCTCGACAAATCCTTCATGTTTGACGATGGACCAAACCTGATCCTCGACGATGGCGGCGACGCAACGCTTTACGTCTTGCTGGGCGCCCGCGCGGAAGCGGGTGAAGACATCATTCCCGTGCCCGCCTCTGAAGAGGAAGAGGTGATCAAGGCGCAGATCAAGAAACGCATGGCTGCATCGCCGGGCTGGTTCACCAAAACGCGTGATCAGATCATTGGCGTTTCCGAGGAAACGACAACCGGCGTGCACCGTCTCTATGAACTGCACAAGAGCGGTCAGCTGCCTTTCCCGGCCATCAACGTGAACGATTCCGTCACGAAATCGAAGTTCGACAACAAATACGGCTGCAAAGAGAGCCTCGTGGACGGCATCCGCCGCGCGACCGATACGATGATGGCAGGCAAGGTCGCGGTTGTCTGTGGGTACGGCGATGTGGGCAAGGGCTCTGCGGCGTCTCTCGCTGGCGCCGGTGCGCGGGTCAAAGTCACGGAAGTGGACCCGATCTGTGCGTTGCAAGCCGCGATGGACGGCTTTGAAGTGGTGACGCTTGAGGATGCTGTGGAGACAGCAGATGTCTTCATCACCACGACAGGCAACAAGGATGTGATCCGCATCGAGCACATGCGCGCGATGAAGGATATGGCGATTGTCGGTAACATCGGTCACTTCGACAACGAAATCCAGGTCGCCAACCTCAAGAACCACAAATGGACCAACATCAAGGATCAGGTGGACATGATCGAGATGCCTTCGGGCAACCGGATCATCCTGCTCTCTGAGGGCCGTCTTCTGAACCTCGGCAACGCGACGGGGCATCCCTCTTTCGTGATGTCTGCCTCGTTTACAAACCAGGTTCTGGCGCAGATGGAGCTGTGGCAGCGTGGGGATGAGTACAAGAACGAGGTCTATATCCTGCCCAAGCATCTGGACGAAAAAGTCGCGCGGTTGCACCTTGATCGCATCGGCGTGAAGCTGTCAAAACTCAATGACGATCAGGCCTCCTACATCGGTGTGAAACCCGAAGGCCCGTTCAAGCCTGAGCACTACCGCTACTAAGGCGCGGGCGCGCAGGTTTGTCCTGATCCCATGAATGAATCCCCCAAACGCCGCAGGCCCTTCAAGAGGCTTGCGGCGTTTGCCGTTTTGGCCGCGGCCGTGTTGATCGCCACGGCTTTACTGCGACATCCACAATCACCGCTGCCGCCGCAATGGAACGTCTTTGAACCCTTGGACATCGATGCGCCGGTGACGCCGCTGACCCAATGGAAACTTGATTGGGCGGCGCAGGAGGATGCGCTGTGTTTGTCCGTTTTGGCCGAAGCCGGTCAGATCGAGACCCTGCCTGATCTGACGGCGAGCGAGACCTGCGGGATCGCACCCCGCGTGCGCGTCTCGGCGCTTGGTACCGCGCGTCTCGATCCGGTTGAGACAACATGCGCAACAGCGCTGAGAACAGCCATGTGGGAGCGGCACGGCATTCAACCTGCGGCTCGGGCGCTTTTAGGGGCTGAGGTGTCAGTGATCCGGCATATCGGAAGCTACAACTGCCGGTCGATCCGCGGCAGCACAACGCGCTGGTCCACCCATGCGACCGCGCAGGCCATTGATATCAGTGGGTTCGACCTTGTGGATGGGCGCCGCCTGCGGCTTTTGTCTGACTGGTCATCGGACGGCGCGGAGGGCATCTTCCTGCGTCAGGTCCGGGACGCGGCTTGCATTTGGTTCAAGACGACCCTGGGCCCGGAGTACAACGCCCTGCATGCCGATCATTTCCACTTGCAAGCGCGCGGCTGGGGGACCTGCCGCTAGCTACCTCCGGCGCGCGTAGACATGCCTGCCATCTGCGTCCTCCCGTTTCTCCTGATAGGCGAAGCCGGATTTTCGGAGCACATGGGCTGACGCTGTATTGTCGGGGTGAACCCGCGCTTCGATCTGCAGAAGATGCGGCAGATCCGTGAAAAGCGCGCTGGTAAAACGTGGCAGTATCGTACTGGCCAGACCTTTGCCCCAATAGCGTTTGCCAATCCAATAGGACAGCTCGCCTATGCGCTGTGGACGCCCGGGTTCGAACTCAAGCCGCACCTGCCCGACGATCTCGTCGCCCGAACTGATCGCCTGAACGATATGATGCGCCGTAGCGTGTTTCAGCCGGATCAGATCCCGGGCATCCGCATCACTCATGACGCCATGGAACCGTTCAGGCAAGAAGCGCCACATCTCCGGATCATCCAGCAATCTGCGCAAAACGGGCGCGTCGGACAACCGCCAGGCGCGCAAGCTCAATTCGGAATTCTGCGGAGCAGTGTCGTGAACAGCGACCCATTCTTGCTCGACGGGGCAATAGGCGCGCGCCGGAGATGCTGCGTCTTGCGAGCCTGCCTGCTCTTGGTCGCTTTGTCCCTGTCCGGTCTCGGATGCTGTGCGTTTTGACTGCATTGAAGTGTCTCCCCTGTTAAGAAAATGGGGTCCGTCTGAAAAAATGCAATTCATTTACACATATTGCGACGGCACATGCGTGCGGCAGGGTGCAAAGGCCAAAGTTTTGCCCCATACTCTTGGCATTGCGTATCGCGTGTGTTTCCAAGTGAGGACGAGACCTGTGAAATCTCTTTTCCTGATGGTGGCAGCTCTTGTTTTCGGGCTCCAATTGACAGTTGCACATGCGCAGAGCGCGGATCGGGTGAACGCATATGTCTGGGGCAATTCCCTCTTCAATCACCTGACAAATGATGATGACACAACCGTGCCCCACTGGCTCAGCCGACTTGCGCGCGCGGATGAGAGGCGGCTGTCCCTTTCGGGGCAATGGGTTTTTGTCGGTCAAGCAGACCCGCTGGTTCCGGCAGAGCCCCAATGGTCCTTTGATGAGGTCCGTGACGCCTGGAACGCGGAGCATACGACATTCGCCGAGGCCGGTCTGGATACGATCATCCTCAACCCGGAGAACTTCGTTCAATACCAGGCACCGACCGAACCGTATGAATGGAACAACCCCCGAAACGTCACGCCCGTTGGCTCAACGCTCGATGTGTTCAACTGGGTGCTGGAGCAGGGCGTTGATCCGGTCTTCTATCTCTACGAAGGCTGGGCTGAGCTTGGTGCCTTTCCGCCTACACGCCGGAAATACCGCCGCTACACGCGGTATGCTCTGGGCGAGTATCACGAATGGTACAGGGATTATCACGCCGCCATTCAAGCGGCGCTGCCCGAGGCCGATGTTCGTCTGATCCCTGTGGGCTCCATCCTCTCCAGACTGGTGAGCGACGGGCCGCTGGAAGATCTCAGACCAACAGATCTCTATTCTGACGATGCGCCCCATGGCACAGCCACGACCTACTTCATCGCCAGCATGATCACCTATGCCGCGATCTACAACGCGCCGCCGCCGTCAAACTTCGTGGATTTCGATGACGTGCACGAGGTGGTGCGCGAGCGCTATCAAGAAACGGCGGATTTCATTTGGGAGGCCATCGCGGATGATCTGAAGCCCCGTACGCAGGCGGCCTTGCCCGCCCCAAGCCCTGCGCCAACACAAATGGCGCAAGCCTCCGCCGAAGCGCCCTCCGAACCTGACGTCGCGATGCAAGAGGGCCCCGTATCGGCCAAAGGGCTGGACAATCCGAGCCTTGCCATGGGCCTCAACGGTATTGCCGATTGGTCAACGCAGCATCCTTTTCTCGACATCATGAAGACCGCGCGCCCTTGGACCGGACATCTGCCCGGCTCGTGGGGTGCGGTGTCAGAAGAAGACCTGCGCCGCGGGGGCCATATGGATGCCAACGGCTGGCTCACGAGCCTGCCCCCGGATGTGACCCATGTGGAAACGTTCATTCTGACTGACCAGCCGGAGGAGGCCATATCTCTGGAAGCGCGCTACCGCCTGCGCTGGGAGGGGCAGGGCGATTTGAAAGTGGGTGGCTCGGCGCGTGTCAGAGAGCGTGGCGAGAACGAGCTGTGGTTCACCTACAGACCAAATGGCGAGGGGCTGGTCTCCATTGGCCTGACATCCGTCGCACCGGATGATCCCCTGCGCAACATCACGGTCGTGCGGGAAGACCATGTGGAGATGTATGACGCGGGTGCCATCTTCAATCCCGACTTCATCGCCAGGATCGCGGATCTGCGCGCGCTGCGTTTCATGGACTGGACCTTTACCAACGGCTCCGGCAAAGCCCGCTGGTCGGAACGCGCGCGCCCGGATCACTACACATTCGTGGGTCGCGGTGTGCCGGTGGAATACATCATCCACCTGTCCAATCTGGTTGGCGCTGATCCGTGGATCAACATGCCGCATATGGCTGACGATGACTTCATGCGCCGGTATGCGGAGGTCATGCGCGCAGGGCTGGACCCGCGCCTGAAAGTCTACGTCGAGTATTCCAACGAGGTTTGGAATTTCATCTTCCCGCAGGCTGTCTACGCCCGCGAACAGGCGCAGGCCCGTTGGGGGCGCAAAGCCAGCGATGATGCATGGATGCAATGGGCTGGCGTGCGCGCTGCGCAAATGGCGGACATCTGGGCCGAGGTTTTTGCGGAAGAGGCCGACCGTTTGGAGCCCGTCATCGCCGTGCATACGGGATGGCCCGGCCTTGAGGAGCCGCTGCTCGAAGCGCCGCTCTGGGTCGAGGAAGGCAACGAGCGCCCCGCAGATCGGTTCTCGTCTTATGCCGTGACGGGTTACTTCGGGTATGAGCTCGGTGCAGATGAGGCCGCGCCCATGGTGCTGGAATGGATCGATGCCGCACAGGCGGAGGCGCGCCGCGCCGGAGAAGCGCAGGGCTTGCAGCGGGTGGCGCTGCGTGAGTTCGTGCGCAAGGCGGGCTTGTCCCAGCTCTACGACCCTGTTGCCGAGCATCTGCGGTCAAAGTCACTGCCACATCTGACCCAAGAGCTTTGGCCTCATCACGCGTCGGTAGCGCAGCGCTATGGCATGAAAATGATCATGTATGAAGGCGGCACCCATGTCGCGCCATCCGGCGCATGGGTCAGCAACGAAGAGCTGAGCGCCTTTCTTCAAGAGGTCAATTATGCCCCGCAGATGGGCGAGATTTACGGCGATCTCTTGCAATCCTGGCGTGATGTGGGCGGCACCTTGTTCAATGCCTTCGTCGATATCGCACCGCCCAGCCAATACGGAAGCTGGGGCGCTTTGCGTCACATCGATGATACGACGTCACGCTGGGACGCGCTCCTCGCCTTTAATGAACGTGCCCCGGCCTGGTGGGGAGACCGGGATGCCGCCGCCTTTTTGCACGGTGTCCACCTCACGGGCAGCTCTGAGAGCGAGGTGCTGGAGGGGACAACGGAAGAGGATGTCATCCTCGCGGGTCCCGGCGATGACACGCTCCTGACGCTTGGCGGCGCAGACGTTGTGCATGGCGGCGATGGGGACGATACAGCTGTCTTTCCCGGGGCCCTCGCGGATTACGCGGTCTCGCGAGACGGCCCCCGGCTTCGTCTCGCCAAAGGCGGGCGCGTTACGCAGCTGACGAGCGTCGAATTCCTGCAATTCAATGACGTGACAATCCCCGCAGACAGCCTGTGATCCTACCCGGATTGTGACAATCGCTCCATTTCGGTGATCAGCGTCTCTGCCCCCAGTCGGGACGAAAACTCGCGCTCCATCCGGGCACGCCCGGAGGTGCTGAGTTGCAGTGCGAGTTCCGGATTATCGGCAATCCGTGCGATGGCCTTGGCCAGGGCCTCGGGGTTTTTGGGCGGGACAAGCAACCCTTCGACGCCGTCGGTGATCAACTCCGGCACGCCGCCACTGTCCGTGCCGATGGTGGGCACACCGCAGGAAATCGCTTCCATGTAGGCCACGCCCAGAGGTTCGTGCCATGAGGCCAGAGCAAAGATATGCGCCTCCAGCAACTTGTCTTTGACCGCATCCGCATCGATCGGACCGAGCAGGGTCACAGCATCTGATACGCCGCTGTCTGCAAGAATACGCTCCAGTTCAAGCCGAAACCCGTCGCCGCCCGCGTCGTCCTGCCCTGCGATTTCAAGCTGAACATCGCGGCCCTGTGCGCGCAGGATCTTGACAGCTGCGATCAGGTCCTGATGGCCTTTCACGATGTTCAGGCGCCCGCAGGAAAAGACACGAAGCGGCTCCCCGTCAGGCACAGGACGGTACGGCGCGCTGCGTTGCAGGACCTCTGTATCAACACCCATAGGACGCAGGATGATCCGGGGCGGCAGATCATCGGGCTGCGCGGCTTGCATCTCTGCTATGAGCTTTTGTGTGATGATAGTCGCGAAGGCCGCATTGCGCCATTTGAAAGGCTGGGCTGGTCCGTAATCCTGCAAAGGCCCGTGCAACGTGATCGAGTAGCTTGGCCCGCCCAGATGCTGGGCAAAGGCCGCAACGAGCGCTGCGCGGGCACAGGAATGCACATGCACATGCTCAATGCCTTGCGCCGCGCAGGTCCGCTTCAGCGCGTATGCGGCACCGGCGCAGATGACCGCGTCTTTCCACACCGCGCGTCCGTCGCGCCGGGCTTCAGCGTGAATGTCTGCCCAGGGCAGGTGTGGCAGGGCGCGCAAAGTATCCATGACGGACATCTGCCCGAGATAGGTCGTGCGCGCGATGGCGTCCTGGGTCCAGTCATGCGCGATCAATCCCGGCGGTGGTGGCCGCGTGGAAAACAGGACAGGCGTCACACCCTTTGCTTCGAGCTCCGCGATCTCGCGCCAGAAAAAGATATGGGTTTGCCCGGGAAATTGCGGCACAAGATAGCCAATCCTGTCGATATGTGTCATGTGCCACCTCTCAAAGGGAAATTCGCGTCTGCACCATCCCCTTGCCATAATTTATTGTTTAGATCATCGGCAATTGTGTTGTTGCCCGTGTTGTTCAAGTTCAAGGATCGCCGATGTCTTCCGGCCCCGCCCTGTCGATCATCATTCCAGCCCATAATGAAGCGGCCACACTGCCGGGGTGTCTGTCGGCGCTATACGCCTCGGTTGGCCTCGAGCATGCGCAGGTTATTGTCGTTGCAAACGGGTGCAGCGATGAGACGACGCTGCGGGCGCGGGAGCGCGCTCAGGTGTTTGAGGCACGGGGCTGGTGGCTCGATATCATTGAGCTGAAAGAGGGAGACAAGCTCGCGGCGCTGGATGCCGCCGATGCCATCGTACAGGCGCCCGTGCGCGCCTATCTCGATGCCGATGTTGTGGTTGATCCCGCCGTGATGGGCCAGCTCGCACGCGTGTTGAACAGGGCTGAGCCCGCTTATGCCTCCGGGAAATTGCGGATCGCTGCGGCGGACACGGCGATATCCCGGGCTTACGCGCGCATCTACGCCCGCGTGCCGTTCCTGACACATGGCGTCCCCGGGGCGGGCCTCTTCGCCATGAATGCCGCCGGCCGCGCGCGATGGGACAACTGGCCGCGCATCATCTCCGATGACACCTTCGCCCGCCTGAACTTTGCCCCGAAAGAGCGCCTGTCCGTTCCCGCGGGCTACGTGTGGCCGCTGGTCGAGGGATGGCAGGCTTTGGTGAAAGTGCGGCGGCGCCAAAACCGGGGCGTGGAAGAAATCAGGGAACAGTTCCCGGAGCTTCTTCAAAATGATGACAAACCGGCCTTTCCGATGGGCCAGAAACTCAGCATGGCGCTGAGCGATCCGACAGGCTTTGCAATCTATACCTCCGTCGCGCTCGCCACAAAATTCGGCCGCACGACGACCTGGGAGCGCGGGCGATGAGAGCGCTTGCCCGGAAATTTCAGGGCGGGGCCCTGTCAGCGCGTATCCTGCGCTCGTCCAGTCTCACGGTCATCGGGTTTGGCGGCTCGCAGATGATCCGCCTTGCCTCCAACCTGATCCTGACGCGCCTGCTCTTTCCCGAAGCTTTCGGCATGATGGCGATCGTCATGATCCTGATGCAGGGTTTGACGATGTTTTCGGATGTGGGCACCGTGCCTGCGATCCTGCAGAACAAACGGGGCGACGACCCTGAGTTTCTCAATACGGCCTGGACGATCAACGTGGTGCGCGGCTTTCTGCTGTTCGCATTTGCCTGCGGGGTCGCGTATCCGGTGGCCTGGTTTTATGACGTGGCGCTGCTTGCCCCGCTGATCATGGCCTCAGGCCTCACCCTCATTTTGCAAGGCTTCATGCCGACCAAGATGCAAACGGCCAATCGACACCTGCAACTGGGACGCGTCACAATCCTCGACATGGTCACCCAGATCGTCGGCGCTGTTGCCGCCATCGTGTTGGCGCTGTGGCTGCAATCGGTCTGGGCGCTGGTCTGGTCCGGGCTGATCTCGATGCTGGTGCAATTGTTCATCAACAATCGCTTCCTGCCCGGGCCGTCCAACCGGTTTCGCTGGGAGCCGGAGGCGGGGCGGGAGCTCATCCACTTTGGCAAATGGATCTTTCTGGCAACGGTGTGCGGCTTTGTCTTCACGCAATCAGACCGCATCATCCTCGGCCGCTTGCTCGATCTTGAGCTCCTTGGCATCTACAACATCGGATTTTTCCTCGCCGCTTTTCCATTGCTCCTGGGCAATATGATCGTTGCCAAGGTCCTTATCCCGATCTATCGCGAAACCCCGCCCAAGGCCGCTCCAGAGAACTATGCGAAGCTGCGCCGCATGCGTATTGCCGTGACGGCGGCCTTGCTGCTGTTGCAACTGGCATTTGCCATGAGTGGCGTCTGGCTGATCGAACTGCTGTATGACGCGCGATATGTTCTGGCCGGGCCAATTCTGGTGTTGATCGCCTGTATGCAAATCCCGCTTGTGATCGGCCTGACCTATGATCAGGCCGCGCTCGCGGAAGGCGACAGCCGGTCGTTCTTCGTGCTGCAACTGGCGCGGGCTGTGGCCATGGTTGCGGGTCTTTTGCTGGGTTTTGAGGCTGGCGGACTGATTGGTGCCCTGATCGGTCAGGGGATTGCGATGATCTGTGTCTACCCGGTTGTCGTCTGGTTGGCGCGGCGTGTGGGCGTGTGGGATGGCCTGCACGACTCAGTCGCCTTTGGGGTGGGCGTGGCAATCACCTCGGCCGCGTTCTGGATCCATGCCGAGCCCTTGTCTGCCTTGCAGGCTGTGACCGGGGGATGATCAATTCGGAGAGCATGCGCCAAAGTGGCAAAATTTCCCGTTAAAATGTGGGTTAAATTGTTGGAATGTGGCAAGACTGCGGCGCAGGGAACGTGGCAAGGCCGTAATTTGAGCGCATTTGCGCCGTAAGCCATCGGGGCTTGTTTGGGAAATTAGTATGTCTGGTGCTGTTGATAGCCCTGCCAGGGGCGACACGGATATCGCCATTGTGGGTATGGCAACGCGGCTGCCGGGCGCGCCGGATATTCATGCATTCTGGGATAATCTGCGCACTGGCACAGGCTCGATCCGCAGGCTGAGCGAGGCCGAGCTTCTCGAAGCCGGTGAAAGTGCGGGCAAGATCGCGCGCCCGGATTACGTACCGTTCGCGGCCCCTTTGGAACGTCTGGCTGATTTTGATGCGGATTTCTTCGGCTTCTCGCCCAAAGAGGCCGCCATTCTGGACCCGCAGCACCGCCATTTTCTGGAAACCGCCTGGGAAGCGCTGGAGACAGCGGGCCATGTGCCCGAGAGCTTCGATGGGCCCATCGGGGTTTATGCGGGCTGCGGGATGGGCAGCTACTTTTACTTCAACATTTGCTCGAACCCTGAGCTTGTCGATCAGACCGGCATGTTCCTTCTGCGGCACACGGGCAATGACAAGGATTTCCTGTCCACGCGGTTGAGCCATGTGCTCGATTTGCAAGGCCCCTCGCTCACGTTGCAAACCGCGTGTTCCACATCGCTGGTCGCCACGCATTACGCGGCACAGGCTCTGTTGAATGGCGAATGTGACATGGCGCTGGCGGGCGGTGTCACGATTGAGCTGCCCCATGCGCGCGGCTACGTCTTCAAGGAAGGGGAGATCCTGTCTCCCGACGGCGCGTGCCATGCCTTTGATCATCGCGCGCAAGGCACGGTGTTTGGCTCGGGCGTTGGCGTCGTGGTTCTGCGACGTCTGGAAGATGCACTTGCCGATGGCGATCATATCTGGGCCGTGATCAAGGGCTCGAGTGTCAATAACGACGGGGCCGCCAAAGCCGGCTATCTTGCGCCATCTGTCGAGGGGCAAGCCGCGGCGATTGCGGAGGCGCATGCCATTGCGGATGTCTCAGCGGATTCCATTGACTACGTGGAATGCCACGGCACGGGCACCTATCTGGGCGATCCTATTGAGGTTTCGGCCCTGACGCAGGCCTTTCGCGAAACGACGGATCGTACTGGTTTCTGCCGCATAGGCTCGGTCAAAACAAACATTGGCCACCTCGATACAGCGGCGGGTGTGGCGTCGCTGGTGAAGGCCTCGTTGGCACTGCACCACGAAGCGATGCCGCCCTCCCTTGGCTTTGAAGCGCCCAACCCGGCCATTGATTTCGACGGCTCACCCTTCCAAGTGAATGACACGCTCACGCCTTGGGCGCGCCACGCGCGGCCGCGGCGGGCCGGGGTCAATTCGCTGGGAGTTGGTGGGACAAACGCGCATGTGGTGCTTGAAGAAGCGCCGGATCGCGGCACGAGTGATCCGTCAGACTGGCCTTTCCAGATCCTGACAATCTCCGGGCGGACGAAAGCCGCCATGGAAGCCAATGCCGACGCTTTGGCCCGCCATCTGCGGGCCAATCCGGATATTAATCTCGCAGATGTCGCCTTCACATTGCAAAACGGGCGCCGCCATTTTGAGTATCGGCTGGTGACAATCGCCCGGGATGCCCATGAGGCCGCCGTGCGCTTGCAAAGCCGTGACCCGCGCCGCGTGTTCACCCATTCTGCGATGGATGCTGCGCCCGAGGTTGTCTTCATGCTGCCCGGGGGCGGCGCGCAATACGCCGGTATGGCTCGCGATCTCTATGAAACGGAGCCTGTTTTTGCCGAGTGGATGGATGAGGGCCTCGCGCATCTCGCCCGTTTGAGCGACGAAGACATGGCAGCGCTTTGGCTGCCGGAACGAGGCGCGGAGGTCGAGGCTGATGCCCGGTTGACCAAACCCTCTTTGCAGTTGCCGCTGACCATGATCGTCGAATATGCGCTGGCCCAACTCTGGATGTCCTGGGGCGTGCAACCCACAGCCTTGATCGGCCATTCCATGGGCGAAAACACGGCTGCTGCACTGGCGGGTGTGATGTCGTTCGAGGATTGCATCGGCTTGGTGCATAAACGCGGCCAATTGTTTGACACATGTCCCAAGGGGGGCATGCTGTCTGTTGGATTGAGCGCGCAGGAGCTCCGCGCGATCCTGCCGGACGGTTTGGATATTGCGGCCGAGAACGCGCCGGGTCTGAGCGTGGCATCAGGTCCGCAAGAGGCGCTGGACGCGCTCCAGAGCGATCTTGCAGCGCGCGATATCGACTGTCAGCGCATTGCCATCGACATTGCGGCGCATTCCCATCTGCTGGAGCCGATCCTGGCAGACTTTGAAGCGCATCTGCGCAGGATCCCGCTGCAGGCTCCGCGCGTGCCGATCATGTCCAACCGGACAGGGCAAACACTGTCTGACGAGGACGCGCAGGACCCGGCCTATTGGGTCGCCCACCTGCGCCATACGGTACATTTCGCCGCTGGCATCGAGGCGCTTGCGGAGACACCGGGTCGGATCTTTCTGGAAGTCGGGCCGGGCAAGACGCTCGCGGCCCTGGCGCGGATGCAGCCCAAAGTGCCTGCCAACGCGGTTCTGGGAAGCTTGCGCCATGCCGAGGATGACATGGAGGATGATGCGCATTTCCTTCTGGCGCTGGGCCGCCTGAACGCTCTGGGCGTAGCGGTTGACTGGGATCAGATCTGGACCGATCGCAAACGTCACCGCGTGCCGCTGCCGACCTATGCGTTCCAACACAAAAGCTATTTCATTGAGCCGGGCCGCGGTGCGCAGCAGGACGAGGCAAACGATCTTGTGCGCAGTGACGTGCTTGAGGACTGGGGCTCCCGCGTGGCGTGGATCCCGGCCCTGGCGCCCTGTGATATCGATGTCGAGGGCGACATGTCCGAGAGCCTGCCGGAGACATGGCTTGTCTTCGAGGATGAGCTTGGGATTGGCTCCGAGGTCTGCCAGAGGCTGGAGCGCGCTGGCCATCAGGTGGTGCGGGTCAAACCGGGGGACCGGTTTGCCCGGGTTGACGAAAAACGCTATGTCCTGTCGCCGGAACTGGGCCGGGAGGGCTATGATCTGCTGGTGCAGGACATGCTCGCGCATGGTTTGGTCCCGACACGCGTCGCGCATTTCTGGCTCCTGACGCAGGATGAAACGCACCGTCCCGGATCGTCCTTTTTCCACCGTGTGCAGGAGCAGGGCTTTTATGCGCTCCTCTTCCTTGCGCAAGCTATGGACGCGGAGGGCGCTTCGGCCCCGGTGCACATCACATGCGTCACAAACGGGGTCTTCCGGGCGCGCAATGAAGCCGTCACCTATCCCGAAAAAGCCACGCTTGCCGGTCCGATCCGCGTAATTCCGCGCGAGTTGCCCAATGTCACGACTGCGCATCTGGATGTGGCCCTGACTGCTGGCCAACCCAGCGGAGGGTTCTTCGGCAAGCGCGCCAAGACGAACCTGACGCCGGTTGTCAATCAGGTCCTGGAGGACTTGCTCAGCGAGCCCCGGAGCTATGAGGCGGCCTTGCGGGGTGCCAAACGGTTCGAACGCCAGTTGCGCCCGGTGCCACTGGACGCCGCTGAGCGGACACCTGTCCGGCCCGGCGGCGTTTATCTGATCACTGGTGGGTTTGGCGGCATCGGACTGAGCGTGGCGCGGCGGTTGATTGAAGTCGGTGCGGGCCATATCGGCATCGTGAGCCGACGTCCGCTCCCAGAGCGTGAGGCCTGGCCGAGCCTCCTGGCCTGCATGAGCCCCAATGATCCGACGCATGCGCGCATTCGCGCGGTGCAAGACCTGGAAGCGTTGGGGGCGCAGGTGCATGTGTTGCAAGCTGACGTGTGCAACCAGCCTGCGATGACCGAGGCTGTTGCGGCGCTTCGGGCTGCTGCGGGAGACATTCATGGGGTCATTCATGCTGCAGGCGTGATTGATGATGAACCTTTGCTCAGCAAGGGGCCTGCCTCTGTTGAAGATGTCTTCACGCCCAAAATCCATGGCACACAGGTTCTGGATGCGCTCTTCCCGGATGGCGCGATCGATTGGTTGGTGCTGTTTTCATCGACCTCGACGATCATCGCACCGGCCGGGCAGATCGACTATGTCGCGGCCAATGAATATCTCAACGCCTTCGCGCATGCGCGTGCCGACGGCAAGACCCGCGTCGTCGCGGTAAACTGGGGGATCTGGGCTGATGTCGGCATGGCGGCGGATGCTGTCGCCGCGCGCAGCGGTGAAAGGATCGCTCAGCCGCGTGAAGAGACTGCGCAGCCGCTGATCGACGTGGCGACCTTTGATGCTCAGGGCACGCGGCTCTTTGAAACGCAGCTTGAGGCCAAGTCCGACTGGATTTTGAACGAGCATCGCACCCGCGTGGACAATGCCGCGATTCTGCCCGGGACGGGCTATATCGAATTGGCGGCGCAGGCCTTGGCAGCCCAATCCGAGATCGGGCGCTTTGCCCTGACGGATTTGACCTTCCTGCGCCCCATGCATGCGCCGGATGACAAGCCACTGAACATGCGCCTGAAGATGGAGCGCAGGGACACGGGCTATCGCCTGAGCGTCTGCTCTGCCGTCACCTTTGACGGGCGCCGGGGATGGCAGACCCATGCGGAATGCGACATCCGGCTGCATAATATCGATCCGCCTGTGCGCGTTGATCTGGGGGCTCTGGAAACGCGCATTGGCGCGTTGCCCAATACGGATTTGCCGCTGCGGTCGGCGCAGGAAACACATCTGGATTTTGGCCCCCGGTGGCGCGCGCTTTATGGCAAGTCTCTGGGTGCTGACGAAGGTCTGGCCCGGTTGCGCCTGACGGCTGATGCCAAGACCGACGTCACCCAAGGGTTCCGATTGCACCCGGC
This sequence comes from Primorskyibacter sp. S187A, assembly GCF_049800955.1. Classification (NCBI taxonomy): domain Bacteria; kingdom Pseudomonadati; phylum Pseudomonadota; class Alphaproteobacteria; order Rhodobacterales; family Roseobacteraceae; genus Primorskyibacter; species Primorskyibacter sp. S187A. Next base: position 271,532 of record NZ_JBNAGA010000002.1, on the reverse strand, counting down.
CTTGATGGATATCGCCACAGGCTGGGCCATGGATCTGATCGAGGGCTATGATGCGCAGCGTCTCTGGGTGCCGATGCGCTATGGCGACATTTCTGTGTATCGGGATCTGCCTGCGGATGTAATCTCATGGGTTCGCAATCGCGGGACCAATTCCGTCAAGGACGCCACGGCGCAGTTCGATATCACCTTGATGACACCTGACGGCGAGGTCTGCGTCGAGATCCGTGATTTTCAGATCCGGTGTCTCGACATGGAAGGTCAGTTCAGTTCGGGACAACCCCTGAGCGCCGCAGAGCTCATTTTCGACGAAGACGACGGGAATGCACCCATTTCGGCCGCCGAGGAGCGCCTGCGTCACAACCTCAGGCAAGGCATTCGCGCGGACGAGGGGGCGGATGCTTTCCTGCGCGCCCTGGCCCTGCCGCAGGCGCAAGTCGTGGTTTCATCTTTGCCGATCGAGGGCTTGCGGGCGCAAGCAGACCAAAGCGATGCGCCGCAACCGGGCGGTGCCACATTCGAACGGCCCGAGCTCGAAAGCGACTATGCTGCGCCGCAGACCGATATCGAAGAGACACTCGCTGCGTTCTGGACGGATTTGCTGGGCGTCAATCAGGTCGGGATCGACGACAATTTCTTTGATCTGGGCGGGCATTCCCTGATTGCCGTGCGCATGTTTGCGATGATCAAGAAATCCTACCGGGTGGATTTTCCGATCTCCGTGCTCTTCGAAGCGCCGACCATTCGGCTCTGCGCCGCGCTGATCGAGGAGCGCGCCGGGCCTGCCGCAGGTGCCAAGACCACGGCGGAGCGCGCGCCCAGTCAGGGCGAGGGCCCGCGCTTTCGCTATCTCGTCCCGATGCATGCGGGTGAGGGCGGGCCGGGCATGCCGTTCTTCCTTGTGGCCGGTATGTTTGGCAATGTGCTCAACCTGCGCCACCTCGCGCATTTGCTGGGTGGACGACGCCCCTTCTTCGGCCTGCAGGCCCGTGGGCTCTACGGTGGCGAAGAGCCGCATCGCTCCATCTCCGAGGCGGCTGCCGATTACATCGCCGAAATGCGTCAGGTTCAGCCCAAAGGGCCTTATGCCGTGGGCGGCTTTTCCGGCGGTGGTATTACCGCGTTTGAAATCGCCCGACAGCTTGAGGCGGCAGGCGATGAGGTGGCCATCGTCATTCTGCTCGACACGCCGCTCCCGCAGCGCCGACCGCTCACGCGCCGTGACAGACTGCTGATCCAGCTACAGGAAATTCGCAACAAAGGTGTGCTCTACCCATTCAAATGGGCGGCCAATCGTATCGCCTGGGAGCTGGAGAAACGCCGCGGCTTTGACGCGCCCACGCAGGATGATCACAGCTTCCACAACGCCGAGATCGAAGCGGCCTTCCTTGAGGCCGTCGCGCAGTACGACATGCGCCCCTGGCGGGGACATATGCACCTGTTCCGGCCACCGCATGTCGGCCACTGGACCGTTTCGGGCGGGCAATTGGTCAACTCCGAGCGTGCCTATCTGCTGCATGACAACGATTGGGGCCAATACGTGCCCGGGATTGAAGTCACGGAAGTGCTGGGAGATCACGATTCCATGGTGCTGGAGCCCCATGTCCGCGTTCTGGCGGATGCGATGCGCGATGCCTTGGAGGCCGCCGAGCCAGAGAGCGCTGCCCCCCCCTTGGCCAAAGTGGCGGAGTAGCCTGTTATGTCCTCGAAGTTACTTGTTGTTCTTCTCAACTACCGCACGGCTGACATGACCGCCCGCGCCGCGGACGCGGCCGTTTTGGCGATGGATGGTCTGCCCGCCGAGATGGTCATCGTCGACAATGACAGTCAGGACGGCTCTTTTGAGGCGCTCTGCGATCATGTCGCGCAGCGGGGCTGGCCCCATGTCCGGGTGCTGGCGTCAGGCTGGAACGGCGGCTACGGCGCCGGCAACAATTACGGTATGCGCGCAGGCCTGGCGGATGGCAGCGCCCCTGATGTCTACTATCTTCTGAACTCCGATGCCTTCCCTGACAAAGATGCGATCCGCGTCCTCTACGATACATTGCAAGCCACACCAGAGGCAGGTTTCGCCGGTAGCCAGATCTATGGATCCGATGGCGCAACCGCGCTGACGGCCTTTCGGTTTCCCTCCTGGCAGGGCGATCTTGAGGCCATGGCGCGCAGTGGCCCGGTCTCGAAACTCCTGCGTGCCTATCGCGTGCCGCGCGATGATCTCACGACCGGTGTCGAAACGGTGGATTGGATTTCAGGCGCGAGCCTGATGATGCGGCGCGAGACATTGGAAGAAATCGGTTTGTTTGACGAAACCTTCTTCCTCTATTTCGAAGAGACGGATCTTTGCCGCAGAGCCGCGCAGGCGGGTTGGCAAACCATCTATGTGCCGGACAGCCGCGTGCAGCATATCGGCGGCGCATCGACGGGTATGAACAGCTGGAAACGGGTGCCGAAATTCTGGCTCGACAGCCGCACCCACTATTTCATCAAGAACCACGGGCGCGCCTATGCTGCCTTGGCCACATTGGCCCATCTGACTGGGGGCCTGCTGTGGCACCTGCGGCGTGTGTTTCAGGGCAAGCCTCAGCTGGACCCTGACAGGTATTATCGCGACCTGATCGCCCACGATCTACGCGTTCTGATGCCTTTGCGGGATGCGCCAAAGCCGCAGGTCCGTGTATTGGCCCCGCTCGGGAGAGACGCATGAGTATGAGCGCTGTTTTCATCGGGGATGCCTCTCTGACGCAAGCCTGCCTGACCCAATGGCGGGACGCAGGCCACAGCGTCGCCGCTTTGGTCACGACAGATGCCGCCATGTCGGCATGGGCTCAGATGGAAGGAATTCGTGTCGAACGGCCCGCGCCGACGCTTGCCGAGCATCTAAGCCCGCTGACGTTTGACTGGATACTGTCCGTTGCCAATTTGCGGCTCTTGCCGGAAGATCTCCTCGCCCTCGCGCGCCGGGGCGCTGTCAATTTCCACGACGCGCTTTTGCCCCGCTACGCCGGGCTGAACGCACCGGTCTGGGCGCATCTTGCCGGGGAGCGGGAGCACGGGATCACGTGGCATCTGATCACACCGGGCATCGACGCCGGTGATATTGTGGCGCAGCGCAAGTTCGACATCACGCTGGACGACACGGCGTTTTCTCTGAATGCGAAGTGCTACAGCGCCGCAATCGAGAGCTTTTCAGACGTCATCACAAGCCTTGAGAGCGGTGCGACGGAGGCCAGACCGCAAGACCTTGACGACCGGAGCTATGTTGCGCGGTTTGACAGGCCAGATGCCGCGGGAACGCTACAGGTCGATGGGCCGTGGCAGGATGCGCTGCGCGTGGTGCGGGCGCTGGATCACGGGGATTACCCAAACCCGCTGGCCTGCGCCAAACTCTGGGATGGCGCGCGGATGATGGCCATTGGCACGGCCACGCCGACACCGTCCGATCTCGCCATGGGCCAATGGACGCGCGTAGGCGAGAATGCGATAGCCCTCGGCTTCGCGGATGGTGCCCTGTTGCTGGAGGGGGTGCGCGCGCTCGATGGTTTGCCGCTTGATCTGGCCGAGAAGGGTCAGATGCCTGCCTTGAGCGCGGTCGAGGTGCACGACTGGCGCCAACACGCAGAAAAGCTGGCCCGCGACGAGGCAGCGGCTACGGCGCGCTTGGCCACGAAACGTCCCGCAGTTTGGCCCGGCCCGCGCAAAACCGGCCTGATAGATCGCAGGGACATCGCCCTTGATGGGCTCACAGAGGCAGACCAGACCGCGCTGACCTTGCACGTCGCGCGCAATGCGACAGGCCAGCCAGACGCGGCCATCGCCAAAGCCATCGCCGTCACGAATCCGATCGCCGCGCCATGGGTGCCGGTTGAGGAGCCGGACGATATCGGACCGGCTTTTGCCGCAGACCTGATCCTCCGCGATCCGGCGCTGGAGAGCGTCGTCTGCCCGGATATTGCCCAAGGCCTTGATGCGCATCTGCCCGGAACGGCGCTCACCATTACCCCTGATGCCCTTTATTTTGATACCGCGCGCGTCTCGCCCCAGATGGCGGATCTTCTGGTGGCGCGCATTGCGGATGCCGCGGCTGCACTGCGCCAAGGTCTGCCCCCGTCTCCCATGCCCGAAAGTGAGCGCATCCTTTTGCTCGAAGGCTGGAACGAGACGGCGACGGGCTTTGATGACGGCGCAACGCTGGCCTCTGCCTTCGCAGCCCAAGTGACCCGAACACCAGAAGCCGAAGCCCTTGTCTCGGGATCAGAGACCTTGAGCTTCGCCGAACTTGACGCGCGGGCCAATGCGGTGGCCCATGTGCTCAAGACAGCGGGCGTTGGCCCCGGTCGGCTCGTTGGGCTGTGCACAGAGCGCTCGGCCTCGATGGTGATCGGCGCTTTGGCTATTCACAAGGCAGGCGGCGCCTACGTCCCGATGGACCCGGCCTATCCCGCAGACCGGCTGGCGCTCTTTCTGGAAGACAGCGGCGCTTCCCATGTTCTGACCGAGCGCGCCGCCCGCTCTGCTCTTCCCAGCAGTGCCGAGATCATTGAGCTGGACACCGATCCGCAGATCACCGCGGCGCCCCAGACGCCTGTGGAGTTGAGCGCCGGACCCGAGGACTTGGCCTATGTGATCTTCACATCCGGCTCCACTGGACGCCCCAAGGGCGTGATGATCGAGCATCGCAATGTCCTGAATTTTTGCGCCGGCATGGACGCGCGCGTGCCCACGGGTCCTGAGGATTGCTGGCTTGCGCTGACCTCGCTGTCCTTTGACATCTCGGTGCTCGAGATTTTCTATACGTTGACGCGCGGGGCGAAAGTTGTCCTCGTGCGCGAGGAAGACCGTCTCGAGGCCTCGCGCGGCCTGCCTGCGTTGGCGGTGGGCGAAGGCGCGCAGGACATGGCGTTCAGCCTGTACTACTGGGGCAATGACGATGGCGTGGGGCGCGACAAATACAAGTTGCTCCTTGAGGGCGCGCGGTTCGCGGATCAAAATGGCTTTTGTGCGGTTTGGACGCCCGAGCGGCATTTTCATGCTTTTGGCGGCCCCTATCCCAACCCCTCTGTGACCGGCGCGGCGGTTGCGGCGGTCACGGAAAACATTGCCGTGCGCGCGGGCTCCTGCGTGGCCCCGCTGCACCATACGGCGCGCATTGCCGAGGAATGGGCCGTCATTGACAATCTGACCAACGGGCGCGCCGGGCTTGCCATTGCAAGCGGATGGCAGCCCGATGATTTTGTCCTTCGCCCGGAGAACACGCCGCCCGAAAACAAGCCCGCCATGCTGCGCCAGATCGAGGATCTGCGCGCGCTGTGGCGGGGCGACAGCGTGTCATTCCCGCGCAAGGACGGCACCATGCACGCAGTTGTAAGCCAGCCGCGCCCGGTGTCCAAATCGCTTCCCATCTGGGTCACGACAGCGGGCAATCCCGCCACATGGGAAGAGGCGGGCCGGATCGGCGCGCATGTCCTGACACACCTTCTGGGCCAGAGCATCGATGAAGTGGCCGAGAAGATTGGCATTTATCACGCCGCTCTGCGAGATGCGGGCCATGATCCCGCAGAATTCGACGTCACCCTGATGCTGCACACGTGCATCGCCGAGACGCGGGAGGCCGCGCGGGACATCGCGCGCCAGCCGATGAAGGATTACCTCAACGCCGCGGCCGGTCTCATCAAGCAATACGCCTGGGCGTTTCCGGCTTTCAAGCGGCCCGAGGGCGTCAGCAATGCGTATGATCTCGATCTCGAAGGGCTCACACCGGAGGAGCTTGATGCCATCCTCGATTTTGCCTTTGAGCGTTATTTCAACGAGAGCGGCCTCTTCGGTACGGTGCAGGACGCGCTCGAGCGTGTGACCAGCCTGAAAGCGATTGGCGTGACTGAAATCGCCTGCCTGATCGACTATGGCATCTCGCGTGAACAGGTCATGGCAGGATTGCAACCGCTCGCCGAGGTGGTCGCAGCTTGCAACGGGCAGCGCGCGCTTGATCCGGAGGACCGGTCCGTCCCAGCGCAAATCCTGCGCCATGGGGTGACGCATATGCAATGCACACCGTCGATGGCGCGGATTTTGCTGGATGATCCGGATACGCGCGCCGCGCTGGCGTCACTGAAACAGATACTTCTGGGCGGCGAGGCTCTTTCCGGGGCGATTGTCGCAGACCTGGCAGCGCTTACAGACGCGCACATTGAGAACATGTATGGCCCGACGGAGACCACCATCTGGTCCACAACCGCGCCCGCGCGGGCCGATCAGGCCATTGCACCCATCGGCACACCGATCGCCAACACGCAGGTGTATGTCCTGGACGCAGCGATGCAGCCTGTTCCCGTCGGGGTCGAGGGCGAGCTTTACATCGGCGGGGCAGGCGTTGCGCGCGGGTATTGGCAGAGAGATGACCTCACGGCAGAGCGCTTCGTTGCTTCTCCCTTTGGCGCCGGGCGGCTCTACCGGACGGGCGATCTTGTGCGCTGGCAGGCGGATGGCACTTTGGCCTTTGTCGGGCGCGCCGACGGACAAATCAAATTGCGTGGCCACAGGATCGAGCTGGGCGAAATCGAAGCAGCGCTGGTGGCCGAGGAAGGTGTTGACGAGGCGGTCTGTGTCTTGCGTGGAACAGATCAGCTTGTTGGCTACATTCGTGGTCAGGCCGAGGTTGAGCGATTGAAAACCGCGCTCGCGGCGCATCTGCCGCCCTATATGGTGCCCAATGTCTTCGTCGCGCTGGAGGCGTTTCCGCTGACGCCAAACAAGAAAGTGGACCGCAAGGCCCTCCCAGATCCCCGCGATGTGGGCCAGAATAAAAGCAAGCCGCCCGCGGTGCGGCAAAGCCAGACGCCCGCGCCCCAAGTCTCGATGCCGACTACGCCCATCGGGGATGCGAAAGCAGTACAGGCCGCGATCTCGGCCATCTGGCGCGAGACGCTGGGCGTTAGCGACGTGCAACCGGGCGACAGTTTCTTCGATCTTGGCGGTCATTCCCTTCTGGCCGTGCAGGCGCACCGAACATTGCGCACCCGTCTTGGGGCACATGACCTCGGCATCGCCGATGTCTTTGGCTACCCGACGCTGCAAGGCCTGACAGAACGCGTCTTGCAGTTGCATCCGACGCTGGACAGACCCAGCGCCGCCAACGATGTGCCGCAGCCGGCCGCGTCGAAAGGTGAGGGTTCGCAACGCGCAGACAAGCGCCGCGATGCGATTGCACGCCGCCGCGAAATGCGCGCTCGCCGCAGCCGCTAGAGATCAAACATGCGTGAAAAAACCCGGCGGAGACCTCTCTGCCGAGGGTAACGTATTGGATTTTCGCACCAAATCGCCAATCTGGAAACCGATTGTTTCCGCCGCAATTCATGGTTAATTGTGGCAAAAAGTGGCCGTTTTGCCTAAATTTCTATCCAGCTTCGACCACAATCACGCCGCATTTCGATTCGGCGCCTTGCGCGGTCGCTGCTCGCAATTGGGGGCCCTTTTGCGGAGTGCGCATTGATGAACCAGTTTGGCTCGGTACGAGACATCCTCAAAACCCTGCGGCGCAGGGCAGCCTTGATCTTGTTGATCACGGCCATTGGCTGTGCGGTGTCCGTATATGTCGTCCTGCAACAACCCAAACTGTATGAGACCACTGCCGTCGTCCAGATCGAGCAGGCGCAGATTGTAGACGCCCGCACGGGCCGCACGGACGCCGCGCTCAAGTTGCAATTGATGGAACAGCGCATGATGGCGCGGGACAATCTCATCGAGATTATCGAAGACTACGATCTGTTTGCAGACTCCGACCTCTCCATGGCGCTCAAGGTCGTGCGCCTCAGGGAATCTGCCGAACTGACCGCAATCACCGATGCTGCCCAACCCTGGGATCCCAATGCGAACCCAACGGGCCTGATGATCAAAGTCAGCATGAATGACCCGCAGCAGGCCGCAGATGTCGCCAACGAACTTCTTGCGCGCATCGTGGATCAGGGCCAATCGCGTTCCGCACGTTCGGCGCGTGAAACGCTGGCGTTTTTTGATGCCGAAGAGCAGCGGCTGGCCGCTGACATCACCGATCTTGAACGCGAGATGGCGGAATTCAAGCAAGTGAACGCGGATAGCCTTCCCGAAGCCGTGGCCGCGCAGCGCGCGCAATTGTCCACTCTGGCTCAAAGCGACCTCGAGATCGAACGGCAGCTGATCGAAATCCAGAGCAATACCCGCCGTGCGCGCTCCGGTGTCGAAGAGCAAATGGCATTGCTTGAGCAACAACGCGCTGCTGTGCGCGCCCGGATCGCCGCGGCGGATGCGGCCATCGCATCGGCCCCGCAAGTCGAACAGGAGCTCTCCATTCTGGACAGGCGGCTGACGCAATTGCAGGAGCAATATTCCGTGGTCACCCGTCGCCGCGCAGAGGCCGAGACAGCGAACGCCTTGCTCGATCAGGATCAGACCGAGCGTTTCGAGGTGCTCGAAACTGCGCTGGTCCCGGAATACCCCGTGTCGCGCAGCCGCAAGAAGCTCGCCATTGCAGGCGGTGTGTTCAGCCTGGTCGTGGCGACAGGTGCGGCCTTCCTTGTCGAAATTCTGAACCCGGTGATCCGGACTTCGGCCCAACTTGAACGCGCCGTTGGCATGCAGGCTGTTGTCTCCATCCCAAATGTCATGACGGCGCGGGAACGCCGCCGCCGGAGTTTGCTTTATGTGCTGACGCTGGGTGGCTTGTTGACGGCGTTGCCGCTGCTGATTGTTGCTCTCCGAGAGCGATGGGATGGCTTCCCTTTTAGCGTGGGCGCTCGCCAAAAGGCCCGGCTTTGACCTGAAGACACCGGCCTGCAACCGCATGCCGGTGGTGGTCGTTCAGTAGCTGTATGCCTTGGCGGCGACACCTTCGGATTTGTTAAGCACCACGCCCAATAGAGGCGTATCCGCTCCCAGACGGCGTTCGACTTGTTGCACATCCTCTGGCTTGGTTGTTCCGCCACCCACAATCAGCAAGACACCATCGTAGAGGTGCCGCGCGGCGAGGACGTCATCATTGACCAACGCCGGCGGCATATCAAAGAGCATGACATCAGGCGATAGATCACGCTCCAGCCCGTTGATGATCTCACCGGTAGAGGGCTGTTGCAGCAATTCCGAGGCAAATTCCTCTCGCAACCCGTTGGCACCGACGGCGATGTTATTGCCGATCTTGAGCAGGTTTTGCCCGGCGCGCCTGAAATGCTGCTGCGTTGTGACTTCGCCGCGCAGATACTCCCCCATGCTGCCGGGGTTCTTCAACCCAAGCACCCGATCCACCGACGGGCGGCGCATATCAAAGTCCAGCAAAAGCGTGCGGCAGTTCAGTTGCCGCGAAAACGAGACCGTCAGGTTGGAGGCCATGAACGTCTTGCCGCAACCTTCGGTGGGCGAGGTTATCGCAACACGTTTCCAGCCATTCTCGGACAAGGTTTGCAGCAACTTGGTGCGCAGCACATCAAAGGCTGCATGCGATGGATCCCGTCGCGTCGAGGTGATGATGCGGTTTGTTTCGAGATGGGCCTCATCAATGGGAAATGTGCCAAGCCGGTCCCACAGAGCATCGCGCGCGATGCGGCGTTTCTCAGCAGAACTCGCAAAGAGGTTGGTCTGTTTCTGCGGTGCATTTTTGGCGGAGCTGCGGCTGATATCGCGCACGGCGTGATTTTCCGGCCCGGAGGTCTCCTTGTCACGCTTGATCCAGCGTTTGTCCATCATCATGCGCCGCCCTCCGCATGGTCGGGGAGCGGTGCGATACGCGCCATGATCATTGCCTGCTGCATGCTCATTTCCAATCTCAGGCGCCTGCGCGCCGTTTCCTTTATATATGTCGTGCCAATTCAGGCAAAAGTGGGTCGCAAATCTGTTAAACCGGGGTCAAAGCCCAAAGAGGCCAGCCTCAACGATCCCGCGCCGCACGACGGCAGCCTTGCTGCTCTCGGGTTGCCATCCCAGAACGCGCTTGGGCTTGGCATTGTCAAACGGTGTCAGATGCGCACGCGATTTCCAGTCTTTGAGCGATGCGCGCACCGCCTGCTTGCGGCCAAGGCCGTAGCGTTTGAGTGGATATTTGATCGCGTCCATCAGCCAAAGGGCATGAAGATTGCCCGAACGCACGCGCAATTCCGCGCCCATTTCGCGGTGGATCGCGTTGAAATACTGCCGGGCCGTCATCATTGGATCGCCCACAAGATTGAAGCTTTCACCCACCGCATCGTGATGCGCGCCCATGGCGATCAGCCCATCCACCACATCTTCGATCAGCACGAAGGGCAGGACGTTGTCGCCGCCGCCCCAGAGCTTGACGGCGCCTGCGCCGTGCCAGCGGCCAATGCCCCAATGCTGCAAGGGGCCGCCGGGTCCGATCACGATCCCGGGCCGCGCGATGGTGACAGGCAGGTTCCGCTCGCGGTGCATCGCCATGAGCCTGCGCTCGCATTCAGCCTTGGAGCGGGCATAGAGATTGCGTGTCGATAGATCCTCTCCGAAAGACGTGTCTTCCGTGATTACGCCTGCGGGGTTCGACATATCGTAGGAGGCAATCGTTCCGGTATAGACAAGGCGGCTGGCACCGGCCGCGAGGCAAGCCTCGGCCACATTGACGGCCACGCCCACATCATTGCGCAGCGCATCTTCCCATGTGTCGTCGAGCGACTTGGCGAGGTTGTAGACCACCTCGACCCCCTCAAACGCGCGCGCGAGCCCGTCGCGGTCATGCAGGGAGACGCCCATGGTCTCAACCTCGTTGGGCAAATCGGCGAAGGGGCCGTGCCGCCCGCGCGAGAGCACGCGCACGTCCTGCCCTTGGGCCACCAAACCGCGGGTCAGGTGGCGGCCAATAAACCCGGTTCCGCCAATCACGACAGCCTTGGGTTTTGGATCGCGGACCTTCGCAGGCAAAGCAGGCGGGTTCGGCAAGTCCATGGCGTCCAGAGCATGCTCCAGCGTCTCCATGACTGACACCGCCGCATCCGGGGCAAAACGCGCGTCCAGAGGCGAACCGTTGGCGATGGCATCGTAAACGCAGCGGAATGTCCCTCTGAAGGACAAGCCGTAGGGGTTCTCCTTGTTGAGCGAGGTCAGTTGCGTCCCGAGGTTGCGCATTCCTTCGCGCCAATGGCCTGCCCCTTGCGCCAGCTGGCTCAACAACGGGTTGGCCACAATATCAGCTGTATTGTCGAACCGCGTCACCAGGACATCATTGGCGTAATCCAACCGCGCAAGGCCCGTTGATCCGCGCACAACGACAGAGCGGTCATCGATCACTTCAACGGTCGAAAGCACAAAGCTCACGTCGACATCACCGGCGCGGGCCATGATCCGCATAACCTGCGGGCGCGTGCCCATGCCGGGCAAGGCGACGGGATGGCTCGCCTCGGCGGAGATCACCTCGACAGGCCCAAAGAGATCATGCGCGAAGGCCACGAGATGGGGCCCCAGCTCCAGCAAAAGGTTGCGCGGTTCGCGCAGGAGCCACAGCCCGTAAGGCCCTGAACGCAGGGGCGCGAGCGGCAGATGCCAATGCACCTCGGCCGTGGCAATCTTGCCCAGCTGGCCGCGTGTGACGAGCGCTTTCAGGCGATCATAAGAGGGCAGGCCGAGGAAGTTGTGCCCCGCTGCCAGAACCAGACCTTTGGCCGCCGCTTGCTCCGCCATGGCACGCATCTGGGCGCTGCTCTCTGCGACGGGTTTTTCGACCAGGCAATGCAGCCCCGCCTCAAGGCATTGCTCCGCCAACGGCGCATGCAGGTGGGGTGGCGTCGTGATATGCACAGCATCCACCGCCTTGGCCTCGATCAAGGCCTCCACCGAAGAATACGCGGCCAGCCCATAGCCCTCGGCAAATCCCCTGGCAGCCGTTTCCGACACATCGCAGACCGCCGTCAGCGCCACGCCCGGCGTCGCGCGCAGCGCATCTGCATGCCATGTCGCAATATAGCCCGCGCCAATGATGCCAATCCGTGTTTCACTCATCACTTATCTCACTTGTACTCAATGATCGACATATCGCGACCAAACCACTTACGCCCCCGGTATCGCAGCGCGCCCAGAATATTGGGCAGCTTTGACAAGGTCAGCAAACCGGCGTGCCGGCGCGCGTCTGCCGGGGCCAAATTTTCATGGGCCTGAAGGCCCTGCACCGTGCGGACATAAGACGCGGCATAAACCGCCGCCACGCCAAGCACCAGCCACCAAGAGGTCAAAAAACCGGTCAGGGCCAAAAGCGGGAGCAGCCCGCCATAGACCCACATGCGCATGCGCTCGCGCTTGAAGTAATCGGGATGCAGATCGTTGACCTGTTCGAAGCCATGGCCGGTGCGCACCGCGCGTTGCCACCATTGCCCAAACCGGCGCATTGCCGCGTCATGGCGCGTCATCTCCAAGGGCAGGCGTTTGAGGGTATGACCGGTTTTGCGCAGCCGACAGCAAAGCTCATCATCTTCCGCCGCGATCACCTGCGCATTGAAGCCACCGGCGTTGCGGTAGGCCTCTGCGCGCACCATCATATCACCCCCGCAGGCCATGATCTCGCCCGCAGGCCTGCGCCACTCCACATGGCAGAGCGCATTGTAAAGCGAGGCCTCGGGCATCATCTCGCTGCGCCATCCGGTGACGAGACCGAGGGCTGGGTCGGCCTCCAGCGCTTTGACGCCTGCGGGGATCCATCCCTCAACGATCTCGCAATCGCCATCGATGAACTGCACGATCTCCGCCGCGCCGCCGCTCTTTTCGAGGTGCAAAAAGCCTGCGTGACGGGCGCGCGCGGCCGTGAACGGCTGCGACGGGTCGAGATGGACCACCTCAGCGCCAGCCTGCTCGGCCTTCTCCACGCTGGCATCCGTCGAGCCGCTGTCCACATAGACAAGCCGTCGGGCCAGCCCTTGGGCGGACGCCAAACAGCGCTCGAGCCGCGCGCCTTCGTTGCGCCCGATCAGAACAAGGTCAGGTTTGCTCATGGCCGCTGGCCTTCCAGCAGCGCCGCCAAACGGGCGGCTTGTCCGGTGATTTCAAACTCGGCCAAAACCTTGGCCCGTCCCTGTGCGCCCAGGGAAACCATTTCGTCCGGTGCGGCGAGCAAGTCCGTTAATGCGTGGCGCAGGGCCGCCGCATTCCCGGGAGGTACCAGCCTGCCCGAGACCTGATCCTCCACAAGCTCCGGAACGCCCGCAATCCGTGTGGTGAGCACGGGTCGGCCAGCGGCCATGGCTTCCATCAGAACGACGGGCACGCCCTCGGCAAAACTTGGCAGGACGAAGATATCGTGGCGGGCCAGCGCCTCGGCCACTTCGCTTTGATTGCGGTAGCCCAGAAACGCGACGCGCTCCGCGAGGCCGCGTTTTGCCGCCTCCGCCTCCAGCGCCGCGCGTTCGGGCCCGTCCCCGATCAGCGTCAGCTGTAGGTCGGGGCGCTCAGCCACCATGGGCTCCAGCGCCTCGAAGAGCACAGCCACCCCTTTGACAGCGGCCAGCCGTCCGACAAAGAGCAATCGCGCGCCATGGGGCGGCGGGGCGTCGGCATAGCGGACGGGTTCGATGCCGCAATGCACGATGTGCAGCTTGTCCCAATGCGCCCGATCCGAAAACACCATGGCCTGCGACCGGCAGAAATCCGAGATACATGCCACGAAGGCGGCGCGCGCGATCTTCTCGTCCAGCCGCCAATGCAGCGGCTCAAAGAAGATATCTGGCCCATGCAGCGTGAATGAAAACGGTACGTTCGAAATCTCAGAGGCCAGCATCGCCACGGTGCAGGAGGCTTTGGCAATGTGATTGTGTAGATGCGTTATGCCCTGCCGCTGCATTTCATCTGCCAGAACAAGGGCTTCCAGAAGGTAAAACATCTGCCAGAGGCGCCCTTTCGCGCCGCGCGGCGCGGTCGTCCAGGCAAGTGCGCAGGCGCGCGCGACGGCGCCGGGGCGCTTGAGCGCCTGAACCAGCGCCCGGCCTAGACGGCTTGGTGATTTGGCCGCCTCAATCAGATGAACGGTCTGCGCCTGTTCGCGGCGTTGCTCTTCGCCCACGAGATGCTCTGCACCGGTGCGGCGCACGGAAAAAGTCTGCACGTGAAAGCCCAGATCGCGCAATGCGGCAACTTCGCGTTGAATGAAGGTGTCCGTGGCGCGCGGGTATTCCCCCGTCAGGTAAGCGATCTTCCGGGTCACGATTGCGCCTCGTGCATCAATTTCTCGAAGCCTTTTTGTTGCTGGATACCCAAAACGTCGCGCATCCGCGTATTGTCAAAGCCAAAGGGCCGATAGCGCGCCGCCAGCGTGGCCTGAGATTGCACCGGCGCCAACAGGTTCATGGGCAAAGGCACGATCAGCTTCGGCGCCACCGGGGCCACCAGCGCGCCAAGATAGCGCAACCGATCCGGCAAATCCTCGTCGACGATCATGATGGGATCTTCTTCCGGAAGCTCCGCCGCGCGGATCAATGCCTCGGCTGTGGTCGAAATATGTGCGAGCGGTATCTGGCCGCGCATGCCAAAGCGCAACAGAACGGGGCCAATCTTGCGGCCCAGATGCGCATTCCAGAGCTGACCGGGCCCAAACACCGCACCGGGCCGCAGGATGGTCAGCTCCAGCCCGCCCGCTTTTGCCGCAGAAACGACCTCTTCTTCCTGCGCAAGCTTGGCGGCGGCATAGGCGTCACGCGTATGCGGCGCTTGCTCCAGCGGCGTTTCTTCGGTCAGGATTGCGCCGGGCTCCTGGCTTGCGAAGTCATGCACCGCAATAGAGCTGACATGGACAAATTTGCCCCCGAGCGGCATCAGATCCATCAGTGCGCGCGTGGCCGTCACATTGCTTTGCACCATCGTCTCGCGATCGCCAGACATCGCCGCCGCACAATGGATCACACAATCGGCTTGAGCGACGGCATCACCCAACGCGGCAGAGGGTGTGCGGAGATCGCAGTCAATGACGGAAATGCCCGCATCCTCTGCCCAGTCCGGTGGCACGCGCCCCGGCTCCCGCACAACGGCCAGAACGTCGTGGTTTACAGCCCGCGCCTGCGCTACTGCGGCGCGCCCGACATAGCCTGCCGCCCCTGTGATCAGAAGGGTCATCTCGCCCATGGCATCGGCTCCATTGCGTCGCAGCGTGTCTGCATGTCTTGCGCGCCACTTGTGTCGCCCGCATTCTGGATGGCCAGGGTGACTTCATTGAGATGCAAAGCAAAATCGGACGACAATCGGCAAGGACGACCGGCCTCGATGGCCTCCAGCATCTCCATCGGGCCCAAGGCAAAATTCATCGCCGCCGCACCCCAGCGTTTGACCTTGGGATGGGTCGGGCCGGCGATCTTGAGCTTGCGGCCCACTGGCAATTCCATGAGCCGTCGCCGGATGGTCACGCGTTTGCGAAAGCGCGGTTTCGCATCATTGTCCCACGCCTGTTTGAGCTCGATCACACCCGCATCACCAATGACGCGGATCTGGTGATCATGGGGAGCCACAATCGAACATGTCAGCCGCGCGACCATTCCGGAGGCGAAAAACAGGGTGGCAACAGAGACATCGGGCGTCTCCGGGTTGCCTTCCTTATCCGGGATCACCGCCGCAGACGCCGCAACCACCCGGGCCACTGGCCCGAAGGCGGCAATCAGCCAGGTCAGGTAGTAGCCCGCATGCTCAAGCGTGCAGCCAACCTCAAATTCATCCCGCGCAGGCCAGGGCGCGCCGCTATCGCTCAGCCAATCGCCGTAGCGTGCCTGCGGAATGAAGCCATCGTCCAGTTCCGCGTAAACCAGTCGCGGGATCCCGCAGACTTCGTCGCGGACCGCCTTGATCAGCGTTTGCGCCGCCTCTCCCAAAACCGAACAGGGCGCCGAAGACAAAAGCAGCCCCGCGTCGGCGGCCTGATCATGCAGGGCTTGCGCCTGTGCCATGCTCAGCCCCAGGGGCTTTTCCGAATACACATGGTGCCCGGCGGTGAGCGCTGCTGTCGAGACATCAAAGTGACTGGCCGGGTTGGTCAGATTGAGCACGATGCAGCCTGCGGACCCCTCCGTCAGAGCCGCCTCCAGCGAGCTTGCCGCTGGCACGGACCAGTGTGTGCAAAACGCCTCCAGACGCGCCGGGTCACGATCCCACACGGCCCGGATTTTGACCTCGGGGTAAAGCGCGAAAGACCGCATATAAAGATCGGCCACGAATCCCGCGCCGATGAGGACCACTTCTGACATGTCACCTTTCCAGATTCCGACCGGCGCGCGGACGGGTAACCATATACTAGAAACAACGCCGCTTGGCGCTACGAACTGTTCGCACAGAAGCATATCAAAATGGCTTAATTTCGGCGAAAACAGATTGCAGTATTGCTCCGCTGCACCAAATCGTTAATGATCTGGTAAGGTAGGTGGTGTTTACCGAAAATTGGATGCGCATTGTGCGTATCCTTTTGCAGTTTAGTTCAGCGGCTTGTCCGCGATTGAGGTGTGAGTCTGGCATGCGTTTTGGTGCGGGAGCATATAACGTAAGCGTAAACGTTCGTGATCGTGCGACGTTGATGCAGGAAGTGAACCATCGGTTCGCATCAGGCACGGGCTTTGCTTTGGCCACGATCAATTTGGATCATCTCGTCAAACTCTCCGCTTCCGAGACATTCCGGACCGCCTATTCCCAACAGGACCTCGTTGTCGCGGATGGGCATCCGATCGTGTGGCTGTCGCACCTCGCACGCACGCCGGTCGAGTTGCTGCCCGGCTCCGAGCTCATTGAACCGCTGGCCGCCCGCGCGGCTGCGGGCGGCGTGACGGTTGCCCTCGTGGGCGCGACGGATGCCGTTCTGCACAGTGCGGCGCACTACCTTGAAAAGCAAAATCCCGGTCTGCGTGTCGTGGCCAAGATCTCTCCGGCCATGGGATTTGACCCCGAGGGACCGGAAGCAGATGCCGTCTTTTCCGAGATCGATGCCAGTGGCGCCCGACTGGTCTTTCTCGCCTTTGGCGCGCCAAAGCAGGAAATTCTCGCAGCCCGTGGTCGGGAGGTTCTGCCAAGCGTCGGATTTGCCAGCATCGGGGCCGGGCTTGATTTCCTCGCGGGATCCCAAGTGCGCGCGCCGGAGTTCATGCGCAATCTGGCCATGGAATGGCTTTGGCGGTTGATGGCCAACCCCAGACGCATGACCATGCGCTATCTCAAATGCCTGGTCATCCTGCCCAAGCAAACAGTTCAGGCCTTGCGTCAGCGTATCGACGTTTGAACGCGCTTAAGCGCGGTGTGTCGCCGTGAGAGAGGCAACGCCCAGCGTTTCCAGAACTTTCGCTTCAATATGCTCTGCATTCAGCGCCGCCACGGCATACATGTCGCGCGGGCTCGCTTGATCGATAAAGATATCGGGCAGGACCATTGAGCGATAGCGCAGCCCATTGTCGAAGACACCCTCTTCCGCGAGGAGCTGCGCCACATGGGACCCAAAGCCCCCCACGGCGCCTTCTTCAATCGTGATCAATGCCTCGTGCTCTGCCGCAAGTTTCAGGATAAGATCACGGTCCAGCGGTTTGGCGAACCGTGCATCGGCGACGCTGGGGCTGATGCCTTTGGCGGCAAGGGCCTCGCAGGCGGTCTCAACTTCTGACAAGCGCGTCCCAAAGGACAGGATCGCCACCTGTTTGCCCTCGCGGATCATCCGGCCCTTGCCAATCTCGAGAACCTCTCCGCGCTCTGGCAGCTCAACGCCCACGCCTTCGCCGCGCGGATAGCGGAACGCGATGGGGCCCTCGTCATGGGCCGCAGCTGTGGCCACCATGTGCACGAGCTCCGCCTCATCCGCCGCCGCCATGACCACGAAGCCCGGCAGATTGGCAAGATAGGCCACATCATAGCTGCCCGCATGCGTCGCGCCATCAGCACCAACAAGGCCCGCGCGATCAATGGCAAAGCGCACAGGCAGGCGCTGGATTGCGACATCGTGCACAACCTGGTCATACCCGCGCTGCAAGAAGGTCGAATACATCGCGCAGAAGGGCCGCATCCCGCCCGCCGCGAGCCCGGCACAGAAGGTCACGCCATGTTGCTCGGCAATGCCCACATCGAAAGTGCGGCTGGGAAAACGCTCGGCAAAGAGGTTGAGGCCTGTCCCGTCGGGCATGGCCGCTGTGACCGCACAGATGCGCGGATCATCAGTCGCTTCGCGGATCAGCGCTTCGCCAAAGACTTTGGTGTAGGAGGGCGCATTGGATGGCGCCTTCTTCTGCTCGCCTGTGATGACGTCGAATTTCGCCGTGGCATGGCCCTTGTCCGAAGCGCTCTCGGCAGGATGGTAGCCCTTGCCCTTCTTGGTGATCACATGGATCAGAATGGGCCCCGTCGCCCGCGCGCGCACCGTGCGCAGCACAGGCAGAAGCTGGCTCATGTCATGGCCGTCAATCGGCCCGAGATAGCTGAAGCCCAGCTCCTCAAAGAGCGTGCCGCCGACGGCCATGCCCTTGAGCATCTCCTTGGCGCGCTTGGCCCCTTCGCGGAAGGGCTCGGGCAGCATCGAAACCGCCCCTTTGGCCGCCGCCTTGAAGTCCTGAAACGGTTGTTCGGCATAGAGCCGCGAGAGATAGGTCGACATCGCGCCGGTGGGCGGCGCAATCGACATCTCGTTGTCATTGAGGATCACGATGAGCCGCTTGCCCAGATGGCCCGCATTGTTCATCGCCTCAAACGCCATCCCCGCTGACATCGAGCCGTCGCCAATGATCGCAATCGCATCGCCATGGCCCGTCTCGCAGGCCCCGCCCAGATCGCGCGCCACGGCAAAGCCAAGCGCGGCGGAGATCGAGGTCGAGCTATGGGCCGCGCCGAAGGGATCGTAAGGGCTCTCGGAGCGCTTGGTGAATCCGCTGAGCCCATCTTTCATGCGCAAAGTCCGGATCCTGTCACGCCGCCCCGTCAGGATCTTGTGCGGATAACATTGATGCGACACGTCCCAGATGATCTTGTCGCGCGGCGCATCCCAGACTGCGTGCAGCGCCGTCGTCAACTCAACAACCCCCAGGCCCGCGCCCAGATGCCCGCCGGTCTGCGACACGGCTGCAATCGTCTCGAGGCGCAATTCCTGAGCCACCTGCACAAGCTCTGCATCGGAAAACTGCTTGAGATCTGCGGGAGAGGCCACGCGATCAAGAAGGGGAGTGCTGGGCTGGTCGGACATGCGGCGGGCCTCCTCGGCCAATTATTTGTCGCGGGAGATAACGAACCGCGCAGCCTCTCGCAAGGAGTGCGCCGCAGGGCCATAAGGGTCCAAAGCGGCCTCCGCTTCCTCCACGAGAGCCACCGCACGCGCCTTTGCACCATCCAGACCGAGGAGCGAGACAAAGGTTGCCTTGCCTGCATCCGCATCTTTCTGGAGGCGCTTGCCCGCCACGGCCGCATCTCCTTCGACATCCAAAATGTCGTCCGCGATCTGGAAGGCAAGGCCCAGAGCCTCGGCAAAAAGCCGCAGCGGTTGCGGATCGGCTTGCGCCATCAGCGCGCCTGCCTGCGCCGACCATGAGATCAACGCACCGGTCTTGCCCGCCTGCAAGGCCGTGATTTCGTCCAGCGTCAGAGGCGAGGCCGCGGTCTCGGCGGCAATATCAAGCGCTTGGCCCAGTACCATGCCGCGCGCGCCAGTGGCCCGTGCCAGCGTCAGCGCAAGCTCCGCCCGGACCGCCGCCATGTCATGACACCGTGGATCGCACACCATCTCGAAGCCCAAGGTCTGCAAAGCGTCGCCCGCAAGAACAGCCGTGGCCTCATCCCATTTACGGTGCACCGTCGGCTGACCGCGCCGCAAATCGTCATCATCCATGCAGGGCATATCATCATGCACGAGGGAGAAGGCATGGATCGCTTCAATTGCGCCTGCAGGCCAAAGCGCGCGCGCCCGCGGCATATCATGCAACGCCGCCGCCTCCATGACGAGATAACCGCGCAGACCTTTGCCCCCCGCCACGGCATAGCGCATGGCATGCACGACAGGCAGATCGGCATGAGTGGCAATCTGGGCATCCAGATGGGTAATGACCTCAGCCGCGCAGGTCTTCAGCGCGTCGGGGAAACTCACCTTACATATCCGTCACGGGGGTCGTGCCCGTGGGCTGGCCACTGCCATCGAGCGTGATCGCGGCGACCTTTTCTTCTGCTTCTTTCAGCTTGGCCTCACAGCGCGCCTTGAGCTTCGCGCCGCGCTCATAAAGCGCAATGGACTGATCCAGCGCGACGTCTCCGCGCTCCAATTGCCCAACCACCGCTTCCAACTCGCGCATCGCGTCTTCAAAACTCAGCTCTTCTACCGGTGTCTCGCTCATGAGGGCTCTCCTTTCGCGGCGTCTTGCAAAGCCTGGACATGCGCCAGAACGGAACGGGCCAGCGCGTGCAAATCATATCCCCCCTCCAGAACAGAGACCACCCGGGCCTGCGCATGTGTCGCGGCCAGCGCGCAAATCTCCCGCGTCAGCCAGACGAAATCCTCCTCGAGCCAATTCAGATTGGCCAAAGGATCATCAGCATGGGCATCAAACCCGGCGGAGATGATGATGAATTCCGGCTTGAAGGCCGCCAGCCGTGGGAAGACCTGCGTCTCATAGGCCGCGCGCATGTCCGCGCCGTTTGAACCTGGCGCCAGAGGCACGTTGAGGACGTTGTCATGAGCACCGCGCTCCGATGGCTGCCCCGATCCCGGCCAAAGCGGCATCTGTTGCGAGGTCACAAAAAGCGCGCGCGGCTCATCCCACAACAGCGCCTGCGTCCCATTGCCGTGATGCACATCAAAATCCACCACAGCGACGCGCGATAGCCCATGACGCTTCATTGCATGTTTGGCCGCGATTGCGGCATTGCCGAACAGACAAAAGCCCATGGGCGTCTCCTGTTCGGCGTGATGGCCGGGGGGGCGCATGGCGCAAAAGGCGTTCTGCGCATCTCCCTCCATGATGCGATCCACCGCCTCACACACCGCGCCGACACCGCGCCAGGCCGCCTCCAGCGATCCGGGCGACAAAAACGTATCGCCGTCGATCTGATGAAATCCCGCGTCGGGCAAAGCAGCCTCAAGCGCGTCAATATGGCGTTCGGGATGGGCCAGACAGACGTCTTCGCGTGCGCCCAACGGTGCTGTCACCGTGGGAATATCCGCACTGCGCAACGCATGCAGAATGTGCTCCAGCCGCGCGACCTGTTCGGGATGCCCGGCGGGCGTGACATGAGACAAACAGGCCTCATGGGTGAATACCAAGGTCTTGCTCATGAAAGCTGCCCTATCTCGCTGATCTTGTGTTTCTTCTGGCCAAAAATACGCAAATCCCGCCGCCTGCCGCTCATTCCGGCGCCAGCATATATCCCGCGCCGCGTACCGTTTGCAGATATCGAGGCTGCTTGGGATCTTCCTCGATCTTCTTGCGCAGTCGTGTGATCTGCACATCAACCGCGCGCTCCTGCGCCTGACCCTTGTCGCGGCCCAACCGCTCCACAAGGTCCGACCGTGTCACAGCTTCGCCCGGGGTGGCCGAAAAGATCCGCATAAGCTGGTTTTCCGTGGCGGTCAGCCGCACGGGTTCCTCGCCGCGCCAAAGCTCGCCGGTTTCGCAATCATAGCGCACCGGCCCCAGTGCGAGAAACTTGGGCTTGGTATCTGTCTCGCCGGTCTCCGGCATGCGGCGCAGGATCGCGTTGATCCGCAAGAGCAGTTCCTTTGGCTCAAACGGTTTCACGAGGTAATCGTCTGCGCCGGCTTCCAGTCCGGCGATCCGGTCCTCCGTTTCGCCCTTGGCGGTGAGCAGCAGGATCGGCGTTGCGGCGGTCTCGCGGTAGCTTCGTGTGAAACTGACGCCATCTTCGCCGGGCATCATCACGTCGAGAACGATCAGGTCGAAATCAAGACCGGTGAGAATGCGCCGCGCATGGGCGGCATCGCGCGCTGCGCTCACAAGAAAGCCGTGCCGGATCAGAAACTTCTGCAAAAGCACGCGGATGCGTTCATCATCATCGACGATCAGAAGATGGGCGTCAGGGTCTGTCATTCTTTGGTCTCCCGCAATCGCGTATACGCCGCCCGCATCTCCGGGTCCATCATGGCTTCCAGCACTTGCCGAAAACCGGCAACCGCTTCCGGCCCTGCTGTGCGATAGGCATCGCGCATCCGGATGCGCTGGGCGTCGGAGAGCCGCGCTTCAAGCGCCAGCCCGTCGTCGGTCAGATGCAGGTGGCGCTCGCGCCGGTCTTTGCGCCCGACG
The DNA here is from genome assembly GCF_049800955.1 of Primorskyibacter sp. S187A. Lineage (NCBI taxonomy): Bacteria > Pseudomonadati > Pseudomonadota > Alphaproteobacteria > Rhodobacterales > Roseobacteraceae > Primorskyibacter > Primorskyibacter sp. S187A. The sequence continues at coordinate 249,342 of NZ_JBNAGA010000002.1, read as the reverse complement.
ACACTTTCGACCAACCCGTCTTCGATCAGGGTGCGCAGTACGCGGTTCAGCGATTGTTTGGTCACGCCGAGGATCGTGAGCAGGGCGTTCACGGTCAGACCCGGCTGCGCCTTGATGAAGTGGATCGCGCGGTGGTGGGCGCGCCCGTAGGCCATGTCCTGCAGGATGCGGTCGGGATCCGCGGTAAAACCGCGATAGGCAAAGAACATCGCCTCAATGCCTTGGCGCAATTGTTCGTCGGTCAGATATAGGAGCTTCTCGCCCGTGCGTTCTGCCATGCCCTCGATCCTTTTGCCTCACATTATGTCAGTGTTGTTGACATTCCAAGGTCGAATCGCTAGCAATGCTCAGTTTCTGCGCAACTTTATGGCCGGATCGGCCGCATTTTGCGCAACATTTGAAAAACAGCGAGCCGTAGGAGAGAGACATGGCCGGGTATGATGATCGTGATGGCAAGATCTGGATGAATGGTCAGATGGTGGATTGGCGCACGGCAAACGTCCATGTCCTGACCCATGCGATGCACTACGCTTCCTCCGTGTTTGAGGGCGAGCGGGCCTATAACGGCAAGATCTTTCTGAGCCGGGAGCATTCGGAGCGCCTGCATTTCTCCGCGAGGCAGCTGGATTTCGAAATCCCCTTCACGGTGGACGAGATCGAAGCGGCCAAGCAGGAAGTGCTGACGGTCAATGGCTTGAGCGATGCCTATGTGCGCGCCGTGGCCTGGCGCGGAGCGGGGGAAGACATGGGTGTCGCTTCCGCGCGCAACCCGGTCCAGCTCGCGATCGCGGCGTGGGAATGGGGCAATTACTACGGTGATGCCAAGTTCAAAGGCGCCAAGATTGACATCGCGAAATGGAAACGCCCCAGCCCCGAATGCGCGCCTGTGCACGCAAAAGCGGCGGGTCTCTACATGATCTGCACCACGTCGAAACACGCCGCAGAGGCCAAGGGCTGCTCCGATGCGCTCTTCATGGATTACCGCGGCTATGTGGCGGAATGCACCGGCGCCAATATCTTCTTCACGAAGGACGGCGAAGTGCACACGCCCAAGGCGGATGTTTTCCTCAATGGCCTGACCCGCCAGACGGTGATCGGCATGTTAGAGGATCGCCAGATCAAGGTTCACGAGCGCGTGATCATGCCCGAAGAGCTGGAGAGCTTTGAGCAATGCTGGCTGACGGGCACCGCCGCTGAAGTGACGCCCGTGGGTCAGATCGGGAATTACAACTTCGAGGTTGGCGCAATCGTGCGCGATATCGCGGAAGGCTACGAAAAGCTCGTCCGCGCCTGAGCCAAGACACGCAACGCAGGGCCGTGCCATCACGCATGGCCCTGTACCGGATCCCGGTGATGGCGCACACGGTAAGTGCGCGGGGTCGTGCCGTAATGCGCCCGAAACAGTTTATAGAAATGACTGATGTTCGAGATCCCGCACTCCTGCGCAATCTCGTCAATCGTGCGATGCCCCTCGCCGAGGCGCTGCGCGGCATGTTGCATCCGCACCCTGTTGACAAAAGCTGTGGGAGACAGCCCGAGATGCAACGCCGTTTGGCGACACACATGTTCATGGCCGCGCCCCGCGGCGGCGATGAAGCCTGCAGCCCCTTTCGAGAACACCTCTGGCGATTGCGCGGCATGGCAGGCCTGGATCAACCAGCCGGGCGCGCCCTGACTCAAATGGGCCACATGGGGCACGACATTGAGAAAGATCGACAGGAGATATTGCTCGATCCGCGCCAGCGTCCGGTGAGATGTCTGCAACCCTAACGAGACATTGACCGCCCGCTCCAATGTCGCGCCGCCCAGGGCCACCCGAACGGGCTGGCCGCTCTCTTTCCAGAAAAACCGTCCCGCAACATCGGCGCCATAGCGGCTGAGCAAATGCTCGGCGGTCTCGGCCCGGAACATCACGTTGAGGATCGTGCAGCCCTCGGGCCCTGCCTGCAGCGCATGACAATCCTGGGGGCGTATGAAGATCATGTCGCCGCGTTGCAGCCGTTCAACCTCACCATTTATGAAATGCTTCAGGCTGCCATGCTCGACCAGAAAGAGCTCATAGTAGTCATGCATGTGCAGAATACGCGGCGGGTCCGGCAGCAACGGTTTGCGCAGAAAATGAAACGACTCGTCGTCGCGCAGGTAGCTCTCAATCCTGAAAATCCGCTGTTCCAAGGGCCACCTTTCCACAAAACGCCCATGTAAAAGTCAAACCAGCACAAAAAATAGTCAAGCGAAAGCGGTCACAAAAGGCGTGCGCCTGTCTAATCTTTTCACAAGGGAGGCACTTATGTTGGATCAAAAACCTGATCTCGGGTTCAAATCTGTGCAAAACGCTGCGCCGCAGAAACTTACGGTTGATCAGATCGACCAGTATAACCGTGAGGGGTATGTGCGCGGCTTTGACATCTTTGATGCCAACGAGATTGCCGAGATCAGACGCTATTTTGATCGCTTGATGCAAGATATGGGCGAGGCCGGTGCCTATGGCATCAATTGCTATCAGGCGCGCATGGCCGGGATCTGGGATATCGCCACCGATCCGCGCATACTTGATCATGTCGAAGACCTGCTTGGGCCGGACATCATTTGCTGGGCCAGTGCTATCCTGACCAAGGAGCCGGGCGATCCCAAGCGCGTGCCTTGGCACCAAGACGCCAGCTTCTGGAGTTTGAGCCCTGCGCGGACTGTTACTGTCTGGCTGGCCATTGATGATGCAGACGCGGCCAATTCCGCGATGCGTTTCATCCCGCGCACCCACGCCATGGGCGCGCTCCCGCAAGGCACCAAGGACGAGACCTCGGTCTTTCACAAAGGCACGGCCAATGCGGAAGCCCTGGGGGAGCCTGTGACCAACACCTTGAAAGCAGGGCAGATTTCCATGCATGCGGACATGCTCGTACATGGCTCGCTGCCCAATACATCTGACCGGCGCCGCTGTGGCCTGACGCTGCGCTATTGTCCGCCCGAGGTTCGGATGACGGACCCGGACTGGGCACGCGGCGTGGAGGCGATCATCTGTCGCGGCGCTGATCCTGCGGGCCATTGGCAACACCACTCACGGCCCGCCAATGATGACATCACCAAAACCCAAAGCCCCCACGTCGTGGGCAATAACTAAGGATATTCATGCAGATCACCTGGTTCGGCCATGCGGCCTTCAAGCTTTCTCCCTCTGAGGGTCCTGCGCCGGGCCCAAGCGTCATAACCGACCCCTATACGCCAGAAGGGGTCGGTTATGCGCCCATCCGCGAGAGCGCCGATTTGGTGATCATTTCCTCAGATGATGATAGCGCCCATTGCCGGGCGGATTTGATCCCTGGCGCGCCTGCTGTGCTCAATGCGCTCGAGATCGCACAATCGGGTGGCCGCGCGGAGGCGGCGGGGTTGACCGTGACAGCGATTGAAGCGGCGGAATGGGATCACCACCCCGAACATGAGGTGCCGGGGCAGAACGGGATGTATCGTTTTGAGCTTGATGGCATCAAATGCGCGCATATGGGCGATGTTGGCAATCCGCTCACGGATGCGCAGATCGCTTTCTTTGAGGATGTTGATATCCTTTTTGCGCTGGCGGGGGGCTACCTGACCATCGAGCTGCCCGATCTGATGAAAATGATACATCGCGCGCGGCCCAAGCTCATCATTCCGATGCATTTCCGCACGCTGACATATCGGCCGCGCAATACGATGTGGATCGAGAGCTTTCTCAGCCACTTCAAAGACGAGGACGTGGATTTTGCCTTTGGGCCCACGGCCAATATTTCGAAAGAGGATATCCCCGATGCGACGCGGGTTCTGGTGATGGACTATCTGCGCTGAGGGCGATGAGACAGCGGGCCAACCCCGCGGAAAACAGGGAGAAACACATGCGATTTACCAAGACGATCCTTTTGGCCTCCGGGCTGGCGCTGGCCGCTGGCATGGGTGTGGCCCAAAGCGTGGACCGCGCGGACACGGTCATCTTTGACCTCGACCGCACCATCAAGGACCCCGAAAACTTCAACTGGTTCACCCCTGGCACCAAGCGGATGCACGGGGCGCATCAGACGATGTGGGAGCCGCTCTTCATCCTCAATTATGGCACGGGCGAGCTTGATCCGTGGCTCGCAACCGAGGCCAATTCCGACGAGGGCGGCAAGGTCTGGACGATTGCGCTGCGCGAAGGTGTGGAATGGTCCGATGGTGAGGCGTTCAACGCCGATGACGTGATGTTCACGGTCAATATGGCGATGACCAACGAGGAGATTTCCTCCCGCGAAGCTGCCACGATCCGGGCGCAGGTCGAGAGTGTCGAGAAGGTCGATGATCTGACGGTGCGGTTTACGCTGAAGAACCCCAACCCGCGCTTTATCGTCGAGAATTTCGGCGTGCGCATCTTTGGCTCTTTCCTGATCATGCCCGAGCATGTCTGGAACGGGCAGGACCCGGCGACCTTTGCGTTCAATCCGCCCATTGGCACCGGCCCCTACACGTTCACCTCCGCAGCCACGAACCGCGCGATCTGGGATCGCAATGATGAGTGGTGGGGCGCCAAGACCGGGTTCATGGACCTGCCCGAGCCGCTACGCGTTGTCTTCATTGAATCGGGCGGTGAAGAGAGCCGCGCGCAATTGATGGCCGCCAACCAGCTGGACGCGGCGCAAAACGTCTCCGTGGGGACGTTCGAGGCGATCCGAGCCGAAAACGCTGCCGTGACAGCGTGGTACGATGATTATCCCTATGCCGCCGCAGATCCCTGCGCGCGTCAGCTGGAGATCAACACGACGGTCGCGCCTTGGGATGATCCCGCCATGCGCCGCGCGGTGAACCACATCATCGACCGCACCCAGATCGCCAATATCGCCGCTGAAGGTGCGACCGTGCCCTCCAAGACGATGTTCGCGCAATACGGCTCGATGGATCCCTTCATCAATGCCGTGATCGAGGCGGGCCACGGCCTTTCGCCCACAGCTGACGTCGCCGCCGGACAGGCGCTGATCGAGGCGGCGGGCTATACCATGGGCGCCAACGGCGTCTACGAGAAGGACGGCGCGCCGCTCTCGGTCAAGATCCACGTCAACTCCGCCTCGACGGAATACACCAAGACCATCGACGTGATCGTCGAACAGCTCAACCGTGCGGGCATTCAGGCCTCCTCGGTGCCGGTCGAGAACGGTGTATTCTGGGGCGAAGTGCTTCCCTTTGGCTCCTATGAGATGAGCTACAGCTGGCTGTCCTGCGGCTCGGTCAACGAACCCTGGGCCTCCATGGGCCGCTACACGGTCAAGGATGTGGTCCCCGTGGGCGAACGCTCCCCGGGCTTCAACAATACCGCGCGCTGGAATGATGCCTCGGCGCAGGCTTATTCCGAGATCGTCGATGCGATGGCGGGCAAGGCGTTGGGCGATCCTGAGGTGCCCGGCATGGTCGCCGAAGCCTATGGCCATCTGGCCGAAGGCATGCCCTTCATCCCGCTGGTGCAAAGCTTCAAGCTCCTGCCGATGAACACCACCTACTGGACCGGTTGGCCGTCAAACGACAATTACTACAACCACCCGTTCTTCTGGTGGAACACGGCCCATCAGATCATTCACAACCTTGAAAAGGCCGAGTGATCCCGCTGAGGGCGCGGGCCTGTCCCGCGCCCCACGCGCGGCGCCAGCCTAAGGCGCCGCACCTTCCAATTCGTGCGCTCCGGGCCTGACCCGGAGCCACGCCCAAAGACCAACCTGCCAAATCAAACCGGGACAGGATCATGGCCACACCCCACGACATCCGCACCTTCTTCGATCTCAATGGCTACTATGTCGCGCGCGGCCTCTTTGACGCCGAGACGATGGCCCCCCTCCAGCGCGACTTCGACCGGATCGTGACTCAGCTGACAGCATCCGGGGAACAGATCGACGCCACATGGGACGGCACAGAGACCGGAAAACTCGCCCGCGCAGGCGATACGATCCTGCACACGCATAACGTGCAGAAATACGCGCCGTCATGGCGCAATGCCTTCCTTGATCCGCGCTTCCTCGACGTGGCCGAGGCAATCCTGGGCCCCGATATCATCCTGCACCATTCCAAACTCTTCCAGAAACCCGCAGAGGCCGGCGCACCTTTCCCGATGCATCAGGACTGGCCCTATTTCCCGACCGCCCATGACAGCATGATCGCCGCCATCGTGCATGTCTCCGAGGCCACGGACGAGATGGGCTGCCTGCGGGTCTGGCCCGGGTCCCACAAGCTGGGCCGTGTGGAAGGCGCCAATGGCCGGGCGCAAAACGACGTACTCGATGCGCATCCCATCGAAGAGGCCACGCCCATCGAGAGCCAGCCCGGCGACGTGATCTTCTTTCACTACTTCACGCTGCACGGCTCCATGCCCAACCGCTCGGATCAAACCCGCAAGACCGTGCTCTGTCAGCTTTATGCCGGGACCGATCACGTCGAGGAGGGCTGCGCCCATCCCGATGAGCGTATGGTGCTGCGCGGCTGGAACCACACAATCTCGCGCGATGCCGCCGGTGAGGCCGCATAGGCACCTCGCGCCTGCGCCCACCCCCGGCGGGCCACGGCACCACGCCCGGGCGATGATACTCGCGGCCCCGCAAAGAGGGCCACAGCACAAGGGAGGAAGACCATGGGACGCATTCCGCGCGCCTATCTGATCAACCGGCTGGTTACCCTGTTCCTGACGATCTGGATCGCGGCCACCCTGATCTGGATTATCCCGCGCCTCTCCCCGGTGGATCCGGCGGACATCATGCTGGGCCGCATGGCCGCTGGTGCAGGATCGGTCGAAGGTGCGGATCAAATCCTCGCACAATTGCGGGAGAATTTCGGTCTCGATGATCCGCTCTTCATCCAGTACCTCAAGTATCTCTGGGCCACGATCCGGTTTGACTTCGGCCTTTCGACCGCCTCCTTCCCGACGCCCGTCGCCGCCCTTGTGGCCAATGCTCTGCCCTGGACCATCGGGCTAATGCTGATTTCCGTGACGATCACCTTCATCATTGGCAATCTTCTGGGCGCTCTGATGGTCTGGGAACGCTCGCCGAACCTCGTGAAAGTCGCGATCCCGGCGGCCATGGTGTTCACGTCCATCCCGCCAATCCTGTCGGGCCTGCTGCTCATGTGGATCTTCGCCGCGCAGCTGCAATGGTTTCCGCTGACCGGCGCTTACGGCATCTTCGTCGAGCCGGGCTGGACATGGGAGTTCATACAATCTGTGCTCTACCACGGTTTCCTGCCCGCGCTTTCCATCGTCGTCGTGACCTTCGGGTTCTGGGCGCTGGGCATGCGCGGTCTGATGATCACGGTGCAGGGCGAGGATTATACCAAACTGGCTGAGGCCAAGGGGCTCAAGCCCCGCTACATCCTCTACCGCTACATGATCCGCAACGCGATCCTGCCTCAAATCACGGCCTTCGCGCTCAAGATCGGCCTTCTGGTCGCGGGCCAAGTCTTGGTGGAGCGCATCTTCGCTTATAACGGCATGGGCAAACTGCTCTACGACGCGATCCTCGATCAGGATTTCCCGGTGATCCAGGGCGTGAGTTTCGTGATCATCCTGATGACAGCCCTCGCCGTCTTCCTTGTCGATCTGCTCTATCCGTTTGTTGATCCACGAGTAAAACATGAATAATTTTCATGTTTTACTCGAGTGTGCGGCAGGGCATTGCGGAGCAATGTCCCGAGAGCAGCACCCCGCGGGAATGCACGCATTCACGCAGTGCGCGAAAGCGAATTGCGCAGATCGAAATGCACGCATTTCGATCCGTGCGCGGCAGGGCCTTGCACCGCAAGGTCCCGAGAGCGGCACCCACCAGCCATTCTTGGTGCCCAAGCCCCCCTCCCCACGAGGAGCATCCCTCCCATGACCGACACAACCGACCTCACCGCCCGCGAACGCAAACGCATGCGCCGGTTCGAGAACCCATGGCTCAACCCCAAACTCCTCTGGGGCGCGGGGCTCTTGCTCTCCATCGTGGCGCTGGGCCTGCTGGGCCGCATCTTCTGGGATCCCGATCTGGTCTTCACCGGCTCCGGCATGCTCAAGATCCCGCCCGTGGGCTTCGAAAATCTGCGTGGGCAGGAAGGCACGCTGGCCAACCCGCTGGGCACTGACGGCGGCGGACGTGACCTGCTGGCGCTGCTGATCGTCGGCGCACCCAATACGCTATACGTGGGCGTGCTGGCCTCCCTCATCGGCATGACGCTGGGCATCTCCTTGGGCTTCTCCGCAGGCTTCATCGGCGGGCGCACGGATGACACGATCCGCGTCTTGTCCGACGTGATGATCACCATTCCGCCGCTGCTGATCCTCGTGGTCGTGCAAGCCGCCTATGGCGACGTCTCCCTCACCATGATGGCCATCCTCATCGCAGGCTTCGCCTGGCAATCGCCCACGCGCCTGATCCGCGCACAGGTGCTCTCGATGCGGGAGTCGGGCTATGTACAAATGGCCCGCCTCTCCGGCGCGCCGACCTCGCACATCATGTTCCGCGAGATGCTGCCCAATCTGGTGCCCTATCTCTTCGGCTCCTTCATCGCCAATGTCACAACGTCCATCGTGACCGCTGTGGGCCTCGAAGTCCTGGGCCTCGGCCCCCAACGCATCCCCACATTGGGCCGCACGATCTACGAGGCGATCAACAATGGCGCGCTCATCCAGAACCTCTGGTGGTGGTGGGGCATCCCGACGGCGCTGCTCGCGGTGATGTTCATCGGGCTGCTGCTCATCAACCTTGGCCTCGATGAGGTCTCCAACCCCCGCCTGAGGAAGCTGTGACCATGATCAAATACATCTATCCCGACGGCTCCCATTGCTACCGCGCCCTGCATTCAACCCATGCCGTCTTCCGCAATGACGATGGCAAACTCATGGCCCGCGCCGCCAAGGCCAGCGGTGAGTATTACGAGTTTGAGATCAAGGCTTTCGAGATTTTGCAGCCGGGGGTGATCTATGACTGACGCCGCCACTCCCTACGCTCCCACCCCTTCTTTTGCCTCAAAATACCTCGGGGGAGGCGCGCGCCAGCGCGACGGGGGCAGCGCCCCCAGCTCCCACCAGCCGCAGGAGCACCGCCCATGAGCATCCTCGACATCCGCAACCTCTCCATCGATTTCCCGACCAATCGCGGCGTCGTGCACGCGGTGGCTGATGTCTCGCTCACCATCGCCAAGGGCCGCCGCGTGGGCTTCATCGGTGAGAGCGGGTCAGGCAAAACCACCACCGCGCTCGCCGCCATGCGCATGCTCGCCGCACCTGGCCGCGTCGCCGGGGGCAAGGTGGTTTTGGGCGATGGCACAGACGTGCTCGCGCTCTCGGAAGAAGACATGCGCCGCATCCGCCTCAAGCGCATCTCCTATATCCCCCAGGGCGCGATGAACTCCCTCAATCCGGTCATGCGCGTCGAAAACCAGATCTGGGACGGGATCGTGGCCCATGAGGGCAAGACCGACCGCGAGACGCTGCAACGCCGCTCGGAAGAGGTGTTGGCCTCTGTGGGCCTGCCCGCCCATGTGGGCGCGCTTTACCCCCACGAACTCTCAGGCGGCATGAAACAGCGCGTCTGCATCGCCATCGGCGTCGCGCTCCAGCCTGACCTGATCATCGCCGACGAGCCCACCTCCGCCCTCGACGTCGTCACCCAACGCCAAGTGATGATGACCCTCTCGGAGGTCCAGGGCCAGCTCGGCGCGGGCCTCATCCTCATTGGCCACGATATGGGCCTTATGGCGCAATCGGTCGATGAACTGGCCGTGCTCAAGGATGGGGAACTGGTCGAGCATGGCGAGGTGCGCCAGATCATCGAAGCGCCCAAGCACCCATATACCCAGGCGCTCATCTCCTCGGTTCCCCTCGTGGGCGGGCCCTCTTTCCTCGATCCCACACGCGAAGTGCCCGACGCGCCCGCAAAGGCCACAACCCCGCTGCTGGAATTCAAAGGCGTGACGAAGACCTATGGCGAGGTCACAGCGTTGCATCCGATGTCCTTCGCGCTCGATGGCGCGGTGCCCAAGATCATCTCGGTCGTGGGCCAGTCCGGCTCCGGCAAATCGACCATGGGCGGGCTCATGCTTGGCTTCAATGCACCCTCCACCGGCCAGGTACTCTTCGAAGGCCAGGGCCTCAGCAAGATCAACAGCTCTGAAAACCTCACCTTCCGCAAGGATGTGCAGGCGGTGTTTCAGGACCCCTATGCCTGTTTCAACCCGTTCTACCGGGTCAATCACGCGCTGGCCTATCCCTACAAACGCTTCGGTCTGAGCAGCTCAGCCGAAGCCACCCAAAAGGCCATGGAAGAGGCCTGTGAGGCGGTCGGGCTGGACCCGTCGCTCGTCCTGTCGCGCTACCCGCACCAGCTCTCGGGCGGCCAGCGGCAGCGGCTCATCGTGGCCCGCGCGCTTATGCTCTCGCCGAAACTGCTCATCGCGGACGAGCCCGTCTCCATGGTCGACGCATCCCTGCGCGCCTCGATCCTGAAAAACATCTACGACCTCAAGGACCAGCACGGCATCACGATCCTCTACATCACCCATGATCTCGCCACGGCCTATCACGTCTCCGACTACGTCATGGTGCTCTACAAGGGCCATGTGGCCGAGGCGGGCCCGCCCAAAGAGGTCATCGGCGATCCGCAACATCCCTATACGCGGCTGCTGATCGAGAGCATCCCCTGGCCGGATGTCTCGCGCCCCTGGGGCAATGCCGACGCGGCGCGCGCTGATCTCGATGCAATGGAAGTCACAGGCGATCACGCCAAAACGGTCTTCCGTGGAGATGTGCCGGGTTTCACGCTCAGGACGGGTGGGGATGCTTAGCTTAACAGTCGCGGAGTCAAGGCGAAGCCGCCGCGACCAGCGCCTGCCCGTCCCGGCGGGCTGGCGCTCTGGTGAGGATGGTGTCCCATCCAATCGGCATTCGGATTTGGCCAGCATAAAGCGCACAGAACGGGCGTCGCAGCGCCACCCCACGGGCAGGCTCCAGTCGCGTCTCCCGGTTTGCAGAGTGTAAAATGTCCCACGCCAACCGCTTCACCGCTGAGAAAATCCGCACCCGGCTCGATCTTCTGCGCACCCGCCGCTTCGCCTGGGGGGAGCCGCTCGCGCCGTTCAGGCTCCACACGTTCGACACACCCGAAACGCCCCCCGAAATTCACCCCGAGGGCGGCGCCGAGATCCCATGGGAAAGCCACTGGGCCCGGCCCGACACGCATTTTCTCCTGACTGGCGCGTTCACGCTGCCCTCGGGCTGGGACGCGCCCGCGCTCCACCTGCCTCTTGGCGTCTCGGGCGATATCTTCACCCACCCCGAAGCGCTCCTTTATATCGACGGCCAGCCCATCGCCTCTGCTGACCGCTATCACCATACGATCCCGCTCGACCCAGGCCTCGCCGATGGCCGCCCCCGCAAGCTCGCGCTGCATGGGTGGACGGGCTGGACCTCCTGGCCGCCCGATCCCAATGACGGGCGCATGGTCTTCATGGGAACGGCGCGGCTGGTCAACCACGATATCGCGCTTGAGGATTTCGTCACCCGTGCCGAGGTCGCGCTTGATGTGGCCGAGAACCTCGATGACGAGCGGCCGGAAAAACACCGGCTGCTCAATGCGCTGGATGATGCGCTCTTGGCGCTGGATACGCGTGGCAAGGCCAACCGGCGCATGCGCCGCTCGCTGGAGGCGGCCCGCGCCCGGCTTGATGCGGGGATCGCTGCAGCAGGCCCGCCCATGGAGGTGGACCTGCACGCGATCGGCCATGCCCATATGGATGTGGCCTATCTCTGGCCCACCGCCCAGATCCGCCAGAAGAACGCCCGCACCTATTCAAACGTGCTGCGGCTCATGGAGGAGCATCCCGACTACCGCTTCTCCCATTCCCAGCCCCAGCTCTACGACTGGACGCGGCAGGATTTCCCCGAGATCTTCGACCGCATCAAGGACCGCGTAGCCGCGGGCCAGTGGGAGCCCATGGGCGCGATGTGGGTCGAACCTGATTGCAACATGCCCTCCGGCGAAGCGCTTGTGCGTCAGATCCAGCTGGGGCGGGGCTTCTTTCGCACGCACTTTGGCGAGACGGAAACGCCGATCCTGTGGTTGCCCGACACGTTCGGCTTTCCGGCTTGCCTGCCGCAGCTCATGGCGCAGGCGGGGCTCAAATGGTTCTGCACCAACAAGCTGAACTGGAACCAGTATAATCAGGTGCAAAGCAGCACTTGGTGGGAAGGGCTCGATGGCACGCGCGTGCTGGCCCATGTCCTGACGACGCCGCGCGATGTGCAATACCTGCCCTTCCCGACAAATTACAAATCCGACCTGACCGCGCCGGAGGTGCTGGGCACATGGCGGCGCAACACGCTCAAGCATACCGTCTCGCATCTGCCCATTTGCTTTGGCTATGGCGATGGGGGCGGGGGCCCGACGGAGGAGCTGATCCAGAAGGCCAAGGCCTATGCGGCGATGCCCGGCGCGCCCCGGCTCACGATGAGCACCGTGCGCGCGGCATTCGAGAAGATCGAGGAGAGCGGCGCGGCCCTGCCGCTCTGGTCGGGCGAGCTGTATCTCGAAGGCCATCGCGGCGTGCTCACGTCACAGGCCTGGATCAAGCGCGCAAACCGGCGTGCCGAGATTGCGCTGCACAAGGTCGAGGCCCTGGCTGCGCTGGCGCGGTTGGCGGGGGACGAAGTGGCCCTTGATCTGGGCCGCGCCTGGGAGCTTTTGTGCCTCAACCAGTTCCACGACATCCTGACGGGCACGTCGATTTCACAAGTGTTTAACGATGCGCGCGCTGATTTCGACGAGATCGAGGGGATTTGTGCGATTCAGAGGGCGAATTGCACAAAAGCCCTCACGGATCGCGCGCCGGAGGGGGCTGAGCATCTGGTGGCCAATCTGACATCCCATGTTCAGACACAACATGTTGTGGTGCCCGGGCCTGTGGCTTTGATGGATGGCACAGCGCTTCCGGGGCAGTCTGTTGAAGGTGGTGTTCTGGTTCAGGTGCCGGAAGTGCCGAGCTACGGGATTGTGCCCCTGCGGGTTGCGAATGATGTCGCGGAGGTGCAAGCCCCTGTTTCCGTGCAGGAATTGTCGACCGGTGTCGTGCTGGAGAACGCGCATGTGCGGGTGCAGATCGACGGGGAGGGGCGGCTCTCGCGGGTCTGGGACAAGGAGGCTGAACGAGACGTTCTGGCGCCCGGCGCGATGGGCAACCTGCTGCATGCATTCGAAGATCGCCCCATATGTTGGGATGCCTGGGATATCGATACCCATATCGAGGATCGCTGCACCCCCCTGCATGGGCCTGCGACGGTGGAGATTCTGGAGCATGGCCCCTTGCGGGTTGCCATTCGGGTCGAGATGACATGGGCGCATTCGCGCATCACGCAAGTCATCAAACTGCATCACGACAGCAAGCGGATCGACTTCGAGACGGAGGTCGACTGGCACGAGACCCATACGTTGCTCAAGGTCGCCTTCCCGGTGGATATCCGAGCAAATTCAGCGACTTATGATATTCAGTGGGGGCAGGTGCACCGTCCGACACACCGCAATACCAGCTGGGACGCGGCGCAGTTTGAAGTGCCCGCGCATCGCTGGGTCGATCTATGGGAGCCGGGCTACGGCGTGGCGCTTCTGAACGATTGCAAATACGGCCATGACGTGCGGGACAACGTGTTGCGGCTCACGTTGATCAAATCCTCCACCATGCCCGATCCGCAAGCCGATCAGGGACTGCATCACTTCACTTATTCCTTGTTCCCCCACATCGGCGACTGGCGCGAAGGCCGCGTCCGCGAAGCGGCGGCGTTGCTCAATGATGGGGCGGATGTCTTGGAGGTCACGGGGCAGAGTGGTGCTCTGCCCGAGGACATCGCAGTTGATCAGGACTTTGTTGTGATTGAGACGATCCTGCCCGGCGCCGAAGAAAACACTGTTTTTCTAAGGCTCTACGAAGCCCACGGGCGGCGCGGCCCTGTGCGGCTGCGCGTGCCGGAACAGGTGCTGCAAGCGCATGTCTGTGACTTGCTCAATACGCCTGACGCGACCGTTCCGGTGGAGGCGGGGCGCGTCAAGTTGAGCTTCCGCCCGCATGAGATCAAAACGCTGCGCCTCACGCTAGCGTAGAAGCCCTGAAGGACTACATCGGACACCTGAACCATGGCGCACCAGGAATAGCACCGATTATCAGTTGCTTGACCGTGTTGTCGTTGCCCAGATGTCTCGCGAAGCAGCCCCAGCCTCAGGCGGGGCTCATGCCCCGCAGGCGCTCCGAGCGGCGACGCAGCAGTTCGACGACGGTGAGCAAGACAATCGAGATTGCCACCAGAATGGTCGCTGCCGCGAGGATCGTCGGGGAGATCTGTTCCCGCAAACCGGTAAACATCTGCCACGGCAGTGTTTGCTGCCCCGCAGAGCCCAGGAAGAGCACAACGACAACCTCGTCAAACGACGTGATGAAGGCGAAAAGCCCGCCAGAGATCACGCCGGGCAGGATCAGCGGCATTTGCACGCGGAAGAAGGTTGTGACCGGGTCCGCGCCCATGTTGGCTGCGGCGCGGGTCAGGGACTGGTCAAAGCCCACAAGCGTCGCAGTAACGGTGATGATCACGAAGGGGATGCCCAACACGGCATGGGCCAGTACGATACCCCAATAGGTGCCCACAAGGCCAATGTCGGAGTAGAAGAAATACATGCCTGTGGCCGAGATGATCAACGGCACGATCATGGGCGAGATCAGGATGGCCATGATCGCCTGACGTCCGGGTACATGGGATTGAGACAGACCAATCGCCGCAAGCGTGCCCAACACGACTGCAATGAACGTCGCCACCGGAGCGATCTTGACGGAGTTCCACACGGCGCCGGTCCATTCCGGGTTGGTCAGGAAATCCTGATAGTGTTTGAGCGAGTAGCCGGCAGGATCAAGCCGCAGCATCTCAGGCGTGAAGGTGAAGAAGTCCTGCGCGTTGAATGACAGCGGCATGACGACGATGATCGGTGTGATCAGGAAGACAAAGATCGCGCCACAGATCACGCGGAACGTATAGTGCCAAAGGACCTGACCTGCTGTGAGGTAGGGCGGCAACGTCGCGCGATATGTGCCTTCGCCGAGCCAATGAATCAGCCACGCAAAGAACCAGCCCAGAAACAGTGCGATGATGCCTCCGGAGATCCCGACTAGCAAAAAGCCCACCAGACCAAAGCCGATGATCGAGGCCCATTTGCCGAGTGCAGGCTGGTCTTTCAGAACTGTGCGCAATACCGCCGCGATGATTGCGAGAAGGATAGCGCCGCCGACGCAGCCGAGAAGCGAAGACCCGTTGGCAGCGCCCACGAATATGCCGAAGAAGGCCCCAAACGCGGCCACGACGGGCACAACGAAGGACAGGGGTTGCGGCGTGACAGGTGTGAGTGCCATGGATCAGCCCCCCAGCTTGACGTTGTCGATGCCCACGATCTTGTCGTAGCACCAGTAGAGCCCCAGAACGAGCACCAGCAGGATCGCGCCCAATGCAGCCGCGAGGCCCCAGTTGAGCGAGCTGGAGATGTGATAGGCGATCCGGTTGGAGATAAAGATCCCCGACGTGCCGCCGACGATCTCGGGCGTGATGTAATAGCCGATGGCCAGGATGAAGACGAGGATCGAGCCCGCCCCGATGCCCGGGACAGATTGCGGAAAGTAAACACGCCAGAAGGCCGTCCAGTTCGTCGCGCCAAGGGATTTGGCGGCGCGAAGGTAGGTGGGCGGGATGGTCTTCATCACCGAGTAGAGCGGCAGGATCATGAAGGGCAGCAGGATATGCGTCATGGCGATGATCGTGCCGGTCTGGTTGTTGATGAGCGCCAGCCGGTCGTCTGTCGCGACGAGGCCCAGCCAAACCAATGTGTCATTGATGACGCCCTGATCCTGCAGCATCACTTTCCACGCCGACGTCCGCACCAGCAGAGAGGTCCAGAATGGCAAGAGCACGAGGATCAGCAACAGGTTCGAGGTGCGCGAAGACAGGTTCGCCAAGAGCCATGCCACGGGATAGCCCAACAGGATGCATGATGCGGTGATCGCCAATGACATCACCAATGTGCGCCAGAAGAGCTTGATGTAGATCTGCTGGTTTTCGGGTTTGGCTATGGCGCCGTCGGGGCTTTTTTCCATGTCTACAGCGTTCAGGAAATAGCCCGTCGTGTAGCGCGGGCTGTAGGTCTGCATCGTTGTCCAGACATCCAGATCAGCCCAATCCTCATCAGCATCGAGGAATTGCTCTACGAGTGGCACCGGCGCAATCTCGGCGATGGCCGCGTCCAGAGCGGCCAGATTGGCAGGGGCATTCGCCGGCAGATCATTGTCGCGCAGATCATAATAGAGCGCGGCGGACAGGTAATCCTCCAGCTTTTGTTCTGCCGGATCATCCCCTTCCGAACTCACATAGGCCGCCCATCTGTCCCAAACCCGGGTGGCAAGGGGCAAGGCGCTGCGCACGGTGCTGTCCTCGAAGGTCGCAACCCATGTGGCGGGATCTTTCCATGCCGCATCGATATCCTGAAACGCATCGGCGTAAGCATCAGTGTCAAAGCGCCCGACGCGCCGTCCAGTCTTCCGGAAGAGCGAGGACATGCCGGTCTCTTCATAGTTCAGGCGCGAGCCCAGCCGTGTGTGCAGCTTTTGCTCCACAGCGAGCCCGAGATCGAGATAAAGCGCTTCAAAAACCGCCTCATCCGGGACAGCTCCGCTGTTTGCATCCCATGATGCCAGCGCGGCGACGGTCTCAGGCAGCGTGTCTTCCACGATGTGGTTTTCAACCGATCGCAACAACATCTGCCCGATGGGCGCGATAAAGGTGACCAGAACAAAGGCCAGCAGCGGCGCGATCAGTAGCAGCGCCCGAATCTTGCGGTTGCGCAGCGACTTCGCGAGCGACTTCTTGAGCGGCGTGCCGTCAGCGGCAAGCATGGGACCTGTGGCATCACTCATGGATTACACTCCTTCGACAACCATGATGACGCTGTCGGCATTGGCCTGACGGGTCTTGAGGTTGTCCTGATATTCCGGCGAATTGTAGAAAGCGAGCGCGTCCTCGTAGGAGGGAAACTCGATGATGACATGGCGCGGATGCTCCCCGCCTTCCAGCAATTTGGACGTGCCGCCACGCGCGAGAAAACGGCCTCCGAAACGGGGCAGGATCTCATTATTGATGGCGGAATAGGGCGCATACCCGTCAGCGTCATGCACGCTCACATGGCCAATGATGTAGCCTTTAGGCATCGGGAACTCCCTCCACGAGGATCAATGTATTGAGCCCGGCGCCCTGTCGAAACTTTGCGACCTCCTGATAAACAGGGTCGTTGTAAAAGGCCTTGGCGGCGTCGAAACTGGGAAATTCGATGACGACATGTACCTCGTAACTTTCGCCTTCGACGACTTCTGCATCGTCGTTTTTGATCAAAACACGTCCGCCATGGCGCGCAATCGCGGGGCCATTGTTTTGAACATAGGTGCGAAAGGCTTCAGGATCTTCCACGTGCACATGTGCGATGACGTATCCTTTGGGCATGTCGAACTCTGCAGCAAATAGAACAGGAGGGCGGGATTTTTCCCGCCCTGCCGTTTGATTATTGAGCCAGCCAGGCTTGGAATTTCGCGTCGATATCGTCGCGATAATCGGCCCAGAACTCGTAGTTGTAGAGGAACGTGTTCTCGGCGTTGGCGGGATCGGTTGGCATATGGGGTGCCATGTCGATTCCGAGGTCAGCGTGCTGACCCACCAGCGGTGCGGAAGAGGCGCGCGCCGGACCATAGGAGATGTATTTCGCCTGATCGGCCAGACGCTGTGTGTCTGTCGCGAATTTCACGAAATCCATCGCACGGGCGAGACGATCCTCGGGCAGACCGGCGGGAATGATCCAACCATCAAGGTCAAACACCTGCGCATCCCAGAGCATCGCGATGGGCTGGTTTTGCTCTTCGATCGCGGAGAACAGGCGGCCGTTGTAGGTCGAGCCCATGATGACTTCGCCGTCAGCCAGCAGCTGGGGCGTATCGGCGCCAGCGGACCACCAGACAACATCATCCTTGATGGTGTCGAGCTTGGCGAGTGCGCGATCCTGACCTTCTTCGGTCTCCAGCACGTCGTAGACGTCATCTTTGGCGACGCCGTCGCAGATCAGAGCCCATTCCATGTTGTTGATCGGGCGCTTCTCGAGCGAACGCTTGCCGGGATATGCTTCCGTGTCGAAGACAGCGCAGACAGATGTCGGTGCCGTGTCACCCACGAGGTCCGTACGGTAGCCGAAAGTCGTCGAGTAGACGATCTGCGGGATGAAGCAATCGGAGACGATCAGATCGCCGAAGTCGTCCGTCGCGGATGTGCCGTCAGGCGCGGGCGCGAGCGCTTCGTCGAAATCGATCTCCATGGCGAGACCTTCATCACACAAACGGATAGCATCGGCCGCCACAACGTCGACGACATCCCATGTGATATTGCCCGCCTCATTCATGGCGCGCAGTTTGGCCACGGCTTCCGCCGAGCTTTCATCCCAGTTGTAGGTGAAGCCATCATTCATCGCCTGGTAGGGCTGTGCGTAGGCACGGTCCTGCGATTTCTGATAGGCGCCGCCCCAGGACACGAGCGTGAGCTCCGATGCCATATGGCCGCCAGCAAAGGCCACGCCAGCCGCGCAGAGCGCAGAGGTGGCCAGAAGAGCTGTCTTTTTCATTTGTAACTCCCTGTTACCCGTTACGAAAGGTAGAAGGCGGACCGGAGGGCGACGGGCGCGCCCGGCCGGGCGCCTGTGCGACGGTGCCGCGTGAGGTGCGACACCGGCATGGGTCAGGACGCGTCGAGCGCCCTGCAATCTGCCGCCAGCCAGCCGATCTCAATCTGCTGGCCAGGTGTGAGGCGGACCTGATCGGGTGCGTTGCGGGATTTGATGATGAATTCTTCATTCCCGGCAACGCGCAGGCGCGTGCGGAAAATATCACCCATATAGATGAATTCCAAAACTTCCGCCTTGAGCGTATGGGCATCGGGGCTCAGACGATCCTTGTTGAACTCAACCCGTTCTGGTCGGATCGAGACGCGGGTGCGCTCACCCACGCGGCTCACATTGATCGGGATGGCGTCGATGATCTCGCCATCATCAAGCTCGACAATACAGGTGTTGCCCTTGATCTCCTTGACCACACCTTCAAGCGTATTGTTCTCGCCGATGAACTGCGCCACGAAACTGTTTTCAGGCTCTTCATAGAGCGTATCGGGCGGCGCAAGCTGTTGAATGCGGCCATCGTCAAAGACGGCCACACGGTCCGACATTGTAAGCGCTTCGGTTTGGTCGTGGGTCACATACACCACCGTGATGCCCAGCCGGTGCGCCAGATCGGTGATCTCGAACTGCATCTTTTCGCGCAGCTGTTTGTCGAGCGCGCCAAGCGGCTCGTCCATCAGCACGAGCTCCGGCTCGAACACCAGCGCGCGCGCCAGAGCGATCCGCTGTTGCTGACCGCCGGAAAGCTGCGCCGGACGCCGCCCACCGAAGGCGCCCATCTCGACCATGTCGAGCGCGCGCGTGATTTTCGCCTCGCGGTCGGACTTGCCCATCTTGCGTACTTCCAGAGGGAAGGACAGGTTCTCGGCAATCGTCATATGCGGGAATAGCGCGTAGTTTTGAAATACCATGCCAATGCCGCGCTTGTGCGGCGGGATGTTGTTGATCGAAACGCCATCAAGGCGGATGTCGCCATATGTCGCTGTCTCGAACCCGGCCAACATCATCAGGCATGTTGTCTTGCCCGAGCCTGACGGGCCGAGCATGGTCAGAAACTCGCCCTTTGGCAGGGATAGGTTGAGGTCTTTCACGACAAGCGTTTCGCCGTCGTAGCTTTTTTGCACGCGTTCGAATTCCACGAACGCATTCTGGGTCGATGCGTCGGCCAAAAAGCGGCTCCCTGTTGGTCTCCGGGGTTTCCCGTTGTCGCAGGGAGGGTAAGCGCGCCTGACACCCGGATGCAACCGGATTGCGGCACTTTGCACTTGCAAAACGGCAGATTCAGGCGGTTTGGCTGAACGCCCATGCTTATATAGCCAAATATTCTGCGATTTCATGCTTTTTCAACAATTGACCTGAAGTGCCGCACTTTTTTGCGCGACATACGCCCGCACGTGCCGCAAGCTGCTGGAAAATGAGAGGATAAGACATGGCGCAATCCCTGCCTTTCGGCTTGCCGGAGTATGAGGCCCGTCTGACCGACGTGCGCCGGATGATGCAAGCGCGCGGGCTGGAGTGTCTGTTCGTAACGGACCCCTCCAACATGGCCTGGCTGACAGGGTACGACGGGTGGTCGTTCTACGTTCATCAAGGGGTCATCGTGCCCATGGAGGGCGCGCCTGTCTGGTGGGGCCGCATGCAGGATGCCGCCGGTGCGCGGCGCACCTGTTGGATGGGGGCGGATGACATCCACGGCTATGCTGAAAACTATATCCAGACCGAGCTCCGGCATCCGATGGAAGACCTTGTGACGTGCCTGCGCGCGCGTGGTCTGTCGGGGGCACGCCTCGGGGTGGAGATGGATAATTACTATTTCTCTGCCAAGGCGCATGCCGTCTTGGCAGAGGGAATTGACGATGTGTCCGACGCGACGGGGCTCGTGAATTGGTGCCGTGCGGTCAAGTCAGAGGCTGAGCTGGCCTATATGCACCGCGCCGCGCGTATTGCAGAGCGGGTGCTGGATGGGGCTTTGGACAAGGCCGCAGAGGGTGTGCCAAAAAACGAGATTGTGGCTGATATGTTGCGCGATGCGATCCTTGGCGCGGACGGTCATTGGGGCGACTACGCGGCCATTGTCCCTCTCATTCCGTCAGGTGCCGATGCCGCCGCCCCACATTTGACGTGGAACGGTGATCCGCTTCGCGCAGGTGAAGCGACGACCATCGAAATCGCGGGGTGTTACCGTCGGTATCACGTACCGCTGTGCCGGACGTTTTTCATTGGTGAGCTGCCGGAGGCCATGATCCGCGCCGAGGCGGCGGTTCTCGAAGGTCTGGAGGCTGGGTTGGATGCGGCCCGCGCAGGCCATCAGGCGCGCGATGTGGCGCGGGCCTTAAATGCCGCTTTGCGCAAAGCAGGCATCGAGCGCACGGCGCGCTGCGGCTATCCCATCGGGCTGAGCTATCCGCCGGACTGGGGCGAGCGGACAATTTCCTTCCGCGAAGAGGATGAGACCGTGCTCGAACCCGGCATGTGTTTTCACTTCATGCCCGGCCTCTGGATGGATGATTGGGGAATCGCGATCACCGAAAGCATAGAGATCATGCCCAACGGCCCCGCCCGCCCTTTCTGCAATCGCCCCCGGGCTTTGATCAGGAAGTAGGCTCACCCCCCAAGAAGTGTGAGCGCGCCAATCAGGCGCTCTCCCACAAACCCTCGGCCTTCACCTCTGCCATGCCTTCATCGAGGCTCTTCCAGACGCGTTCTATCAGGATGTCGATTTCTGCAGGCGTCAGGATCAACGGCGGCGAGATGACCATGCGGTCGCCGACATGGCGCATCACCAGATTGTTGGCGAAACACCTGTCGCGACAGATGTAGCCGACGGTGCCTTTCTCCGCCTTGAACGCCGCGCGGCTGGCTTTGTGAGGCGTCAGAGCGAGTGAGCCCATCATGCCCACAATGCGCGCCTCACCCACCATGGGATGCTCTTCGAGTTCTGCCCATTTCTGCGCGAGATAGGGCGCGGCCACATCTCGTACATGCTCGACGACCTTTTCCTCCTCGAGGATACGCAGGTTTTCCATCGCGACAGCACAAGCGACAGGATGGCCGGAATAGGTGTAGCCGTGGTTGAACTCCCCTGAGGCGATCACGTCGGCTACCTCATCGCACACAACCGAGCCACCAATGGGCTGGTACCCCGATGACAGCCCCTTGGCGATTGTCATGATATGCGGGCGGATGCCCATGGTCTGCGAGCCAAACCAGTTGCCTGTCCGGCCAAATCCGCAAATCACTTCATCCGCGATCAGCAAGATGCCGTAGTGATCGCAAATGCGCTGGATTTCCGGCCAGTAGCTCTCGGGCGGGACAATCACGCCACCAGCGCCCTGCACGGGCTCACCGATAAACGCGGCGACGTTTTCCGGACCGAGTTCCTCGATGGCCTGCTCCAGCTCGCGGGCGCGTGCCAGACCAAACTCTTCACGGTCCATCTCGCCGCCCTCAGACCACCAATCGGGCTGATTGATGTGGTGAATGTCGGGGATCGGCAAGCCGCCCTGCGC
The DNA here is from genome assembly GCF_049800955.1 of Primorskyibacter sp. S187A. NCBI lineage: Bacteria > Pseudomonadati > Pseudomonadota > Alphaproteobacteria > Rhodobacterales > Roseobacteraceae > Primorskyibacter > Primorskyibacter sp. S187A. Next base: position 227,090 of record NZ_JBNAGA010000002.1, on the reverse strand, counting down.
ATGCATGCCGACCATGCCGCCCAAGCTGCCTGATCCGACGGAGGATCCGTGGTAGGCGTTCTTGCGCGAGATAATGATGCGCTTCTCAGGCTGGCCCTTGAGCGCCCAATAGTGGCGCACCATACGGATATTCGTGTCATTTGCCTCCGAGCCGGAGCCTGCGAAGAAGACGTGATCCAAACCATCCGGCGTGAGCTCGGCCAGACGTGAAGCGAGGGCGATCACCGGCACATGGGAGGTCTGAAAGAACGTGTTGTAATAGGGCAGCTCCCGCATCTGGCGCGCGGCAGCATCGGCCAGTTCATCACGCCCATAGCCGATATTCACACACCACAGCCCGGCCATGGCGTCGAGAATTTGCTCGCCATCGGTATCGGTCAACCAGACACCTTTGGCCGCCTTGACGATACGCGCGCCCTTCTCGGCCAGCGCGTGGCCCGCGGTAAAGGGGTGCATATGGTGAGCGGCGTCAATTCTTTGCAGCTCTTGAGTTGGCATGTGGTTGGTGATGATGTTCATGTGCGCTCTCCCGATGGCTGATGCCAGAATATGATCAAATTTTTGCGGGTCAATCGAATCAAGTGTCCAGAGCGGCGCGCAGATGCTGCGTGCCTTGCGCGATATCGGCCTGCATTGCTTGTGCCGTGCCATGCGGATCCCGCGCGGCGAGGGCATCGAGGATGGCCTTGTGATGATCGGGAAGCTGCGCGGTGCCAAGGCGTCCGCAGATCACGCGCATGGAAGGCCCGAACCGCAGCCAAAGCCTGTCGGTTATCGAGGCGAGGATAGGTGCATCCGCATCGGCGTACAGTGCAGCATGGAAGCGGTAATTCTGCCCCAGATAACCGCCGATATCCCCAGCGGCGAGCGCATGATCCAACGCGAGGTCAATCTGTCGGAGCCGCGCAATGTCCGAAGGTGTCACCCGAAGGCAGGCACGCCGCGCCAACTCAGGCTCGACGGCCTGGCGCACATGATCGATCTCATCGATGGCCGGGGCGCTGAGAACCGGGACACTGACCCGCCTGTTGCCTTGCAACTCCAGCGCGCCGGCCGCAACCAAACGCCGCAGTGCCTCGCGCACCGGGGTCATGCCTGCGTTGAGATCTTTGGCAATGCCCAGAATCGTAACAGCTGTCCCGGGTGCGAGTTCGCCGAAGAGCATCTTGCGACGCAAGGCATCATAGACCTGCTGATGCGCAGGCGTTCCGGGGTTTGAGGCGTTCATTTGCTTATTTCCGCGCCATGTATTGCTCTCTTGCGAGTCGGGCCGTTGCGTGATTGCATCATGATATTGCCCTGACGGGCGCAGTTTGATCAAATGTTACCTGAAAGCGGCGCGTGGATGAGACGCCGCAAGGTTCAACGGGAGAAATAAATGTCCTATCGTATCGCGACCGGCACGCTCACGGCGGCGCTTTTGGCAACAACGGCGCTGGCCGATGAAGTGCGTGTTTACAACTGGTCTGATTATATCGATGAAGCCCTTCTGGAGAAGTTTGAAGCCGAAACGGGCATCGAGCTGATCTATGACGTGTTTGACAGCAACGAAGTGCTGGAGACGAAGCTTCTGGCGGGCGGGTCCGGCTATGACGTGGTCGTGCCGACCTCAACCTTCATGCAGCGCCAGATCCAGGCCGGTGCCTTCCAGAAGCTCGACAAATCCAAGCTGCCAAACCTTGAGAATATGTGGGACGTGATCGAAGATCGCACCGCCACCTATGATCCCGGGAATGAATACTCGATCAATTACATGTGGGGCACCACGGGCATTGGCGTGAACGTCGGCAAGGTGACCGAGATCCTCGGCGCAGACGCTCCGATCAACTCGCTTGAGCTGATCATGAACCCCGACAATATGGCCAAGCTGGCCGAATGCGGCGTGCATTTCCTCGATGCGCCGACCGAGATGATCCCTGCCGCCCTGGCCTATGCCGGTATGCCGACCGATGCCAAAGACGCGGATTCGCTCGCCAAGGCCGAAGAAATCCTGATGGCCGTGCGCCCGCATGTCCAGAAGTTCCACTCGTCGGAATATATCAACGCGCTGGCCAATGGCGATATCTGCGTGGCCTTTGGCTGGTCTGGCGACATTCTGCAGGCCCGTGACCGCGCAGCGGAGGCCGACAATGGGGTCGAGATCGCGTACAACGCGCCCGCCGAAGGCGCGCTGATGTGGTTTGACCAGATGACCATCCCCGTGGACGCGCCGAACCCGGATGCCGCGCATACCTTCCTGAACTTCATCATGGATGCGCAGAACATGGCGGCGGCGTCGAACTACGTCTATTACGCCAATGGCAATGAAGCCTCCAAAGAGTTTCTTCTGGAAGACGTGATCGGCGATACGGCGATCTATCCCGATGAAGCCGCGCTGAACAATCTCTACACGGTCACGCCCTGGGGCGCGCGCGAACAGCGCAGCCTCACGCGCCTGTGGACAAAGATCAAATCGGGCACTTGATGCCTGTTTCGGGCCGGCGGATCCTCTGGATCTGGCGGCCCGCCCCAACTCGGAGGTCTGCCGATGGTCAATGATGCCACCTTTGCGCCGTGGAATGATCCCGAGGCCAAGCCGCTCATCCAGTTCAGGAACGTGACCAAGCGCTTCGGCGACTTTACGGCCATTGATGATCTGACGCAGGACATTTACCCGCGCGAATTCTTTGCCCTGCTTGGCCCCTCGGGCTGTGGCAAGACGACGATGATGCGGATGCTTGCGGGGTTCGAGACGCCCACCTCGGGTCAGATCCTGATCGACGGGCAGGATATGGCGGATGTCCCACCCAACAAGCGCGCCGTGAACATGATGTTTCAAAGCTATGCGCTGTTCCCGCATCTCAGCGTTTGGGAAAATATTGCCTTTGGGCTGAAGCGTGACGGCAAGAGCAAAAACGAGGTTGAGGCGCGTGTCACAGAGATGCTGCGCCTCACCCGGTTGGAGAAATTCGCACGCCGCAAGCCGCATCAGATCTCGGGCGGCCAGCGTCAGCGCGTGGCGCTTGCACGCTCACTTGCCAAAGGGCCGAAGCTGTTGCTGCTTGATGAGCCGCTCGGCGCGCTCGACAAGAAATTGCGTGAAGAGACGCAATTCGAGCTCATGGACATTCAGGAAAAGACCGGCACGACCTTCGTTATCGTGACCCATGATCAGGAAGAGGCAATGACAGTGGCCTCCCGCGTGGCGGTGATGGATGAGGGGCGGATCGTACAGGTTGATACGCCCGAGAAGATCTATGAGGCGCCCAACTCGATTTACGTGGCTGATTTTATCGGCGACGTGAACCTGATCCGTGGCACGGCGCGCGCCCGCGCCGATCAACCCGATGTGCCGTCGCCCCAGCCTGTTGCGGAGCCCGCGCCCAAACCGCGCCCCGCCGCCGTTGGAACGGACCGCAAGATCAGGCCAAATGCGCTTGGGGTCCGGCTCTATAACCGTGTGTTGCGCCCGGTTTTGGGCGAGCTGGACTACGAAGAAGACCCCCGCGCTTTGCCCGCGCCGACGCTTGCCGAGCGCGACCAAACCCCTGTGGCGGTTATCGATATACCAGCGGGTGGCATCGAGATCGAATGGGCCGACAGCACGGCGCCCGTTGTTGCCGTCAACGGGGATGCCGCGCTCGATGGCAAACCTGTCACGCTCGCGCTGCGGCCCGAGAAGGTGGGGATCTCGAAAGAGCGCCCGGATGCGGTCAATGCGCTGCAAGGCAAGGTGGTCGATATCGGGTATCTCGGCAACAGCTCAACGTATCACGTGTCGCTCAAGGATGGCACAATGATGAAAGCCCAGATCGCCAACACACGTCGCATCGCGCGCCGCGATATCACCTGGGAAGATGATGTCTGGGTCAGTTTTACCGCGACTGCGGGTGTCGTTCTGGAAAGCTGAAATCGCCTAGCGCAAACGCCGCGCGGCGCGCATCAGACGTTTCTTGGTCTCCGTCACAACAGCGTTGGGCAGGTCGCTTTGGTTGAGCGCGAGGAAGACGGGCTCCAACTTGCCAGCGGGCCTGCTGTTTTCAATGGCGCCGCGCTCCATGTCGCGCTGTATCTCTGCCGGGATTTCCAGAATATCCAGCAGGACAGTCGCGGGCCCGTGCGGCAAATCCCGGTATTCCTCAAGCGGCGCTGCGACGACTTGCACCTCTGGGACGGTTTTGCGCGTCATGGCCATAATGGCCTCGAAATCGGCTGCTTCCTGCATCTGCCGGGCATGGGAGCGGGCATCCAATGTGTAGCGCGTGCTGCGCAGATGTTGCCACCAGAGCGATGCAAGCCAGCTATCGGGGTCGCGCAGAGTAAAGACCAAGGTCAGATCCAGCGTCGATCCCAGATGCTTGCGGACCGCTTGGGCTATGACGTCCATGATCATGGGAACCGCAGCGTAGCTTTCCACCCCGCGCCTCCCGGGCATGACGCCGGCCAGATCCTCGCAGGACACAACCACGTTTTGGGAGCCCTGCGCCGCGATGTGGCTGCAAAAATTCTCCGCTGCGCGCGAGACAGCCGCGAGCGCTGGTGCGGTTCTTTGAACGGAATAGGCGCGTGCGGCTTTGGTCAGAGGCAGAATGTCATCTTTGAGATAGATGCGGACTTGCGGCGCCAAGAGGGGCGCATTGGCTGCAAGGCATGCCTGCACGCTCTTTGTGCCCGTCTTGTGAAAGCCTGCATGTACAACCAGCTGCGCCATGGCTTGCCCTGTCTTTTGCCTTGCGCGGCAGGCTAGAGCAGCCATGGCGATGAGACAACGCCGGGTGCCCGGATTGGGGGCGCAGCGCCAATGATCCGCCCCAGACATGCAGAATCCCCTTGCAGAGCTACGGGCTTTGCGGCCCAATTGCCCCAGTCACAAAGCTGGATTGCCATGCGCCGCGCTGCTCTCATTCTCGTACCGTACCTTTGGCTTCTCGGGCTGTTTCTCATCCCGTTTCTGATTGTTCTGAAGATTTCCTTGAGCGATCCGGCCATCGCGATCCCGCCCTACACGCCGACGCTGGACCTGTCGGGCGGCTGGGCGGCGCTGCGGGCGTTCTTTGCGGGGCTCGATTTTGAAAATTTCGTTTTTCTGACGGAAGACGATCTCTACTGGCGCGCCTATCTGTCATCGGTTCAGATTGCGCTGATCTCGACTTTTATCACTCTGCTTGTGGCCTATCCGATTGCCTATGCCATGGCGCGCAGCGCGCCTGAATGGCGCCCGACGCTGCTTATGCTCGTGATCCTGCCGTTTTGGACCTCGTTTCTCATTCGGGTCTACGCGTGGATGGGGATCCTGTCGAATGAGGGGCTGCTCAATCAGTTCCTGTTGTGGACCGGGTTGATTTCCGAGCCGCTCACGATCCTCAACACCAACACGGCGGTCTATATCGGCATCGTTTATACCTATCTGCCCTTCATGATCCTGCCCATTTATTCCGCGCTGGAACGGATGGATGAAAGCCTCATTGAGGCGGCAGAAGACCTTGGCTGTTCAAAGTTCACCGCGTTCTGGCTCGTGACCTTTCCGCTGTCCAAACAGGGCGTCATCGCGGGATGCTTTCTGGTGTTCATCCCGACGCTGGGCGAATTTGTGATCCCCTCGTTGCTGGGCGGTTCCGAGACCTTGATGATTGGCAAAATCCTCTGGGAAGAGTTCTTCAACAACCGGGACTGGCCCGTGGCCTCCGCCGTGGCGATCATCTTGCTGTTGATCCTGATCATCCCGATTATCCTGTTTCAGCGTAATGAACAGAAGGCACGGGAGGAAGACGGATGAAGCGCTTTTCGACATTCAATGCCGTCTCGCTCACACTTGGTTTCGCTTTCCTGTATCTGCCGATGCTGATCCTCGTGATCTATTCGTTCAATGCCTCCAAACTCGTGACGGTCTGGGCTGGGTTCTCGACCAAATGGTACGGCGAATTGCTGCAAAACGAGGCCTTTCTCGATGCCGCCTGGGTCACCATCAAGGTGGCCGTGGCCAGCTCAACCCTGGCCACAGTTCTGGGCACGATGGCGGCCTATGTGCTGGTGCGCGCGGGCCGTTTTTCGGGGCGCACGCTCTTCTCAGGCATGATCTATGCGCCCCTTGTGATGCCGGAAGTCATCACGGGCCTCTCGCTCCTGCTGCTTTTCATCGGCATCGGGTTGGATCGCGGTGTCCTGACCATTGTGCTCGCGCATACCACCTTTTCGATGGCCTTTGTCTCGGTTGTCGTCTCGTCAAGGCTGGTGAGTTTCGACCGGTCGTTGGAGGAAGCGGCGCTGGATCTTGGGGCGACGCCCTTTGACGCATTTCGCCTCGTGACCTTGCCCATCATCGCGCCTGCTGTGATTTCGGGCTGGCTCCTGGCCTTCACGCTTTCTCTTGATGATCTTGTGATCGCCTCCTTTACGGCCGGGCCCTCTGCGACGACCTTGCCGATCAAGATTTTCTCCGCTGTGCGGCTTGGCGTGAGCCCGGAAATCAACGCGCTTTCGACGATCATGATCGCAATTGTAACGGTCGGGGTTATCTCCGCCTCGCTTGTTTCCAAGAATGCGGCCCTGCGCCAAAGCCGTGACGAACAGGCCGCCGCCCGCACGTGATGCAGCGGGTTTATGAGCCTTGGGCCTATGGACAAGAGCCGCTGAACACATGCTTGTGGGCCGTCGAGTCGCCCAATCTGACCCTGCCATCTGCTCAGGGCGATGCGGACACGGATATTGCCATCATCGGCGGAGGGTACACCGGACTGACCGCCGCGCTGCATCTCGCGCGGGCGGGCGAAGGTGTTACGCTTCTGGAAGCCGAGCGCATCGGCTGGGGCGCCTCGGGGCGCAACGGCGGCTTTTGTTGCTTGGGTGGGGGCAAGATATCCAACGCGGCCTTAGTGCGAGCCTATGGAGGCGAGGGTCGCCGGGCTTACCGGGATGCGGAACGGGCGGCGGTGGATCATGTTGAGGCGATGCTCGACGATGAAGGCATTGATGTGGACCGGCATTCCGAGGGCGAGACCCTGCTCGCGCACACGCCACGACACTGGCGGGCGCTGCTCTCAGACGTTGAGGCGCTGCGCGAGGATTATGGCTTGGCACCTGAGCTGATCCCGCAAGACGCTTTGCGCCAACATGGGATGAACGGCCCCTTTCGCGGCGCGATGACCCTGCCCATCGGTTTTGCGCTGAACCCGCGCAAATATGTCCACGGGCTGGCTCAAGCCGCGCTAACCGCAGGCGCGGAGATCAGAGAGAGCTCGCCCGTCACCGCGATTGCATATGATGGCAGACGATTCACGCTGCAAACGCCGGAAGCGCGGATTACGGCCCGTCGGATCATCATCGCAACCAATGGCTACTCCTCGGAAGACGTGCCGGACTGGCTCAGGGCGCGCGTCCTGCCCTTGCAGTCCAATATTCTTGCTACGCGTCCTCTCTCGCAGGCTGAGCAAGAGGCGCAGGGTTGGACCAGCGCTCAAATGGCCTATGACACGCGACATCTGTTGCATTATTTCCGCCTGCTGCCTGATGGACGGTTTCTCTTTGGAATGCGCGGTGGCGTCTTTGCCACGCCGCGCGCCACAGCCCGTCTGCGGCGCAAGATGCGGGCTGATTTCCACGCAATGTTTCCCGCTTGGGCAGAGGTCGAGATCCCGCACATGTGGTCGGGCCTTGTATGTCTCGCCCGCAACCGGACGCCCTTCGTTGGGGAAATTCCAGAGATGCCGGGCGCCTTTGCCGGGCTGGCCTATCATGGCAATGGCGTCGCTATGGGCAGCTATGCGGGCAGACTGCTGGCTGATCTCGTCCGGGACCGCGCGCCTGATGGACCCTATCCGGCAGCCTTTCGTGACGTGCCGCGAAAGTTTCCGCTTGGCCGCTACCGCCGCGCGCTGCTTCTGGCGGTGAACGCAGGGCTGCAGCTGGCTGACGTCTGATTGCTTCCCAAGCCCGTCAAGATTTGCCACACTCAGCGCAAATACGATGGCCCGGTAATGTAAATAGCCATTACATTGCCTATATAGAGGCCAAGCCATTCATAACGAGGGAGTTTTCATGTCAAACTTTGAAACGCAGGTACGCGAAAGTCAGGCACAGGTGGCCGAGGCACAATCCAAGATTTCCGAACTCACGAGCCGGATCGAGATTGCGCGGCAAAAGATGGACAGCGGCGAAGACATTGCCATCGACATCGAAAACGCCACGCTTGAGGATGTGCATGCGCATACCGATGTGATGAACGCCAATATCGCGGAGCTCATTATGGGGCTCGATGACGTGACCGCTGCGTTCTCCAAAGATTTTGACGAAATGCGGACCAAGACGGGTTGGGAAAGCTTCGTGGGCTTTTTCGCCAAGGATCGCGCCGACGCCATGCGCCAAGAGCGGATCAAGACGGCCAGCATCGATGACAAGCTGCAAGACCTGATTTCGAAATCCGATGTCATCACGCAGCTGTTGCAAGGGCAGCTCGCAGTTCTGAATGAGCAGAAAGAGAAGGTCGAGACCAACCTGACCGCGACCTTGGATGATCGGGAGTTTACGGTCGGTGAGCTTGAGGCAGTCCGCGCTGAAATTGTCAGCATGGACCCGAAAATCATTGACCTGGAGAACAGGATTTCCGTCGAACAGGACGCCGCTGCGCGCACCAAGCTGGAGACGGAATTGGCCGATCTCAACAAAGCCTACAACGCGCTGGTGCAGGACGAGCAGGTCAAACTGGCCAAGAGCCAGACCCTTGAGCGCTACATCGAAAAGGGAAAATCCTGGGTCGACTCGCTGCAAAACCAGGCGGCGACGCAGATGGTTTTGATCAACAAGCTGCAGACGGATACCAAGCAACGGGTCGTTCTCTATGACGCGCTGACCAAATCGCTCAAAACAGCGCAGCAGCAGGATGTGGCCCACCGGATCAACGAGATCGGCGTGAAAACCGATCAGGAAGCGCAATCCGCCATGGCCGCCATCGGCACCGCGACCAACCAGAAAATGGCCGACATGCTGGAGGCGCACGAGGATCACATGGTCTTTGCCCGCGATGTTCTGGAGGCCAAGGCCAAGGCCGACGAGCGTTTCGCCCGGCGGTTTGCCAGCATCGTGGAGAAGCACGACAGCAATGCTTATGGTGGTTGAGTGAGGCACTCGTCCGGAATCGAGGGGCGTCAGCCCCGCCGGACAAAGCCAGCCCCACACCGGGGATGGCTTTTGGGTCGCCTTTGCACGTCGCTCGAACTGCGCTCGGACTTGGCAGACATTAAGTGCTCAGCGGGACTGTTCCAATCACCATCCATGGGGCTGGCATTGCCCGGCGTTTCGCGTGGCTGAGATGCGTCGAGTGGTAGAAATGATTGTTGATCAGGTCACTGACAGGCTTTGGACAATCGAGATTATCGCTTGGTTGCAGGTACCATTTATCGTGGTGTCAGGCTTTGCCTATGAAGCGTTGGTTGGTCGAGTGATCGGCCGAGATGTTTTGGACGGCAAATACATGATCAACTTAACCCCACGCGGAGCGGCTCCCGATGAGACTGTTTGGGTTGAGACAAATGCACTTGCCTATTGGTTCAAGGGTGTCCATGGTAACTGGCTGATTTTGGCTGCCGTCGTCATCTTTGGATCGGCCCTGCTGCGTCACATTCTAAGCAGGAGGCGCCATGACGAATGACACCCGCGACGCGAGCGGCCTCACCGACCTGCACCATTCCCGCCGCTACTTCGCCAAGTTCGATGCGATCTTCGCCCATCTGGGCCGGGTTGCCGCGGTGATGGAGACGGAAGGCAGCTTGTCCAAACAGGATGTAAAGGTCCTGACCCGCTACGTACTGGGGCTTGGCTTTACCTTTCGGGCGCTGGGCATGAAATACCTGCTCACGGGGCGCGACACGGGGCAGTTCTTTGGCTCGCTCGCCATCGACACCCGCGAGAGCGGCTTCCCTGTGTTCAATGAGCTTCTCACGATGGCCAATGACGCCCAGAACGCCGAAAAGCATCTCAGCACGCTGCCGTCGGAAGATGAGATCAAGGACGATATGGTCCGTCGCATCATTCGCGATCAGGCGCATCCGACAAAGCTGCAATTCGCCCTGTCGCAGCGGCTCTATTACGAAGAAATTCTGCGTGGGCAGCTCTTTTGGGCGCAAAACCACCCCGAGGCGCAATGGCTGTCCAATATCACAGAGGATCGCAGACGTTACCTCGTCCATTGGGCGGTCTATGACAGCCAGATCAACCTGCCCACGGTTTACCTGATGGAGGTCGAAGACAGCGGCAAGACGGCGCTGCCCAAAGACCAGTACCGTTGGCCGGAAGCACAGGCGCATTTGATCGGACAGGCGCTGGCCGGGCTCAAGCTTCTGACGATTGCCAAGGGCTTTGACGAGAGCTTCGACGACCTGCATCCCAAGCGCCTGCGGCGGTTCCACCTCGGCCCCATGTATTCCAGCGCCTTCACGCAGCAAAACGGGCCAATTCGGAGCGTTCTTTCCGAGGCACAGGCACCTGAGGGCAGTGATTGGGCGCTGGTCTGGACCGTCGAGGATTTGCAAAGTGATTACGTGCGCGAAGAGCGCAGCGGATGGTTCGGGACCGTGGAGCGGGAGGTCTTTGCGCTCGACCCGATGGCCGGGCGCGGCGCCGAGATGGGGGCAACAGATATGCAGCGCGCGCTGATTCTGCCGCAGCGACCTTTTCAGGTTCTGGCGGAGCGCAACCCTCCGGGGTTCGGCGACGTACGCAAGTTTGTGGTGAGCCCGGGCGGACGCGTTCTGAGGTACTGAAGCGGGCGGCCCTGTTGCGTGCCGGCCCTCCGGGGGGAGTTTATTGGGCAAGATGAAGAGGAATGCGATATGAGCGCGACGAGCGATCAGCAGGAACTGCGCGAAGAGGACATTCGGAAGCACTATGCTGCGGCGACCGCACTCGTAACCGGGTTTGACCATGCGCCGCGCATTGGCTCCGAGGCGCCTCAAACAACGGAGCGCTCCCCCGGCATCAGGTCTTCGCGGCGTTTTCGTTCAACAACGCCGGGACTGGCGACCCGGCGCAGTGCGACGCGTTCTACCGTGTCTTTGCGGGAGACCATTGAAGCGGCGGATGCAGAGGACGCCTTGCCGTCGCCGTTGCAAGCAACAGCGCTCCATGCCTTGCGCCGCGCCCTCGCGATCTCGGAGGCCCTGGGCGAGGTTCTGTCGGAGGTAACGGGGCTTGCGGAGCTCAAACGGCAAAATCTTGAAGGCCGTTTGCCCGCGACGTCCAAGGCCGAATTTGGATCTTTGCTCACAGATGAGGCGCTTGCGGTTGGCTTCACCTTTGCCAATGCCACGGTGCATCTTTTGCGGGATCACACGCCGGAAACTACCGTTCAGATCGGTGATGTGGAGGAGATTTTGCCCGAGAATGCGCAGCTGATGCTGCATGGTTTGCTTTGGGAGCTTGATCAGAAACTGGACACAGCCGCAGATGATGGTGCGCTGATTGCCACGGTGTTGGCCTTCGCGGGCCAGGTGATGGATAAGCTTGCGCTGCGCGCGTCCACCGCTGCGGGCACAGGTGTTTTCGGAAGCAACTCGTGGCATGTGGCGGCGGATGATTTCACGATCAATGGCTTTGCGCCCGCCAGCAAAGCGCGCGGCACCAAGCTCGCCATGACCTTCAAGAAGCCCCATGAGGTCGTGGGCAACCATATCGCGAAGTACCAATCTCTGCGGCTGGCCAAGATGCTCATGGCCTATGATTTCGAGCGTCGCCTGAACCCATTCGCAGAGCTGGGCGGCTTCATTTTCACGTTCATGGGTGATGGTGCGCCGGGCACTGGCAAGACAACGCTGATCCAGATGATGGCGGGGCTGCTGAATGGCTATTGCGAGACCGCAGGCTACGCTTTTCGCTACCAGAATTTCGGGATCGACAATATTGACAGCTACCAGGGCAAGTCCGGGCAAAACGCCAAAGCCTTCATGACCAATATCCTCGATCCTGGCGTCATCGGTTTTGGCACCATCGACGATATCGATCAGATCGCCGGCAAGCGCGGCGACCGTCAATCCAGCGCGGGGCAACAGGAGGTGACGGCGGTTTTCATGGAGGCCTTTGCGGGAGCAAATACGGTCGTGCGCGGCAATTGCACCTTTGGCATGTTTTCCAACTATCCCGAGAACGTCGACGATGCTTTACGCCAGAGGGCGGGGGCGCGCTTCCTCGTGGACGGACCGCAGACGCGGGAGGATTACATCGACATCCTCGCACTTTTGATGGGCAAGAACCACGATATCCCGCTGGGCGATCACGAGCTCTTCTCCGCGCAGGAGATCAAACGCGCCGTGGCCGCGAGCTTTGAAAGCCACAATCGGCCCAAGGAGGCGGGGCTGTTGAAGGTCTTCGAGAAGGTGTCTGGCGAGATCGGCGCGCTGGACGACATCACGAAGCTGGGCACGTATCTCAAAGCGATCCAACAGGCCGATCCGCGGTTCACGGGCCGTGCGATCAAAAACATCACAGATGCGGTGAAAGTCCGCGCCATGGACTTCGAGCTGCCGGACGAATGGATGGAGGAGCCCGAGCTGTTCCTCTTCCGCGACTACGAGACGAAGAAAGGCATGATTTCCGAGCTGCGCAAACCCATAACAGTGGAGATGGTGGTGCAGGAGATCAACCGCTACGCGGATTCAGAGTTCCGCTACGCGGATAAGTCAGATGAGGTAGCGATTGAGGCCATGGTCCGCGACTTTGGGCGGCAGGCTGAGGCGAAGAAGCGGTATTTGGGGGGAAAAGGATGAGCCCCGCCGGAATAGAGTATATTGCTTGCACTACTACAGTCGGCGATCTACGCAAATATTTGTCTGATAACGAAGTTGCGGCAGTCACAATCTCTTCGTATTGTGCAACTGACATTAACAGTCTTTGCAAACTGGCCTGGATGTCAAATTTCCGACCTGATTTGCCTCTAGCGATCCGACTGCTGAAGTACGGGCAAGAAGCTGGCATTATTAAACCGCTGACGCTCCGTTTGTTAGAGTTTTGGAAGTTCTTGAAGTCCTGCGAAAAACAGCAGGGCGACGTAGGAGAAATTGCTTCAAATATAGTGTCTGAGTTTGACCATGTTGAAAGCCTCATAGGACATGAAGTAGCAATCTCCATTCGAGACAAAGCCGCCGCACATAATACAATCAAAGACGCCAAACGACTTTGCAGAGAAATAGAAGACGAAACTCCAGTCTTTAGCCTTTACAGTGCAAATAGGTACAACTCTACTTACACCCTTGGCGATGAGGCTTTCATAACTGGCGTTTTGCGGAGCCTCGAAGACGAGTTACACACTCAAAGCGATTTGCGCGATTGCTGGTATGAATGGACAAGACACATGTCTGATATCGCAACAGTCTTCCACTCCCGTTTGTACCGAAGGCTTGTTACAGACCGCATGCCAGACATTCAATGTGCCAAAACGGAAGTCGATTTCCCAGATCATTTTGTATTTGAAACAAGTGCTGGTAATTGTTTGCCAGTTCATGTGAGTGGCATGCGTCGATGAACCGTCTCATCACTTCCGGCCTCATGTTTGGCAATCTGATCCACGTCGCCTCCGCGTCGCTCGTTGCGCGGTATAACCGGGCGCTGAAGCAACTCACCGGACAGCAGACCACGCTCACGGATTTCCACATCGACATCTCGGGCTACTCTCCTGAGATTGGCGAGGAGCTTGGCGATCCGCTCTACCTCAACCACGCAGGCGTCAATCGGCAGTTCATCTTGCTCAGCACCGAACAGAAGACGGCGCCGCTACTGGACGCGACCTTCTCCACCTCGCGCGACATTCTTAAGACCTTCATCGAGACCAACGAGGCGCAGCTCTTTGCGCTGACGGCACAGGATGCGGTGGCGGGCGAGTTGGTGAACTCGGTCTACGACGTGTCATCGCCCGCGCGCCTGTTTGACATTCGCAAGATCACGGTCGAGGCGGACACGACCGGCGGGACGCTGCAGCAGGCGGACAAGCTTGCGGACTTGGTCGATGAATTCAAAACCCGCGCAGGCGCGTGGCACGATGACGTTCTGATCGCCCGGATGATCGAGACGGCCAAGCAAACGGGCGATATCCTGCGCAATCCGGTGCGCCTCAAGCCGATGAGCGTGCAGCAGGAGAATTACTGGACGTCCCATTTCGGGGGGGCCTATGTCTTCCAAAGCATGGATCATCCCGCAATGATTGCCGCCCGGAAAGACGCGATTGGCGAAGTGCCGATCAAATACACCTTCGGACTGCATGAGCGGAACCGGATAGCGAAATTCTTTGAATACAACGATCTGGTTGAGCCCATCGTAAAGGCGCGCGGCATCGATGCGGCGGCGATCCTGCGCCAGAAGATGGATTTCATCGTCGTGGATGTCGCGCAGGATGCGGGCGTGGACCTCACAGGCGCCACACGGTCAGACATCCGCAAGCTGGCGCGCGCCCATGGGTCAGACCTACCCGAGGTGTGGCATGGCCTGCGCGCTTTGGCGGATTGGGCCGAAGGACAGGGCCGTTGGCCGCGCATCAGCTCTGAGCATCCCGCGTATTTCTACTCGCTGCGCGCGGCTGATACGCCCGATGCATCGCTCGTCAATCAATTGCTGGCCGAGCTTTCACCCATGGACGTGCGGCAGCTGTTTATCTGCCACAAGCCACTGTTTTACGAGCTGTATCGCAGCTGGTCGGAGAGCAAGCGGGGGTTCGTCGTCGACTTTCTCGTGCGCGAGTATCAGGCCGACAAGGCGGGCGCGCGCGCCGCGCTTTTCGGCCATGACGCGCCAATGCAGGAACCCGAACCTGTCCGAGGGCCATGGTCGCCGCGCGCCGATATCATCGAACGCGTGGGCCCCTGGGGCGCGTTGCGGAGGCGGTAGGGGCGCAAACACGGGGAAAAATACACCAAGACCCCCTGTGGTGCGGCGCGCAATGCAGCTATATATGAGAACGAGGGCCGTTTCTGGCCAGGGGATTTGACGATGTTTGCTTTTTTGCGCCTGTTTCTCATGGCGATGGTCGTCCTGACGATCATCTACATTTGTCTGTCGTTTTATTCCCGCGCGGCGCGGCGCGAAAAGCTTGAAGAGCGGTGGCATGAAGAAGGCATTGGCGGCGACAAGGACATGTGGGTCAAGGCGGGGCTGGAGGAATATGATGGCTCCATCCGACGCAAGCTGATCCTCGGCGTTTATGTCGTGCCGATTTCGGTGGTCGCGCTGATCATCTATCTGACGAATTTTGCCTGAAGGACGGGTCGAGATGTCTTATATCAAGTGGGTTTTTATCATCCTGTTCTGGGGCTTCGTTGGATCGGTGCTCCATTATACATTGCCGCAGCATGACATTGCACGGATCACCGATACCGAGGTGCGCCGGATTGATCCCGGTGAGAACCGCTTGTTCTGGGCGCAGGCTGATGTCGGCTCTGACGGGACCCTGGCCAATCGCGATGTGTTCTTTATCTCGGCGGTGCGGGATTCGGGCGGGGTTATGGTCTATCGCAATGAAGACACAGGCTGGGGCTGGCCGCCTTATTTCAAATTCGACACGTCCAATCTTCAGGCGGAGGCCGCGGACTTGCGCTCGACGGCGGCAGACCCGCAATGGGTTGTCATAAAGCATTACGGTTGGCGCAATGAGTTCTTCACGATTTTCCCAAACGCCATTTCAGTGCGTGCGGTTGAGAGCCCGGATGTCCGGATCATCCCCTACACCAATATCATCATCCTGACGCTTCTCGCCCTGTTTGTCTGGGCTGTCTGGGTGCGGTGGCGGAGGTTCCGCATGGCGCGGATCGATCCGGTTTTGGAAGATGTGGGCGACGGATTTGCCGACGCCTCGGACGCGGTGAGCGAGAGCACGGGGCGTATCCGGCGGTTTTTCGGCGGTAAGTAGCGCAATACGCGGGGCGCGCGATCTTCATGTGCTGCATCCGGGGTGATTTTGGGGGCTCTGCCCCCGCGCCGTTCGGCGCTCCCCCGAGGTATTTGAAGACAAAAGAAGATTGGGTGCGTTAGACTTTTTGTTTGTGTCATGACGCAGGTGCGCACCTGACCGCGCGGTGCGGGTCACGCGGTCAGGTTGGTTTAGATGCCGGATTTTACGATGGCGTCAGCCAGGATCGGCACTGTTTTTTCATTGAGTCCGGCGATGTTCATGCGGCTGTCGCCGATCATGTAGATACCGTGCTCGGCGCGCAATTTCTCCACGAGGTCAGCCGACGCGCCCAGCCGGGAGAACATGCCCCGGTGTTGCGCCAGAAAGCCGAAGCGATCCGAGCCGGATGCCCGTTGCAGTTCACCGGCCAATTGTTCGCGCAGTTTGAGCATCCCGCGGCGCACGTCCTCGAGTTCAGCTTCCCAATCCGCCCGCAAGGCGGGGTCGGTCAGGACCATGGTCACGACGCGGGCGCCGTGATCTGGCGGGAAGGAGTAATTCTGGCGGTTCAGGAACGCCAGCGTATCCTGATTGAGCGCCTTTGCACTGCTGTCCTGAGAGACGGCCATGGCGAGGCCCGTGCGCTCGCGATACACGCCGAAATTCTTGGAACAGGAGGCCGCAATAAGCGTCTCGGGAACCGAGGAGGCAATCAGACGCGTTCCAGCTGCATCTTCTTCAAGCCCGTCTCCAAAGCCTTGATAGGCAATGTCAATCATGGGCGTTGCGCCTGTTGCATTGAGGGTATCCGCAACGATCTGCCATTCGGTCAGGTTGAGGTTTGCCCCGGTCGGGTTGTGGCAGCAGCCGTGCAGGAGCACGATATCGCCCTTGCCCGCTTGTTTGATGTCCGCGAGCATGCCGTCAAAATCGACGCCGCGCGTCTCGTTGTCGAAATAGCGATAGGGGACGACTTCAATCCCCATGAATTTCATGATCGAGAGGTGGTTTGGCCATGTCGGGTCGGACACGAAGACGCGCAGCTTTGGATTGGCCATCTTGGCCATTTCGAGACATTGCCGCACCGCGCCGGTCCCGCCCGGCGTTGCTGCCGCTGCAACAGTCTCGCGCGCAACGGCATCGCCCAAAATCAGCGAAATCATGGCATCCGCGAAGGCGGGATCACCCACAAGACCCACATAGGATTTCGTGTCCTGGCTTTCCCAGAGCTGCTTTTCGGCTGTTTTGACGGCGCGCATGATGGGCGTCTGCCCTTTTGCATTCTTGTAGACACCCACGCCGAGATCGATTTTCTCGGGCCGGGGATCCTCGCGGAAAGCCTTCATGAGGGCGAGGATTTTGTCGGAAGGTTGCGCTTGCAGCGTCTCAAACATTCAGGCGTCTCCAGTGGCTACGGGAACGGTGGGGAACATTCCCCATTCCGCCCATGATCCGTCGTAAAGGGAATGATCGTGCTTGCCCATGCGTTCCAGGGCGAGCGAGAGGACAGCGGCCGTAACGCCCGAGCCGCAGGACGTGATGACCGGTTTGGCCAGATCGACACCTGCGCTCTCGAAGATGCGGCGCGTCTCCTCGGGAGATTTCATCGTCCCGTCTTCGTTGAGCAAAGCAGAAAAGGGCACGTTCCGTGAGCCGGGGATATGTCCTGCGCGCAGGCCTTCGCGGGGCTCCGGCGCGTCGCCGCGAAAGCGCGCCGGCGCGCGTGCATCGACGATCTGGGGCGCGCCCAGCTTGGAGGCGGCGCTGACCTGGGTCACATCGCGGACAAGCTGGTTTTGAAAGCGCACGGTCATGTGCCTGTCTTTGACAATCGGTGGCATGTCCTCTGTCGCACGGCCCTCGGCCAGCCACTTGGGCAGCCCTCCGTCGAGCACTGCGACGTTTTCCTGCCCCATCAGACGGAAGAGCCACCAGACGCGGGCCGCCGAAAACAAACCGGCGCCATCATACACCACAACCTGGTGCCCATCACCGACGCCCATGCGCCGCATCCGCGACATGAATTTCTCAACCGGCGGCGCCATATGCGGGAGCGCGGAGCGCGCATCGGAGATCTCCTCCAGGTCGAAAAAGCGCGCGCCGGGAATATGGGCCTCGTCGTATTCGGCGCGGGCATCACGCTCGGCATCCGGAAGATACCAGGACGCATCGAGAATGCGCAGGTCCGGATCCTTGAGATGAGATGCGAGCCAGTCCGTGGAAACAAGTGTCTTGGGATCGTCTGCCATGTGCGCCCCCTATGGCCGAATAACGCCCCTGCAATAAACCTGAGGCCCATATGAGGCAAGGGCGCGCAAAGCGCTCTGCCGCTCCTGGACAGGGGAAATGGGCGGCTTTTACTTCGCAACAACGTTCCGAATGATGCCAACAAAGACAAGAATGAGAGCGCCGCCTACGCCACCACCCGCAATCTGGCTGATGATTCCCGCAAGATCCAAGCTTCCTGTGCCGCCACTACCAACGTTGTAGGCCGCCAACAGGCTTCCCCCGAGGCCACCACCCATGAGGCCCGCTGCCGCATTGATCAGGGTGCCCTGATCAAGCTTGCTGACCAGCTTACCCACGAGCGTGCCGCTGGCGGCCCCGCTGAGAAGACCAATTAAAAATTCCATGCAGCCTCGATTCTTGTCAAAACATTGCTCTCTGAACAGGCGCTTGGCCCGCAGACCCTGACAGAATACCGCGAGATCGCTCGGCGTATAGGCCGGATCGCGACTTTGCTGTATGCTGCTCCCATTACACCAAGTTTTTTGACAGGGCGATTTGATGCCCGAAGGAGCCTATATTGTTTGGAGTTATTGGAGACATCGTCGGCGGCGTGGTCGACTTTTTTACCGGAGGATCGCAGGATGATGAGGCCCCGGATGATCCGTGTAACGTCGGGACGTGCGCTGCCGCTCGAGCCGTCCGCAATAGCGCGAGCAATGCCGTTAACGTCAATTGCCTGCATGCGCGGTTCCACCTGTGGCTGGTGCTGACCGCAGCAAATCTGGTGACGCTGCCCATCACCGCCTACATCGGCATCCTGATTATTGCGTTCCTTCTGGGCGGCTTGGGCGGTGTGGCGATTGCCATTGGCATCTATATCTTCTTGTTGATTTTCCTGCTGGCATGGGCGCCTGTGCTGCGCGCGGTCATCGAGTTGTTGGCGCGAACCTATGCGGCTGAGGGAGAGGCGATTGCGCGCGTGCGCAATGAGTGTCCGCCCGAATGCCAGACGGACATGACGCCAACGCCCTGTGATCTGGGGACTGGCGGCGATGTGTCCGTTCCTTCCAACGGTTTGACCCAATGGATCGGGATCGCCCAGAGTTTTCGGCTGGGTTAACGGCTGTCTTTGAGGAGACGCTGCTTTTGGCGGTTCCAATCGCGCTTGGCAGAGCTTTCGCGCTTGTCATGGTTCTTTTTGCCTTTGGCGATGCCGATCTTCATTTTCACAAGGCCTTTGTGATTGAAGTACATCACGAGCGGGACAAGCGTCATGCCCTTGCGCTGCGTATCCGACCAGAGCCGCGCCAGTTCGCGCCGCGAGACAAGCAACTTGCGCCTGCGCCGTTCTTCATGGCTGAACATCGCGCGGTCGTAAGGCGCGATGTAGGAATTGACCAACCAAAGCTCGCCATCTTCAACGGCGGCATAGCTCTCGGCAATATTGCCGCTGTTTTCACGCAAGGATTTGACCTCGGATCCCGACAGCACGATGCCGACCTCGAGATCTTCCTCGATGGCATAGTCAAAGCGCGCACGCCGATTTTCAGCGATGACTTTGTAATTCGGATCTGATTTTTGCTTGGCCATAAGGCCCTCTATATCGCCGTGACACGTCGGCGCTTCAACCCCGGCTTTTGGGAAAGAGCGCGCGAAGCGCGTCGTTGAGCGCGGTATCGTCTGAAATCTGCAAGCGGACCGGCAAGGTCAGGATCTTTTGGCGAAACGCACGGGGCACGCGCACGGCGTCTTTTTCGGTGCACACAAGCTGTGCGCCGAGGGCTTTGGCGTCTCGTTCCAGCCGTGTCAAAAGACCGGTTGTCAGGGGTTGGTGATCCTCCAGCGCTTCGGCATGAACGACGTCCGAGCCAAGGCGGCGCAGTGTGTCGAAGAATTTCTCGGGATGTCCGATGCCGGCAAAGGCCAGGACCTTCTGCCCCCTCCAGTCAAAGCCCATTTGCAAGGGGTCCAGCGCGCCTTGCAGATGGGGAAGGCCCTTCGGGATCATCGCGCCGAAGCGTCTCGGCGTGCTGTCCGGGCCGATGCTCAGCAGAAGATCCGCGCGGGCCAGGCCTTGCGCCACTGGTTCGCGCAGGGGACCTGCGGGCATGCAGCGCCCATTGCCAAATCCCTTGGCCGCATCGACGACGATGATTGAGAGATCCTTGGCCAGTCCCGGATTTTGAAAGCCGTCGTCCATCACCAGCACATCCGCACCGCTGGCTGCGGCCAGTCGCCCGACAGCGGCGCGGTCGCGCCCGATGAAGACGGGGGCAAAAGCCGCCAGCAGCAAAGGTTCGTCGCCGACATCGCTGGCATCATGTGTCTTCGGGTCAACCGGGATCGGACCGCTCAATGACCCCCCATGACCCCGCGATACAACGGCCGGGGAGCGCCCCTGCGCCGACAAACGCATCAGTATGTCCATGACCGTCGGTGTCTTACCGGTCCCGCCTGCATTGAGATTGCCAACACAAATGACAGGGATGGGTGCTTGGTATTGCGGCGGCTTTGCCACGCGTCGGGCGGTCGCTGCTGCGGTGAGCCAACCCAAGGGCGCCAGAACACGGGCGCGCAGGGTGGGTTTATCAGGGTCGGTGAACCAAAAGCGGGGCGCGCGCATCATGCGATCTCCGCATGATCGAGAATATCATGGATCAGATCCGTGACCTTGTCCGCCACCTCTGCCCCTTCGCTGACAACTTCCCACGCCGCCAAAGACATAGAGGCCGCTTTGTCCGGCGCCAGCAAATGCCGCAACGCGCCAGTCAGGCTTTCAGCATCGCGCACCATACGGGCCGCGCCAACCTCCACAAGCCGGGAATAGGCATGCAAATGCCGTCCACAATTGGGCCCATACAGAACCGCAGAGCCCAGGGCCGCCGGCTCAAACGGATCGCAGCCGCCGCGCCCGGGCACCAAAGAGGATGCGAGGAACGACACCGCCGCCAACCGATACCAGAGGCCCATTTCGCCCACCGTATCGGCGAGAATGACCTCGGTCATGTCATCGGGCAAATCTCCCTCCGACCAACGCACGAAGCGCAGGCCTTCGGCTTTGGCCAGCGCTTCCATGTCATCCGCCATGTCGGGTTTGTCAGGGACGAGGACCAGCACCAAACGCTGCGAAAACCGCATGGCATTGCGATGGGCTTGAAGGATCGTATGGGCTTCCTCGGGCTGTGCCATGGCGGCAAGCCAAACCGGCCGAGGGCCGATCGACCGGTGCAGCTCGTCCAGATCGCCTGTATCGTGCGGCAACGCGGCACTGCCTTCTTGCAGAGGGCCTGTTACGGCAATGGAATCTGCCAAGGCGCCCAAACGCTCCAATCGTGTCGCCGTGTTGACATCAGACGCCATGATTGCGGAGAACATGCGCAGCAATGCGCCGCGAGGTTGTAGCAGATCAAGCCCGCGCCCCTGCCCGAAACCATCCGCCACAGCATCGATCAGCACCAGCGGAACATTCGCTTGTGACGCGGCATCGATGAGCACTGGGATCAGGTCTCCGCTGGTCCAGACGCAGAGATCTGGTGCGAAATGCTGAATGAACCGAGTGGCATCGCGTTGCGAGGGATTGTCGAATGCGTGCCACGTGATCCCCTCCTTGAGGCGGCGTGGCCCGGCCATATGGCGCGGCGCGGTGATGAGGACATGCAGTCTTTCGCGTTGCGCGATCAGGCGTGTGGCCAGTTGCAGCACGGCAGGCAGACGTTCGGCGCGCGCAACATGCAGCCAGACCAAAGGGCCGGGCGCGCGCTCCGGCCAATCTGACGAGGCGCGCGTGCTTCCACGATGCAGCGCAAGATAGCCCGCAAGCGCTAGAGGGCGCTTGCGCGGGCTCAGCTGCCCAACTCTTCGGTGGAGGAGGTTTCGGCCCCTTCGTCGCGCAAGCGGTGCAGATGCGCGATGAAATAGCGCATATGTGCATTGTCGACCGTGCGTTGCGCTTCCGCTTTCCAGGCATCAAAGGCCGATTGGTAATCCGGGAAAATGCCCACGACGTGGATGTCGTTGACGTCCTTGAAGGCAGATTTGGTCGGGTCGACGAGCTCGCCGCCGAAGACGAGATGCAGCCGTTGTTGGCCCATGACAGTTGCTCCGAATTGCTGTGCGCAGCCTACCGGGGCGCGCTCTGGCGTCAAGGTGTCGTGGTCAGACGCGCGGCGAGTTGCCCGTGCAGATCCGCATTGGCCACCAATACACCGGGCGTTTTGGCATGGGCGACATTGAAGGCAAGCCGTGCGCCATCGCGATCGGTGACAACACATCCCGCTTCCTGCGCAATCAAGCTGCCCGCCGCAATGTCCCATTCCCAGGCATCCCGAAGCGTGAGCATCGCGTCAAACCTACCACTGGCCGCCAGACAAAGCCTGTAGGCGAGCGAGGGTCTGTGGTGGCGCGTTACGTCCGGCACGCCGCCGGGCCAATAATCCGCTTTGAGCGCAGGCTTGGGGATCAACATGTCAGCACCGTGCAGGGCGGTGCGGTCTGACGGGGTCAATGGTGCCTCGTTCAAAAACGCACCACCGTCGCGTTCGGCGGCAAACACCAAGCCGCGCGCCGGCAGAGCAACCACGCCAGCAACAGGCTGTCCGTCTTCAACCACGGCAATGGAGATAGCCCAGGTGCGCGATCCTTCGATGAAGCTGCGCGTGCCGTCTATGGGATCAATGACGAAAACCCGGTCGCGCTCCAGCCGATCACTGTCATCGGCATCTTCCTCGCTGAGCCAGCCATAATCCGGACGGGCGGGGCGCAAGTGCTCGCGCAGGCAGGCATTGGCGGCCAGATCCGCTTCTGTGACAGGCCCGGCACCCCCCGGTTTGTCCCAGCGTTGCGCGTTTGGGCCAGCGAAGCTGAGAACCACGTCGCCTGCGGCCCTGGCGGCATCCAGCAGAAGGGCGAGATCAGCTCCCGGCAAGTGTCATCCCGTCGATGAGAAGCGATGGCACAACACGGCTCAAATGAGTGCGCGCATCATTGGCCGGTACAATGCGGCGCAGCATATCGCGCAAATTGCCCGCAATCGTGACTTCGCTGACAGCGTTGGTAATCTCGCCGTTTTCAACCCAGAGCCCGGACGCGCCACGAGAATAATCTCCAGTGTTGGGATTGATGGTCGAGCCAATCATCGAGGTGACGATCAGACCCGTTCCCATCTGGGCAACAAGGTCATCGCGGGTCATGGTGCCTTGCGTCAGCGCGATGTTCCAGGGGGTTGGAGAGGGAGGGGCAGACAGGCTGCGCGCGGCATTGGCGGTGCTGTGCAGCCCAAGTTTGCGCGCATTGGCAAGATCCAGTGTCCAGCTTTGCAAAACCCCGTTCTCGACAAGCGCCCGGCGCTGCGTCGGCAAACCTTCTGCATCGAATGGGCGCGAGCCAGTCACGCGGGGACGATGGGGATCTTCTATCAGGTCAAGACCTTCGGGCAAAACCTGCTCGCCCATGGCATCGCGCAGAAAGGAGGCCCCGCGCGCAATGGCCGCGCCATTGATTGCGGAGAGCAAATGCCCGATCAAACTGGAGGAAATGCGCTCATCAAACAGAACGGGATAGCTCCCCGTTTTGGGTTTGGTTGGATTGAGCCGCGCGATGGCACGTTCGCCCGCAATGCGGCCGATTTCCTCGGAGCTGCGCAAATCGGCACCGTGAATGCGCATATCACCGTCGTAGTCGCGCTCCATGCCGAGACCTTCGCCCGCAATGGCAACGCAGGAGATGGAATGATCGGTGCGCCTGTAGCCTCCAGCAAAACCGTTGCTTGCGGCCAGATAGATATCGCGCGCGCCATAGGCGGCGCTGGCAGACTGAACCTGAGACACGCCCGCGACCGATTGCGCGGCGGCCTCTGCCTGCGCTGCTGCGTCTTGCAGAGCCTTCGGCGCTGGCTCGGCGCTGTCATCCGCGAGATCAAGCGCTGCCATATCCCAATCCGTGACCAATTGCCCTGGATCAGCCAACCCCGCATAGGGATCTTCCGGCGCTTCGCGCGCCATGGCGACAGCGCGCTCCGCCATCGTTGTGATCGTTGCATCGGACGTGTCGGACGCTGAGACACACGCCTGCCTTTGGCCCACGAAAACGCGCAAACCGATATCGGTGCCTTCAGACCGTTCGGCCTGCTCCAAAGCGCCATTGCGCACATCGATAGACAGCGATGTCCCGCCAATGGTCATGGCGTCCGCTGCATCCGCACCTGCGGTTTTGGCGGCACTCAACAAGGCCTGTGCCAGTCTCTCAAGCTGTTGCGTCATCTTTCGCGCCTCCCTTGGGCTCACAGGTAGAGCGCGCAAGGTGCAGGTGCAACCTCAGCGCCGCGCCGCGCGGCACCGAGCCAGCTGATTTTGATACATCACCGACCGATCCGCGACTTCACGTGATACGCGCAGGAGCCAGGCCTTGCTGTTGTAAGACCCTCTCGCATAGCCCGTATGGCCCTCGTGATAGGCAAGATACTGATTGCGCGCATCCGTCAGCGGGATGCCGTTGCGACGCAGGGTCTTGTTCATGTACCAGCCCATGAAATCCGTCGCGTCGCGGATCCTGTCGCGGCGGGCGGAGAAGCTGCGCGTTTCGCGGCGATATTCATCCCATGTCCCATCCAGCGCCTGCGCATATCCATAGGCCGAGCTTTGCCGACCCATGGGGATCACGCCCAGCGTGTAGCGCAGGGGTGTGCGGGCTGTGCCGATAAACTTGCTCTCCTGATAAATCGTGGCCATCTGAACATGCACCGGCACATTCCAACGCCGTTCGGTTGCCCGGAAGGCTTTGATGTAGCTGGGGCGCTGCTTGATGATCGAGCACGCGTTGTCGAGGTTGCGGGGCGCCGTCGAGTTTGAGCTGCCGCAGGACGCTACGACAAGGATCAAGATCAACGCGCGAATGACTCTGCTCATGGGCCTCTCGCTTATATGTTTTTTGTTTGTGCGAGTTTTATCGCATTGGGCGCGCTCTGCAAATCACGAAACAGCCAATCGGCAGGGATCAGAGCAAAACCGCCAAAAGCAGGGGCAAGTAGAGCACAGAAAGCACAGTTGAGAGCACAACAAGGCCCGCCACGGCATCGCTATCGGCCCCGTATTTCTCGGCCAGCATGTAAGACGTCACAGCTACTGGCGTCGCAGCTTGCAGAATCAGAACTGCCGCAGCCATTGGCGACAACTCAAAATAATCGGCAATCCACCATGAAAGGCCTGCGCATAGCGCGACTTTGACCACGGATAGAAAGACGCCCAGCACGAACTTTTGCGGCTTCAGCCGCGCAACGGCGACCCCCAGCGTGATCAACATCAATGGAATGGCCATTTGCCCGATGAGGTCCATCGCGTTGAAAAGCGGCATTGGAACTGACCAGCCTTGCCACAAAAAGAGCGCGCCCGCCAACGTCGCCGCCACGAGGGGCTCCTGAATGACGCGGATAAGGGAGCCCCCGCCCGAAACGACCCAGATCCCAAAGGTGAACGACCAAATCGCCATAATTGCAAAGACGATGACCGCGAGGCTGAGCCCCTCCTGCCCAAATGCAAAAAGCGCCAAGGGCAGGCCAAGATTGCCCGTGTTCCCAAAAGTCACCGGCGCCAGAAACGTCCGAACGTCCAACCGCATCAAGCGGATCAAAACCCAGGCTGCAATCGTAATCGCGCCATATGTCGCGATACTGGCGAGGGTCAGCGTCGTGAGGGCTTGAGGATCAATCTCGGTTTCGACGAGCGCTGTGAAGATCAGACAGGGCACGGCCAGCGACATGGCCAGTCGGGTGACGAATTGAAGCCGATACTCGAAGCCCAGGCGCACCCAGAGGTACCCGACGGCGCCCAAGAGAAAGACGGGCGCCGTGATATTCAGCACTGTCAGAGCAAGGTTCACAAACTGTTTCCTGAAAAATTCGGCTCAAAGTTGGACAAGACCCGTGTGATCGCTTTATTTACAGACAACAAGAGTCGAAATGTTATGTTAGCACAGCGCGCCAAATATCACCTCGGACAGGTCGTCCGCCATCGCAAGCACCCGTTTCGTGGTGTTGTGTTTGATGTGGATCCCGAATTCAACAACACCGAGGAGTGGTACGATGCCATTCCCGAAGAGGCGCGTCCTGTCAAAGACCAGCCCTTCTACCATCTGCTGGCCGAGAATGATCAGAGCTTCTACGTGGCTTACGTGTCCGAACAAAACCTGATTGCGGACTATTCGGGGCAGCCGGTGGACCACCCCGATATTCCGGATCTGTTCGGACCTTTTGAAGACGGCAGTTACCCGCTGCACTTCCAGCTCAACTGATCCTCAATAGCCCAAAGCGCACCCGTCCTTGCGCGGGTCGGACGCGCCTTCAAGCACGCCGCTGGGGTGGGCGCGAATGGCTTGCGCGCCACCGATAGCGCCTTCAGGGATTTCAACTGTGTGGCCCATATCGGCCAGCTCCTGACACACATCGCTGCTGTAGCCGCGCTCCAGCGAGAGCGTGTTGCCTTCCGCGAAGGATCTCGGCGCATCCAGCGCGGTTTGCGGGTCCATACCATAGACATGCATATTCGTGAGAACGCGCGCATGTCCGCAGGATTGGTATTGCCCACCCATAACGCCAAACGGCATACGGCCCCCATCGGCTTGATGCAGAATACCCGGGATGATCGTGTGCATCGGGCGTTTGCCGGGCGCCAATTCGTTGGGATGGCCTGCTTCAAGGGTAAATCCCGCGCCCCGATTATGCAGGATCAGACCGAATTTCTCCGTTGCATGGCCGGAGCCGAAGCCGTGGAAGATGGAGTAGATCAATGAAACCGTCATGCCATCTCTATCGACCGCTGTGATATAGACCGTGTCTTTGTGGACTGCCTCCGTCAACTTTGCGACGTCGGGCAT
The DNA here is from genome assembly GCF_049800955.1 of Primorskyibacter sp. S187A. NCBI lineage: Bacteria > Pseudomonadati > Pseudomonadota > Alphaproteobacteria > Rhodobacterales > Roseobacteraceae > Primorskyibacter > Primorskyibacter sp. S187A. Next base: position 200,155 of record NZ_JBNAGA010000002.1, on the reverse strand, counting down.
GGCGCGCTTGGGGTCAATCAAGGCGGCCAGAGCAGCGGCGAAAGCAGGGTCACACATGCGCTCTGTTGCGTCAAAGGTGGTCGGGTCAGCCAGCAACCTGTTGCGGCAATCGTAGGCCAGCTTTGTCGCTTCGGCCTCGATGTGCGTGCGCGCAGCGCCGAAGGGATCCATAGAGGCGAGGTCGAAATGCGACAGGATGTTGAGGAGCAAAATCGCCGCCGCACCTTGGCTGTTTGGCGGATGTTCGAAGAGGCGGTGGCCAAGCACATCTGCACTCACAGGTGTGGTGACTTCGCCTTTGGCGGCCGCGAAGTCCTCTGCGGTGTGGCATCCGCCGATGGATGTCAGCGTGGCGAGTATGTCGTCCGCAACCTCGCCTGTGTAAAAACCATCAGCACCATGCGCTGCAATTCTGCGTAGTACTTTCGCCTGACCGGGGGCCTTGAAAACCTCACCTGCCGCGAAAGGCGCGCCACTGTTCAGGAACCATGTCTTTGCGTGGCCTTGCAATCGCACGCCGTTGGAGGCCCAATCCTGTGCGACGCGAGGCGCGACAGGTATGCCAGCTTCGGCATAGGCGATTGCAGGTGCCAAAATCGCATCCAATCCGAGGGTGCCATAAGTATTCGAGAGATCGCAGATCGCTGCGACCGCGCCGGGGATTGTGATTGCATCGGGGCCATCCAGAGGGATGGTCGTATGGCCTGCGTCTCTGAGACGAGCCGCGGACGCCCCGGCTGGCGCGCGCCCGGATCCATTGTAGGCTTCGACCGGACCATCAGGAGTGCGCTGCACCAAGGCGAACATGTCGCCATAGAGCCCCGTCATTTGCGGTTCGCAAAGCCCGAGCAAAACAGCGCCGCCGAGCGCAGCATCCATCGCGGACCCACCGCGCTTGAGGATGTCGACGCCAGTTTGAGAGGCCAGGGGATGGGACGTTGCAACCATACCGTTGGTGGCAAAAACCGGAGAGCGTCCGGGGAAATGAAAGTCACGCATGTTGATCCTGTCTCCGCGCCGTTTTGTTCTGGCTGGAGCTTAGTGCGTGAGCTGAAAAAGGGAATGGAAGATCCTCGACGCCGCACACTGGGTGGGGGCTGTTAACGCACGGCGCCGAGGGAAGCTATATGCAGCTACAAGAAACGGTATGACGCTGCTTCGGGGCTTTTCTCGGGGCGGAATGAGGCCATTTTGCGGCTATTTGCCTAATCGAAGTTAACGGTATCGATTAAGAGCAATTCCAGGGAAGCGTAATGGTCAGGTGGTTGACGGCACCGACGCGCACGTAGTGCAGGCTTTCTGTCAGATCGCGGATAAGCAACCATCCCCATCCGCCTTCAGGCAAGTCCGCAACAATGACATCAAGTTTGGGCAAGTCTGCTTCCGGTTCCGCGGTCGCGGGCAATTGCCACCCGGGCATCGCGCGTCCTTCGTCCTGAATATCAAGCCGAAGCAATTCACTGTCGCGTGTCGCGGTGAGGGAAAAGGGCACGCCATCTTTTCCCTCGCATGCGTGTTCCACAATATTATTGAGCGCTTCCGCGGCAACCAGCTCGACTTCCGAGAGCTTTTCGTCCGCCATCCCCCACTCGCTGAGTTGGGTCGTGAGGGTTTCCAAAGCGGTCCGCACGGCAAACCGACTACTGGAAGAATTCACAATGAGGCGCGGTTGATCCGCGCTCTTGGTGAGCGACGGCATGAGATTTATCATCCTTGCTGGATTAGCTGGCTTCGGTGAGCATTGCCGCGTCTAGTGAAGGATATATTGCAAAAACAGTATCCATGCGCGTCAGTCGAAAAACTTTGTCTACGGAAGGGGTGAGCCCCGCGAGATCGAGTTTTTGGTCAGCGCCAAGTTGCTTCATGGCGGCAACGATCGCGCCCAAACCGCTTGAGTCAACAAAAGCAACCTCGCCAAGATCCAGCACGACACGTTTTGCACCACCTTCGGTCTCCGCGCGCATCGCGTCCTTGAATTGAATTGCGACGGCCGCATCAATCCGGGCTTCATTGACTTTTACGACTTGGATATCGCCGCTCTGCGTACTTTTCAGGTCCATGCTTTGTCCTTCAAGTCTGAACTTTGCGACACGCTAGACGCCAATCCTTACTTTTTTGTATGCAAGGCAGAGAGAGAAGGGATTTCATCATGTCAGACGTATACATCACAGGTGCGAGTCGCACGCCAATGGGCGGATTTCAGGGCGATTTCAAAGCCTTGTCTGCGTCGGCGTTGGGCGGTACGGCGATTGCGGCAGCGGTTGAACAAGCTGGTGATGCTGTATCGGATGAGTTGATCATGGGCTGTGTCCTGCCCGCTGGCCAAGGCCAGGCGCCTGCCAGACAGGCGGGATTCGCCGGCGGGCTTGGCGAAGAGGTTCCGGCCACGACCATCAACAAGATGTGTGGCTCCGGCATGAAAGCCGCCATGATGGCGTGGGATCGCATTGCTCTCGGGCAGGCCAGTCAAGTCATCGCGGGCGGGATGGAGAGCATGAGCAATGCTCCTTATCTCCTTCCCTCCATGCGCGCAGGAGCGCGGATCGGACACGCGAAAACACTCGATCACATGTTCCTCGACGGGCTGGAGGACGCCTACGACAAAGGGCGTTTGATGGGCACTTTCGCCGAGGATTGCGCGGATCGCTATCAGTTTTCCCGAGAAGCGCAGGATGAATATGCGCTGGCCTCGCTCGACAACGCCTTGCGCGCGGAAAAAGAGGGTGCGTTTCGTCGCGAGATCACGCCTGTCGAAGTTGTGTCACGCTCGGGCACTCAGAGCATCTCGCAAGACGAACAGCCCAGGTCGGCGCGCCCTGACAAGATCCCGCAACTCAAGCCTGCGTTTCGCGCAGACGGGACAGTCACCGCGGCCAATGCCTCCTCGATTTCAGACGGTGCGGCCGCGCTTGTGTTCAGCGCGCACCCAGACCGCGCAAGGGCGCGTGTTCTCGGGCATGCCAGCCATGCTCAGGCGCCCGCCTGGTTCTCGACCGCTCCCATCCCCGCGGCGCAAAAGTTGCTCAATCAGCTGAACTGGAGCGTCAGCGATGTGGATCTTTGGGAGGTCAATGAGGCTTTTGCCGTTGTGCCTATGGCGTTCATGCAGGAGATGGGGCTTCCGCGCGACATCGTGAATGTCAATGGAGGGGCTTGTGCCTTGGGCCATCCGATCGGAGCGTCCGGTGCGCGCATTATCGTGACCTTGCTCAATGCGCTGGAGACGTGGGGGCTCAAGCGGGGAGTTGCCGCGATTTGCATCGGTGGTGGCGAGGGTACGGCCATCGCGATTGAGCGTGTCTGACGCCTGGACGGTTCTGAATGAGGCATTTCAACCATGCGGATTGACTACAAAACGCTCTCGCAAACGCTGCATGCGCTGACATCTGATGAGACCGATGAGATTGCCAAAATGGCCACCATGGCTTGTGAGCTGCATCATGCGGATGATCGGTTTGACTGGACGGGTTTTTACCGTGTTGTGGCGCCGGAGCTTCTGAAGATTGGCCCCTATCAAGGCGGGCATGGCTGCCTTGTGATCCCTTTTTCGCGAGGCGTCTGCGGCGCTTGTGCGCGGACGGGTGAGGTTCAGCTTGTGCCGGATGTGGACGCCTTTCCGGGCCATATTGCCTGCGCGTCATCGACCCGGTCCGAGATTGTCTTGCCTGTGCGCCGCGCGGATGGAACCCTCATCGCTGTTTTGGACATCGACAGCGATCAGCCCGATGCGTTTGAGACCGAAGACGCGCGCGGCCTTTCAATGCTGATCACACAAGTCTTTGGTGCGCCCGAGAGCTGCGATTGAACTGACCATGTGATGTGAAAAACCATGTGAAAAAATCTTGCCAGATTTCACGACTCCCGTCATTATGAAATTTGGGAGATTTTTTTCACGAGCTTTGCCACCGACATGGATCAAAATCCTTTTGTAGGAAGCCTTGGAGCCGATTTGCGCGCGTTGCGCAAGGCGCGCGGACTGACGCTTGCCGACTTGGCAGCCGCACTCGATCGGTCCGTCGGTTGGATGAGCCAGGTCGAACGGGATATGTCGGCGCCTTCGATCAATGATCTGCGCGCGATTGCGCAGTGTCTCGATGTGCCGGTCTCCATGCTGTTTGGTCAACCGGCCGGGCCCGCGCATGAGGTTGGGTTCGTTGTCAGAAAGACAGCGCGCCGCCCCTTGGGCAGCGGCGATGCGGGGCTGATTGAGGAACTGCTGTCGCCGGATTTCACGGATGATTTCGAAGTGGTGCACTCGACCTTCGAAGCGGGCGCTGAGCTTGCGGAGCCTGTGTCTCGCCCGACACAGGAGCTGGGGTACCTCCTGTCCGGACGGTTGGATATCGAGATCGATGGGCGTTGGCATCAGATTGAGACGGGAGATAGTTTTCGCATCAAGGGTCATCCGTTTCGATGGTCCAATCCATACCCTGACCCCGCCGTTGCGCTGTGGGTCATTGCGCCGCCTGTTTATTGAAGGTGTGAGATGAGCTGGGAGGGATGGATCATCTTTGCAGGGTTCTGGATCGTCTTCGTGACGACACCCGGGCCAAACGCGGTGAACTGCGTGCAAAACGGCATGACTTTTGGCTTTCGAAAGAGCCTCTGGGGCGTTGCCGCGATCCTGACGCAAGCCACGGCCTTTCTTTTGTTGTCCGCCGCAGGGGTCACGGCATTGCTTGTGTCCTCCCCGACGGCTTTCCTGCTCGCGAAATGGGTGGGCGCGGGGTTTCTCATATGGCTCGGTCTCCGCGGTTGGCTGACGGCATCCCGAGCGATCGCGACACAAGCGCAACCGCCTGTTGCAATCTACCGCCACGCCCTCGCCGTTGCCGTGATCAACCCCAAGTCGGTGGCTGGGTATCTTGCGGCGTTTTCGCAATTCGTTGAGCCGGGTGTTCCCATCTGGTCGCAGATGCTCCTGATCCTGCCGACGGCGCTGACGATTACGGCAGCCAGCTACATCACATACACGGCGCTCGGCGCAGGGCTGGGGCGGAGCGCTCTGAAGGCCATTGTGAACGTCTGGCTACGCCGGGCGCTCGCGGTTTGCTTCATCATCTACGGCGCGCTCTTGGGCGCCTCACATACGCCGGAGGCAATTCGATGAGCATCAAAGGGTCCTGTCTCTGCGGCGCGGTGACGTATACCGCCACGGGAAAAATTGGCGCGCCGGCTGTGTGTCACTGCACGCAATGTCGCAAACAATCCGGGCATGCCTGGGCCTCTGCCTATTCGGAAGATGGCACATTGGAGATCCATGGCACCGTCACTTGGTTTGCCTCGTCTGACGAAGCGCGGCGCGGGTTTTGCCCCAAATGCGGCTCTGCGCTGTTTTGGAAACACGAAGACGATCCTTTCACCTGTTTTTCGACAGGGTCCATCGATGGCCCGACAGGGTTGCAGTTGCGTGGCCACATCCACACGGCAACCAAGGGCGATTACTACGAGATAGCGGCAAGTGAGCCGCAAAGGGAGAACTGAGAATGAGCGATTTTCCAACAACAGCCCGGGTGGTCATTATCGGTGGCGGCGCTGTAGGGGTCTCGAGCCTCTATCACCTTGCGAAAATGGGCTGGACCGATTGCGTCTTGCTGGAGAAAAACGAGCTGACCGCCGGCTCCACATGGCACGCAGCGGGCAATTGCCCCAACTTCTCCACCTCCTGGGCCGTGCTCAACATGCAGCGCTACTCGCTCGAGATGTACCGCACGCTCGCCCAGGACGTCGACTACCCGATGAACTACCACGTCACCGGCGCGCTCCGGCTGGGCCACACCAAAGAGCGCCGCATGGAGTTTGAGCGGGTCATGTCCATGGGCCGCTATCAGGGGCTTGAGCTGGAAATGCTCTCCCCCGATGAAGCCAAGAAAATGTACCCCTTTCTTGAGACCCATGACCTGCAAGGCATCCTCTGGGATCCGATGGACGGCGATATCGATCCCGCACAGCTGACCCAGGCCATGGCCAAAGGCGCCCGCGATCTCGGCGCCAATATCCAGCGCTTCTGCCCCGCCACCGGCGTGAGCAAGAACGACGCGGGCGAATGGGTCGTGCATACCGATAAAGGCGACATCACCTGCGAATACGTCGTCAATGCTGCGGGCTACTACGCCCAGCGGGTCGGCGAATGGTTCAAGCCGTTCGGTGGGCGCACCGTGCCTCTCGCCGTGATGAGCCATCAGTATTTCCTGACCGAGGAAATCCCCGAAATCGCCAAATGGACCAAGGAGAATGGCCGCAAACTGCCCATGATCCGCGACGTCGACAGCTCGTACTACCTGCGTCAGGACAAAAACGGTCTCAACCTCGGGCCTTACGAGCGCAATTGCAAAGCCCATTGGATCACGCCGGATGATCCCATGCCCGAGGATTTCTCCTTCCAGCTCTACCCCGACGATCTCGAACGCCTCGAATGGTATATCGAAGATGCCATGGGTCGCGTGCCTGTGCTGGGCACCGCTGGCGTGGGCCGCAATATCAACGGCCCCATCCCTTACGCGCCCGATGGCCTGCCGATGATCGGCCCGATGCCCGGCGTCAAAAACGCGTTTGAGGCCCATTCCTTCACCTTCGGCATCGTCCAGGGCGGCGGCGCAGGCAAAACGCTGGCGGAATGGATCGTCGAAGGCCAGACCGAATGGGACATGTGGGCGGTCGATCCCCGCCGCTACACCGATTACACCGACAACGACTACTGCATCGCCAAGGCGCTGGAGACCTATGGCCACGAATACGCGATGCACTTCCCGCATCACGAATGGCCCGCAGGCCGCGACAAGAAGCACTCCGCCGCCCATGATCAGATCCTCGCCCAAGGCGGGGTGATGGGCGCCTACAACGGCTGGGAGCGCGCCAATTGGTTCGCAAAGGAGGGCGACGATACCTCCGAGGCCAGCACCGAGACATGGGACCGCGAAGGCCCCTGGACGATCCGCGTCAAGGAAGAGGTCGAAAATGTGCGCGACAATGTCGGCGTGCTCGATCTGTGCGGCTTCTCGCGCTTCGCGCTCTCCGGGGCGGGCGCGGCCGAATGGCTGCGTGGCCGCATCGCTGGCGCGCTGCCCAAGGCGGGCCGGATGAACCTGGGCTACTTCCCCGACGCCCGCGGCCGCATCCTCACCGAGATGTCGATCATCCGCCACGCCGAGGACGACTTTACCCTCATCACAGCCGCCGCCGCCCAATGGCACGACTACGAGGTGCTCTGGCGCGCGGGCCTGCCCGACGGCGTGACCCTGACCGACAAAACCCGCGAGGTCTCGACGCTGATCGTCACCGGCCCGAAATCCCGCGCGCTCTTCGAGGCGATGGACACACAGGCCGATCTCTCGCTCGGCTGGCTGACCCATCAGGACGCCACCGTCGCTGGCATCGCCTGCCGTCTGGTCCGCGTCTCCTTCGCGGGCGAGCTCGGCTGGGAGATCCACGCCCCTGTGGCCGATATCCCCGCGCTCTACAAAGCCGTGCTCGCGGCGGGCGCCAAACCCTTCGGCATGTTCGCCCTCAATTCCATGCGAATCGAAAAAGGCTACCGCGCATGGAAAGGCGACCTCTCGACGGATTACTCGCTCTTCGAAGGCGGTCTCGGCCGCTTCGTCAAACTCGACAAGCCGCAGGACTTCCCCGGCAAGGCCGCGTTGATGAACGAACAGCAGCAAGGCTCCAAAAAGCGCTTCATCACGCTCAAGATCGACGCCGGTCCCTGCGATGCGCCCTATATGTCCACGCTCAGCCATGACGGCGAGGTCGTAGGCGAGACGACATCGGGCGATTGGGGCTACCGCGTCGGCGCCTCCATCGCGCTGGGCATGGTGCGCGCCGATCTGGCCGTGCCGGGCACCGAGCTCGAGGTCGACATCTACGGCGAGCGCTGCCGCGCCGTCGTGCAGGAAGACCAGCCGCTCTGGGATCCGGACAACGAGCGTTTGCGTGCCTGATGACCCACGCAGAACCGAAGGAGACTTGAATGTCTGAGATTACTCTCCTCGACGGGGGGATAGGCCAGGAGCTCATCCGCCGGTCTGGTCAACCCGCAGCGCCCCTTTGGTCGACGCAGGTGATGATCGATCATCCCGGTCTCGTGGCTCAGGTGCATAAAGACTATGGCGCGGCTGGTGCGACTATTGCCACAACAAACACCTATGCGATCCACCGTGACAGGCTGCGCGGCGGTAGCTCCAATCACTATGCAAGCGACGGGATCGAGCTGCCCAACCGCGAAGCTGAATTCGAGAGCTTGCTTGACGCTGCATTGAACGAGGCGGCGTCGGGCCGCGGCTCGCAACGGATTGCGGGCTCCATAGGCCCCCTTGGGGCCAGTTACCGCGCTGATTTGCATCCCGAATTCGGAGCGGCTTTGCCTGTCTACACAGAGATTGCCGGAATTTTGGCGCCGCGCTGCGATTTGTTGATTTTTGAGACGATCGCTTCACTGGATGCCGCCAAAGCCTGCCTCGCGGCGGGCCGGACCACAGATCGACCCGTTTGGCTCGCCTTTACCGTGGATGATGAGGACGGAAGCCTCTTGCGCTCGGGCGAACCGCTGGCCGAAGCGGCTGTGATTGCGCGGGAGGCTGACGCGGCTCTGGCCAATTGTTCGGCGCCCGAAGTCATGCCCGCCGCTCTTGATGCGCTTGCACGTTGCGGCAGCCCTATCGGCGCTTATGCCAATGCCTTTACGATGATCACGAAGGCCTTCCTTGAAGGCGGTACAACAGCGTCTGATCTCTCGTCGCGCGAGGACATGGTGCCCGAGATCTATGCCAACCATGCAATGTCCTGGCTGGATCACGGCGCGTCCATTCTGGGCGGATGCTGTGAAACCGGGCCCGCGCATATCGCAGAAATCGCGCGGCGCCTGCATGCGGAGGGGCATGACATTGTCTGATCCATTTCTTTCCTCTTGCCATAAGTATCCCGGGGGTCTGGGGGCAGAGCCCGCAGCCGGTCGGGCGCGTCAGCGTTCGAAATCCAAAGGAGCCAAATCATGAACGTTCCCGCGCATGCCCGCGCCGTCATCATTGGCGGCGGTGTTATCGGATGCTCTGTGGCCTACCACCTGACCAAACTTGGATGGACAGATGTCGTCCTGCTCGAGCGCAAACAATTGACCTCTGGTACGACCTGGCACGCCGCAGGCCTGATCGCCCAATTGCGCGCCACGGCCAATATGACCAAACTGGCGCGTTATTCCCAAGAGCTCTACGGCGATCTCGAGGCGGAGACAGGTGTCGCCACGGGCTTCAAGAGATGTGGTTCCATCACCGCCGCCCTGACCAGTGAACGTCTCGAAGAATTGCGCCGGTCCGCGGCGATGGCGCGCGCCTTTGGTGTGGAGATCGAAGAGATTTCGCCCAATGAGATCAAGGAGCGCTACGAACATCTGAACATCGAGGATGTCACAGGCGGTGTCTACCTGCCGCTGGACGGGCAGGGCGATCCGGCCAACATCGCGCTCGCATTGGCCAAGGGTGCACGTCAGCGCGGCGCCAAGGTGATCGAGCGAACCGCAGTCACGGGTGTCACACGCCAAGGGCGCCGGATCTCGGCGGTTCAGTATCAAGACCCCGATGGCCCGGGTGAGATAACCTGTGATACGGTGATCAATTGTGGCGGCATGTGGGGCCGGGAGGTCGGGCAAATGCTGGGCACCTCCGTGCCATTGCAAGCCTGCGAGCATTTCTACATCGTCACGGAAGCCATTGCCGGCCTGACACAACTGCCCGTTTTGCGCGTTCCCGATGAATGCGCCTACTACAAGGAAGATGCAGGCAAGATCCTTTTGGGGGCGTTTGAGCCTGTGGCCAAGCCCTGGGGGCCGATCCCGGCGGATTTCGAATTCGATCAACTGCCGGAAGACTTCGACCATTTCGAGCCGATCCTGGAGGCGGCGGTCAATCGTCTGCCGATGCTGGCGGAAGCGGGCATCCATACGTTCTTCAATGGTCCCGAAAGCTTTACACCCGATGATGCCTATCACATGGGCCTATGCCCGGAGATGGACAATGTCTGGGTCGCGGCGGGCTTCAACTCCGTGGGTATCCAGTCCGCCGGTGGCGCGGGTATGGCGCTTGCGCAATGGATGGCGGACGGCGAAAAGCCCTTTGATCTGGGGGATGTGGACATCGCGCGCAACGCGCCGTTCCAGTCCAACCATCGCTATGTCAAAGAACGGGCTTCCGAAACGCTGGGCCTGCTCTACGCGGATCACTTCCCCTACCGCCAAAAGGCCACGGCCCGGGGCGTGCGGCGCACGCCGTTCCACCATCATCTGTTGGAGCAAGGGGCCGTCATGGGGGAACTGGCAGGCTGGGAGCGGGCAAACTGGTTCGCGCGCGATGGCCAGACGCCGGAATATGAATATTCCTGGAGCCGTCAGAACTTCTTTGACAACGTCGCCGAAGAGCATCGTGCCATTCGCGAAAACGTGGGAATGTATGACATGTCCTCCTTCGGCAAAATCCGTGTGGAAGGGCCCGACGCGGAGGATTTTCTCAACCACGTTTGCGGCGCGCAGATGGCGGTGCCAACGGGCAAGATCGTCTATACTCAATTCCTGAACCAGCGTGGCGGGATCGAAGCGGATGTGACTGTCACGCGGCTGTCGGACACGGCTTACCTCGTCGTCACGCCCGCCGCGACGCGTCTGGCGGATCAAACGTGGCTGATGCGCCATGTCGGCGAGTATCGTGTCGTGTTAACCGATGTGACGGCGGGCGAAGCGGTTCTGGCGGTTATGGGACCTCAAGCGCGGACGCTCTTGCAAAAAGTCTCGCCCAATGACTTTTCCAACGCGGCCAACCCATTCGGTACTGCGCAGGAGATCGAGATCGGCTTGGGCATGGCGCGCGTGCACCGCGTTACCTACGTCGGGGAACTGGGCTGGGAAGTCTATGTCTCCGCTGATCAGGCAGGCCATGTCTTCGAGACGCTACATGCGGCTGGGCAAGACGTAGGCCTGAAGCTCTGCGGCATGCACATGATGGACAGCGCCCGCATCGAGAAGGGCTTCCGCCATTTCGGACATGATATCACCTGCGAAGACCATGTGTTGGAGGCGGGCCTCGGCTTTGCCGTGAGCAAGCAGAAACAGGATTTCATTGGCTGTGACGCGGTGCAGCGCAAACGGGATGAGGGGCTCTCCGCGCGCCTGTTGCAGTTCAAACTGACGGATCCTGAGCCTTTGCTCTATCACAACGAACCGGTGATCCGGGATGGCGAGATCGTAGGCTATCTCTCATCAGGTGCCTACGGCCATCATTTGGGCGCCGCGATGGGGCTGGGCTATGTGCCCTGCAAAGGCGAGAGCGCGGAGCAGGTTCTGGCGTCCAGCTATGAGATCGACGTCGCGGGTACACGGGTACGCGCGGAGGCGTCTCTCAAACCCATGTATGATCCGAAATCCGAGCGGGTAAAGGTCTAGTCCGCGCGGCAACCCGCCAGCGATCAGCGAGCGCTGACGGCGACATACGTCGCGCCTAGAAGGGGACAACTTGTTTGGGCTACACAATTCAGGTTGCCGCGCGGAAACTGGTGGCTTCAAGCCCCCACTTGCCCATGCAGCGCAGAACGCATGTCGGCTATTGACCACTCGGTGATGCGCGTAGTTAGACTTTACGCAGAGCTCAACCATTACCCAATCTCGAAGGGCGTCATTCATGCATCCTACAGAAAGAATTGTTCGCCAGTTTCACGAGTCATGGGGCATGCGCGATCCTGACCGCGGAGCAGAAGTCATTTCGGATGATTGCGATTTCGAAGACATCGCGCGTCAAGAAAAACTGACCGGGAAGGAAGCTTACAAAGACGACTACCATCGTTGGCGGGAAGCTTTTCCAGACGGTCTTTGCGAAGTTGAGAACGTCATTGTCAGCCAATGTGGAGAATGGGCAACCGTTGAGTTCCGCAATACTGGTATTCATGCCGGCGTTCTGCGGTCTAGCCTTGGGGATTTTCAACCAACGGGAAAGAAAGCCGAAGTTCGCTATTGCTCTGTGATGAGGGTCAAAGACGGGATGGTTGTCGAAGGCCGGGATTACTATGACAGTGCAACGATTGCCCGCCAATTGGGGTTGGTTGATTGACGCAGTGACTTCTTCCTGACGGGTAAGTCCCGCAGCCTTTTCTGAGAGAGCAGACCTTCGAGTTGTTCGCTTACTGGAGCTCCGCCCGCACACTGGACAATTGCTGAAAATCCCCAGCACAAGCGTCGCGTCGATCCTTCAACGCGGGGCTGTGTGTCTCGCAGGACAAAGCGGCGCTGTCGGGACGAAGTGGAACCGCCAGTTCACTTTGGCTCAAGGTGGGACACAAAAGAACAGAGTTTGCTTAACTGCTCTGCACCTGTTTGAGCAACGCCTTGGCGGCCGCATGTTCGGCAAGGCGCTTGGAGCCGCCAGAAGCCGTGCAACTTTGGCCATCCTGCAAGCGGGCCTCGATTGTAAACTCGGGTGCATGATCGGGGCCGCTGCGGTTGAGCTGAATGTATTGAGGCGGGGGCATGCCGCGCGCCTGCGCCCATTCCTGCAGGGTTGTCTTGGGATCGCGGGCGTCTTCTTCCACGCTGGATATGCGCTTGCCCCAGAGCCTCAGGATGAGGTCGCGTGCAGCGTCGAACCCACTGTCAAGATACACGGCAGCGATCACGGCTTCCATCGCATCCCCAAGCAAGGCCTGTTTGCGGCGCCCGCCCGAGAGCATCTCGGAGCGCCCCAGCTTCAGCGCGTCGCCCAGATCAATCTGGCGGGCCACATCCGCGCAGGTTTCCTTGCGCACCAGCGCATTGTAGCGCGGGGCCAATTGGCCCTCTCGGGCGTCTTCATCCTGGGCCAGAAGCGCCTCGGACATGACGAGACCCAGAACCCTGTCCCCCAGAAATTCCAGCCGCTGATTGTCATCGCGGGTGGAGGAGGACATCGAGGAATGCGTGACCGCGCGCACCAGCAATGCGGGATCGCGAAAGCGATAGCCCAGCTTGTCCTGCAGAGATTTGAGCGCCGCCGAGAGCTTCATCTTGGATCAGTTGATCTTCTCGAAGAAACGGTCACCGCGCCATGTCCAGAAGAAGAGCATGGAGCTGCCCCCCGATGACAGCATCACGCGGTCCGCGCGCCCTATGAGGTGATCATAGGGCACAAAACCCACGCCGCCCGCGATGCTGGGCACACGGCTGTCCGAGGAATTATCGCGGTTGTCGCCCATCATGAAGTAATGCCCGAGGGGCACTGTGTAGACAGGAGTGTTGTCCGAGCCTTGGGTGCCGATGTTGAGGATCTCATGGCTATGGCCACCGGGCAGCGTTTCGATGAACTTCTGCTTGATGCACGTCCCGCCATCACCCACGGGACCATTGGCGCAGCGCGGTCTGTGACCGAATGGCCCTTGCGGCTCTGCCACCTCTTCAAACGCAGGCGCAGGTTGCAGCTGCACAGGCTGATCATTGATATGCAGCACACCGCTGCGCATCTGTACCCGGTCGCCCGGCATCCCGACGATGCGTTTGATGAAATCCCGCCCCGTGACAGGGTGGCGGAAGACAGCCACATCGCCGCGCTCCGGTGTGCCGCCGAGGATCCGTCCGCCATTATCGCGTTTGAGGAAGCCACAGATGTTTTCGGCATCAATGTTCAGGCCAACGGACGGAATGATCACAGACGGGCAGGAGGCATAGGAATAGCCGTAGGCCATTTTGTTCACGAACAGGAAATCGCCAATGAGCAACGTGTCTTTCATGGAGCCCGACGGGATCCAGAACGGCTGGAAGAACAGGGTGCGGAAGACGCCTGCGATCAGCAGCGCATAGACAATCGTCTTGATCGTCTCGACAAATCCGTTGCTCGATTTGGCCTCGGCCATGATGGATGCTCCACTCGTGTTTGAGGCTACATGCGGCGCTGTGGCCGGGGTGTCAACCGCCGCGCGCTCACGTCTTGGGGCGCGCTTCGATGACAACCATCGCCTGCGCCCATGGGTGATCGTCGGTCAGGGTGACGTGGATGATGGCCTCATGCCCGGCAGGGGTCATTTCATCGAGCCGCGTGCGGGCCCATCCCGTGACATCCATCACGGGCTGACCGGTTCGCAAATTGCGCACGGACATGTCTTTCCATGCAATTCCCATGCGCAGGCCCGTTCCCAGCGCTTTCGAGCAGGCCTCTTTTGCAGCCCAGCGTTTGGCATAGGTCCCCGGCGTATCGGCCCGGCGTTCCGCTTTGCGTTGCTCAATCTCGGTAAAAACCCGGTTGCGGAACCTGTCGCCAAAGCGGGCGAGTGTACGCTCGATGCGTTCTATATTTGCAAGATCTGTGCCGATCCCAAGGATCATGCGCGCGCCTCGTCCATCAAGCGACGCATCTCGACAATCGCGCCTTCCAGCCCGGAGAAGATGGCCTCTCCGATCAGAAAGTGGCCGATGTTGAGCTCTTTGATCTCCGGAAGGGCTGCGATGGGTTTCACGGTGTCGAAAGACAGGCCATGACCTGCGTGGACCTCAAGGCCGAGGCCGTGGGCGTAGCTGGCCATCTCACGCATCGCTTCCAGCTCCTTGTCGCGGGTTTCGACATCACCCTCCACATGGGCATCGCAATACGCACCGGTATGCAACTCGATCACTTGCGCACCGATGCGATGCGCAGCGTCGATCTGGCGTTTGTCAGCGGCGATGAAGATGGACACGCGGCAGCCAGCCTCACGGAGCGGCGCGATATAATGGGCCAGCCTGTTCTCCTCGCGCGCGACCTCAAGGCCGCCTTCCGTTGTGCGCTCTTCGCGCTTTTCAGGCACGATGCACACGGCATGCGGTTTGTGGCGCAATGCGATCGCCTGCATCTCTTCGGTTGCGGCCATCTCGAAATTGAGCGGGACGGCAAGCGCGTCCATCAACCGCTCGATATCCGCGTCGCCGATGTGACGGCGGTCTTCTCGCAGATGTGCGGTGATCCCATCCGCCCCGGCCTTCTCTGCGAGTTTTGCGGCCCGAACCGGGTCCGGTACATTGCCGCCGCGCGCATTGCGTACTGTTGCGACGTGATCGATGTTCACACCCAAGCGTTGGTAAGTCATGGCGTCCTCATTCATTTGAACACGAACCTAGAGCGATTCCTGTCAAACGTGAATCGTTTGTTGTTATGAGAATGGCCGACCGCCTCAGTCAGCAGTTCCCGACCTGTCGGCTGGTTTCTTGCCGCCCGGCTTGGCTTGCGCGGCCTTCGACTTCAACGCTTCAAAGCGCGCCTTGATCGCGCCTTTTCGGCGCGCTTGGTAGGCGCGGATCAGCGGCAGCGACACGTAGTAGCAAACCGTGGCGGCGAAAATTCCGGGAAGAATGCCGCCAATCATGTAGGGGTAGAACACGTCATGCCAGAAGACGGTGAGCCCGTGCCAATCGCGTGTGCCGCCAGCCACGTAGGTCCAGAGATTGTAAAACAGATCATTGGCCGCATCGCCAAACTTTTGCCCAAGCGATGTTTCGACATCCATCTGCATCTCGGATCCGAGCAGCCAATGCCCGGTGGTCAACGAGACGATCCCGATGGGCACATAGGTCAGCGGGTTGCCAAAAAAGGTCGATAAGAGCGCGGCAAGCAGGTTCCCGCGCATGACAAATGCGAGAACCCCTGCCACCACGAAATGCAGGCCGTAGAAGGGCGAAAAGGTTGTGAAAACCCCCGCCCATATCCCGCGTGCGATGCGTTCGGGCGGGTCGGGCAAACGGTGCAGGCGATGCTTGACGTATTGCGCAGCGCGGCCCCAGCCCCCTTTGGGCCAAAACAGCTCAAGCAAGGCCCGTCCGGGGGGCTTCCTATCGCGCCGCTTGAACACCAAGCTCCACCTCTATCCGTTCTCGGCGCGTGCGCCGATCTTCGTTTCTTCCTGAACCCGGGTCACCTGCGCCACGTCGCTCTCCGCTTCCAATGCGGTGAGAAGCGAGTGGGCGTGCTCTGTGTCCCTCAGTTCGACGTTGGCATAAAGCCTGTAAAAATCCGGTTTCCGATCCAGAAACTCCAGATCCGAGATATTGGCCTTGTTCTGGCCGATCAATGTGCAAATTCGACCCAGGACACCCGCATCATTGCCAATCGTCAGGTCAAGCGTCACCACATAGCCCGCCGCGTGGTTGCCCTCGCTCCAATGCAGATCCAGCCAGCGATCCGTTTGATCCTCAAAATCGGCCAGCCGATCACAGTCTATCTTGTGTACCACAACACCTTCGCCGCGATAGGTGATGCCGACGATGCGCTCCCCGGGCAAGGCCTGGCAGCATGTGCCGCGCCGGAAGCTCTGACCGGGTTGCAGGCCGATCACTGCACGTGCGGGATCAATCTCTTCGCCTTCTTCGGGCACGAGATCGGGATAGACAGCCTGCACTACGGCGCGCGTTGATATCTCCGCAGACCCCAGCCGGGCCAACAACTCGTTTGCATTGGGGATCCGAAGATTGCGGGCCGCCGTCTCGATCACCTTGTCGGAGACCTTGCGCCCCACATGTTCAAATGCGGCGCGCGCGAGTTCATGGCCCAGCCGGACAAAACGCTCACGGTCCTGCTCGCGCAGCGCGCGGCGAATGGCAGAGCGGGCTTTCCCGGTTGTGGCAATATCGAGCCATGTGGCCTGAGGCGTCTGGCCCTCGGCCGTGATGATCTCAACGGATTGACCGTTTTTCACGCGTGTCCAGAGCGGCACACGCAACCCGTCTACCTTGGCCCCCACGCAGGCATGCCCAATCCGCGTGTGGATGGCATAGGCAAAATCCAGAGGTGTGGCGCCTTTGGGCAGCTTGATCACCTCGCCCTTGGGCGTGAAACAGAAGACCTGGTCGGAATACATCTCGAGCTTGACGGTCTCGAGGAAATCCTCGTGGTCTTCTTCTGTCTCAAATTGCTCGGTGAGGCTGGCGATCCACTTGGCAGGATCGACGGCAAAGGGGTTTTGCGTGCGCACCCCGTCGCGATAAGACCAATGCGCCGCGACCCCGGTTTCTGCCACGTCATGCATCTGCCGTGTCCGGATTTGCACCTCGACACGCTTGCCGTCACGGCCCGAAACGGTTGTGTGAATGGAGCGATAGCCATTGGTTTTGGGTTGGCTCACATAATCCTTGAACCGGCCCGGCACGGCGCTCCATCGCTGGTGAATGGCGCCCAGCGTGCGGTAGCAATCCATGTCGCTCTGCGTAATGATGCGGAAACCATAGATATCGGAGAGGCGCGAGAAGCCGACCTCCTTTTCCTGCATCTTCCGCCAGATCGAATAGGGCTTCTTGGCGCGCCCAAAGACTTCTGCCTCGATCCCTGCTTTTTCCAGCTCCTTGCGCATGTCGCCGGTGATGCGATGGATCACGTCGCCGGTCTCTTTTTGCAGGGTGATGAAGCGGCGGATGATCGAGGAACGACCTTCGGGGTTGAGGACGCGAAATGCCATGTCCTCCAGCTCTTCTCTCATCCACTGCATGCCCATGCGCCCTGCAAGGGGGGCGTAGATGTCCATGGTCTCACGCGCTTTTTGCGCCTGCTTTTCCGTTTTCATGGCCCGGATCGTGCGCATGTTGTGCAAACGGTCCGCGAGCTTGACGAGGATGACCCGCAAATCCCGGGACATCGCCATGAAGAGCTTGCGGAAGTTCTCGGCTTGTTTGGTCTCGGTAGAGGAGAGCTGCAGGTTGGTCAGCTTGGTGACGCCATCCACGAGGCTGGCCACTTCCTCCCCGAACCGCTCGGTCACATCGGCATAACTTGCGCGCGTGTCTTCGATCGTATCATGCAACAGCGCGGTGATGATCGTTGCATCATCGAGCCGCTGCTCTGTCAGGATCGCCGCAACGGCAACAGGATGCGTGAAATAGGGCTCACCGGAATGGCGGAGTTGCCCTTCATGCATGTCCCGCCCATAGGCATAGGCCTCACGGATGAGCGCTTCATTGGTTTTTGGGTTGTAGTTGCGGACAAGCGCGATGAGGTCGTCGTCAGAAATCATCGCTCAGCTCATCCGCAGGGCGCGGTTTACCCTTGCCCTTGTGCTTCCATCAATGCGCGCAAAAGCTTCTCCTCGGAGAGATCATCTTCTTGCGGCTTGTCTGCTGTCTCAGCACCCATGAGAAGCGCCATGCTGTCATCGACAGGCTCATCCACTTCAATCTGCGTCTGGTTCGATTCGATCAGACGCTCGCGGAGTTCATCGGCGCTTTGCGTTTCTTCTGCGATCTCGCGGAGCGCAACGACAGGATTCTTGTCATTATCACGATCCAGCGTAATCGCTGCGCCCGCAGAGACTTCGCGTGCGCGATGAGCAGCAAGCATCACCAGCTCGAACCGGTTTGGAACCTTGTCAACGCAATCTTCAACCGTCACGCGGGCCATCTTAATCTCCGTCGGGTAGATAAATAGAACCCTGCACTTAAGGCTTGACACGCGCGATGACAAGTCAAAAGGCGCTGGTTCACAAGGGGGTGAGACTGTTTTTGTCTTGCTCAGAGAGCGTTTCGTACATCTCGGCGATGCTCAACCCAAAGATGGGGTGCTGCCAAGCCGGCGCAATATCGCGCAGAGGGCCCAGGACAAACGCACGGTCTTGCACGCGGGGATGGGGCAGAATGAGCCGGTCGGGCGCTTCTTTCGCCTGCAATTCCGGGCTCAGGCTGCGCCAATGGTCGTGGATATCGCGGGAGGGCAGGATCTCATCTCCCAGTGCAATCAGGTCCAGATCCAGCGTTCTCTGGCCCCAGCGCATGATGCGTTGGCGTGCAAATGACGCCTCTACGTCGTGCAACAGGCCCAAAATCGCATCGGCGGATGCGTTCCACTGCAAAGTCAGCGCGGCGTTCACGTAATCGGGCCCTGCGTCCCTTGGAAAGCAGGGCGTCTGGAAAAACCGGCTGACGCTTCGAATCAAGGCGCCATTTTGTGCAAGCATGGCAATGGCTTGACGCAATGTCACTGCGGGAGCGCCTACCGGAGATTCCATATTTGCCCCGACGGCAATGAGGGCTAATTTCCCATATTGACGCTGGATTACCCGGCCGGGAGTTAAATTCGTGACTTGTGGCATTGTCACAAAACCTTAAAAGTTAAACTGTCCGCGATCCGATTTCACTCACGGAGACCCGCGCGGGCTAATTCCATTTGGAAGGACATTGAATGTTTTACAAGGACGAACGGCTCGCGCTGTTCATCGATGGATCAAATCTCTACGCGGCTGCAAAGGCGCTGGGGTTTGACATCGACTATAAGTTGTTGCGTCAGGAATTTGTCAGACGCGGCAAACTTGTTCGCGCGTTCTACTACACAGCGCTGCTGGAAAATGAAGAGTATTCGCCAATCCGCCCTCTCGTGGATTGGCTGCACTACAACGGCTTCACCATGGTGACGAAGCCTGCGAAGGAATACACGGACAGCCAGGGCCGCAGAAAAGTCAAAGGCAACATGGATATCGAGCTCACGGTCGATGCCATGGAACTCGCGCCTCGCGTCGACCACATCGTGCTGTTTTCCGGAGATGGGGATTTCCGGCCGCTCGTTGAAAGTCTGCAGCGTCAAGGCGTCCGTGTGTCGGTTGTCTCGACGATCCGCTCACAACCACCGATGATTGCCGATGAACTGCGCCGTCAGGCCGACAACTTCATCGAACTGGACGGTCTGAGAGATGTGATCGGACGGCCGCCACGCGAACCCATGATCTCGCGCGAGCCCGAAGAGCAAGCCGTAGAATAAACCTGATCAAGTCCGCCTCGTGCGGGCTTTTTCATTAGCTGCACCCTGGCAGGTCATGCGCTGCGCGGCCAATGCCCCAAACCATCGTGCCAGTGGCCAAAACGAAATAAGCGGCGATCCAGAAGAACTGCGTCTCAATCCCTATGTCCAGATCGATCAAGGCGCCTGTGAGGCCGGGCCCGAGGGCAGAGCCCAAAACCATGACGGCAGCGGCCAAGGCCTTAATGCTCCCGATATGCGCCGTGCCATAGAACTCGGCCCAAAAAGCGTTGGGCAGCGTCGCATTGGCGCCGGAGGTCAGGCCCAGACAGGCAAAGCCCACGCCCAGCATCCAAAGCGTGTCTGCGAAGCCAAAGGCGACAAAGCCTGCGACCATGGGCAATTGATAAAAGGGCATCAGGCGCGCCGTGCCAAAGCGGTCAATCGCCCAGCCCATGACGCCCATCATCGTGACCGACACAACCGTGAAAACCGGGAAAAAGGCGACAAAAGCCAGATGCGAAATGCCTTTCACGTCGGCGATATGAACCTGATGGAACACGAAGGCGGTGTTGAATGCCGCAGGCCCCAGTATGGCCGGTATCATCGCCCAAAACAGCGGGTGTTGCAGGCTGTCTCGTCGGGTCCAGTGGCGCCCGCCCATGCCGAGAGATGCATTGGATTTTGCGAGATCACGGGGCTGGCGCTCCTGGCGCAACAGAAACAACATCAAAGGCACGGCCAGGAGGCAGATCACAGAGCCCGCCATCCAGATCGATTGCCATGCGACAAGGCCCAGAAGCGATACGACGATCAGGGGCACGAAGGCTTCACCGGCAGAGAACCCAAGAGACGCCACGAAAAGTGCGCGCCCGCGTGTCGCCACATACCAGCGCGCCATGGCCACAACTGCGATATGGGTCATCATGCCTTGCCCCAGAAATCGCAGGGCGAACACAATGAGCGGAAGGGCCCAGACCGCGGGGTTCCAGGCCATGCTCAGACTTGCCAGCGCCAGCGCCACAAGAACGACGGGACCCAGAACGCGCACCCGAAAGATGTCGGTCAACACGCCAGCCCAGATCATGACCACGGCCGAGGCCATCGTTCCCATCATGTAAAGCGCGCCCCATTCGCCATGGCTCAAGCCGAAGTCACGGCGGATGTCGCCTGCAAAGAGCGAGATGAAATAGGTTTGACCAAATCCGGAGAGCAACGTCAGGAGCGCACCGGCGGTCAGGAACCGGATATTGTCGCGAAGGAAGGGGAGCATGCGCATGTGCCTCGCCTTGCACGCAATAGCCTCTTCAAGCAAGGAAAGATCCGCCTATCTCAGGCTTTACGTACCCCGGCGCACGCGCTAGCTGTAAACGCAGATAGACAGGACTTGAGAACATGACCAAACCGCCCCTGACCCTGTACCTCGCAGCCCCCAGAGGATTCTGCGCAGGCGTGGATCGTGCGATCAAGATCGTGGAGATGGCGCTCGAGAAATGGGGCGCGCCGGTCTACGTGCGCCATGAAATCGTGCACAACAAATTTGTGGTGGATGATCTGCGCGCGAAAGGAGCGGTCTTTGTCGAAGAACTCGAGGATTGTCCGGATGATCGCCCGGTGATCTTTTCCGCCCATGGCGTGCCCAAATCTGTGCCCGCCGCCGCACAAGCCCGTGAGATGATCTATGTCGATGCCACCTGCCCGCTCGTGAGCAAGGTGCATATCGAGGCGCAGCGACACTCCGACAATGGCCTGCAAATGATCATGATCGGCCACGAAGGCCATCCCGAGACAGTCGGGACGATGGGGCAATTGCCCGATGGCGAGGTGCTGCTCGTCGAAACGGTCGAAGACGTCGCGCATGTCGATGTGCGCGATCCGGCGAAGCTTGCGTTTGTTACGCAAACAACGCTGTCTGTGGACGATACCAAGGACATCGTCGCGGCTCTGCAAGCGCGCTTCCCGGGCATCGTTGGGCCCCATAAGGAAGACATCTGCTACGCCACGACGAACCGGCAGGAGGCCGTCAAGGCCGTCGCCCCGAAATCTGATGCCATGCTGGTTGTTGGCGCACCGAATTCATCGAATTCCAAGCGTCTTGTTGAGGTCGCCTCACGGGCCGGGTGCAACTATGCCCAACTGGTGCAGCGTGCGTCCGACATCGACTGGCGCGCTCTGGAAGGTATTCGATCCGTCGGTATCACAGCGGGCGCCTCTGCGCCGGATGTTCTGATCACGGAGGTGATAGATGCCTTCCGCGCGCGGTTTGACGCGCAGGTTGAAGTGGTTGAGACCGCGCAGGAAAATGTCGAGTTCAAAGTGCCGCGCGTGTTGCGTCAACCGGCCTGAGCATTTGGGGCGCCCGGGGGGTGCCGCTGCCGTCCTCTTGCCGAAAATGTCCCGGGGGCCTGGGCAGCGCCCCGGTGCCAAGGTTATCCAAGGAGCCAGACGTGTTTCACCAAATCCCGCGTTCCGCGCTTATCCTCGGTCTCGCCGGTGTACTGCCATTTGCCTGGGGGGCCGCGACCTTGCTGTCGCCCGCGCTGGGTCAATGGGGCTTGAGTATGATCGGCCCGCGATTTGTCGGTCCTTATGTCCAGCTCTTTTATGGAACGGTGATTTTGTCGTTCATGTCCGGCGTCCTGTGGGGGTTTGCGACAAAGGCCGATGGCGCACAGGCGGCCACGGGCTATGCGCTCTCAGTCATTCCCGCCCTTTGGGCCTTCTTCATGACAGGCGGCGGCCCAACATCGGCGAGCCTCAACCTGATCACGGGCTTTGCGGGTTTGCTGGTGCTTGATTTTGCCTTCTGGAGATGGGGCCTCGCCCCGCCATGGTGGATGGGGTTGCGCCTTCTGCTGACCGGCCTCGTCGTGATCTGTTTAACGGTAGGAGCGTTATGGTGAGTGATGCGCAGACAATCGGCGTCTATGACGCTCGGGCTGAGGAATATGCCGATCTGACATCAGGCATCGCGCAGGATCCGCGTCTGATCGACTTTATCGAACGCCTGCCAGACGGCGGGCGCGTGCTGGATCTGGGTTGCGGGCCTGGGGCGGCGGCGGCGGTGATGGCACAATCGGGCCGCGATGTTCTCGCCTGGGACGCCTCCCAAGGCATGGTCGAACTTGCGGCGCGCGGCGCAGGCGTCACCGCGCAGCACCGCGTTTTCGATGATCTGGCGGAGTTGGAGGGCGACAGTCTTGCTGGCGTTTGGGCCAATTTCTCGTTGCTGCATGCCTCGCGCGCTGCGCTTCCGGGTTATCTGCGCCAGATCGCCCATACGCTCATGCCGGGCGGTGTCTTCCTTATGGCCGTCAAATCCGGCGAGGGCGAAGAGCGTGATAAAATCGGGCGGCACTACACGTATTTCACCGAAGAGGAGCTGCGCGCCCGGCTGCACGAGGCGGGGTTCACTCCCGTGCGTTTTGATCAGGGCCGTGACACGGGCCTCAGTGGCGAAGATGCGGACTGGATCAGTCTGACCTGTGTGGTGTAAGGGGCGTTCATGACCGAGTTATTTGCCTATACCGACGGCGCGTGTTCCGGAAATCCCGGCCCGGGCGGGTGGGGTGCTTTGATGCAAGCCAAGCGCGCGGGAGAAGTCATCAAGGAGCGTGCGTTGCAGGGCGGTGAGCCGGAGACAACCAACAACCGCATGGAGCTGATGGCAGCGATCTCGGCGCTGGAGGCTCTGGAGCGGGCGTCACGGATCACGATTGTGACGGATTCCGCCTATGTCAAAAACGGTGTCACGAGTTGGATTCACGGCTGGAAACGCAACGGCTGGAAAACCTCCAACAAGAAACCCGTCAAAAATGTCGAGTTGTGGCAGCGTCTGGATGATGCGCAAGCGCGCCATGATGTGACATGGGAATGGGTCAAAGGCCACGCGGGCCACCCGGAAAACGAACGGGCCGATGAATTGGCGCGCGCCGGGATGGCGCCCTTCAAGGGCTGACGTGCGCGCACTTGGCTAAGCTTCGGGATTGCGTATTTTTTGCCAGAAGAAACGATCAGAGCGCTTCGGGAGCGAAGCTCTGAGGAATTGTGTTGCACTGGTTCAGGATCAGCTCAGCCATGACTTCGCCGACCTCAGGCGCAATTCCAAAGCCTATTTTGAAGCCGCCATTGGCGATGTAGGCGCCGTCCCGCATCGGGTGATGGCCTAAAACCGGTGCGCGGGATCGTGCGCGCGGGCGCACGCCGGCCCACCGGGCCAGAACGGGCGCAGTTGCCAGCGCGGGGCACACGGCGACGGCCCGGGTCAGGACGTCATCCAATTGATCATCTGTTTGCGTCGGATTGTCATAGCTCCGCTCTGATGTCGAGCCTATGGCGAGTGTACCGTCGGCGTGCGGGACCAGATGCAGGGCATCGCCAAAGAGTTGAGGGGCGTGGGGTGCGTCGAATTTCAAAAGCGCAGCTTGCCCTTTGACGCCGTTGCCCAGGGTCCGGCCCGCCGCGGCGCTCATGGCGTCGAGGTCATGCACGCCGGTGGCCCAGACCTCTGCGCCCTGCGTGGGGGCGTCCTGCACGATTTCGGTCCCCTTGGCCTGTAGGGCCATGGCCAATGCTTGGGTGGCCTTGCGCGGATGCAGGCGCGCGCTCAGGTTATCGTGAATCCAAAGGCCAGTTGGGCTATGCGGCGCGAACCGCCCGACATCCGAGGTAACCGACCACGAGAACCGGGGGCCCCAAAGCTCTTGGGCTGTCTTTGCGCGTTGCTGCGCCAGCTCGACCGCGTGGTCGTCCGCCAAAGGTTGCAACCGCCCGGTGCGGGCATAGCCCGGGTCCACGCTGGAAATCGCGGAGACCTCCTCCCAGAAGGCTTCCGCACGGACCAAGGCGCGAAACTGAAAATCTTTCTTGTCGTTCCAATTCTCTGGAACATGGGGGGCCAAGGCCCCGACCAGCCCACCGGATGCACCGGCCGCGACGCCAAAGGGGTCGACAACGCGCACTCGCGCGCCGCGCAAGGCACAGGCCCAGGCGACGCTCAGGCCAAAGATACCCGCCCCACGCACCGTTACATCCACCATTGCCAAGCTCGTCTTCCCCAGATTATGTCGCCGTGTTTGCCTCAAATACGGCAGGGAGACATGACAGACCAGAGCAAGAGATCCCGCGATCAGGATCTGGAATGGCGGGGCGATGTTCCCGTCTCGCGTCAGTTCGACGATCCTTACTATTCGCTTGATGATGGTGTCGCGGAAACGTGGCATGTTTTTCTCGCAGGGAATGACTTGCCGGACCGGTTCTGTGACGGTTTTCATATTGCCGAATTGGGCTTTGGCACCGGTCTCAACCTGTTGGTTGCGTTGCAGGCGTTTCGCGCCGCAGGCATCCCCGGCAAGCTGCGCTATACATCTTTTGAAGCGTTTCCCCTGCCGCTCGAGGCCATGCAGCAGGCGCAGCGCCCGTTCAAGGAACTTGCAGCGCTTGCTCAAGAGCTGGCGCCCCAATGGGGTGCGTCCGAGATCACGCTTCAGGATCTGGAGTTTCGGCTGATCGTTGGGGATGCGCGCGACCGCCTGCCGAACACCGACCTTGTTGCAGATGCCTGGTTTCTCGATGGGTTCTCGCCCGCCAAGAACCCGGAACTCTGGGACGCTGATCTGCTGCGCGCAGTAGGCGAGCATACGGCACCGGGGGGCACCTGCGCGACGTATACTGCGGCCGGGCATGTCCGGCGCGCGCTGGATGCTGCTGGTTTCGAGATCTCGCGTGTGCCGGGGTTCGGGCGCAAGCGGCATATGAGTGTTGGGCGTCGAAGATGACACCCGACCGGCGCGGCCAGCTTTATATGACGGCAACGGCAGTGGTCTTTGCGGCGCAGGACGGGATCTCCCAGCATCTGGCCTCGACCTACAATGTCATCATGATCGTGATGATCCGCTACTGGTTTTTCGCGGCTTTTGTCGTAGGGATTTCGATGCGCGAGCGTGGCGGGCTGGCTCGTGTCGCGCAATCGGCCTTTCCGAAGGTGCAAGCGCTGCGCGGTGTCCTGCTCGCGTTGGAGATATGTGTGATGGTGGGGGCCTTTACCCTACTGGGTCTGGTGGAGAGCCACGCAGTTTTTGTGGCCTATCCGCTGCTTGTCGCCGCCTTGTCCGGACCTGTGCTGGGCGAATATGTGGGCTGGCGCCGCTGGGCTGCTATCGGCGTCGGTTTCATGGGTGTCTTGTTCATCCTGCGCCCGGGGGTGGGCGTCTTCTCGCCTTATGCGCTGGTTCCGCTGGCTTCGGCGACCATGTTCGCGCTCTACGCCTTGTTGACGCGCTTCGTCGCGCGACGCGACAGCGCCGCCACGTCTTTTTTCTGGACCGGTACTGTTGGCGCCGTGTTCATGACCTGTCTGGGTATGTGGTTCTGGGAGCCCATGAGCAAGACCGATTGGATGTGGATGGCGGCGCTTTGCGTGACCGGTGCCTTCGGGCACTGGCTTATGATCAAGGCCTATGAGGCGGCGGAGGCGTCTTCGATCCAGCCACTGGCTTTTTTGCAATCCCTCTTTGCCGCGGGCATCGGAATTATGCTCTTCGGTGAGGTGCTCGAATGGCCGGTCCTTGTCGGGGCGTTTCTGATTGTCGGGGCCGGGCTATTCACCCTCTACCGCGCGCGGGCGCAGGGCAGAGCTGACCAATAGGTCCGAGAAGGGCTGGGGCAGGGGGTCCAGCCCGAGGCGGGCCCGGTAAATCGGCAGGCTCTCCGTGACCCGCATGACGTAGTTGCGGGTTTCCCGAAACGGGATGCCTTCGATCCAGTCAACGATATCCACGCCCCGTCCGCGCGGGCTGCCATAAAGCTCCTGCCACCGGTCTGCGCGCCCCGGCCCGGCATTGTAAGCGATGGCCATAAGCACGGGATTGCCATCATATCGCAAGGCCATCTGGCGGAGATACTCTGCGCCAAGCCGCGCGTTGTAGCCGGGGTTCGTCAGCAGACCGTCGAAGGAATAACTGAGGCCCAGATCGGCAGAGACGTCGCGGGCAGTGGCCGGCATCAACTGCATGAGCCCACGGGCACCCGCGTGAGACACCACACCGGGATCAAACTCGCTCTCGCGCCGGGCAATCGCAAGAACCAGTTCGGCCGGAACGGGCCAGCGCAAATCCGCGATGGGGTGTCGCGCGTAATAAGGCGCGTGGATCTCAAGGCCCGCCTGTGCGGCGCGTTTGCCAAGCATGACCTCGATATGCGGCTGGCCCAGCTCTTCCAGCATCTTGCCCATCAGGCGGATCTGATCTTCGGGCAGTGTTTCGGACAGATGCGTCCAGAAGCGCTCGGCGGGCCAGTCTTCGCCGGCGGCCAACAGCAGCGTTGCGGCTTTGTGCACGCGAGACGTGGTGAACGCCGCGGTGCGCCAATCGCCCTCGGGTTGGCGGCCTTGAAACGCATCAGGGATCGGGACGCCAACACGCTCGGCGGCGAGCAACCCATAAAATGACGTCTGATAGCGCGCGGCCTGACGGTAAGCTGCTTCAGCGGCTTCGGGGTTTCCCAGCGCCGCATGCGCGCGGCCGACCCAGTATCCCGCCCGACCCAGAGAAATCGGCGTGAACACGTCGTCGCGAAACCGCTCGAAATGTGCGAGGGCGCGGCTCGGGTTCCCCAAGCGCAGCGAGAGATAGCCCGATAGCCATTCCAAATCCGCAAAATCGCGGCCCGATGTCAGGAAATGGCTGGATGCCACACGGTAGGCATCTGACAGCTCACCCCGGCGCATCAGGGCGCGGGCCATCGGGCGTCGGTCGGGGGCCCAGAATTCGGGTCGGCCCAGCATCTCTGCCGATGTCGAGCGCGCCATCAGGATGTCTTGCTTGGCCTTGCCGCGCGCGATACGAAACCGCTCGAAGGCCAGCCCAGGGTCGTTTCGCAGCTCTGCGGGAATGTCACCCGCGGATCCGCCCCGGCGCAGCGCCATTCGGGCCTGCGCCAGTTGCCATTGCGCCTCAGATACGAGGCCCTCCATGCGGCGCGGATTGTTCGTCCAGCCTTTCCAGAGCATCAAATCCAGCCGATCCCAATGATGAGGGCGCAGGAGGGCTGAGAAGTCATTGAGGAAGACCGCCTTCTCGGAGGGTTCCAGATCAAGCGTTTTCCAGGCCTCAACGATGACCGCGCGCGCTTGTGCGTCCTGATCCGCCGACCGGAGGGCCAGGGCATATGTCAGGGCGCCAATGCCTGTGCGCGGCGTATGTTCGGCAAAGAACTGCAAGACGTCTGCACGACCCGCATCGACCATCGCGGGCTCGGATTTCTCTTTGAGCAATGGCAGGCCCGGCCAGTCGCTATTGCGGGACAAGAAGTCAGTGACCTCTGCAGCGCTGCCTTCGCCAGCCCGCAGTTTGTTCCACAACACGATGTCCTGCGCGACAGGCCCGTCTGCGGCGGCGTGTTGTAAGGCAAGCGCCCAGTCTTCCGCGCGCACGGCATCCATGGCTCGCGCGAGAGGGCGAATGGCCTGTGCATCGCGCTTTTTGGGCCGCAATTGGGCCAGGGCCTCTGCCTCTGCCTTGCTGGGCTCGGCGCTTGGCTCGACCGGGGGCGCTTCGGCGACATCTGTGACGGGACGGGCGACAGGGCGCAAACTGGACTCGACCACCGTTTGCCCAAAGGCGGGGACAGCCAAACAAATCGCGAAAGCACAAAGGATAGCGCGGGTCATGGCTTGCAATTTCTCCATCGCCGGGGAATAGACATCTGATAAATTAACCTGTCGCGCGGGAGCATCAACCGACGATCCCGCGATCAGGCCTCACGCGGCAAAGGTTTGCTGCACACAACAAAGGAGCGTCTCATGTTCAAAGGGTCCATGCCAGCCCTGGTAACGCCGTTTAAAGACGGCGCCGTCGATCTGGAGACGCTGCGAAAACTTGTGGCGTGGCATATTTCTGAAGGCAGCCACGGTCTCGTTCCTGTCGGCACGACGGGCGAAAGCCCAACGCTGACCCATGACGAGCATGAATTGGTCGTTGAAGAGGTGGTCAAGGCCGCTGCGGGCCGTGTGCCCGTCATCGCGGGGGCGGGGAGCAACAATACGTCCGAAAGTCTGCGCTTCATGCAGCATGCGAAATCGGTCGGCGCCGCAGGCGCGCTCGTCGTGACGCCATATTACAACAAGCCCACGCAAGCTGGGCTTATCGCGCATTTCAAAACGCTGCACGACGCGGTTGATCTTCCTATTGTCATCTACAACATCCCCGGGCGGTCCGTTGTCGACATGACGCCCGAGACAATGGGCGAGCTTGCCAAGCTGCCGCGGATCGTCGGGGTCAAGGATGCGACGGGAGACCTTGCGCGGGTGTGCCAGCAGCGCATGACCTGCGGTGCGGACTTTCTGCAGATCTCGGGCGAAGATGCGACAGCCCATGGCTTCAACGCGCAGGGCGGTGTGGGGTGTATCTCCGTGACGGCCAATGTGGCGCCTGGTTTGTGCAGCAAATTGCAGGACGCATGCCTCGCGGGAGACTATGCGCGTGCTCTCGAATTGCAGGACAAGTTGATGCCGCTGCACCAGGCCATTTTCGCGGAGCCGGGTCTGTGCGGCGCGAAATACGCCATGTCGCGGTTGGGTCTGTGTTCAGAAGAGGTGCGGCTGCCCTTGTTGCCTGTCTCCGAGCAGACGCGTGCCCAGATCGATGCGGCTCTGACGTCTGCGGGCCTTCTGGGGTAGTTTCGTTTTTGGCGAAGGGCGCCAATTAAGGCCTTCTTAACCAAGATGGGGGCATAGTCGGCGGGTGATCAGGGTGTCGTTGTCAACCCTGCCTATCAAACCGGTTTTGTCCCCCTTTAACCGGTCAGGCCGGAGGTCCCCGCCTCCGGCCGTTTTCTTTTTCGAGAAGCGAAGCCAGTTTTTACTGCGTGGCCTCAGTGGGCAATCCCTCGGGCTTGCCAACGACGACAAAGCCAAGCTCATCAGGTCTGAACAGCTCTGATGCGACCCGATTGATCTCTTCCAACGTCAGAGCATTGACCAGATCATTGCGCTCTTGGACATAGCTCATCGGGATATCATCCACTTGCATGCCCACAAGGATGTTGGCGATGCGTCGGTTGCCGTCAAACCGCAGAGGATAGGCGCCGGTCAGATATGTCTTGGCCTCCTCCAATTCGGTCTGGCTGACGCCTTCAGAGGCAATGCGCGCCCATTCCGCCTGAACAACATCAATCGCCTCTGCGATCCGGTCGTTGGCCGAGGAGAATTGACCCACGAAGGCATGGGAGAATTCCTTGGGCATCAGATAGGAATAAATCCCATATGTCAGCCCGCGTTTCTCGCGCACCTCTTGCATCAGACGGGCCTCAAACCCACCGCCGCCGAAGATCGTATTGATCACGAAAGCTGCAATAAAATCGGGATGATCCCGCTCAAGACCGGGATGGCCAAAAAGCGCTACGGATTGCGGTGTGTCATACTCCACAACAGTAACGCCGGGTTCCAGACCGAAGGGGACCTCGTTCGGAAACGCGCCGCCCTCGGCTGGAAGCGCGCCAAGAAGCGTATCCATGACCGCACCCAATTGCTCCGCAGTAATGTCGCCCACGGCAGAGATGTAGACGCGATCACGCGCCAGCGCAGCGCGATGCGCCGCGACCAGATCATCGCGCGTCAGCGCCTCAACGACCTCTGCGGTTCCGGACACCGGCTGACCATAGGGATGGTCCCCAAAGGCCAGAGCGTCAAAGGATTGACGTGCTATGGTCGACGGGTCTGTCTGGTCAGAGGCAATGCTGGAGAGCACCTGAGCACGCACACGCTCAATCGCATCCTGAGGGAAAGAGGGCTCAGTAATCGAGCGGCGCAGAAGATCAATCGCCTCATCGGTTGTATCGGTCAGGAAGCGCGCGGAAATCGAAATGCCGTCGTCGGACGTGTCGTAGTCGAAACTGGCCGCCAGCATTTCAACTTTCCGGGCAAAGCCGCGCGCGTCCAGATCGCCCGTTCCTTCTTCCAACAGGCCTGACATGAGATAGGTCACGCCCCGTTTGTCCGCCGGATCGAGGGAGGCTCCGCCCTTGAATTGTATTTCGAGCGCCACGAACGGGATGGAATGGTCCTCCACCAACCAGGCCGTCAGGCCGCCGGGAGATGTGACTTCCTTGATATCGATTTCGGCGCGTGCGGCAGAGGTGAGCCAGACAAGCGACAAGCAGGCTGCGAGAAACACTCTCATTGGGTAATCTCCTCAGACGCGTCAGCAGGGCGGGTGAGATAGGAGGTCACGGAGCGATCAAGATCAAACAGCGCATCTGCGGCCGCAAAAATCTCCTCCTCCGTGATGGATTGCAGAATGTCTGGCCATGCCTGAATGTCTTCGACCGTCAGACCCGCCGTAAGCGCGCGGCCAAAACGATTGGCAACTTGCTGCACATTGTCCTGGCCATAAATTTGCGACGCGTAGATTTGACGTTTGATGCGGGCCAGTTGGTCATCGTCGATGTCGCGCGTTTCGAGAAACTCGGCCACGACCGCGTCCATTGCGGCTTCCCCGTCTTCGAGGCTCACACCCTGAGAGGGCACCATGACCAGCGTGAACGTGGTGTCATCCAGAGACGTTGCAGAATATCCGGCGCCTGCATAAACGGCCTTTGACGTTTTAAACTGAAGCGCTTCGGCCAGCACGGACGTTTGAGACCCTCCGAGCACTTCGCTCAGCAGATACAGCGCCGCAGCTTCGCGTTGTGCACCCGGATCGCGCTCAGGCGCCAGATAGCTGCGCATCACATAGGGCTGCGCCACGCGAGGGTCCTCAAAGACCATGCGCCGCGCGGCAGTTTGCGGCGGCTCTTGCGGGCGGGCGCGCGGCTCAATCTCGGGATTGGCCGGAATCGGCCCGTAATGCTCTTCCGCTAGGGCCACAATCTCGTCAGGTGTCACATCCCCGGCGACGATCAGGATCGCATTGTTGGGCGCGTAGTGGTCTGCATAGAACTCCAGAGCATCATCCATATCGAGCGAGACCATCTCATGGCGCCAGCCAATGATGGGTACGCCATAGCGATGATTGAGATAGAGGGCAGCGCGCATCTGTTCGCGCATCAAGGCGCCCGGGTCATTCTCGGTGCGCTGATTGCGTTCTTCGATGATGACTTCGCGCTCCGTCAGGATGTCTTCTTCTTTGAGCTGCAGATTGACCAT
Organism: Primorskyibacter sp. S187A; assembly: GCF_049800955.1. Lineage (NCBI taxonomy): Bacteria > Pseudomonadati > Pseudomonadota > Alphaproteobacteria > Rhodobacterales > Roseobacteraceae > Primorskyibacter > Primorskyibacter sp. S187A. Next base: position 168,328 of record NZ_JBNAGA010000002.1, on the reverse strand, counting down.
GCGGTCGGCCTCCATCTGCATCATCAGGCCCACGCGATCCGCGGCGACGCGTTGGAAATAGCCGGTGTAGTCATAGCTCGTAAACGCATTGTCGGAACCGCCGTTTTGCGCAACCGTCTTGCTGAACTCGCCCGGTTCGAGTGTGTCCGTGCGTTTGAACATCAGATGTTCGAGAAAGTGCGCGATGCCCGATGCGCCCGCAGGCTCATCGGCTGACCCTGCTCGATACCACACCATATGAACGGCAACCGGCGCGCGATTGTCTTCGATAACAACCACTTGCATCCCGTTGTCGAGTGTTGTCGTGGTTACCGGTTGTTCGGCCATGACCTCTGTTGAGGTGCAGATCAGGGCCGCGAGGCCAAACCATTGAGCAAGGCGCATGCGCACTCCTTTCACGGATGTTTCGTGATCAAATGGGCGTGAAGCCCGCCGCTTCAAGGGATTCTGACATGCTCGTGAGCATGAGCTGCCTAGAATTCGAAGCCCTCGGGCGGGGCCGCAGGCGTACGAACACCCGCGCGGCGGAACCGGTTCAGCTCGTTGTAGGGGTCCAGACGCTGCCGTCTGTAGGCTTCGTTGTATTCGTCTTCTGGTACGATCTTCCACGTGAAGAGCGACTTTCGGCGGCGGAATTCCAGATCTTCTTCCGCCAGATCAGCACGAATATTGCCGTCGCGCCCAAAGCGGCTCACGCTTGCAATCAATGCGCTGTCGCCTGTGGGCACGCCACCTTGAGGACGCACGCGCGCGGGATTTCCGCCCAACGCCGCCACAGCATCTTCCACCGGCCGCTGATCCGTCCGGTTGGCCGCACCGGGTGTGGGTTGTGGCAAGCTCGACAGTTCCGAAGGCAACTCGAGAGGCTTCGTGGGCACGATCCCGAATTCCTCCGGACCGTCACCCGCATTGCGGATCATGCGCAGGGAGATATCCCGTTCGCCGCACCCTGCCAGAAAAACGGCAAGGCCAAGGGCTGTCAGGGTCAGCACGGGGCGGCGCGATGTCATCTGGGTCTCCTGCTCGGCTTTTGGGGATGTGTAGCCCATCTTAGCAGCGTCGTCACGCCCGGTTTTCATCGGCAGGATCATTGTCATGGCTCGTGAAGAACACGAGCCCAATTGCCCCTGCAAAGATCGCAACATCCGCGACGTTAAACGCAAACGGATTGTCGATCCCGCAGCACGACATGTTCAGAAAATCCGCAACCGCGCCATACAGCACCCGATCCACGATATTGCCGAACGCACCCCCAATCAAAACACCGGCAGACAGGAAGCCCAACCGCCCGGGCGGGTCGCGCTTCATCCAGATCAGGACAAAGGCCACAATCGCCAACGCCACCGCGATCAGGATATAGCGCGTGAGATCATTCTGGCCCGAGAACAGCCCAAAGTTGATCCCGTAGTTCCATGCCATACGAAGATTCAAGAATGGCGGCAGGACATCAATCTCCCCCACACGTCGTAAATCCAGCCAATAGACCACGAAATATTTCGTGGCCTGGTCCAGCAGGAAAATCCAGAAAGCGGCCCAACCCAACAGGCGCATGCCGCGTCTCCTTTCATCTGACATGTTTCCGTGCACCTAATGTGCACAGGTTCAAATTGAAAGCCCGCGAGACGCGGTGTCCCGAAAGCCCTAGTGTCGGAAGTGGCGCATGCCCGTAAACACCATCGCCAAACCAGCCTCATCGGCGGCCCGGATCACGTCGTCATCGCGCATCGAGCCGCCGGGCTGGATGACACATGTGGCGCCCGCGGCAGCCGCTTCCAGCAATCCGTCCGGGAAGGGGAAAAACGCGTCCGAGGCGACGGCAGAGCCAATGGTGAGCGGCGTCTCATATCCGCATGCCTCCGCCATGCGCTCCGCCTTCTTGGCCGCAATCAAAGCACTGTCGACACGGCTCATCTGTCCGGCACCCACGCCCACGGTGGCTTGATCCTTCACATAGACAATCGCGTTGGACTTCACGTGTTTGGCGACCTTCCAGGCAAACAGCAGGTCCCGCATTTGTGCATCGTCGGGCGCGCGCTTGGTGACGACACGCAGGTCATCCATGCCAATGAAACCCGTGTCTTTGTCCTGAACCAAGAGACCCCCGGCAACCTGACGCACGGTTTTGCCAACGGCCCGCACATCCGGCAGCCCGTCCGTCGTCAAAAGACGCAGGTTCTTCTTCTGGCCAAAAATACGCATGGCCTCATCGCTGGCCCCGGGCGCGATCACGACTTCTGTAAAGATCCCGGTAATCTCTTGCGCGGTCTCCGCATCAAGCGGCTGATTGAGCGCAACGATCCCGCCAAATGCGGACGTACGATCGCAATCAAAAGCTGCTTTATAGGCCTCCAGCAAGCTCGCCCCGCGCGCCACACCGCAGGGGTTGGCATGTTTGATGATCGCACAGGCCGCGCCTTCGCCGGGGTCAAACTCCGCCACGAGTTCAAAGGCGGCATCGGTGTCATTGATGTTGTTGTAGCTCAGCTCTTTGCCCTGGTGTTGCTTCGCCGTGGCCACGCCGGGTCGGGCTGAGCCATCCCGGTAGAAAGCTGCAGATTGGTGCGGGTTTTCGCCGTAGCGCAATGTCTGTGCGATCTCGCCCGAAAAGCTGACGCGGCGCGGGGCCTGCGCCCCGATGCTGTCGGCCATCCATGTGGACACAACCGCGTCATAGGCGGCGGTCCGCGCATAGGCGATCTGCGCCTGACGCTGCCGGAACGCATAGGTGGTCGCACCCGCGTTGCTGTCGAGCTCTGAAAGCAGCGCGTCGTAGTCTTCAACATCGACAATCGTGCAGACATCCCCATGGTTCTTGGCTGCGGCGCGGATCATCGCCGGGCCACCGATGTCAATGTTCTCAATCATCTCGTCGTAGCCTGCGCCGCGCGCCAGAGCGGCCTCAAACGGATAGAGATTGACCACGAGAAGATCGATCGCGCCAATGCCATGGGCCTGCATCGCGGCCACATGGTCGGGGTTGTCCCGCAAGGCCAGCAATCCGCCATGCACGGCCGGGTGCAATGTCTTAACGCGGCCATCCATCATCTCGGGAAATCCCGTCACATCCGCAACATCGACAACCTCGAGCCCCGCATCGCGCAGCGTTTTGGCGGAACCGCCCGTGGATAAAATCTCAACGCCCCGTGTGGCCAGAGCCTTGCCCAGATCAATCAGGCCTGTCTTGTCGGACACGGAAATCAACGCGCGTTTCAGCGCAACGGGTGTGGCGGCATCTTTCATCGGAGCAGCGATCCTTCAGGTCTCTTCGAATTGTATCTCGTCGCGCGCGAGGTCGCGGACGGCAATCGCGGTCTCCTGCGCCTTGGCAAAGGACCACCTTAGGCGCGTCGCATAGCCCATCGCGCGATGAGTTAAAACGATCTGTTTTGTCGCGCGCGGCCGCAAGCGCCCCGTCTCGAGATAGACAGAAGGCTCAAGCGTCATGTCCGCCTCGCCTTCATGCCGGAACACCCAGATCTCGCCGGATTTCAACGCGAGCGAAACAGCAGCGCCGCCAAGATCAATCGCCGCATCCACATCTGGGTGCAGGTGAAACCGGATGTGGAAGGGGATGCCGCCCAGCTTCGCTTCGTTCATCCGTGCATCGAAAAGCGCCTGATCCGCTTTCTCGATCGCGATCAACAGATCCTCGCCCACGATGCCGCGGCCATCAAATGTAACCTCCAGCGTGCGCGCATGGGTTAGGCCATGGGTGACGACATAGCCATTGTGCCCGCCCTCAAACCGCAACCCGTCGGGCGCGGAGGACATCTCGACTGGCACCTCCTCGGGCACATCCGCCAACATCTCCCGGCGCAAACCGCTTCGTGCATTCTCCCGCCCCAGCCGCGCCGACGAATACCCCTCAAGCGACAGAACCGAATGAGACGGGCTCGCCCGCCCGGCGCGGCGCCAGTCCTCGCCAAAGAAAGCGCCCGACCCGCAGTTCACGATGAGCGGGCGTCGCCCGGAGGTGAGCTCAAACGCCAAGGTCGAGGCATGGCCGTTGAAGGAGGCGGTGCCTTTGGGCGGCGAGGACGCATCGACAATGATCGTGCTGCGCCCGGCGCTCAGACGCGCAAATCCCATGGCGAGACCGTCCGCATTTTTGCGAATGCCCGCTTCGGCCAGCGCAAGATCCAGCCTGCCATCGACCCCCTTGCCGCCGCCATGAAACCGCGCCAGACCGCCATCTGCATGCCGCAACGCCCGCAGGGTTGGCGCGATCCGCTCAATCGCGGCCTGGTGTGCCTCTGGCACAGTGCGGCCTGTTTCGCGCAGCGCCATCGCGGCCCAGATCAAAAGGGTGAAGACTTCCAAAAGCTCTTCTGGATTGCGCGTCGGGATGCCGCCCTGATCACTGATTTCTCGCGCGCATTCCTGCGCCAGAGCATCAATGGCAGGGCTTGCCAGCTCTTCGCGGCCCTCAAGTGACAGCCCGGCATAGATGAGCCCCGTGAGCGCTTCAAATCGCGGCAAGCCGGGAAGTGTCATGCGCCAGGTCTTGGACAGAAACGCCGCTTGATGGGAGAGCGAGGCAAAGAAAGCCTTCGAGCTGTCTTTGTCGACGCCGCCAATCAGGAAAATCGCGTGATGGATCCAGCGAATGATGCGCCGGCCGGTCAGATCCGGCGTCCAGCCCGGGCCGGACCCGTTGCCATAGGCCGCAACCCAGGCCCCCAGCCACCGCTGCGCCACGTCTCGCGCGGGCAGGTCTCCCACGGCGGCCAGATCGTCCAGCCAGCCAAAGCCGTGCGTTTCTTCGATGAAGGCGATGTCCGGCGGCGTCAGGCTCCACAAATCGGCATCGCGCGCCTCGATTAGATGCCCGGCAAACATCAGGTTGCCCGCACAGAGCTGTCGTCCGCGGGCAAAACTACCAATGGTTCGCGGCTCAGGGCTGGACACAAAACCTTTGGCCGGAGCCACAGAAGCGGTTCGGCGGGCGTGCCAACTCTGCACATATCGTGTCCGCAGGGCGGACCAGCGATCTTTTCGGGACATTTCTCTGCCTCAGGGCGCTCTTTGCGGCGTTTTCTTTGCGTATGTTAACGCTTTCAGGCATCCAAGTCACGTCCGCTTAGGCGGAAGTTTGCAGACACGCCATGTAAAAGCCGTCCATGCCGCCATGTTCGGCCCACAGGTCAGGACGCAGGCGCAAACCACCCTCGCTTGAGCGCCATGCCGGGTCCACTCCGTGTATGTCAAAGGCCTCACGCACAACCCGCAAAACATCATGTCGGGCGAGGGCGTCATCGATCTGGCATTCGCCCTCGTCAGGCAGGAGAGAACAGGTGCAAAAAACGAGTTTCCCGCCGGGCTTGAGAAGGCTGAGAGCATGGTCAAGCATCCGGGCTTGCATCTCGATCAACGCCCCGATTTCCTCGCCGGTCTTGGCATGCGGCAAGTCAGGATGGCGTCGGATTGTGCCCGTGGCGGAGCAGGGGGCGTCAAGAAGGATGGCATCGAAGCCTGTCTGATCGTAGCTCAATGCATCCGCGCAGACGATGTCGGCCTTCAGGCCTGTGCGCTCCAGGTTTTCATGGACCCGCGCAAGCCGGCTTTCGGAGGCATCAAGGGCCGTGACCTTTGCGCCGCGCGCGGCCAGCTGCATCGTCTTGCCACCCGGGGCCGCGCACATATCCAGCACGTTCAGACCTGTTACATCGCCCAGACCGCGCACGGGCAGCGCGGCCGCCGCGTCCTGAACCCACCAGGCCCCGTTTGCAAAGCCGGGCAGGGCCGACACCTGCCCCGGATCGGTGAGGCGCAGCGTGCCTGTGGGCAAAACTATGCCGTCGGGTTGGTTTGCGTCACTGGATTTCAGTGTGAGATCCAGCGGTGGGCGCTCGGCAAATACGCGCTCCATGGCGGCCACGCTATCGGCGCCCCAGGCGTCCGCGAGCGGGCGGCGCAACCATTTTGGCAGATGCGGCGCGCGCAGCTCTGCCCATTTGGCGGGTCCCTCCGCTGCAACCTTGCGCAGGACGGCATTCACAAGACCCGACAGGGCACTGTGACGTTTCGTGGCGCGGGTCAGCGATACCGCTTCGTTCACGACGCCATGGGCATCCCCTCCCAGACAAAGCTCACAGGTCGATAACTGAAGAATCTCGAGAACTGGCGGGGGGGGCGGTTTGCGCAGAAAGGGTTTCAGAACGCGGTTGGTGCGCTCCAGATGGCGCAATGTGTCGGTGGCCAAGCGTCCAGCGCGCGCCCGTTCGGCAGCGGGCAGGTTCGCGAGGCGCGGTGCGCCCTGAACCTCGGACAAGAGGCGCCCTTCACGCAGGACCTGTGACAACAGCCACAACGCCGCGCCGCGTGCAGTGAGAGTGCGTTTGTCCGCCATGGGCTGCCTTTCATCATGGCGCTTGCCTGCGCCGGGTGGCGCCGTATATCAGGAGCTATGGATCAGGAAAAGCAGACTAAACCGATCAGCGAAGAAGATCGTCGCGCCGCGCTTCCCGAGGCCGCGCAGCGCGCTTTGGCGGAGGCAGATGCGCGCCGCGAGAAGGCGTCTGGGGATGCCTTGCCGTTGGAGCTTGGTGGACGCGATGGGCCAGAGCCTGTGCGCTACGGTGATTGGGAGAAGAAAGGCATCGCGATCGATTTTTGATCGCGAGCTTACCTCAGTCTGAACTCCGCAGAATCGCCTGCGCCGCGATCAGAGGTAAAGCGCACGCGATTGCCGTTGGCACGGACCTCCTGGCAATTGTACCCGAGCGGATCGCCACCCCAGAACAGATCACGGCAGAAGTATCCGTCTTGCCATGTCCAATTGCCTTCGACATCCCAGCGCGCGCCACGCCCGCTGATCGACCCATTGGGTGTCACTTGCAATTTCACGAAAGGCCGCGACAGGGTCTTGCCGGCAATAAGCTCGACGAATTGCTGTTTGGTTTTGACGGTCGCCAGTTCCGCCTGCGCCATTAGAGGCAGGACAGTCAGGGCGGTGGCAACAATAGATATTCTAAACATGGTTTGGTCCCCAAGTGCTTTTTACATCAGCATTTGCGACTCATACGTGTGAGAGACGGATCTGGTTTACTCACGTTTTCTTTATAAACCCAAAACATCCATCATGTCATAGGCCCCGGGCGCCCGATCCTGGCCCCAAAGCGCGGCTTTCAGGGCGCCACGCGCGAAAACCCGCCGATCGGAGGCGATGTGGCGCAGGACGATGCGCTCACCGGCAGCGGCAAACATCACATCATGCTCGCCAACGATGTCGCCGCCGCGCACGACAGCAAATCCGATATCACCCGTTTTGCGCGCGCCTGTGATGCCATCGCGGCCCCGGTCCGACACGTCCGCAAGCGAGACGCCGCGCCCCGCAGCTGCGGCTTCTCCGAGCATCAACGCGGTGCCCGAGGGCGCATCAACCTTCTGATTGTGGTGACTTTCGATGATCTCGATGTCGTAATCGGGGTCCAACGCGCGCGCGACCTGTTCCGTCAGCTTCGTCAGCAGGTTTACGCCCAGAGACATGTTGCCTGCGCGCACGATCGTGGCATGGCGCGCGGCGGCATCGAGGCGGGCCAGATGCCGCTCGTCGAAGCCTGTTGTCCCAATGACATGCACCAAGCGCGCCTGCGCGGCGAGATCGCCGAAGGCAACGCTGGCGTCAGGGGCGGTAAAGTCGATGACAGCCTGTGCTCTGGCAAAGACCTCCAGCGGATCATCGCTGACGATGACGCCTGATGCGGCACCGCCCATGGCTTCGCCGATATCCTGCCCCACCCATGGGTGTCCGGAACGCTCCAGTGCGCCATGAAGATGGGCGCGGCTGCTCTCGTTGACCGTCTGGACCAACATCTGGCCCATCCGGCCCGAAGCGCCTGTGACAACTATGCCGGGGGTCTGATCGCTCATGAGGGCTCCTTTGGCGTTTTGTTGCTTCTAGCCCGCGCGGCGGCGCTTGGCAAAAGGGAGAAGAGGGCATATTGCACATTTATGGCATACAATAAGTTTCATGACGGCCCCGGGCCCTCGCAACGCCAACTTCGCGTCGGCGAACTCATTCGCAGAACCCTGTCTGACGTGTTGCTGCGCGGCGATGTGCATGACCCCGATCTCAACCGGATCTCGGTTACGGTCGGAGAAGTGCGCACTTCGCCTGACCTCAAAGTGGCCACAGTGTATGTGGCGCCCTTGGGGGGCGAGGGTCAGGATCAGATCATTGAGCTTCTCGCGCGCAACAAATCAGAGCTGCGCCGCGCCGTTTCAAAGCAGCTGACATTGAAATATGCGCCCGATCTGCGCTTTCGTCTGGATGAAACCTATGACCGGATGGATGAGACTCGCGCGATGTTTGCTCAGGAGACGGTGCGCCGTGATGTGGAAGAATGAGACATTTCTGGCCGCGCTGCTTCTGACGGCGACGAGCCCGGCCCTCGCCTGTGAAGACATGACGTTTGAAGAGGTGCCCTTCACAATTTGTGAGGCGGATGCTCAGACCGATTCTATTCGCCTTTTTCTGCGCGATGAAGACGGCGCGGTTCATGGCAGCTTCGGATCGGTGGACGCGGAATTGGCGGGCGACGGGCTCGCACTGCGTTTTGCGATGAATGGCGGCATGTATCACGACGATCGCGCGCCGGTGGGCCATTATGTCGAGGACGGCGTGGAGGTGATGCGTGTGATCCCCAATGCGGGGCCGGGCAATTTCGGCATGCTGCCCAATGGCGTGTTCTGCATGCGGGACAATCGGGCGGATGTCTTCGAGACGATGGCCTTTGTTGCCGCTGCGCCGGAGTGCCGGTATGCGACGCAATCGGGGCCGATGTTGGTAATTGACGGGGAGCTTCACCCGAGGTTCTTGCCCGACTCAACCTCAACCTTTGTGCGTAACGGCGTTGGCTCCAGTGCCGATGGGCGGCGTGTCGTCTTTGCGATTTCCAACGCGCCTGTCACATTCCATACCTTCGCACGATTGTTTCGGGATGCGCTTGGCGTGCCGAATGCACTCTTTCTCGATGGCAATGTCTCCCGCCTCTACGATGCCGAGGCGGGACGGTCAGATTTCGGGCGCACGATGGGGCCCATTCTCGGCGTTGTGGATCCAAACGGATAGGCCGCAGCATCAGCTGCGCTCTTGACGAGCAAGGCGTCCCTCCGCTACCCCGCCGCCTCATTCCAAGACGGAGGGGCCCATGGGGCGCAAACGCAAGGGCCGGGATATATCCGGCTGGCTCATCGTGGATAAACCGGCAGGCATGACGTCGACGGCGGTGGTCAACAAGGTTCGCTGGGCGCTTGATGCGAAGAAAGCGGGCCACGCGGGTACGCTCGATCCTGACGCCACCGGAGTGCTTGCGGTTGCTCTGGGCGAGGCGACGAAGACCGTTCCCTACGTGACCGACGCGCTTAAGGCCTATACTTTCACCGTGCGTTGGGGGCAGGCCACCAATACCGACGATGCGGATGGCGAAATCATTGCCGAACGCACGGCGCGCCCGGATGAGGCCGCGATCAAGGCTGCGTTGCCAGCGTTTCTGGGCGATATCGAACAAGTGCCGCCCGCGTTTTCCGCTGTGAAGATTGACGGTGTGCGGGCCTACAAGAAAGCCCGCGATGGCGAGGATGTCGTCCTGTCCGCCCGGCCACTTTGGGTTGAGGAATTGCTCATGACAGACGTGCCCGATGCCGATCACGCCGTGTTCGAAATGACGTGTGGCAAAGGAGGCTATGTCCGCTCGATTGCGCGTGATCTGGGTGAAGCTCTGGGATGTCTGGGCCATGTCGTGCGCTTGCGGCGTGTCTGGTCCGGGCCCTTTGATGTGGAAAGCGGGATCACGCTTGAGACCATCGAGACATTGGCGCGAACGCCAGAGCTGGACACACATGTTCAGCCGCTGGAAGTGGCTCTTGCCGATCTGCCGGAGTTGCGGGCGACCGAGGGGGCAGTCACACGGCTGCGCAACGGCAATCCCGCGGAAGCCATTGGTCATGCCGAATTCGGCGAGACGGTGTGGGTGAGCCATGACGGGCGGGCGATTGCCGTGGGTGAATATCGCGGCGGTCTGGTACAGCCTCAACGGGTGATCCTCGATCATGGCGCTTGAGTGGCGGCATCACGTCAGCGAAGATCAGGTTGTCTCCGAAGCGGTCTTTTCCGACTGCGGCACCTATCGCTACGCCTTGTCGCGGCGCTGGTCTGACCGGCCCGCGCTTGCCTTCGTGATGCTGAATCCCTCGAAAGCGAACGAGAAAGCCAATGATCCGACGATTGCGCGCTGTCAGAAACGGGCGCAGCTGCTCAATTTTGGTGGCATAGAGATCGTAAACCTATTTGCGTTTTGCGCGACAGACCCAGCCGATTTGGCCCGCGCAGAGGCCCCCGAAGGCCCGGAGAATGCGCATTTTGTGCGAAGAGCCGCGGAACGCGCGGGCATGGTGCTTGCGGCCTGGGGGGTGCACGGGGCGCATCTGGGTCAAGACGCCAAGGCATTGTCATGGCTGTCGCAATATAGTCTGCACGTGCTTGGCCTGACGCGGCAGGGGTTGCCGCGCCATCCGCTCTACGTAAGCTACGCGGCGCGCCCCATGCCTTGGGACGGCGCAAGTGCCCGAAATCGTTAACCTATTAACCTCTCAAAATTTGCTGAAAAGGCAATCTTGTGATACCCTCAGCCAATTGATGGAGTAGGGTCCAATGTTATTGTTTGCAGGTCTGTTAAGCGCCGCCATGGTCGGTTCGCTGGTGTTGCTGGGCAACGAAAGCACGGATGACGACGCGGTGGGTGATCAGCGGGACGACACTACGGCTCAGGGCGATGGTATCGGCGAAGGGGATTTGGTCGCTGATGCTGTGTCAGAACTTGATGATGGCGCGCCCACGGATCCTGCGTCGTCGGATGATCCGGATGTGCCACCGGCTGCTGACAATCTTGAGGGTACTGATGGGTCCGATCTCCTTTCCGGTGGCGAGGGCGACAGCACGATCACACTCGGTGCAGGCAACGATCTGGCCACCGGCGCAGGCGGGAATGACACGCTTGAGGGTGAAGACGGGAACGACACGCTCGAAGGCGGAAGCGGCGATGACCTGCTGTCCGGCGGTGCTGGCGATGATCGGCTGGAGGGCTGGCAGGATGACGACACGCTGATCGGCGGTGCTGGCGACGACACCTTGCGTGGCCACATCGGTGATGACTTGTCGCAAGGCGGTGCCGGTGATGATCTGATCGAGGATGGCGCGGGTGACGACACGTTGGAAGGCGGGAACGGGAACGATGTGCTGCTCGGTGGCGAAGGCGCGGATGTGCTGCGCGGCGGAGCGGGTCAGGATACGTTGAACGGCGATGACGGCGACGACACGTTGCATGGCGCGGATGACACGGCGCAGGATTTCCTCAACGGAGGCCATGGCAACGATGTGATCGAAGCCGGAGACGGCGATGTTGTTCACACCGGGAGCGGCGCCGACCGCGTGATGATCGAGGGCGGTACGCTGATCGACCTGATCGATTTTACCAGCGGCGAAGACCAGTTGCAGATTGCAGTTGGTCAGGACCAGACCGACGCGGAGATTGATGTCAGTTACGATGAGGAAACCGACATCACGATCATCCGCGTGAATGGCGTTGCAACGGCTGCGCTGGATGGTGAGGTGGCCTTGCAGCCCTCAGATGTGACGTTGGTTGCTGCAGCCTAAGTTTCTCCTAAAGCACCCTGTAAACAAAACCACTTTCCCGTAGCGCAGAATCATCCTATACGCGCGCATCGCGCTGATGTGCGCGATCCGCTGTGTGCGGTTCTCCATGGGCCTTGCTGGACGACATCCCGGCTCGCGCCATTCACTCTAACTTCAAAGGAGACCCCGATGTCGATTACTGCTGAAGACAAAGCCCGCGTGATGAAAGAATACGCGACCAAAGACGGCGACACAGGTTCGCCCGAAGTTCAGGTTGCCGTATTGTCCTCGCGCATCGCGACTCTCACAGAGCACTTCAAGACGCACAAGAAAGACAACCACTCCCGTCGTGGTCTGCTCAAGCTTGTGGCCCAGCGTCGGAAGCTGTTGGACTATCTCAAAGCCAAAGATGAAGCGCGCTACACGTCGCTCATCGGGCGTCTTGGTCTGCGCCGCTAAATCGTGCCGCAACCGACCGACAAAGGGGCCTTTGCGGGCCCCTTTTTCTTTGCCCCGATTGGCGCGTCGGTCTCGCCACCCTATGATGACATCGAAGCAATGGGAGCCCCTGCATGTCAGACGAATTGCGTGAAGAAGTCCGTGCGTTGAAAGAGGAAGTGTCCAAGTTACGGGCGCACCGCTTTTTGCGCACCTATGACAGCTTCCCGCGTTTGATGGCCTTTTCCTTCGCGCGGGGCCTCATGGTTGGCCTCGGGGGTGTCATTGGCGCGACTGTTCTGCTGTCGCTTCTGGTCTGGTCTCTCAGTCAGGTAGAATTCATTCCGATCATCGGCGATTGGGCGCGCCAGATTGCAGAGATCGTACAGGAAAACGGCGCGAATTGACTTCGCGCCGCTCCCATCACTTTGGCTGCCCCGTGGCCCCTAGAAACCGATGAACCTGTCGGCCAGCGCCATGAACAGCGGGATCGAGAGGATGGCGACGGGCGTTCCCAGGCCTGTCGACGTGCCGACATAAGCGGACGGATTGGCCTCTGGCAGCGCAGCGCGCATCGTGGGCGGGCCGGAAATGTCCGAGCTGGAGGCCGCCATGACAGACAGCAACACGGCGCCGCCCGCTGAAAACCCTGTCAGATGATGTGCAGCCAGCCCGATGCCGAAGCCAATCAACCCGTGCACGATGGGCGCCGTCAGACCGTACAGAACGTAGGCATGCGCCACCTTCCTCATCTCGGAGAGCCGTGACCAGGCTTCCATGCCCATGACGAGCATAAGGATCGAGAGCAATCCCCGGAAGAGCGGTTCATAGAAGCTTGCATAGACAGCGTCAGGCCGCGCAAACAGGCCCAACATGATCCCGAGGATGAGTGCGGAAATGGCCGGGCTGCGGAATGTGTCGATGAGAATGCCCTTGACCATGGCACCATCCCACGCGCCGCCGCCTGCCGACTTCGCGCCGCCACCCAAGGTCATCGTGCCGCTCGCTTGAACGGATCCGGCGGTTTGCCGTACAGCACTCATCCGGGCGAGAACGATGGCTGTGACAAGGGCTGCGATATCCATGAAGGGATAAAGCGCGCCAATGAAGCCTTCGTAGGCAATGCCTTCGCCATCGAGCACGGCCATACTGGCTGCAAGCGTCGAGGCCGACACGGCGCCGAACAATCCAACCGTCGCCATGCCATCCATATTCGAGACACCGCGCCATTTTGCCAAAGTAACACTGCCCAAAAGCACAATCAGAATACCGGCTATGGCCGCACCGATGGCAGGCACAGCCAGCGCCACAAGATCCGCCTCTCGGACAGAGATACCAGCGCCAATCCCGATCTTCAGGAGCAGAAGCAGGACAACGAAAGAATAGACGGGCTGCGGCACTTCAAGTTTGGACCCCAAAGCCGCCAGAACCATGCCACCAATCAGGAAAGCCAGCGTTGGCTTTTGCAGCTGCGAGAGCATGGTGCTCAATATGTCGAGTATCAGATCCATAGCATGTAAAACCCCGTGATGCGTGTTCCGACGGGTGTAGCGATGCGGCGGGGAAATAAAAAATACTACATTTATATGAGTTCGATCTGAAAAACAGAACGAATAGGCCAGCGGTTGCAACTCGCCCTGAGAGTGGATTGGCCCTGTGATGGGCCAATCCTTGCTGGCGTCAGGCTTTGCGGCGGACCCAACCAAAGAGACCAAGGCCCAGCCCCAGCAACAGCCCGGAGGCCGGCAAAGGAACGGGCGCGGCGACTTCCGTCACGGCGATGGACAACAATCCAAACGCCGCGCGGTCTGACGCAAAATCAAGCTGTGCGGCATCGCCCAGCACGTCGCCTGTGGCCAGAGTTGCGCCTGCGAATTCGGCAAGCGTCGTGGCCAATGAGATCGTGCCCTCGCCTGCGGGGTTCAGGCTGATGTCCTGATCACGCACAAACGCCGAGCCCAACAGGCCGTTGGCTTCTGTGCCGGCATCATAGAAATGGTTGCCTGTGACATCGATTGTGAAGGGGCCGACAAAGCTGCCTGAATCATCGAGAACCTGATAGGCATAAGCGTCATCATTGCCGATAAACGTGTCGTTTGAAGGCAGGACCATGGAGAGGAATGACAGGAACGTTGCGCCGGTCTGCTCCAGCGTGATCTGTCCCGAGACGGTCTCACCGGGTTGGATCGGGGGCGGGCCATCCGGGCTGGCCAGCACAAGGCCTTGGCTGTTGGGATCCGTCGCGCGTCGTTGCGCGGCAATAGCGGCAGGCGAGCCAGTCTCCGCGATCTCCTTGAGCCCCGCTGATGCAACGCCGCCGTTATCAAAGGCGTCAAAAGAGCCGTTGTGAAATCCCAGATAAAGCGGCGTGGCAGACAGCCCGCCCTCACTTTGCAGATTGGTCACGGTGATATTGAGCGTCGTCGCCTGCGCGGCCGCCGCCGACAAAACGAGCGCGAGCGCCGTGAGTCCCGTGCGTTTGAATCTGTGTTGGAACATATGTGTCTCCTGTCCGTTGTGATCGCCCGGATCATTGCCCGGGTGTGCACCATCACTCCGGCAAGGCTTGGTATTTTGGAAATCACATGGCTGAGACAGCGCCGTGTGCTCGCCAGCTCGTGATTTTCAAGTGAACAGGATCTGTGCTTCGCGCATGCGCGCGCCGCGGCTGCCCGGACGTCAAACCATCCGGCAGCGCACGCGGTTGAACCACTTGTGCGGGGGGCACTGAGGGCGCGCCTCCCCTAGGGCCGTGAAACGCGACTGATGCAGCTGCAACAAGCCTAAAATCTGCGCGCTTTTCAAAGGCCTGAAAACCGTGTATGCCGCGCCCATCTGAGACGTGACGCTCTGACCCCGGCGCATGACATGGATGGAGGGGTCGGCGGCAATGGGGCCGCCATTGGAACGGGAGACCCGGGACCGCCCGGGAGTGCTCCCATATAGGATACCTAGATGTTCAACATTGTGAAAAAAGAGATGCAGTGGGGCGAGGAGACGCTCACACTGGAAACGGGCAAGGTTGCCCGTCAGGCAGATGGTTCCGTCATCGCCACGCTGGGCGAGACCCGCGTCATGGCGAACGTGACCTTCGCCAAAAGCCCCAAGCCGGGACAGGACTTCTTCCCGCTGACGGTGCATTACCAAGAGAAATACTACGCCGCGGGCAAGATCCCCGGCGGCTTCTTCAAACGTGAGGCGCGCCCCACCGAGAAAGAAACGCTGACCGCGCGTCTGATCGACCGTCCGATCCGCCCGCTCTTCGTGCCGGGCTTCAAACACGAAGTGCTCGTGATGTGCACTGTGCTCAGCCACGATCTGGTCAATGACCCCGATATGGTCGCGATGATCGCGACCTCCGCCGCACTGACGATTTCCGGCGCGCCGTTCCGTGGCCCGATTGCGGGCTGTCGCGTGGGCTTTGAGGATGGCGAATACATCCTGAACCCCGAGATCGACGATATGCAGGATCTGCGCCTGAACCCTGATCAGCGCCTTGATCTGGTCGTCGCCGGCACCAAAGACGCCGTCATGATGGTGGAGTCGGAAGCCTATGAGCTGACCGAGGAAGAAATGCTCGGCGCAGTGAATTTCGCCCATGAGCAAATCCAGCCCGTCATCGACTTGATCATCGATCTGGCCGAAGATGCCGCGAAAGAACCCTTTCCCTTCGAAGCGCCTGACTACTCCGAGCTCTATGCAGCTGTTGCAGCGGCAGGCGAAGAGCAGATGCGCGCGGCCTATGCCATCCTCGACAAGCAAGAGCGCACAGCAGCGGTGTCCGCAGCCAAAGAGGCGATCATTGCCGCTCTGACCGAGGAACAGCAGGAAGACGCCAATCTCGGCTCCGCGCTCAAGAAGCTCGAATCCAGCGTTTTGCGCGGCACGGTCGTGAAAGAAGGCAAACGGATCGACGGGCGTGCGCTCGATGAGGTCCGTGACATCGTCTGTGAAACAGGCCTGCTGCCCCGGACCCAT
Source organism: Primorskyibacter sp. S187A (assembly GCF_049800955.1). NCBI lineage: Bacteria > Pseudomonadati > Pseudomonadota > Alphaproteobacteria > Rhodobacterales > Roseobacteraceae > Primorskyibacter > Primorskyibacter sp. S187A. The sequence goes on along the minus strand of NZ_JBNAGA010000002.1, from coordinate 152,277 downwards.
GGCTCGGCGCTCTTCACCCGCGGTGAGACGCAAGGCTTGGTCGTCACCACGCTGGGCACCGGCGATGATGAGCAATTCATCGACGCGCTGCACGGCAATTTCAAATCCAACTTCCTGCTGCACTACAACTTCCCGCCCTATTCGGTCGGTGAAGCGGGTCGCGTGGGCCCTCCCGGCCGCCGCGAAATCGGCCACGGGAAATTGGCATGGCGCGCCCTTCAGGCCGTTCTGCCCGCGCCCACGGACTTCCCCTACACAGTGCGGCTGGTCTCCGAGATCACCGAATCCAACGGGTCGTCTTCCATGGCGTCCGTCTGTGGTGGCTCGCTGGCGATGATGGATGCGGGCGTTCCGCTCAAGGCTGCTGTGGCCGGTGTGGCTATGGGCCTCGTGCTGGAAGATGATGGCTCCTATGCGATCCTGACGGACATCTTGGGTGATGAAGATCACCTTGGCGATATGGACTTCAAAGTGGCTGGGACAGAAGCGGGCATCACGTCGCTGCAGATGGACATCAAGGTCGCAGGCATCACGCCCGAGATCATGCAGAAAGCCCTGGCACAAGCCAAGGCGGGCCGTCTGCATATCCTGGGCGAGATGAACAAGGCGCTGTCCGGCGCGGGTGACTTCTCCGTCCACGCCCCACGCATCGAGACGATGAATATCCCGACCGACAAGATCCGTGAAGTGATCGGCTCGGGCGGCAAGGTCATCCGCGAGATCGTGGAAGTGTCCGGTGCCAAGGTCGACATCAACGACGACGGTGTGATCAAGATTGCCTCGCCCAACGGCGAAGCCATCCAGAAGGCCTATGACATGATCCATTCGATCGTGGCAGAGCCTGAGGAGGGCGCGATCTACACCGGCACAGTCGTCAAGATCGTCGATTTCGGCGCCTTCGTGAACTTCTTCGGCAAGCGCGACGGCCTCGTGCACGTCTCCCAGATCGAGAACCGCCGTTTGAACCACCCCTCCGACGTCCTCAAAGAGGGCCAGGAAGTGAAGGTCAAGCTCTTGGGCTTCGACGATCGCGGCAAGGTCCGCCTGTCGATGAAGGTCGTCGATCAGGAAACCGGCGAAGAGATCAAGAAGGAAGAGAAGGCGGACTAGGTCTGTCCCTCTTTCGCAAAGATCAAGGCCAGCCTCCGGGCTGGCCTTTTTTATTGCTAGGGAAGTGTTCCAGGCCCGTCAGCGAGCGTGCGCTACAGCGTATTGTTACGGTTAAAGGAGGCAGGCTAAGGGAGCCTTAGCACCGAATTTGCCGCCCGAAGTCTTGCCAAATCTTCATCTGGCAATCCGGCCCTCGCTGCTCTGTCGATGGTTTGTTTTGCAAGGCCCTGAGCGGCTCGGGAGAGCTCGGCATTCTCGGAGCGAGACAACGTCGCCAAGCTGGTCAATAGCTGCTCCAATACTCGATAGCTTGCGGTGCATTCTCTCGAAATCTGTGCAAATGAGGCCTCCACGAACTCGGCACATCCGGGAAACCGCGCGAAGACATTCCGGACGACCGGCGCTGAAGGGTTCGGTTTTTCATTCGCATATCGCCAGAGCAACGCTTTGAGAACGAAAATGGCTTCTATTGCTGTGCCCGGATCATTGAGGCCCGGAGAGAGGGCTTTCAGGCCGATCTCTGAAACGACGACCAAACCAAACTCCGCGTCTTGTTCATGGGTTCGGAGATCGCCAAAGGTGAACGCTTTCATTAACTTCAGACAGCCAGCATCGTCGACCGAACCTGAGATGTGTCCAATGACCTCGCCCATCAGGATGTGATCGCCTGGGGTCGCATCGAGATAAACTGTGCTTTTGTCAGGAAGACACTTCTGCAACATCGCCATATCGATCAACTGCAGATACCCAGATTGCGGGGCGTGCAAGGGCGTTGTTTTCGTTGGCAAAACGATGTCTTCAGTCAATTCCTGTGCGCCAAACCCTGGATGGCGTGCTAGAGCGAGAAGTGATGCCTCGGCGCGCCCTTTTGCAGCCTGCAAACTGTCATGAAGGCTGCCCAGTGTTGTCAGATGATTGATCCATCGCAACAGCGATAAGATCACGGCAACCACCACGATGGTTGTAATGCCCATGACAATGAGCGCAGCTTCAGTTGGATAAAACCCCAAGCGATACAAGACCAATGAGCTAAGTGAATACACGAAGGCTCCGATGAAAACCGACAGCACAGATTGCGTTGTCGTGTCTTCAAGCAAAATGTGATGCACGCGCGGTGTGGCAGTGTTGGCCGCCGCCCGATGGGCGGACACCATGATGCTGAGTGAAAATGTTGAGACCGCCAGCATCGTACTCGCCAAAATCGTGAGAACTGGCGTTACCGAGGTGAAGTCGAGACTAGTATTTTCATTATAGCCAAGGAGCGCGTTGACGAAGGGGCTTGCGAGGGTCGCGGCAACAGACAGGAGCGCATAGAGCAGGACGCGCAACCCCATACTCCGATAATGCCGCAGAAATATGAGCTTCAGCCAATTAAGTCGGTTCATGTGTACCCCAGGGCCGATTGGACGACACGATACTTATCGTGCCAAAGCATAGTCAGCTACCGCGAAGATGACATCTGTCGCGACTATGCCGCCGCGCTGGCGAAATCATTCGCCCATCGTTCCGGCTAGAGGTATCTGCTTCGGGCCTCACCCCGCCCGCGTCTCCGCTTCAATCTGCTTGCGGCTCTTGCGCGCACGCTCGGTCGCGGATTTCAACTGGCCACAGGCCGCCATGATGTCCTCGCCGCGCGGTGTGCGGATCGGAGAGGCGTAGCCCGCCTTGTGGATAATATCGGCGAAGCTCTGGATCCGGTCCCAATCCGAGCGCTCATACGGCGCGCCGGGCCATTCGTTGAAGGGGATCAGGTTGATCTTGGCGGGAATGCCCTGAATGAGTTTGACGAGCCGCCGCGCGTCAGCATCGCTGTCGTTCACATCCTTGAGCATCACATATTCAAAGGTGATCCGCTCCGAATTGCTGAGCCGGGGGTAAGCGCGCAGCGCGTCGAGCAGCTCGGCGATGTTCCACTTCTTGTTGATCGGCACGAGTTTGTCGCGCACCTCATCGGTTGTCGCATGGAACGAAACCGCCAGCAGGCAACCGATCTCCTCGGCGGTCTTGGCAATCTCGGGCACGACGCCCGAGGTCGAGAGCGTGATCCGGCGCCGTGAGAGTTGAATGCCCTCGGCATCCATCGCAATCTGCATCGCGTCGCGCACGCCCTCGAAATTGTAGAGCGGCTCGCCCATCCCCATCAGCACGATGTTCGACAACAGCCGCGTCTCATCCTTGGGCGCGCCGCGTTCGGGCCATTCGCCCAGATCGTCGCGCGCGACCATGACCTGCCCGATGATCTCACCCGCCGTCAGATTGCGGACAAGCTTTTGTGTGCCCGTGTGGCAGAACGAACAGGTCAGCGTACAGCCCACCTGACTGGAAATACACAAGGTGCCCCGGTTCTCCTCGGGGATATAGACAACCTCAACTTCATGGCCGCCTGCGATCCGCACAAGGTACTTCCGCGTGCCATCCGCCGACACCTGTTTGGAGACCACCTCAGGCACCTCGATCACGAAAGTTTCAGCCAACTCTGCGCGGTAGGCTTTGGAGAGATTGGTCATCTCCGCGAAATCACGCACGCCCCATTGATAAATCCATTGCCAAATCTGGCCCACCCGCATCTTCGCCTGCTTTTCAGGCGTGCCTGCGTTGATCAGCGTCTCACGGAGCTGGGCCCGTGTCAGCCCGACGAGGTTGATAGGGCCCTCAGGCAATTTGCGGGGGATCGTCAAAACGTCCTGCGTAATTGGCGCGCTCATAATCTCAGCCTCTGCGATGGATGCCGCCCAATATAGGATTCGCTGTGCAATTCAAAAGAAAATCGGCCATGAAAGTCCAAGGCCGTGTCTTCATCTTGCCAATAAACTCCGGGGGTTTGGGGGCTGGCCCCCAAATATACCTGCGTTTGGGGGCTGGCTCCCAAATATACGTGCGATTGGGGGCTGCCCCCCAATCCTGCCGGATTAATTCGAACAGCGTTTGTCCGCGTCCTCAGATGCCGCAGTAAAGCCCAGGAGCGAGAAGGTGTCCTTGGTCTGCGTGCCCCGGGAGGACCGTGCGGTCAACGTGGCTTCTGCGCCGGCTTTCATCGCCGCGACAATACGGGCATCATCCGCAGGCGTTGCAGGCCAGGCCCATTCCCCATCGGTATAGAGCTCAAAATTGTTGCCGCTGATCTCAAGGCTGACGGTAGAGCCGCTGGCGAACGGATATCCGCCCGTGAAGCTGACTTGCCCTTTTACGTTGGCACTGGGCCGGTAGAAGACAAACAAAAGAATATCGCCCCGGCGCACCGCCACGACGCGCCCATCGCGCGTATTGACCGTCTCTTTGGGGCGCGACACGGCCCAGCATTCTGTCGGATTGTCTTCGACAAAAACGCTCCAATCCGTATTCGTGGATACGCGATTGGTGCTTTCTTCCTGCGCGATGGCGGCGCTTGCCGCCAACGTGCCCGCTGCAATCCATGCCGCAGCAAAACGAAAATTCATTTTGTCCAGCCTCCAAGCTGTCCTGGCCTCAATTCAGACACTGCTACCCTCTCGACGGGGTTCTTTGCCAGCGCCCATTTTCTTCTCGACGAAAGCACATTAGCCTGAAACGCGCGATGGGCGAAAGGCCCAAGTGGCAAAAAACCGCCCAATATCAAGAGGTGAGACATGTGCAACCCATCCCCCGACGCGCCTCATGCGAAGGCCCAGCCTCTGGTGGATATATGGCGGGGAGGCCGCTTGGAAAGCCAACACCTCGGACATGTCGCGATCTGCGATGCCAAGGGCCTGGTCGCCAGCTGGGGCGATCCCAAGGCTTTGGTCTATCCGCGCTCGTCTGCCAAGATGATCCAGGCCCTGCCTCTGCTGACCTCCGGGGTCGGGCAAACCTTGCCCAAACATCGTCTGGCGCTGGCTTGCGCGTCGCATCAGGGTGGCGCGATCCATACCGATGAAGTCACCATGTGGCTAGGCGAACTGGGCCTCTCCCCGGATGATCTGCGCTGTGGCCCACAAGCCCCATGGGACCGCGATGCCAAGTTCGCCATGATCCGCGCCCACGGCACACCAGGGCAGGAGCACAACAATTGTTCTGGCAAGCACACGGGCTTTTTGATGCTGGCGCAGCATCTGGGCGGTGAATTGGAATATCTCGAGATCGATCATCCCGTGCAAAAGGCCGTGCTGGAGGCGTTTGAGGAGGTCACGCAGGAGACCTCGCCGGGCTATGGCATCGACGGCTGTTCCGCCCCTAATCACGCGGCCAGCATGGAGGGCATGGCCCGGGCCATGGCATGGTTTGCTGCCGCTGGCACGCGGTCGGATGTGATGAGCCGCGCCGCGGCGCAGCTTGTTGAGGCGATGCACACCCATCCAGACTATGTGGCGGGCGAACGCCGGGCCTGCACCAACCTGATGCGCGCAATGGACGGCGTTGCCATCAAGACCGGGGCGGAGGGCTATTTCGTGGCCATCCTGCCCAAACAGGGGCTTGGTGTCGCCCTCAAGATTGCTGATGGTGCGACCCGCGCTGCCGAGGCTGCCATCGCCCATGTGCTGGTGTCGCTCGGCGTGCTCGACGCTGCAGCACAGGATTACATCAACGCTCCGATCAAAAACTCGCGCGGCATAGAAACCGGCGCGACCCGCCCCGCAGAAGGATTTGCCCCATGAGTGTTGACGCAGTTGTCTTTGATATTGGCTGGATTTTCATCGAGTGGCGGCCAGAGGCGGTCTTTGACGAGCTGATCGGCGAGGACCGCCGACGCGCGCTCTTTGACGCCGTGCCCATGCTGGAGGTCAATGATGCAATTGATCTTGGCGCGCCCTTCCGCCAGAGCTTCGCGGAGCTCGCCGCAAAACATCCCGAATACGCCCGCGAGATCATGCTCTGGCCCGAGCATTGGCACCAGATGGTCACCCCACGCATCGACCGCTCCGTGCGGCTCCTGCATGCGCTGAAAGCCAAGCGCGTACCGGTCTTTGCGCTGTCGAACTTCGGGGATGAAACCTTCGATATCGCCCAGAAGATGTATCCTTTCTTTGCCGATTTTGACCGCCGCTACGTCTCGGGGCGTCTCAAGGTCATGAAGCCTGATCCGGCTATCTACGAGATTGTCGAGAAGGACAGCGGTGTCGCGCCTGCGCGCCTGCTCTTCACCGATGACAAGCCCGAGAATATCGACGCCGCCGCCGCGCGCGGCTGGCAGGTGCATCTCTTTAAGGGGCCGGATGGCTTTGCCGAAAGGCTCATCTCCGAGGGCCTTCTCACCGAGGAGGAAGCGCAATGACGCCTCCTTTCATCACCCGCGAGGCCGAGACCAAGCTCGATTGGCTGGCGCTGACGGAAGCCCTGAAGGCGGGTCACAAACGCCCCCGCGCCGAGATTGGAGACACGTTCCTCTATCGCGGCGACGATACGATCCTGAGCCGCGCGGCCTGGATCGATGGGCTGGGCGCGCTGGTCAAGACCGCGACGATCCACCCGGGCAATGCGCGCTTTGATCTGCCCACTGTCAACGGCGCGGTGAGCCTGTTTGACAATGAGACGGGCCAGCTCTCCGCCATGGTCGATTTTCACCTCGTGACCAAGTGGAAAACCGCTGGGGATTCCCTGCTGGGGGCGCTCAGCCTGGCGCGCCCTGACAGCCGCAGGATCCTCGTTCTGGGGGCAGGGACCGTGGCCCGCGCTCTGATCGAGGCCTACAGCGCAGGCTTTCCCGGCGCGGAATTCACCATCTGGAATCGCACGGCCTCCAAGGCAGAGGCGCTGGCGGCCGAGATGGGCGCTCAGGTGGCGGGCGATCTGGAGGAGGCCGTGCGCGGGGCCGACATCATCACCTCCGCCACGATGACGATAGAGCCGATCCTCAAGGGCGATTGGCTGCAACCGGGCCAGCATGTGGACCTCATCGGCGCCTACCGCCCCGATATGCGCGAGGTGGACGATACCGCCCTGCGCCGTGCGCGCATCTTCGTCGATAGCCGCGAGACGACCATCGGCCATATCGGCGAGATCGAGATCCCGCTACAGGCCGGCACCATCACGCGAAACGATCTGCTTGCGAGCTTCTATGAGCCCGACGCGATGCGCCGCGAGAGCGCCGATGAGATCACGCTGTTTAAAAACGGGGGCGGCGCGCATCTCGACCTGATGGTCGCGCGCTATGTGCTGGACGCATGTTCGTAGCGCTTGGCCTAATCGCGCTGGTGGCGGTTGCACCCTTCGCGGTGGAGCTCTTCCGGCTGGATGTCGCAGGCAGGCGTGCGGGGCTGCCGGGGCGTCTGCTGCCGCTCTCGCGCGGTCTGACCTATGTGCGGGAGTTTGGGCCCGAGGACGGCGCGCCCTATCTGTTGGTCCATGGGCTCACCACGCCCTCTTTTGTTTTTGACGCCATCGTGCCTGCGCTGGTCGCGCGCGGGCACCGTGTCATCACCTATGACCATTTCGGGCGCGGGTATTCCGACCGTCCGCGCGGATTGCAGGATGGCCGCTTCTATAGCAGCCACATCAACGAGCTGCGTGCGGCGCTGGGGATCAAGGGCAAGATCCCCATGCTGGGCTATTCCATGGGCGGTGCCATCGTCACGGATTACGCCGCCCGTCATCCCGATCAGGTCTCGGAGCTGGTGTTGCTCGCGCCGGGCGGGATGCGTGCCGATCTGGGCGGGCTGACGCGACAGGTGATGCAGGTGCCGCTGCTGGGCGACTGGATGATGCACGCCTTTTACCCCCGCGCCCACCGCGCGGGCACCGAGGCCGAACGGTCGCTTGAGCTGCAGGTCGATGCCATCATCGACCGGCAACAGGATGAGCTGAACTACCGGGGCTTTGTTCCGGCGGTCCTCTCTTCCGTGCGGGGCATCATGGCCAGCCCTCTGCGCAAAGAGCACAGCAAGATTGCCGCAATGGACCTGCCCGTGACGGCAATCTGGGGCGCGCGCGATGAGGTGATCCCATTGTCCTGCAAGGACATGCTGAGCGAATGGAACAGCGCGGTTGCCCATGTCGTAATCGCGGATGCGGGCCACGGGTTGGCCTATACGCATGCAGAGGCGGTGATCGCCGCGATCCCTGAGCGCGGATAGCACCTCTAGCGCCGGGTCACGCCGCCGCTGGTGCCGCGCTACGGTTCTCGCGAATAGGCAAATGCACAATGGCCGAGAAGGCCCCCACCGCCACACCAACCCACCAAACGGCTGTGTAGTCACCTGTCACGTCATAGAGCCGCCCGCCGAGCCAGACGCCCAGAAACGAGCCCAGTTGGTGCGAGAAGAAGACCACCCCATAAAGCGTACCCATGTAGCGCACCCCGTAGAGATGCGCGACGAGGCCCGCCGTCAGCGGAACCGTTGCCAGCCAGAGCGCGCCCATGGCGGCCGAGAACAGGATCACCGTCTCCGGCGTGATCGGGAAGAGAATGAACGCCGCGCCGATGATTGTCCGAGCAAAGTAAATGCCTGATAGCAGGTATTTCTTCGAATACCGCTTGCCCGCCCATCCTGCGGCCAAAGTGCCCGCAATGTTGAAGAGACCAATGAGCGAGATCGCGATGGCGCCTAATGCGCTTGTCGTCGTGATCCCCAGCGAATGCAGCGTGCCGCCGGGGCTGATCGGGCCACAGAATTCCGTCACCATGGCCGGGAAATGGGCGGTGACGAAGGAGAGCTGATAGCCACAAGCGAAAAAGCCCAGAAAGATCATGGTGTAAGAGGGATCCCGAAAGGCCCGTTTCAGGATGGTGCCCATGCTTTCTTGCAGCTCGGCCTTGCTCACCGCAGGCGCACGCATCGCGGGCAAAAGCGCCAGCGTCGCCAGGATTGCTATTGCAAACACCACAAAGACCATCTGCCAGGGCATCATCGTCAGCAGCCATTCCGCGACGGGCGGCCCGATGACCTGACCGCCAGAGCCCGCCGCCGTGACAATCGCAAGGCTCATGGAGCGGTTTTCATCCGAACTGGCGCGCCCCACAACCGCGAGGATCACGCCAAAGCCGGTGCCCGCAATCCCGAAACCAACAAGAATTTCGAGCATCTGATGCGCGCCCGGGGTCGTGGCGACGGAAGAAAACAGCAGCCCCAGCGCATAGATGATGGCCCCGATGACAATCGCTTTGCGATCTCCGATCTTCTCGGCCAGTGCGCCAAAGACCGGCTGGCCAAACCCCCAGGCGAGGTTCTGGATGGCGATGGCCAGCGAAAATTCTGATCGCAACCAGCCAAACTCATCGGCAATGGGGATCTGAAATACGCCGAAACTGGCCCGGATCGAGAAATTCACGATGATGATGGCACAGCCGACGAGCAGAACGGGTGTGACGATTGAGGTCTTTGTCATGCAGGCGCTCCTTGAGGCCTCACATGTCCCATGGCCGCCGGAAAGGTCAAATGCGAAATTGTGATGCGTCGCATAAGCCCATCTTGACTGCGCGCGCGCGTCGGGCCATGGCGGAGCCATGACACGAGTGATCGAGATCTACGCAGACAGGGTCGCCAGCGGTGCCTTGAAGCCGGACCCGGTTCAGGAAGCTGTGCTGCCGGAGTTTTCGCGCCTTGCGAATGCCCTGCAAACTCCGGTGAAACGGGGGCTCTTCCGCAAGAAAGCCGAGGCGCCCAAGGGTATTTATCTCTGGGGCGGTGTCGGGCGTGGCAAGTCCATGTTGATGGACCTTTTCGTGGAGGCCGTGGGCGAGGGGGTCCGGCGCGTGCATTTTCATGCCTTCATGCAGGAGGTGCACAAAGGTTTGCATGCGGCGCGCGCGCGGGGCGTCGAGGATGCGCTTGTGCCCGTTGCCAAAGAGGTCAGTGAGGGTATCCGCTGTCTCGCGTTTGACGAAATGCAGATCACCGACATCACCGATGCCATGGTTGTTGGGCGTTTGTTCGAGATGCTGTTTGACGCGGGCGTCACAGTTGTCACGACATCGAATCGCGTGCTGGATGATCTCTACAAGGATGGGCTGAACCGTCAGCTCTTCCTGCCGTTCATTGACTTCATCAAAGAGCATATGACGGTCTGGGAGCTGGCGTCTGACACGGATTACAGGCAGGATCGTCTGTCCGGTGAACAGGTCTATTTTGCGCCCGCAGACGCTGCCGCGCGCGCCGCGATTGGCACGATCTGGGCAGATTTCGGGGGTGCCACGGCGCGCCCGCTTGTGCTCACGGTCAACAAGCGCGAGGTTGAGATACCTGCCTTTGTCAATGGCGTCGCGCGGGCGAGTTTTTATGACCTTTGCGGCAAAGCCCTCGGCCCCGCAGATTACCTGGCTCTGGCGGAAGCCGCGCGGGTGCTCATCCTTGAAGACATCCCTCAGCTCAGCTCCGAGAATTTCAACGCCGCCAAGCGCTTTGTGACACTGGTGGATGCGCTCTACGAGGCGCAGGTCAAGGTCATCGCCACAGCGGCAGCGCAGCCTGAAATGCTGTATCTCGAAGGTGTGGGTGCGTTCGAATTTGAGCGCACGGCATCACGCCTGCGGGAGATGCAGGATGCAAATTGGGGGCGTGACGCCTAAGCTTGACGGCGCCGCGCAGCCCATCCCAGAGCACCGAGACCCGCCATCAAAGCCAGAACAGACGCAGGCAGCGGCACCGGGGCGGTCGTGGGCCCGCCGCGTACGAATTGGAACGCACCGGAGGAGCTGCCCAGACTGAGGCCACCATCCATAGTGTCTTCGTCAAAGGAGCTTGCGCCTGTTGTGCCGTCCCATGAGGCCGTGAAGGTGGTTCGCAAGTCGCCAAACCGCTCGGACCACATCTCGAACGCGCCAGTTGTCAGATCATAGGTCATGCTTTTGCGGTAGTTCGGAGTGATGCTCCAAGCGCCGCCCGAGTAGATACCTGTCGCAAAGAAGTAAGAAATTTCGGAGACGCAGTCGTTTTTGCCTTCGTTGCAATCGGTCATCGTCAGAATGCCATCGTCATTCAGATCGCGCCCTTTCCACGAGATGGTTATGGGCCCGGGGCCAACCGTGACTTCGCGAAAGCGCGGCTCGAACGTCTCGGGGTCATATTCGAGAACCTGATCGACGCGGGTCGCACCTTCCTGGCGTACCTCAATGTCGTGCAAGATTGTGCTGGCGTGCGCCGTCTGGGCAAAAGCGGCCGTGCACAAAGCGAATGTGAAAGGGATAAATCCGGAACGAAAGACGTTGGAACGCTGGACCATAATACTCACGCTGCGATGTCTCGTTAATAATTTGTTAACTTGAGTTAATGCGGCCCACGAAGTGAGTCAACTTACAGCCGGGTGTCAGCGTAAACAGACAGCCGTTACGCCCCGCGTGGAGAGCGGTCGTCACAAGGTCGAAGTGACTTGGAAAAGCGCTTGTGTGCTGAGCGCCACCGCCCGCTAGAGCGGTTGGCCTTTGAGCAATTTCGGCACGTCGCCGGTCAATCCGGCGGCTTCCCGAATGAAGCTGCGTCGGAAGGCAGGCACGGCATTCACAACGCCCAGGCCCAGATCGCGTATACCGCGCAGCACGGGATTATCGTTGGAAAACAGCTTGTTGAACGTATCCGTCGCCATGGCCAGCGTCGCCACATCAAAGCCGCGCCATTGCGCGTAACGCTCAAGCACCAGTGGCGCGGCGATGTCTTCACCGCGTTTGCGCGCGTCCGACAGCACTTCGATCAAGGCGCCGATATCGCGAAATCCCGCGTTCAGCCCCTGACCCGCGATGGGATGCACCCCATGGGCCGCATCGCCGACGAGGGCCAGACGTTCCGCGATAAAGCGCTGCGCGACCGTCAGGTTGAGCGGGTAGGTATATCGTGCGCCGCCCAAGGCGATCTCGCCCAGAAAATCGCCAAAACGTGGGCGCAGCACCGTCAGGTAATCCTCATCGGACAGCGCTTGAATAGCGGCCGCATTTGCATGGGTTTCGGACCACACGATTGAGGAGCGATTGCCTGTGAGCGGCAGGATGGCCAGCGGTCCGGGCGGCATGAAGAATTGATGCGCAATACCGTGATGGGGCCGCTCATGGGCGATGGCGCAGACCAAAGCGGTCTGTCCGTAGTCCCATCCCGTGCGCCGGATGCCCGCGCGCTCGGCGGTCCCGCTCTGCCGTCCGTCACACCCGATCAGCAGGCGTCCGCGCAGCGTCTTGCCGGAGGCAAGGGTGACCTCTACGCCCAGGTGATCCGTCGACTGCGCCACGACCCTGTCCTGAACGCGTGAGATGGCCGGGTCGGCCCGCGTGGCGGCCAGAAGCGCTGCGCGCAGGTGACGATCCTCGACCATGAACCCCATGGGGCCTTCCTCGATCTCGGCATGGTCAAAATGCATGAAGAAAGGCGCAGGGCCTTCGCCTGCGCGCCCATCGGTGACCTTGATCTCAAGCATCGGTTGGGCTTGCGCCTCCAGACCGTCCCAAAGCCCCAGCGCCTCAAGGAGCTTTTGCGAGGCGAGCGCCAAGGCATAGGAGCGTCCGTCAAAGCCGGGCGCGTCCTGTGTTTCGGGGGGCAGGGCGTCGATAATGGTCGAGCTCAGCCCCACTTGTGCGGCGGCCAGAGCAAGCGTCGGACCATTGAGCCCGCCGCCGACGATGAGGAGATCGCTGTCAAAGTTCATACTTCTGGATATGGCGGGTCGAGCGGGATTGTCCATGCGCTTCGCTGACGCTACCGTCAAAAGCCTGACGAGGGAGATCGACATGCAGGATTGGCTCACAAAAACAGCAGCAGAACAGGGCCGTGCCATTGGCCGCGGTGAGCTGGATCCGCAAGCGTTAACAGATGCTTACCTTGAGAAAGCCCGTCCCCGCGGGGACATCTATGCGCGCCTGACCGAGGCCCGCGCCCGGCGCGAAGCCGAAGCCGCCGCACGGCGCGCGCGTGAAAATCGCAGGGTTGGGCCGCTTGACGGTGTGCCGATCTCCTGGAAAGACCTTTTCGATACGGCCGGAGACGCGACAGAAGCCGGCAGCAAGCTGCTTGAAGGCCGGGTGCCGGAGCGGGATGCGGAGGTGCTGCGCGCCGCGACCGCTCAAGGCCTTGTCTGTTTGGGCAAGACCCATATGAGCGAATTGGCGTTCTCCGGGCTGGGCCTCAACCCGATGACGGGCACGCCGCCCAACATCAATGATGACGGCGCGGTTCCGGGCGGGTCCTCCTCGGGGGCTGCCGCGTCGGTGGCCTTTGGCACGGCGTCTGCAGGGATCGGTTCGGACACGGGTGGCTCCGTGCGTATCCCGTCGGCCTGGAACGATCTCGTGGGCCTCAAAACAACCTCCGGCGCACTCAGCCTTGAAGGCGTGGTGCCGCTCTGCGCGCAGTTTGACACGGTGGGCCCGCTTGCGCGCTCCGTCGAGGATGCCGCGCTTTTGCACGCGGCCATGGGCGGGGGCGCTGCGCCGGATCTCAAGGGGGTATCGCTCAAGGGAGTCCATTTCGCCGTTCTCGACACCATCGTGCAAGACGATATCGAAGAGCGCCCCGCAGCCGCGTTTGCCGAAGCGCTGGCCCGACTGCAGGACGCAGGTGCGCAGATCACGGAGATCGACGTGCCTGAGCTTGCAGCGCCCATGGCCCTGTCAGGCATTCTCTTTACATCCGAGGCCTATGGAACCTGGGGCAAAGAGATTGAGGCAAATCCCGACAAGATGTTCCCCGAAATCCTGAACCGCTTCCGCGCGGGCAAGGATCAAAACGCAGCGGACTATGTGGCCGCATGGCAAACGGTAGATCAAGCTCGCGCTGCATGGGCGGACGCCGTGGCGCCCTTCCACGCGGTTCTAACGCCGACGGCGGCGATCGTTCCCCCCAACAAGGCGCGGCTGCAAACGGACAGCGACTATTACGTGCGCTCCAACCTGTTGGCCCTGCGCAACACCCGGGTGGGCAACTTGATGGGGCTGTGCGCCCTGTCGCTGCCGACAAGCGAGCGGTCTTGCGGCTTGCAGGTTCTGGGGCGGGCGCGGGGCGAAGCGGCGCTGTTGCGTTTGGGGGCAGCGGTGGAGCAGGCGCTGGCCTGATTTCTGGCCTGATTGCTGGCCTGTTTTCGAGCGCGAGACTTGGCCTGACACACATCCTGTGCTGGCGGGAACGCGGCCAGCCGCAATCGCTTGAGTCACGGCGCGGCGCAAAAGCCACAAAAGCCTGAGCCGACGCGCCTTTTTCTGGACGGCGCGCAATGCCCTAGCTATCTTGCCTGTCAAACGGGACGCTAATGATCCCGAACCCATGAGGCAGTTTTGATGTTCCCCGAGCGGTTTTCGAACCTACCGGCTTATGCGTTCCCGCGTCTGCGCGCTCTTTTGGACGTGCATGATCCCGCGCCTGCCTATGCAGATGACATCGTCAACATGACCATTGGCGAGCCGCGCCATCCTTTCCCGGAGAGCGTTGCGCAGGTGTTGGCCGCCGAGGTTGCGGGCTTTGCCAAATATCCCCCCAATGACGGCACGCCGGAGTTGAGATCTGCCATCGCTGATTGGGTGGCGCGGCGCTACGGCGTGACGCTGGACGCTGACCGTCAGATCATGGCGCTCAACGGGACGCGCGAAGGGCTCTACAATGTCACGATGGCGCTGTGCCCGGAGTTGAAGAACGGTCAGCATCCGGTGATCCTGATGCCCAATCCGTTCTATCAGGTCTATATGATCGCCACGATGTCGGTGAATGCCGAGCCGGTCTTTGTACCTGCGACGCAGGCCTCGGGCCATCTGCCGGACTACCTGTCGCTCTCGCCGGAGCTTTTGGACCGTGTGGCCATGGCCTACATCTGTTCGCCCGCGAACCCGCAGGGGGCTGTGGCTGATGAGGCCTATTGGGCGGCGTTGATTGCCTTGGCGGAAAAGCACGATTTCAAAATTCTTGCGGATGAATGCTATTCCGAGATCTACCGGGACACGCCGCCTGCGGGCGCGCTGGAAGTCGCGACAAAGCTCGGCGCGGATCCAGAGCGGGTCGTGATTTTTCATTCGCTTTCCAAACGCTCGAACCTGCCGGGGCTCCGGTCGGGCTTCGTGGCCGGAGGGCCCGAGAGCATCGCGCGCATCAAACAATTACGCGCCTATGCCGGAACGCCCTTGCCGCTGCCGATCCAGCGCGTCTCGGAAGCTGTTTGGGCGGATGAGGCCCATGTCGAAGACAATCGTGCGCTTTATCGCGAGAAATACGCCCTGGCCGATGAGATATTCGCGAGCTACCCGGGCTATCAGAGCCCGCAAGCCGGCTTCTTTCTGTGGTTGCCTGTCGAAGACGGGGAACAGGCCGCGCTGTGGGCCTGGCAAGAGGCCGCCGTGCGCGTCCTGCCTGGGGATTACCTGTCGCGCAGCGTATCGGGCGAGAGCCCGGGCAAATCCTATATCCGGGTGGCTCTGGTCGCCCCAAAAGAAGAGTGCGCGCGTGGCCTGACCCGCTTGCGTGATGTGCTTCAAAAGTATGAGAGGTAAGAGCAAAATGGCTTATCCCGCCCGAGGACGTGACCCGCTTTTGGACAGTGATACCGCTGCGGCGGTTGAGAAAAGAGGCCGTGAGCTTTTTGGTATCGTTCTGGTGCTTCTGGGGCTGGCCATCGGAGCGATGGTTCTGTCCTACGCCGCCGAAGATCCCAGCTGGATGAGCGCAACCGATGCGCCTGTTCAGAACTGGATGGGTCGGCTGGGTGCTGCGATTGCCGCGCCGGTCATGATGATCGTGGGATATGCCTCCTGGGGCTTTGCTGCCGTGGCGCTGGTCTGGGGTTTGCGCTTTGCGCTGCATCAGGGAAGCGAGCGCATTGTCGGGCGTATCGTCTTTGCGCCGATCGTGATTGCGCTGGCTGCGATTTATGCCGCGACGCTTGTGCCCGGTGCAGGGTGGTCCCACAGCTTTGGTCTGGGTGGTCTCTTCGGGGATACGGTGTTGGGCGCGTTGCTCACGGGCTTGCCTGTTGGTGCGGCGCTGACGACAAAACTCGCGTCGTTCCTGATGGCTGTTCTCGTGCTGGTCACAGGTGTATTCGTGCTGGGCTTTACCATGCCTGAGCTGCGTCGGATCGGGCGCTTCCTGATGGTCGGGCTGATCCTGGCCTATGCGACATTGATGAATGTTCTGGGCCGGAGTGCGACGGGCGCGGTCTCAACGGCGCGCGCCTTGCAGGCGAAACAGGTCCAACGGCGTGAAGCCCGCGCGCAGGAACGCGCAGAGGCCGCGACATGGGAGGCCAATCAGCTTGCCGCCGAGGCCGCAGCCCAAAAGGCCGCTCCGATTGCACCTGCGGCGCCTCAGGCGGATGCGGGATTTGTCGCCGAGCCTGCACCACAGGCCAAGCCGTCGATCCTGTCAATGGTGCCATCGCTCATCCGTCGGCCTGAACAGGCGATGCCTGAGCCGGAGCTTGTGGAGCAGCCGACATTCGCAGGCGATGCAGATATGCCGAGCGATGATCGCATCCGCGCCAAGATCGCAGGCGCCATCAAGGATCGTGTGCGCCGCGCGCCGGTGCCCGGTCAGCAAAATGCCAAGATTGAGACAGTCGCACCTTTGACGAAAGGGCGGGGCCGTGGTCCACAGCCGCTGGTCCTGGACACAAGCCAACCCGTTAGCCAATCCGTGGGCCTGCCCCCGGAACCGCCGCTGTCTGCGGGCGCGGCCCTGCCGCCCGAGCCGCCTCTGACTGCACCCATGACTGCGCCCCTGACAGCATCTGTGCCTGTTATGGATGTGCCGGTTGAGGCTGCCGTGGCACCAGCGGCAGAAGTGGACGTGGATCATCAGGTGCACGATGCGGTCTGGGACGCACCGTCCATGGACGTACCCGCAGCAGATGCCGCGGCTGTTCCACCCGCCGCGCCGATGGAGGCACGCGTCACGACACCTGCGCCCAAGAAGGTCGTCCAACAGCCGACACGCAAGCCCGTGCAGCCTTCAAGCCGGGCCAAGGCGGAGGCGCAGCCGTCCTTCTCCTTTGACGATACCAAGGCCGACTACGATTTGCCGCCGCTGGCGCTTTTGTCTGATCCCGCCACGGTCGAACGTCATCACCTGTCTGATGAGGCGCTCGAGGAAAATGCGCGCATGCTCGAAAGTGTGCTCGATGACTACGGGGTAAAAGGTGAGATTGTCTCGGTGCGTCCGGGTCCGGTTGTGACGATGTATGAGCTGGAGCCTGCGCCGGGCCTCAAGGCGTCGCGCGTGATTGGTCTCTCTGATGACATTGCGCGCTCCATGTCCGCACTCTCTGCCCGGGTTTCGACCGTGCCGGGCCGGTCGGTCATCGGGATCGAACTGCCCAATGACAAGCGCGAGATGGTGAGCTTCCGCGAAATCCTTTCGACGCGCGATTATGGCGATGGCAACCAGAAACTGCCCCTCGCGCTGGGCAAGGATATTGGTGGCGATCCGGTTGTGGCCAACCTCGCCAAGATGCCTCACCTGCTGATTGCCGGGACGACCGGCTCGGGTAAATCCGTGGCGATCAACACGATGATCCTGTCGCTGCTCTACAAGCTCACGCCCGAGGATCTGCGTATGGTGATGATTGATCCCAAGATGCTGGAACTCAGCGTCTATGACGGGATTCCGCATCTCCTTTCCCCCGTTGTGACGGACCCCAAGAAAGCCGTGGTCGCGCTCAAATGGGTCGTGGGTGAGATGGAGGAACGCTATCGCAAGATGTCCAAGATGGGCGTGCGCAACATTGATGGCTACAATTCCCGCGTCGCTGATGCGCTGGCCAAGCAGGAGATGTTCTCGCGCACCGTGCAGACGGGGTTTGACGATGAGACCGGCGAGCCCGTCTTTGAGACCGAGGAATTCGCGCCCGAAAAGATGCCTTACATCGTCGTGATCGTCGATGAGATGGCGGACCTCATGATGGTCGCGGGCAAGGAGATCGAGGCCTGTATCCAGCGTCTGGCGCAGATGGCGCGGGCCTCCGGAATCCACCTGATCATGGCCACGCAAAGACCGTCCGTCGATGTCATCACAGGCACGATCAAGGCCAACTTCCCCACGCGGATTTCCTTCCAGGTGACCTCCAAGATCGACAGCCGCACGATCCTTGGTGAAATGGGCGCCGAGCAGCTTCTGGGCATGGGCGACATGCTCTACATGGCCGGTGGCGCCAAGATCACGCGGTGCCATGGGCCTTTTGTCTCTGACGAGGAAGTCGAGGAAATCGTGAACCATCTCAAGGCCTTCGGTCCGCCCGAATATGTCGGCGGTGTGGTCGAAGGGCCCGATGAGGACAAGGAAAGCGATATCGATCTTGTCCTTGGTCTGGGCGGCAACACGGATGGCGAAGATGCGCTCTATGATCAGGCGGTGGCCATCGTCATCCGGGATCGAAAGTGCTCGACGTCTTATATCCAGCGCAAGCTGGCCATTGGCTACAACAAGGCCGCGCGGCTTGTGGAGCAGATGGAAGATCAAGGCGTCGTGTCCGCGGCCAACCATGTGGGCAAGCGTGAAATCCTCGTCCCGGAGCAGTAGAGCCTAGATTGCGCCCGGCGCGCTGAGTTCGAAGTCTTCCACGACGAATGACATGCAGCGGCGCGTCATCTCGCGGGGCAGGGCGACCTGCTGGTCCCGGATCTCGGCATAGTCCAGATCGGTGATGCAGCGGCCCGTGAGCGTCACCTGATGCCATTTGCCGGTGTCACGCATGGAGCCCTGGGGCAGCGCGCGCAGGCGTTCGGCGATCTGGGGCGTGTCGGCAAAGAGCATCTTGTGCTGTGCATGGCGGCGATAAAACGGCGCGGGGCAGGGCTTGCCCGGGCCGTATTTTTCTACGAAGGCATCGCGCGCTTTGGGCGTGAAATAAGACACCGCCTGCAGCACACCGCTTTCGCGCGCGCCATGAGGCGGGGAGGCCAGCGTCATGGTGATCGAGATCTCCCGCCGCGCGCCGAGGCTGTATTCAAAACGCGATTGCGCCCCGCGCACGACCATCTGCGTCTCTGAGGCTTCAGTCTCCAACGGCCCCTTATCGCGCGGCTCAGGCAGGCTCACATAGACAAAGACGAGCCCGGCGAAGAGGGCGGCATAGCTCAGCAATGTGTTCATGAGGCTCCTCCGGGTCGCGTGCGGGAAGTCTGATGGGCGCATTTGGCTCCCGCGCGGCACCTCTGGGGCGATTTTGTGCAAACCGGGCGGATGGCTTGAGCTGGGGGAGCTTCTAGGCTGGACAGTGCGCGCCCGCGCTCCATAATGTCGCGCGACATCAGGGATGACATCAAAGGAGCCAAGAGGCCCATGATCAAGACAACCACAGTAACCGCACTCGCCTTTGCCTTCAGCGCCACAACCGCCCTTGCAGGCGGCCACCTGTGCTATGAGGGCAAGACGCTCGAAGAGGGCAAGCTCACCATCGCCACGGGCAATCCGGCCTACTACCCCTGGGTGATGGATGATGCGCCCGAGAGCGGCAAAGGGTTTGAAGCGGCTGTGGCCTATGCGGTGGCTGCCGAGATGGGGATCGAGGCGGAGAATGTCGTCTGGGTCCGCTCCAGCTTTGACGAGGCGATCCAGCCGGGGCCGAAGAATTTCGACGTCAACATGCAGCAATATTCCATCACGCCCGAGCGTGATCAGGTGGTTGATTTCTCCGAGGCCTATTACGCGGCACCGATGGCCGTTCTGTTGGCGCCCGGCGTTGAGACAGAGGCTACGTTGGAGGCTCTACGCGAGTTGAAATGGGGCGCCGTGGGCACGACGACGGCTGTGCCGAAGCTGACCGAGACGATCCAACCGACGCAGGATCTCCTGCTCTACGGTGACAATGCCGATATCAACGCCGCCATGAGCGCCCGCCAGATTGATGCAGCACTTTTTGACCTGCCGACGGCGCTGTTCCTGAGTGCCGTCATGATCGAAGGCGCCAGCGTTGTGGGTCAGTTCCCGGCAGATCGCGAGGAGAACCCCGACGAGTTCGGCATGCTGATGGAAGAGGGCAACCCGCTCAAGGAATGCATCGACGCGGCTCTCACGAGCCTCAAGGACAGCGGGCAACTGGCCGCGATTGAGGCGGAATGGCTGCAAAGCGCCACGGGCGTGCCGCTGATCAAGTAAGCCATGAGCGCGCGCAATTCGGCGGGGCGGACCCGCCGACAAGCCTATGAGGATGCACAGCGCAGGCGTTCCCTGCGTGTGGCCGCGGCCAGTACGGTCGCGGTCTTTGCGGCGCTCTTTGTCCTGATCCCCATGGCGCCGGGATGGGAGAAGGTACAAAAAAGCTTCTTCAATGGCGAGGTGCTGGCCAAGAGCTTCCCAAAGCTGCTTGAGGCCTTCACGATCAACGTGATGATCTTTGCATGGTGCGCGCCTGCGATTGCCATTCTGGGCCTGCTCATCGCGCTGACGCGGGATGTGCGCGCGCCCGCACTCTTTCCGCTGCGCATCTTTGGCGCGGCCTATACGGATGTCTTTCGCGGCGTGCCAGTGATCCTGACGGTCTATCTCATTGGCTTCGGCATCCCCGGCCTTGGCCTGCCGCGCCCTTGGAATTCGCCCTACATCTGGGGCTCGCTGGCGCTGATCCTGACCTATTCGGCCTATGTGGCGGAGATTTTCCGCTCAGGGATAGACAGCGTGCACCAGAGCCAGCGCGCAGCGGCGCAATCGCTGGGGCTCTCGGAGCGTGAGACGATGCGCCATGTGGTCCTGCCGCAAGCGATCCGCCGCGTGGTGCCCGCGCAGATGAATATGCTGATCGCGCTGCAAAAGGATGTCTCGCTGCTCTCCTTCATCGGCCCGGTGGAGATCTTTCGGCAGGCGGGCGTCTTCAAATCCCTGCTGGCCAATTTCACGCCCTATGTCGGCGCCGCGCTGATCTTCCTCGCGGTGACAATTCCCGCGACGCGCTACGCGGATTACCTCATGGCCAAGCAAAACCGGGAGCGCAGCTGATGGCCAAGTTGCGCCTGCGCGGGGTCGTCAAAGAGTTTGGCGCGAACGTCGTCTGCAACGGGATTGATCTGGATGTCGAGGAAGGCCAAATGGTCTGCCTCATCGGTGCGTCAGGGGCGGGAAAGTCCACGCTTCTGCGCTGCATCAACCTGCTGGAGCCCATTGAAGACGGTGAGATCTTCCTCGATGGGGAGGATATCTCCGTGCCCGGGTTTGATCCCCAGCCGATCCGCCAGCGTATCGGCATGGTCTTTCAGAGCTACAACCTCTTCCCGCATATGACGGCGGAGGAAAACGTGATGCTGGCCCCACGCCTGCGCCGGGGCGAAACGCGCGAGGCCCTGCGCCCGGAGGTCACGGCGCTTTTTGAGCGGTTCGGTCTGGCCGATCGGATGACGCATTACCCGGATCAACTGTCAGGCGGGCAGCAACAGCGCGTGGCCATCGTGCGCGCTCTGGCGATGAAGCCTGAGGTCATGCTTTTTGACGAGATCACCTCCGCGCTTGATCCCCAACTTGTGGGCGAGGTGCTGGACGTATTGCGGCTGGTCAAGGCCGAGGGCATGACGATGGTGCTGGCCACCCATGAGATGGGTTTTGCCCGTGAAGCCGCCGACAAGGTTTGCTTTCTCAAAGACGGCCAGATCATCGAGGAAGGCCCGCCGGAGGCGCTCTTTGATGCGCCGCAACAGCCACAGACCCGTGACTTCCTCGCGCGCGCTTTGAAATGAGATGACAGGGGCACACAACCCCAGCATGATCAAAAAACTATACGCACCACTTTGGCCCTGCTAGGCTCTCCCCATTGAACGAACTCTTTTGTTGTGAGGATTGCGATGCCTGTCCCCAAAATGATCCGCGCCCGGACCTGTCATCTCGTGCCCTCCCTGGGCCTTGTGTTGAGCCTGACCCAGGCGCAGGCCCAAAACACACCGGATCCCATTGCTGTGATTGCCCAGCTGACAGATGTGGTGTGCGTGGATGTGCAGGATACAGGAAGCCGCTCGGAAAGCTTCATTCGGGCGGATGCAGAGGTCAAATTGTCCAACGTGCTCAAAAAGCTCATCGGTGCGGGTGCGTCGGCGGAATATGTCGACAAACAGGTCGATCACGTGAATGCGCTGCGCGATGGCGATCTCGCATCGCAAATTCAATCGGTGCAGGATTGCCGTCTTACGGTGTTCAGCCATTACAGCCCGCTGGTGCAGGAATGGATGAAGCAGGGCATGATGGTGGGCGCCGAGAAAGCGGGTGGCAGTGTGACGGTCACAGGCGATTGCGGTGGCACAGTGGTGGGATCAGATGGCGCATCCGTTTCAGTTACTTGCAACTAGAGCGGGCCTCACCGCGCTCGCCTTGATGGCCTTCGGCACGGGTCTTTGGGCGCAATCGCCCAAGCCGGAGGTCAATGTGCAGGGCAATTGCAATGCGACTGTGTCTGGTGGCTCGTCCAATGTCATCAATGTCTATTGCGGCGCCCCCGGGGAACAGGAAAAAACGCCCGAAAAAGCCAGCAAAACGCTGATTATCCACTCCGGCGTTCCAGCCATTTCCCTGTGGCAGCCCAATGGCTTTGGCGGCTTCATGCCGTTTCAATTCTACCCCAACATGGTGAATTTTCAGGCGAGCCAGTTTCGCGTGGAAATTGGCGATGACGTCTTTCGCAATGATTTCGTCGATCAGTTCGAATTTGGCACAGTCAAGGTTGCGGAGGCCCAGCAGCCGTTTTCCATGAAGCTGGAGTTTCAGTATTTCAACGCATTCACGGCATCCGCCAATTGCGCGGGTTTTCTGAATGTGCAGACCAATGCCGTTCTCAATCCGCGGATCAACGTCGTCGTCGATGCCGCGAGCGGACAGATATACGCGACCAATTGCTGGTTTGATGTGAGCCGTGCGCAATAGCGGCAGCGGCCCGCGTGTTGCAGCGCCCATGTGGCCCTTTCCCTTGCAGGCCCGGTGAGATAAACCGCGCAAAACCTCGATTGCCGGAGCGCCCGCCGATGAAATTCACGCTGTCCTGGCTCAAGCACCACCTTGAGACCACCGCCACGCTGGACGAGATCCTCTACGCCCTCACAGACCTCGGTCTGGAGGTGGAGGAGGTCACAAATCCTGGTGACCGTCTCAAGGATTTTACCATCGGCAAGGTGCTGAAGGCTGAGAAGCATCCCGATGCCGACAAGCTGCGCGTTTGTCAGGTGGCCACCGACGAGGGCGAGACGCAGATCATCTGTGGTGCGCCCAATGCGCGCGAGGGGATCACCGTCGTCATCGCCAAACCCGGCGTCTATGTGCCCGGCATCGACACGACCATCGGCGTCGGCAAGATCCGTGGGATCGAGAGCTATGGCATGATGTGTTCCGAGCGCGAGATGGAGCTGTCGGAAGAGCATGACGGCATCATCGAGCTGCCCTCCGGCGAGGTGGGCGAGCGGTTTGTCGATTGGTTGGCGGCCAATGACCCCGCCAAGGTCGATCCGGTGATTGATATTGCCATTACGCCAAACCGGCCAGATGCGCTGGGCGTGCAGGGCATCGCCCGAGACCTTGCCGCGCGCGGTCTGGGCACGCTGATCGCCCGCGATCTGGAGGCGCCGATTGAGGCGGCCTTCCCGTGCCCCATCTCGGTGACAATTGATGAAGACACACGCGATGGATGCCCGCTTTTTGCAGGCCGGGTGATCCGTGGCGTCAAAAACGGGCCGTCGCCCGCTTGGTTGCAGGACCTGCTGCGCGCCATCGGCCTGCGCCCGATCAACTTCCTCGTCGATGTGACGAATTTCTTCACCTACGATCGCAACCGGCCCCTGCACGTCTTCGACATGGCGAAGGTCAAAGGCAATCTGCGGGTGCATCGCGCCGCCGGTGGCGAGCAGATTTTGGCTTTGGATGGCAAGGACTATGCCTTTCTTGAAGGCCAGATGATCATCTCTGATGACGCCGGGCCCGAAAGCATTGCGGGCATCATGGGCGGCGAGGAGACAGGCTGCTCCGAGGAGACGGTTGATGTATTCGTCGAGAGCGCGTTCTGGGATCCGATCCAGATTGCCTAC
Source organism: Primorskyibacter sp. S187A (assembly GCF_049800955.1). Lineage (NCBI taxonomy): Bacteria > Pseudomonadati > Pseudomonadota > Alphaproteobacteria > Rhodobacterales > Roseobacteraceae > Primorskyibacter > Primorskyibacter sp. S187A. The sequence continues at coordinate 128,333 of NZ_JBNAGA010000002.1, read as the reverse complement.
ACAGGCCGCGCGCTCAAGATCAATTCCGACGCGCGGTATCGGTTCGAGCGGGGCGTTGATCCGGCCTTCACGCCCGTGGGGCTCGATCACGCAGTGCGGATGATTCTGGATCACGCAGGCGGCGAGGCCTCTGAGATGGTCATGGCGGGCGCAGTGCCTGATCATGCCCGGGCCTATAAGCTCGATGCCGCCCGGTTGTCGTCGCTCGTGGGCATGGACATTCCCGAGAGTGAACAACGCCAGATCCTGACGTCACTTGGCTTCGTCATGGATGGCGACATGGCGCATGTCCCGACATGGCGACCCGATGTGCAGGGTCAGGCCGATCTGGTGGAAGAGGTGGCCCGCGTGGCCTCGCTCACCAAGCTGGAGGCCAAACCCTTGCCGCGTTTGTCCGCAGGCATTCCCCGCCCCGTTCTCTCGCCGCAGCAAAAGCGCGAGGGCGCGGCGCGGCGCACGATGGCGGCTCTGGGTTACAACGAATGTGTGACCTACAGCTTCATCGATGAAGCGGCGGCCAAGCTCTTTGGCGGCGGTGATGACACGACACGTCTCGCCAATCCGATCAGCTCCGAGATGAGCCATATGCGCCCCGCGCTCCTGCCGGGCCTCCTGCAAGCGGCGGCTCGCAATCAGGCACGCGGCTTCATGGATCTGGCGCTGTTTGAGCTGGGTCACGCCTTCCACGGTGGCGAGCCCGAAGAACAGCATCTACTGGCCAGCGGACTTCTTGTGGGTCGGACTGGCGCCAAGGACACCCACGGAGCCAGCCGCCCTGTCGATCTCTACGACGTCAAAGCTGATGCCGAAGCCGTACTCGCCGCCATGGGCGCGCCTGCCAAGGTCCAGATCCGGCGCGGCGCGGCGGGCTGGTGGCACCCGGGGCGGCACGGCATGATCTGTCTGGGTCCGAAGAAAGTGCTGGGCGTCTTTGGTGAGTTGCATCCGCGCGTGCTTGAGGCGCTGGACGTGAAAGGGCCCGCGATGGCCTTCACGCTCTGGCCGGGGGAAATTCCTTTGCCCAAATCTGTCAAAACGACACGTGGCGCGTTGGAGCTCAACGATCTGCAGGCCGTCGAGCGTGATTTCGCCTTCGTAGTGGATGCAGATGTCGCGGCGCTTGATCTGGTCAATGCGGCCGCTGGTGCCGACAAGGCGCTCATCGAAGAGGTGCGCGTCTTTGACGAGTTCATCGGCGGCAGTCTTGGCGAGGGCAAAAAGAGCCTTGCCATCACGGTTCGACTGCAGCCCACGGACAAGACGCTGACGGATGAGGATATTGAGGCCGTTGCGGCCAAGGTGCTTGAGAAAGTCTCCAAGGCCACTGGCGGGACGCTGCGGGGCTAGGCGCTCGCCTCACTTGCCTCTTGCCCTAAATGTTCCGAGGTCCGGGGCAGCGCCCCGGTCCAACGGCGAAAACAAGACCTGTCATTGAAAGGACATGCCCATGCTGCGCGTTTATCTCTCCGGCGAAATCCATACGGACTGGCGAGACCAGATTGTGGAGGGCGCCAAAGATCTCGGCGTCAGCTTCGATGCCCCGGTGACCGATCATGCCGCGTCTGACGATTGCGGCGTGGTCATCCTCGGCGCGGAGGACAATAAGTTCTGGCATGATCGCAAAGGCGCTTTGGTCAATGCGATCCGCACGCGCAAGGGCATTGAAGAGGCGGATGTCGTCGTTGTCCGCTTTGGTGACAAATACAAGCAATGGAATGCCGCTTTCGATGCCGGCTATGCGGCGGCATTGGGCAAATCGCTGATCATTCTGCAACCGCCGGAGCATGACCACGCGCTCAAGGAAGTGGATGCGGCAGCGCAGGCTGTGGCGCGTACCCCACAAGAGGTCGTCGAAATCCTGCGCTACGTGCTCGAAGGCACGCTGCCGGGGTAACCCCCAGGATACGTTGCTTTTTTTCGGGAGGCCGCTGAGATATTCAGCGGCCTCTTTTGCGTTTTGTCGGATCAGTCGCGCGGGGGAGTGACCAGCCCTGTCTGCACGGCATCCCGGGCAAGGAAGCGGTCGAGATAGGCCACAAGGTTCTTGTGATCCTCCCATCCGACGACCTCGCGCGCGCCGTAGTAATCCAGCATGCGCACCCAGGGCGCGATGGCCATATCCGCAATGCTGTAATCCCCCGCGACCCAGTCTTTCCCGTCCATGTGCCGCTCCAACACACCAAACAATCGTTTGACTTCAGTCACGTAGCGCTCTCGTGGGCGCGGATCTTCGATCTCGCGACCGGCAAATTTCAGGAAAAAGCCAAGCTGACCTGTCATCGGGCCGAGGCCGCCCATCTGCCACATCAGCCATTGGCGAACCTCGGCGGTATTGGCCGCGTCTGTCCCGCCGAACTGCCCTGTTTTCTCCGCGAGATAGAGCAGGATTGCCCCGCTCTCAAAAAGACCAATTGGCGTACCGCCCGGCCCGTCTGGATCGATGATGGCGGGGATCTTGTTGTTGGGGTTGAGCGAGAGGAATTCGGGGCTTTTTACATCTGCATCCGACAGCGTGACTTTATGCGCCTCATAGGCCAGCCCCATCTCTTCCAGGGCGATGGACACCTTCACGCCATTCGGCGTCGGGAAGGAATAGAGTTGCAGAACACTGGGGTCTTTCGCAGGCCAGCGTTGCGTGATTGGGAAGGCGTCGAGTTGGGTCATGGCCAAGGCACTTTTCTTTTTTGAGGTCGATGGAGAATAGATAGGAATTTTTCCCTGTTTCGCACTTCCAATTGTTTCGCGAATACGCACAATGACTGTGCGCGCCTGAAAGGTTAACAAAGTGTTAACGCGTGGCGCAGGGATCCAATTCGCAGGGAGAGCGAGCTATGATACAGGAATTTAAAGATTTTATCGCCAAGGGCAATGTCATGGACATGGCCGTTGGCATCATTATTGGTGCGGCGTTCACAGCGATCGTGACATCCCTTGTGGGCGACTTGATCAACCCGATCATCGCGCTCTTTACAGGCGGCATTGATTTCTCCGGCTGGTTCTACTCGCTGGATGGGGAAACCTATGCGTCCCTCGCGGCGGCGCAAGATGCGGGCGCGCCTGTCTTTGCCATCGGGAACTTCATCATGGCCGTGATCAATTTCCTGATCGTGGCATGGGTTGTTTTCATGCTGGTCAAAATGGTCAACCGGGTCAAAGCCGCAGCGGAAGGCCCGGCTGAGGAAGCCGTTGAGGAAGAGGCAGGCCCCACCGAGCTCGATATCCTCATGGAAATCCGCGATCAGCTCAAGGCACAGTCTTAAGCGATTGCACCAAACACTGTCTTGTTTACGGCCCGCTTACTGTGCGGGCCGTTTTCATTTGCGAAATGGTATGTGTCTTGCGACATAGGACCATGCCTGATGTGCGAAATCCTGTCCTGATCCTTGTGGCGCTTTGGTGCGCCGGATTGAGCGCAGGTGGGCAATTTGCCAAGCTTTCTGTCCCCTTTGACGCATTCGCCGCGGCGTATCCGGATGCGGGCCCATACCTGGGGTTCATGGTGTCCATCCTCTCTGCGATGGGGGTGATCTGCGGGTTTTTCGCGGGTATGCTCGTCTCGCGTTTGGGGTATCGAACCCTCTTGTTGGGCGCGCTTTGGCTCGGGGCGGGGCTATCCATCGCCCAGGCAGCTCTGCCCTCCTGGCCTGCTATGATGGCGCTGCGTTTCGTCGAAGGCATTTCGCATCTCATTATCGTTGTCGCCGCGCCAACCCTCATGGCGCAATTGGCGACCGATCAGGCGCGCGGTGCCGTGATGACAATCTGGAGCACGTTTTTTGGCGTTGCGTTTGCCTTGACGGCCTTTCTCGGCATGCCTCTCGTGGTGCGCGAGGGAATTTGGGCCCTGCTGTTGGCCCATGGTGTGTTCACGGCCATCGTGGCCACGCTTCTCACCGTCATGCTCAAACCGCTGCCCAAGACAGCGCGACGGGAGGGCGGCCTGTTACCAGGGCCAATCCTGCGGGCGCATGCCTCAGCTTACCGCTCGCCCTTCCTGTCCGCACCGGCTCTCGGCTGGCTGTGTTATACGCTGACTTATGTCGCCTTGCTGACGGTGTTGCCTGCGCAGTTGCCCGAGAACAGCCGCGATTGGGCCAGCGCAATCATGCCCTTGGCTGGGCTGGGCGTGTCACTGACTTTGGGTATCGTTCTGTTGCGCTGGTTCGACGGTGTGCGCCTGTGCGTTTTGGGTTTCACATTGGCAATTGCCACGGCACTTGTCCTGTCTGCTGCTCCCTCCAGCGCGCTTCTCGCAGTGGCGCTGATGGGCTGTCTTGGCCTTGTGCAATCGGGCAGTTTTGCCGCCATCCCGCAATTGGCGCCGAACCCCGCCGATCAAGCGGAAGCCAATGGCGCCATGGCACAGATGGGCAATCTGGGGAACCTGTTGGGCACGCCGCTCATGCTGTCGCTTGTCGCATGGGCCGGCGCGCGTGCGATCTTCGTTGGGCTTGTGTTCGCCTATGGGGCCGGGTTGGGCCTGCATCTGCTACAGGCCCACCGCCGCCGCCGCGCTACTTGATGACGATTTGCGGCGAGACGACATCAATCCCCAGAGCTTTGCCCACGGCGTAATAGGTCAGTTTGCCGGCATGCACGTTCAAGCCGTTGAGCAGATGCGGATCATCGGCACATGCCTGCTTCCAACCTTTGTCTGCCAGCGCCAGCATGAAGGGCATCGTTGCATTGCTGAGCGCCATTGTGGAGGTGCGCGCAACGGCACCCGGCATATTGGCGACGCAGTAATGCATGATCCCGTCGACCTCATAGATCGGGTCTTGATGGGTTGTGGGCCTGGACGTCTCGAAACATCCGCCCTGGTCGATGGCGACGTCGACGAGCGCAGCGCCGGATTTCATCTGGCCCAGTTGTTCTTTTGAGATCAGCTTGGGCGCAGCGGCGCCCGGGATCAGAACCGCGCCGACCACCATGTCCATCTCCGGGAGAAGCTCGGCGATGGCGCCTGCGTCGGAATATTGCGTGGTCAAGCGCCCCATGAAGACATCGTCGAGATACGACAATCGCGGCACGGAGCGGTCCAGCACTGTAACATTCGCCCCCATGCCCACGGCCACGCGCGCGGCAGCGGTGCCGACCACGCCGCCGCCGATGATGGCGACATTTGCAGGGCGCACGCCGGGCACGCCACCCAGCAGAACGCCGCGCCCCCCATTGGCCTTTTGCAAGGTCCAGGCGCCTGTTTGTGGCGCCAGCCGCCCGGCCACTTCCGACATCGGCGCAAGGAGCGGCAGGCCGCCCGCGGCATCCGTCACGGTCTCATAGGCAATCGCCGTGCAACCGCTTTCCAGCAGATCGCGGGTCTGATCGGGGTCCGGGGCGAGGTGCAAATAGGTAAAGAGCAACTGGCCTTCCCGTAGCATCTTGCGTTCGGCCGCCTGTGGTTCCTTGACCTTGACGATCATATCAGCCTGGGCAAAGACCTCCTCGGCGCTCTCAACGATCTGGGCGCCCGCATCGGCGTAGGTGGCATCGTCAAAACCCGCACCTATGCCCGCAGAACTCTCAATGATGACCTCGTGTCCGTGGGCAATTGCCTCGCGGGCGGCATTGGGCGTCAGGCCAACGCGGAATTCCTGGGGTTTAATCTCTTTTGGGCACCCTATAAGCATCGCGCAACTCCTCCACTTGCTGCATTGAGTTTTGCGCGCTTTGCGAAGAGATTTCTTGAGTTATTGCCTGTGGATCGGGCATCTTTGCGAAGAATCTTCGAAAGACTATCTGCAATGAGCAAGAATGTTCCCTTACATCTGGATCCTACGGATCGTCGTATACTTATGGTTCTGCAAAAGCAGGGCCGGATGTCGAATGCCGAATTGTCCGAACGCGTGAACCTGTCGCCGTCTGCCTGCCACCGCCGGGTGCAGCGGCTCGAAAGCGACGGGCTGATCAAGAATTATGTCGCGATGCTGGATGCTCGGAAAATGGGTCTGCCGACGACCGTGTTTGTCGAGATCACGTTGTCGGGCCAATCTGACGAAATTTTGGAGGCCTTCGAGAAGGCCGTGGCCCGCATCCCCAACGTGCTGGAATGCCATCTGATGGCGGGAACGGCCGATTACATTCTGAAATGCGTGGCAGAGGATACCGAGGATTTCGCCCGGATCCACCGCCAATACCTCACGCGCCTGCCCGGTGTGACGCAGATGCAATCGAGCTTCGCGCTGCGTACGGTGTTCAAGACCACGGCCTTGCCCGTCTGATCCCGAATGTTGCCAGCTTGCGCGCCGAAATCGATCTCGGTGTTGGTGCCAAGGCCCCGGCCAAGGCTCCGTCAGATTTGGATTTGATCTTACACAGTCGTCTGTGCAATTTGCGGTTGAGTGGCGGAGGCATGCTGAGGTGAGAGAAGAGTTTTTCGGCAGTGACGACCAGCGGGCGGTCTTGCGACGTGGCAGAGCGATGTCTGACCTGCTCGCACTTGATCCGCGCTACAGCTACTATGGCCGAACCGTTGGGCTCGTCTCCCCCTCAGATGGCGGGATCGACCAATTGGCGGCGCTCACGCGGGTGCAGGGCAATTCCAACTACGCAGCCGTGTCGCTCAACGAGACAACGCATATCAAATGCGCCCTTGAGACGCGTGGGCTGACCCCGCTCGTTTACCGAAAATGGGAAGGGACGTCCCATGCCGTGGCCATGGCCCGCACCATCGTTGGCAAGACCCCGTTGCCGGGCGATCTCTCTTTGCTCCGGGTGGATGCATCAACGCCGGACAAGACACTGGCCTCACTTGCGCAGATGGCGCTGACATGCGGCGTGCTGCCCTCCTGCGGAGAAGCCTTGCGGGGCATGATCAAGCAAGCGGTCTGTGTCGCGGCGGTGGAGGAAAGTGGCCGGGTGGTCTCTTGCGCGGCGGCCTCTGCCTTCGCCCATGCCAAACATGCATCTCTGGCCGATCAGGCGTGGTGGGGGATGCTGGCCACGGCAAAGTCCCATCGCGGCCAGCGCCTGTCGCTGATCCTTGGCGCGCATGCATTGCTGGATATGGAGGCGCGCTTCGGCTTCCGCAGTTTCATGACAGGGGTCGAACCGGGCAATCTCGCCTCGGAAACGGTCTGCACGCGCATGGGGCTGGAGCCGGGCGCCTACAACATCATTGGATGTGCCGATCCCGCCTCGCTAAGCTCGGGCCGGATGACGAAATAACCCGGAGCGTTCGAAAGGTGCTAAGGTGATCTGACCGACAGGGAAGGGCCGGATCATGGCACAAACACCGCAGCCGCCAGCAATGGTGGCCGATGTCTTCGCGCAGATCGAGACACCGTACCGAGATGTCCTCATGGACACACGCAAGCTCATCTTTGATGTGGCCGCGTCTGATCCCAGAATCGGCGCTCTGGAAGAGACGCTGCGATGGGGCGAGCCGGCCTATGTCACCACGCGCAAAAAGACGGGCAGCACGATCAGGCTCGGGGTGGCGAAGGCCAGCGGCACGCCTGCGCTCTTTTTCAACTGCCAAACCAGGATTGTGGAGGAGATGCGCGTGCGTTTTGGCACAGAGCTCACGTATGAGAAGAACCGTGCGATCCTGCTGGATGAGAAAGGTCTGGCCGCGCCTGACGCGCTTGGCATCGCAATTGCCGCGGCGTTGACCTACCATTTGCGCGGCTAGGGTTGCATGTCGCGGGCCCTAAAAACAGAAAAGCCCCGCAGATGCGAGGCTCCTCCTTCAGACATTCAGAATGCTCTTAGAGCAATCCTTCACGCTGTGCTTTCTTCCGTGCCAGCTTGCGAGCCCGGCGAATGGCCTCGGCCTTTTCGCGCGCTTTTTTCTCGGACGGTTTCTCGAAATGCTGCCGAAGCTTCATTTCGCGGAAAACGCCTTCACGCTGCAGCTTTTTCTTCAGGGCACGAAGCGCCTGATCCACGTTGTTATCGCGAACACTAACCTGCATGTGGTTTTCACCACCTTTCTAGTTTGAAGTTGCAAGGATTTGCAGGAGGTGGCCGTATAGCAAAGCCTCCCTATCTTGTCTAGTCTAGTGACCAGCAACGAGGATACCCCAATGACCCAGCCTGATCCCAAAGCCAAGCTTCTTGATGCCGCCCTCCCGCACGTCCCTTTTGATGGCTGGTCTGAGGCGACATTCAAGGCGGCTGTTGACGACAGTGGCATTGACCCGACCGTGGCCAAGGCTGTGTGTCCGCGCGGCGCTGTGGATCTGGCTGTGGCGTTTCACATGCGCGGGGACAAGGCGCTGGCGCGACAATTGCGCGGCGCTGAGCTGACGGAAATGAAGTTCAGAGACCGCGTCGCGCAGGCTGTGCGCTGGCGTCTGGAAGCCATTGAGGACAAGGAAGTCGTGCGTCGTGGCACAACGCTTTTCGCGCTGCCGCAATACGCCGGCGACGGTGCGAAGCTGGTGTGGAATACGGCGGATGTGATCTGGGATGGCCTGGGCGATACGTCCTCGGATTACAATTGGTACACCAAGCGGGCCACGCTCTCGGGGGTCTATGCTGCGACGGTCCTGTTCTGGCTGGGCGACGATTCTGCTGATCATCAGGCGACATGGGCCTTTCTGGATCGCCGGATCGACAATGTCATGCAGATCGAGGGCATGAAGGCCCAAGTGCGCAAGAACCCTGTCCTGTCCAAGCTCATGGCGGGGCCGGAGATGATCCTGTCGCGGATCAAGGCACCGGCGCGCATGCCTGATGCGGATCTGCCCGGTATGTGGCGCGGCGAATAGGGGCAACGCCTCCTTCCTTGTTTTCCGGGCCTTTGGACGCCAAGCGTCACTCCTGCTGGTCTTCCCTCGTATCGCATGGTTGACTGTGCGGGAAGAACAAGGAGAGCTCGATGCGCGCAATTGAAATCACTGAGCCGGGTGGGCCGCAGGTCTTGCAAATGACGGATCGTCCGCGTCCGGAGCCCAGGGCCGATGAAGTTGTCATCAAGATTGCCTATGCCGGGGTTAACCGCCCGGACGCGCTGCAACGGGCAGGGCTCTATGCGCCGCCACCCACTGCATCGGATCTGCCCGGTTTGGAAGCGGCGGGCGAGATTGTGGCCGTAGGCGGCGGTGTCACGGATTGGTCTGTGGGCGATGAGGTTTGCGCGCTTTTGCCCGGAGGCGGATATGCCGAATTCGCGGCCACCCCAGCCGCGCATTGCCTGCCGGTCCCGGCGGGCATGGGGCTCAAAGAGGCGGCCTGTCTTCCCGAGACGTTCTTCACGGTCTGGTCCAATGTGTTCATGCGCGGAAATTTGCAGGCCGGGGAGCGTTTTTTGGTCCATGGTGGCTCGTCCGGGATTGGAACCACAGCGATTCAGCTGGCCCATGCCAAGGGCGCGCGTGTCTTCACCACGGCGGGGTCTGACGCGAAATGTGCGGCCTGTCTGGAGCTTGGCGCAGAGCGGGCGATCAATTACCGGGAGGAGGACTTCGTCGAGGTCATGAAGTCCGAAGGGGGCGCCAACCTCATCCTCGACATGGTCGGTGGAGAATACATCGCGCGCAACCTGAAGTCTTTGGCCATGGAAGGGCGGCTGGTTCAGATCGCGTTTCTGCAAGGCCCCAAGACGGAGATCAACTTTGCGCCTTTGATGATGCGACGGCTCACGATCACCGGATCTACATTGCGCCCGCAATCGGATGAGGCCAAGGCCGAGATCGCGCGACAGCTGCGCCGTGACGTCTGGCCGCTCCTGAGCGCGGGCACCGTGGGCCCTGTCATGGACAGCGAGTTTGACCTGGCCGAGGCAGCAGCGGCGCATACGCGCATGGAAAGCTCAGGGCATATCGGCAAGATTGTTCTGAGGGTTGCATGAGTGACGGCGCGCAGGACACCACGCCCCTGACGCTTCTGCGCGATTGGGCTGTTCAGGACAGTTTCGAGACGTTTCGAGACCACATGACCGGCGCGATGCTGTTCCCGCGCAAGGCCTCTTTGCGCAAATGGGCCTGTTTGCAGGCCCAGTCACAATTCGGCGGCACGGGGCTCTATGCCGAGTTTGGCGTCTGGCGCGGCCATGGGGTCAATCTCTTCGGGAAATTGTTGAAGAAGGAAGACGTCACAATCTGGGGCTTTGACAGTTTTGAGGGTCTGGAAGAAGACTGGACCGGTCAGAGCAAGGGCGCGCAGGCGGGGCGTTTCAATCTTGATGGTGTCTTGCCCGATGTGCGCAGCAATGTGCAGCTTGTGAAAGGGTGGGTGCAAGACAGCGTGCCGCAGTGGTTGGACAGCTGCCCGGACATGGCGGCAAGTTTCCTGCATTTTGATCTTGATACATACACGCCCACCCGGTTTGTTTTGGAGGCGGTCCGGGCGCGATTGGTGCCGGGCACAATCCTGCTCTTTGACGAGCTCTATGGATATCCCGGCTGGCGGCGCCACGAATACCGGGCCCTGACAGAGACATTGCCGGAGGACAGCTACGATTTCATCGCGTTTTCGGAGCAAGCCGTGGCACTTCGGATGACGCGCGCTTTGGATGCCTAACGGATCGGGTCAAAGAGCGCGTCACGGGCGCGGCAATCGCGGATGACATCCGATCCGCAGGGCACTGGTGTCAGGGATTTCGACAGACAGATGCGGGCCTCCTGAATGCGGCCGTCCCGGCATGTGATCGTGATCATATCGGGCTCCAGCGATGGATTGGCCTCCAGAAAGGCCTCCTCGACAACCTTGGCGGGCAGTTTGACAGGGTCTTTCAGGCGGCGAAAAACAGGCGGCCGGGTCACGCTCTCATAGGCTTCGCGCGAGAGATCGAAATAGGCCCGGGCAGACAGACCAGCGCAGACCCCATGTTTGCGCCATTGATGCCAGGCAAGGCCGGAGGATCCCATGATATCGACCATCTCGCCTGTCATGCCGCGCGAGGGCGCGCGCTCTGACGTGGGGCAATAAGAGGGCCAGCCCTTGTGAAACTGCGGCCAGAGACCATGCAGCGTCCAGCCGTAATCGAACCTGTCTTCGCATTGCTCGGCCTCGCGCGCATCTCCTTCGATGGCACACCAGCTGGGCGACCAACTCAGGCTGAGCACGTAGTAATCAAACACGCCGGATTTCTCGCCGCGTGCGGCGGCAAGGGCAGGCAGGCACAGCAACAGAAAGATCAGAACTCGCATTGGGGCTTTCCTTGAACGTCTTGCGCTACTATATACGCGCCAAGTTCCCCGACAACGGTAACCCGCCCCGGACATTCCGCGGCCGCTCCGGCGAAAGCCAGAGCAGGAGAGACCTTTGTCTGACGCATAGGAGAAAGAGATGACTGGCAAACCGATTATGGCCAAGGCGACAGCTGTCTGGCTCGTGGATAACACAACGCTGACGTTCAAGCAGGTTGCCGATTTTACCGGTATGCATGAGCTGGAAGTCCAGGGCATTGCTGACGGGGATGTGGCGGCAGGCGTCAAAGGGTTTGACCCGATTGCCAACAATCAGCTCACGCAGGATGAGATCACGGCGGGCGAGAAAAACCCGCTCCACAAGCTCAAGCTGAAGTTCAACCCTGCTGCCGTTGGCGAGGAAAAGCGCCGGGGCCCGCGCTACACGCCGCTCTCCAAACGTCAGGACCGTCCGGCATCGATCCTTTGGCTTGTAAAGTTTCACCCGGAATTGTCTGACGGGCAGATCTCGAAACTTGTGGGGACGACAAAGCCAACGATCCAGGCGATCCGCGAGCGGACTCATTGGAACATTGCAAACATTCAACCGATTGATCCCGTGGCGCTTGGGCTTTGCAAACAATCCGAACTGGACGCAGCGGTCCAGAAAGCGGCGGCCAAGAAAGCTGCGGATGGCGAAGCGATGTCCGATGACGAGCGTCGCAAACTGTTGTCGACAGAGCAATCGCTCGAAGCACCTGCCGAGCCGCGCATTCCATCGGCCATCGAGGGGCTTGAGACCTTCACCCTTGGCGACAGTGCCGACGACGAGAAGGAAGACGAGCGCGATTACGTGGATGCGGATAGCTTCTTCAATCTTCCTGACACGGATGATGAAGACACCGAACAGCCGTGATCACATACGTATCCTGAAACGAGGCGCCGCTCCCCGGGGGGCGGCGTTTTGCTTTAGAGGCTTTTGCGCGCAGACAAGGCGGCGGAGATTGTCCCGTCATCGAGGTAATCCAGCTCGCCGCCAATCGGCACGCCTTGCGCCAGCGACGTGAGCGATACGGACGGCCCCAGTACATCGGCGATGTAATGCGCTGTAGTCTGGCCGTCGATTGTGGCGTTGAGGGCCAGAATGACCTCGGTGACGTCCTCGGCGGAGATCCTGTCTTTGAGGCGTGGAATGGCGAGATCTTCCGGGCCGATCCCATCGAGGGCAGAGAGCGTGCCACCCAGCACATGATAGCGGCCCCGGAACGCGCCCGTACGCTCCATGGCCCAAAGATCAGACACGTCCTCGACGACGCAAATCTGCCCGTTCGCGCGTTTCTCGCTGTTGCAGATATCGCAGATATCGCTGGTTCCGATATTGCCGCAATTGAGACATTCCCGCGCGGTTGCCGCGACATGAGTCATGAGATCAGCCAGCGGCGTCATCTGTAGCGCACGCTTTCGGATGAGGTGCAGCACGGCGCGGCGCGCAGAACGCGGCCCAAGTCCCGGCATTTTCGCCATCAGCTCGATCAGCGCTTCAATGTCCTTGGTCGAGCTCATGGGCGGGCCTTGGGATAAGCGTATTTTTGGCCAGAAGAAACGGGCAAGGCAGAAGCCCGATCAGAAGGGCATCTTCATGCCGGGGGGCAGGCCCAGACCTTCGGTCAGCTTGCCCATCTCTTCGGCGGATTTGTCCGAGGCTTTTTGCTGGGCATCTTTGATGGCCGCGAGGATCAGGTCTTCGACGACTTCCTTGTCATCGCCGTTGAAGATCGACGGATCGATATCGAGCGCCGTAAGCTCCCCTTTGGCCGTTGCCGTGGCTTTCACAAGGCCCGCGCCGCTTTCGCCCACAACCGTCATGATCTCGAGCTGCTCTTGCATCTCGGCCATTTTGGTTTGCATCTCCTGGGCTTTTTTCATCATCCCGGCCATATCGCCGAGTTGGCCTAGTCCTTTGAACATGGGTGTCTCCCTAGAGGTCAGAGCCGCGGTTCGCGGCGCATGGTGTAATAGACTGCTGCTGCACATATCGCAGTGGACAGGCCAATGAACAAGGTAGGCTGCGCGATACAGCCTTCGATTATGGCCTGTTGCTGGATGCCGGTGGGGTCTGGCGCGATCAGAGCGTAGACGAAAAAGGCCCAGAGCACGCTCACAATCGTGACGCCAAGAGCGTGGCGGAACAGGACGGCCACCACCAGCGCGGCGGACAGAAAGAGACCCATCGGCGATGAAAAGAGGCCGATGGCCTCAGAGAGCATCGTGGCTGGTGTGCCGTCCCAGCCGGGACGTTCTTTGTCGCAGACCTCGGCCCGCAGCACAGTCGGAAGCCCTGCAACCGCAAGTGTCGTGCATGCCAAAATGCGGGCGCTCATTCTTCGAACGGGTCCCATTCGTCTTCAACTTCGGGAAGCGCGTCGAGGCTGGCATCCTGCGCGAGATCTTCTGCGGTGCGAATGTCTGTGATGCGGGCTTTTGGAAAGGCGGCAAAGGCGGCTTGCACGAGGGGATGTGCATTGGCCTCTTCTTCGCGCTTGAGCTTGTCGGCGTCGCGTAGCTCGACGATCGTGGGCGCTGTGCACTCATTGACCAGCGTGACGGCCCAGCGATTACCGGTCCAGTTCTGCAAGGCGCCACCAAGGCGCTGCGCCAGATCGCGGGGCGCTGTATCGGTTGGGGTAAACTCGATGCGACCGGGCTGGTAGGCCGCCAGACGGACACCGGCTTCGACCTCCACAAGCAACTTGATATCGCGCCGCGCGCGGATCAGTTCGATGACATGCTCAAAACTTGGAAACCGCGCGAGCGCTTGATCTTGCGCCACGGCCAGCGCCGTCGTGCCGGACTGAGAGGTTGGGCCGGAGGGGGCTGGATGGGTTGGCGCAGGCGCCCCGCGGGCCTGTGTCATGCTGCCTTGGGCGTGCGGTGACGGTGCGCCACCGCCCGAGGGTGGCGGCGGCACGGGTGCATCCCCCAGTTTGCGAATGAGTTCTTCAGGCGAGGGCAGTTCGGCCACATGGGTCAACCGGATGATGGCCATCTCGGCGGCCATCATCGCATTGGGCGCAGCGCTCACTTCTTCAATCGCTTTCAGCAACATCTGCCACATCCGGCTCATGGCGCGCATGGGCAGCGTGGCGGCCATGCTCTGACCGCGCGCGCGTTCATCTGGCGCAATTGTCGGGTCTTCCGCAGCCTCAGGTGTGATCTTTACAACCGAGACCCAATGAGTGATCTCCGCCAGATCGCGCAGAACGGCCATAGGGTCGGCCCCGGAGGCATATTGCGCCGAAAGCTCGGCGAGCGCGCCTGCCGCATCGCCCTTCATGATCAGATCAAACAGATCAAGCACGCGCCCGCGATCGGCGAGCCCGAGCATGGCGCGGACCTGATCCGCCGTTGTTTCGCCGGCACCGTGCGAAATGGCCTGATCGAGAAGCGATTGGGCATCCCGGGCGGAGCCCTCAGCCGCACGTGTGATCAAAGCCAGAGCTTCGTCTGTAATCTGTGCGCCTTCGGCCGTTGCGATCCTGCGCAGCATGCCGATCATGTCCTCGGGCTCAATCCGGCGCAGATCAAACCGCTGGCAGCGGGAAAGCACCGTCACCGGCACTTTGCGGATCTCGGTTGTGGCAAAGATGAATTTCACATGGGCGGGCGGCTCTTCCAAAGTCTTCAACAACGCGTTGAACGCGGAGTTGGAGAGCATGTGCACCTCGTCGATGATATAGATCTTGTAGCGCGCGGAAGCCGGCGCATACATGACGCTGTCGAGCACATTGGTGCGAATATCGTCGATCTTGGTCTGGCTCGCGCCGTCCATCTCCAGCACGTCCACATGACGGCCTTCCATAATGGCCGTGCAATGCTCGCATTGCCCGCAGGGATCGGTCGTGGGCCCGCTGGTCCCATCGGGTCCGATGCAGTTCATCCCCTTGGCAATGATCCGCGCGGTGGTGGTTTTGCCGGTGCCGCGGATGCCTGTCATCATGAAGGCCTGGGCGATGCGGGAGGTCTCGAAGGCGTTTTTGAGCGTGCGGACCATCGCATCCTGACCGACGAGATCGGCGAAGGTTTCGGGCCGGTATTTTCGGGCCAGAACGCGATAGGCGGGGGTATCGGACATGAAGATTCCTTGGGCTCGAAACGGCTGAGCCTCAATCTAGTAGGCCGTGCCCCTGCCGTCCATCCCTGCGCCGTGGCTCCCCGGGGTGTTCTTTGTGCTCAGCTTCCGTTGGTGAACCGTTTGCGCCGTTCCCTGATCTTGGCGTCGGATGCGGCCGTCCCGTCATGGAAAGAGCCGAACCACTTGTCCCAGGGCAATTCCAGCGAGCCATAGTTACACTCAAAATAGCGATGGTGCATCTGGTGGTGAAACGTCCCCAGTTTGAGGCGGTTCTTGTCTTTGACGACGAGGCCTTCAAAGCCGGTATGGGTCGTGGCGGCGGTCAGCGCGTAATATTGCAGGTGGAAGAGGATATGGATCGGATGGGCCGCGACGATGAAATGCACGAGGACGGAGCCCAGAAAGATCACATGTTCTACAGGATGCATTGCGAGGCCGGACCAGGGGCCCACATTGATGTTGCGGTGATGCAGCGCATGCACGTGTTTGTAGAGAAACGGGACGTGGAGAAGGCGGTGTATCCAATAGAAATAGAAGCTTTCCCAAATTGGGATGAGCACGAAGAGCGCGATGAACCAGATCGGATTGGCCGCCCAGGTCAGCATCGGCGCATATCCATTGGCCATCGCCCAGAACATCAACACCTCGAACCCGGTCCAGACCGTGACACCGCTGGCGATGGTCCAGAAAATATTGTCCCGGATCTGGCCACCCAGGGTAAACTGACGCCCGTTTTTCATGAGCGGGCGCGGGTCGTATTTCAGGGTCTGGCCCTGCTTGGTGAAGGTGTAGAAATAAAGATGCAGCCCGCCCGCGACGACGCTCATCAAAATGACATTGCGCAGGAACATCTCGGCGATCCAACCGAAAGCGAGCGTTTTGGTTTCCTCAAGCGGCGGCTGGAACCAGTAAAACGTGAGGCAGGCGATGCCTGCGATAATCAGCCGCTCAGTGATGAAAAACCACGATCCCCACAACCAGCCCAGCATCTTCAGGGGGCGAGGCGGCCATTGAAAAAACGGCGAGACTTGCAGCGGCACGTCCGGCGTATGGTGCCAGCCTTTGAGCGGAGTATTGGACATGGGCGCCTCCCGGTGATGCGACAGGACTGCAATTTCGCATAGCCAGCTTCAAAGGAAAAAGAGTATTATTGGCGAAGTAAACGCTGATTTTCCGAGGTAAGGCATGGCGATCACGCTCAAGGCCATGGAATATTTCACAACCGCGCTGCGCCACGGCAGCATCACCAAAGCCGCCAGTGAGCTCAATATTGCGGCCTCTGCTGTGGCCATCGCCATCGATCAGGTTGAAGTGGAATTTGGGCTCAAGCTGGTCACGCGCCAGCGGGCCCGCGGCATACAGGCCAATGCCAGTGGTCGTGAAATCGCGCGGAAATGCACGGCTCTGCTCGAGGAGTACCGATCCCTTCTGGCAGAAGGCGCGGCCTTGGGCAGCTCCCTCTCTGGAACGCTGCGGATTGGATATTATGCGCCGATTGCGCCGGCGTTCCTGCCTTCTGTCCTTGAGGCTTGTCTCCCCTCGGATGCGGGTGTGACGCTGCATCTGGAGGAATGCGATAATGATCAGGCGCAGGATGGGCTGCTTGGGGGGACGTTCGACGTGGTCCTCTTTGTGGCTAAGGACGTCCGCCCTGCCATTGCATATGATGTTCTGATAACCGCGCCGCCCTACTGCCTGATGCCCGCGGATCATCCGCTGGCGGAGAAGGCATCCGTGTCCATGGCGCAGATCGCATCCGAGCCTTTGATCGTTTTGAACCGCCCCGTGGCCACCAGCTATTACGAGGCGCTGATCTCCGAGGATGCCGAGCAAGGCCGGGTCGTGGCCTATGCCAATTCAACCGAGATGGTGCGCAGCCTTGTGGCCGCTGGTCGGGGCTGTGCGATCCTCAACATGAAACCCCTGACAGCACAGAGCTATAGCGGGGCGGATGTCGTCGCGCGTCCGATTTCGGATGACGTGCCCGCGCTCACACTGGCCATCGGATATGACAAGCACGCGCCCCGCAGGCTGGTGCGGGTCTTTGTCGAGGCGTGCCGGGCGCATTTCGCTGCGTCTGGTGAGGCGCAATGCATCGTGACGATGGAGGCGGGGGGCCCGTCGTCCCAAAACTGAGACCAAAGCCCTCCCAAAAAAAGAGCGCCGGAAACCGGCGCTCTTTCCAAATGGCGAAGATCCTTGGATCTTAGTTCATCAGGCCCAGCTCTTTATAGGCTTTCATGGCGCCGTCATGCAGCGGCGCGGAGAGACCGTCCTTGACCATCTGTGCGGGATCAAGATTGGCAAACGCCGGGTGCAGCGCGCGGAAATCGTCGATGTTTTCCATCACGGATTTCGCGACAACATAGACAACCTCTTCCGGCACACTTGCGGATGTCACGAAGGTCGCGCCCACACCGAATGTCGTGGTGTCGCCGTCTGTGCCTTTGTACATGCCGCCCGGAATGGTCGCGACGCGGTAGAACGGATTGTCCGCCACAAGTTTCTCAATCGGCTCACCCGTCACGGAGACAAGACGCGCGTCACATGTTGTGGTTGCTTCCTTGATCGCAGCGGCGGGGTGACCGATGGTGTAGATCATCGCGTCAATATTGCCATCGCAGAGTTGCTTGGCCATTTCGGAACCTTTGTATTCCGTGGCCAGCGCCAGATCGTTCATGCCAATGCCAAAGGCATCCATCACGACTTCCATCGTCGCGCGCTGACCGGAACCGGGGTTGCCGACATTGACGCGCTTGCCTTTGATGTCCGCGAAGCCTTCGATGCCGCTGTCACCGCGCACGATGAGCGTGAACGGCTCGGGGTGGACGGACATGACCGCGCGGATATCCGGAAACGCGGCATCGCCTTCAAATTTCGACGTACCGTTGTAGGCGTGATATTGCCAGTCGGACTGGGCCACACCAAATTCGAGCTCGCCCGCTTTGATTGTGTTGATGTTGTAAACGGATCCACCTGTCGACTCGACAGCGCAGCGGATGCCGTGCTCCTTGCGCGACTTGTTCACGAGGCGGCAAATCGCGCCACCCGTGGGATAGTAAACGCCTGTGACGCCGCCGGTCCCGATGGAGATGAACTCCTGTGCGGAGGCCATTGTGCCGAGGCTGAGTACGCCGATAAGCGCGGCGCCGCCAATTTTGAGTTTAGAAAACATGAATGTATCTCCCTGATTACAGCATGTTAGAGCCCCGGTGAACTCCGGGTGCTTGGTCGTCTTCCTCCCCGTTTCAGGGGCGCGGAGCGATACGCCGGACATTGTCCGCTACGTATCAGGCAAGCACGTTGTCAGAGCGGCATTGGTGATGCGGCCCCGGCCCTGCGCTTTACTCTGTGCAACACGATAATGGGTTATCCCCCGGGTGCAAGGGGGCGCTGCATCTGCCGATTGCCAAGGCCGTCGTCCCATCGCATTGTCATGGCGCAAGGCGTTTGCGGCGCATCAGGTCGTCACGCCATGAGGGAGCCGTCCGATGAGCCATGTCTTTCCACGCAACTCCAAAGCGCCACCGCCGCTTGTCTCGCGCGGGGAGGGCGTTCATCTCTTTGATAAAGCGGGCAAGGCCTATCTGAATTGCGGAGATGCGGCGGTGTCCTGTCTCGGCCATGGCGATCCGCATGTGACGGAGGCGATCACAAGGCAATTGCAGGATGTGGCCTTCGCCCATACCGGCTTCTTCACATCCGAGCCCGCCGAAGCGCTGGCGGACAAACTGGTTGCGCTAGGGCCAGATGGGTTGGAGCGGGTCTACTTCGTCTCCGGCGGGTCCGAGGCGATGGAAGCCGCGCTCAAACTGGCGCGGCAGTATTTCGTGGAAATCGGTCAGCCCGAGCGACACAGGATCATTGCGCGCAAACAGAGTTATCACGGCAATACCCTTGGCGCTTTGGCCACAGGTGGAAACGCCTGGCGCCGCGCGCCTTTCTCGCCCTTGTTGATGGATGTGAGCCATGTCTCGCCCTGCTACGCCTATCGCGGCAAGCAGGACGGGGAGAGCGATGCAGATTACGTTGCGCGCCTGATTGCCGAGCTTGAGGATGAAATCCAGCGCCTTGGGGCTGAGACGATCATGGCGTTTGTGGCTGAGCCGGTCGTCGGTGCGACATTGGGCGCGGTCCCTGCTGTGGGCGATTATTTCCGCCGTGTGCGCGAGATCTGTGACGCCCATGGTATCCTGTTGATCCTCGATGAGGTCATGTGCGGCATGGGCCGCACGGGGACGCTCTTTGCGTGCACGCAAGACGGAGTTTCGCCCGATATTTGCGCAATCGCCAAGGGGCTGGGCGCAGGTTATCAGCCGATCGGGGCCATGATGTGCAGCGCGCATATCCATGATACCATTGCCCAAGGCTCCGGGTTCTTCCAACATGGCCATACCTATCTTGGCCACCCCGTGGCCTGTGCGGCGGCTTTGGCCGTGCTGGAGCGGCTGGTGGACCAAGATGTGCTGAGCAATGTCACGCCTGCGGGCAAAAAGCTGCATGACGCCTTGTCTGCGCGTCTGTCCCAGCATCCCCATGTTGGCGATATTCGCGGCGTCGGATTATTCCGCGCCGTGGAGATCGTGCAGGACCGTGCCCACAAAACGCCGTTTGCGCCTTCGGAAAAGGTGCACGCCAAACTCAAGGCTGCTGCTTTTGAAGAGGGTCTGATCTGTTATCCCATGGGCGGTACTCTGGACGGCCAGCGCGGCGATCACGTGTTGCTGGCCCCGCCGTTCATCATCAATGAGGCTCAAATCTCGGAGGTGGCTGACAAGCTGGACAGGGCTGTCCGAAGGGTCGTCGGGGCGTGACGCCACTTGATCCACAGCATGCCAGCCTGCGGCTGATGAACCCGATTGGGGTTCCATTCTTTGCGCGCATATTGAGGTTGGGCTAGGTTCAATCCTGAAAACGGTGAATAGCGGGAGGGCTACAACCGTGGAAAACATAGGTGAAGAACCGCGCGCGGGCATGGCTAGCGGCGGTTGTCAGTTGGACATCGCGGGGCAGATTTCTGCGACGCGCGCAAAAGGGGCCGCGCAATGAGCCTGGGAGAACACGTGCGCACATTGGGGCGCGGGCCCGGGCGATCCCGTTCACTGACACGGGAAGAGGCCGCGGATGCGATGCACCTCATGCTGCGCCGAGAGACAGCGCCAGAGGCGACAGGGGCGCTCTTGATGTTGTTGCGCATGAAAGGCGAGACGGCCGATGAAATCGCCGGATTTGCGGAAGCTGCGCAACAGGACATGTTGCAGCTGCCGCAGGTGGATCTCGATTGGCCCAGCTACGCTGCCGGGCGGACGCGGGGGGCGCCTTGGTTCCTGCGGGCCGCCAAACTCGTCGCGCAGGCGGGTCACAGGGTGATGCTGCATGGCTGGAATGGCGCGGACCCCAAAGTCCGAGCCGGATTGACGCAAGTGGGGATTGGCGTCGCCCAGACGCCGCAGATGGCCGAGACATATCTGGCACGTGACAACATCGTCTACCTACCCTTGGAGAACATGCATCCCGAGCTCTTTCGGCTGCTGTGTCTGCGCGATGTGCTGCACCTGCGCTCCTGTGTGAACACGGTGTGCCGCATGTTGAACCCCGGCGCTGCGTCCGCCAGTGTGCAGGGTGTTTTTCATCCCTCGTACAGATTGTTGCAGGCGGATGCCGGTGCCATCCTCGGCTGGCGCAGTCTCAGCGTCATCAAAGGGGGCGGTGGGGAGTTCGAACGTCATCCAGCCAAGAAAATCGCGGCCTTTGGTCTGCGCAATGGTCAGACCTGGGAGGACCAGTTTGCGCCCTTGCGCGATGACACGCGGCGATTGTCGGAGCCTGCAGCCGAACTGGGCTCCCTGCAGGATCCCTCCGAGTTCGAGCGTGATGTCATTCTGGGAACCCTCGCGCTCGCGCTGGAGACATTGGGCGACCCCGACAGCATGCAGACCGCCCGGGATCTCTGGACAACCTTGGGCGCATCGCAGGCGGCGTAGCAGGAAGAGTTGATCGAGCCATCTGCAACATCGCTTACTTTAGATGACGGCGCGGTGTGCAAGCTGTGCTGATGCTGTGCACTGTCCGGTGACTGCAGCGCGCCGGATGTGACCGTGCTGTCGTGATTCAGGTGTCCCGCGACGTGCTATAGGCTTAGGCGACGCGTCTTGAAATTCGCGCACCAGCGGCGTTTGAACAAGGAGAGCCACACGTGCAATCGCCAGATAGTGCAGTGCCAGACGGCACAAACCGCAGCCTTGAACTGGCGATCTCCGCAGATGGCACGCCCGAGCCAGACCGGGTCTACACAATCGATGCGCGCTGCGGCATCGCCGTGCGCCTGCGAAAAGGGCAGGTGCTCCGGGTGATCAATCCAAGCGGCCATCAGGTCTGTGATTTCTGGGCGTTTTGCGCGGAGAATCTGGGCGAGCACCTTTCCATGGCCCATGTGCACACCTCTTTGGGCTCGATCTTCCCGAAGGTGGGCGATGCGCTCGTGACCAATCTGCGTAAACCACTGCTGGAGATCATCGAAGATACCTCTCCGGGGGTGCATGATACCATCGTGGCCTGCTGCGACCATGCGCGGTACCGCGAATTGGGATGCGAGGGATATCACGACAATTGCGCGGACAATCTGCGCATGGCCATGTCCGTCATTGGATTGCGCGCGCCGCGCGTGCCTGCGCCGTTTAACATCTGGATGAACGTGCCTATCGCGCCGGATGGCGGGACTCGCTTCGCGCCGCCTGTATCCAGGCCCGGGGATGTCATCCGTATGCGCACGTTGAGCGATGCGATTGCGGTGATGTCCGCGTGTCCCCAAGATATGACGGAGGTCAACGGAGACGGCGTGGCGCCCGGTATTTTGCAGTTTGTCGTAGAAGACGCCTAGGCAAAGCGGCGCTGCGGTTGTGACAGGCTCACAAACCCGTGTCATAGCTGCTCAAACGGAAGCTTTCAGGCTTCGCCAATCCCGCCATGGCCGCGAACACATCGTTCCAGTTCTGTGCTTGGCTGTTCAGCGTTTCCATATCCGGGCGCGTGGTCCAGTAGTTCACGCACAGCCATGTCCCATCAGCGCCCTGGCCAACGGTGCGGTAAAGCAATGTGTCATTTTGATTCATCTTCTCTGTGACGGTCTCAAAGAAGGCCCTTACCTCGCCGGGATCAGCGCCCTCCGCTTGCTCAAACAGGACAATTTCAACATGGCGGGGCACGCGTAGATCGTCAGCCCCAACTTTTTGCGTCATACCGCCTGAGGCGCGTTTGAGAGGCATCTGCAACGCCGTGGGCCTGTTGCCCGGCTGCGCAAGAGGCTGGCCATCGACCGGACGCGCACCAAAGTAGAGATGACCGGCAGAGACATGCAGCACTTCAAACTCGGTCGTGGGCGCATTCGGCGCAACACCCATGACGCTGCATCCCGTTTGAAATATGTCCTGCTCGACGCCAACAGCCCAGTTCTCAGCGCCGCAGGTGCCGGTCTCTGCGCTTGCCAGAAACTCGGCAAAACCAGGCAAGCGGGGCGTCACGCGCAGGTAGTCATCAATGATGAGGTCGATCTGGCGCGCACCTGCCGCAACTGTGGAGGGCCCCTGATCGACCACTGCGCCACCGAACTTGAGCTCAACCAGAGGCGTGGTGCAGGCGGCATCTGCAAAGGTCGTGAAATGCGCGTCAATCCGGCCTTGCGCAAACTGGATCATGCGCGTCAGATACCACGGCGCGACACCATCCTGACCGGCTTGGGGACGCAGTTCACAGGCGATGCTGCGCCATGTTCCGGTCAGATCGATGTCAGCGTCTTGAGCGACAGCGGGAGATGTGGCTGCAGTGAAAGCTGCGACAAGCAGGCTTTTGCTGTGATGTGTCATGCTGGTTCCTCCAAATGATACGTGAAGCCAGACTGCCCGCAGGCTGCATATGCATCAAATTGATGATTATGATACATCCATGCACATGAATGATGTTAGCCTGTCCAACCTCGATCTGAACTTGCTCACAGCGCTTGAAGCTTTGCTGACGCATGCGTCCGTGTCACAGGCTGCGGCGTCGGTCGGGCGGACGCAGTCGGCTATGTCTCATTCTCTGGCGCGGTTGCGGGATCACTTTGGCGATCCGATCCTCGTGCTTGATGGTCGCATCATGCGTCTGACGCCCCGGGCGGAGCGATTGCAGCCCTTGGTTCTCGAGGCGGCGGCGGCGATGCGCGCCGTTTTCGCGCAGGAAGACAGGTTTGATCCAGCTGCAAGCCAGCGCAAGATCAAGATCGCCGCTCCAGATCTGTGCGCGCCGCTTTTGTCGGGCTGGATTGGTGCGGTTGCCCGCAAAGCGCCTTCGGCGGCGGTTGAGTTTGTTGACGTTGCATCAGTGCGTCAGGCGGTGGTGACGTCTCAGGCGGATGTCGGGCTGGCGTTTGGCCATCCAAAGCCTGACGCCAATCTTGAGATCGTCCCGTTAACGCCGCTGGCATGGTGTAGTTTCGCTCCGGCAGCCCATCCTTTTGCCAAGCATCCTTCGGGATCCACCTGGGCAGGTGCGGCGCATGTGATTGTTGGCACCACAGGGGCAGATGAAGGCCCTGTTGCACGGGCAAGTCGCGCGCAGGGATTGCATCGCGATGTCAGATGCCACGCTCCGAACTTCAGCGCAGCGCTGGTCCTTGCCGCGAGCAGCAATGCCCTTTTCACGACACTCAGGGAACCATTTGCAGGTCTGGCGGAGCAGTTAGGCCTTGTGGCATGCCCGCCGCCGTTCGAAATCGACCCGGCGCCTCTGTCGCTCATATTGCGCAAGTCCTATGGCGACCGGTTCCATCTTTGGCTCCGGCAGCTCAGCCTTGAAGCGCTGTCCGTGACCTAGGAGCTTTGTCGTAGTCAAACGTGCCGACTCTCATTGACAAGACTGCCTACTAGTAGGTAGTTGAAATTCAAACGCTGCGCGCGCTTGGCTATTCAGGCAGGTGCTGGGCCCTGCACTTGGCCCTCGAAACGGGAAGGAACGCCTATGGAACTCAACGCGGACTTCTCCCAGCGGGTGGTCATTCATTCTGAGGACCTGGAATGGCAAGCCTCTCCCATGCCGGGGGTCGAGCGGCGCATGCTGGATCGGATTGGCGGCGAGGTGGCGCGGGCCACGACCATTGTGCGCTATGCGCTCGGCTCTCAGTTTTCCGCGCATACTCATACCGGAGGGGAAGAATTCATCGTCCTTGAGGGTGTGTTTCAGGATGAGCATGGCGATTACCCGGAAGGCACCTATGTGCGCAATCCGCCCACGAGCCAGCACACGCCTGGTTCTGAGCCGGGGTGCACGATTTTCGTGAAGCTCTGGCAATTTGATCTGAACGACAGGACACAATTCCGCAAAACCATGGGCGGCGCCTTGGGCGCACGCGTGGACGGATGCGCCACGGAGATTCTGCATGAGGATGCGCGCGAAACAGTGACGTATTCCGAGCTGGAAGCAGGCGCCAGGCTGACAAACCCGGGCCTTGGCGGGACGGAGCTGTTGGTCATGGGAGGCACGCTTGAAGAAGGCGAGGATGTTCTCGCAACAGGCGCGTGGCTGCGTTTGCCCGACGCCATGCCGTTGGCGGCGGTCGCGGGCCCGGGCGGTGCGCGCGTCTGGATGAAAACTGGCCATTTGCCTTTCGCCACTGCGCCTGCCGCAGGATGAGCGGCCAGACTATGCGCCGTTTGAGCGGTTTGGATCGCGAGTGAGCGAGGGGTGAGCATGCGCACGGAAACCCTGATCCTCGGCGCCGGTCTCTCTGGCCTTTCGCTTGCGGTGGATCTCTCGGAACGGGGGCGCGCCTGTCATGTCCTTGAGGCGCGAGACAGGATTGGTGGGCGTATCCTGACGACGGGGGCGGGGGATGGCGCTTTCGACATGGGGCCAGCGTGGTTTTGGGGCGGGCAACCGCGCTTGGCTGCGAGGTTGGAGCGGCTAAACTTGCGCCAGTTTGAGCAATATGCCTCAGGCGCGCTGAGTTTTGAAGACGAGCATGGCCATGTCGAGCGCGTTGGGGGGATGTCGTCGATGGAGGGCGCCTTGCGGATCGAGGGAGGTGCGGCGCGGCTCACGGAGGCGCTGGCCGCGCGCCTTCCCGCAGGCGCTTTGACGCTCTCTGCACATGTGACGTCGATTGCACGGCATGCGCACGGCATTCGCGCGGAAACGTCGTCTGGTCTGGTGGTGGAAGCGGAGCAGGTGGTTCTTGCGATGCCTCCCAGACTGGCGGCGGAGATAAGCTATACACCGGCATTGCCGGACGAGACGGACCACAGCATGCGCGCTGTCCCTACTTGGATGGCCGGTCAGGCCAAAGTCGTCGCGGTCTACCCGCGGGCCTTCTGGCGAGTCGCTGGCCTGTCGGGTGATGCGATGAGCCGCCGTGGCCCGATGGTTGAGATCCATGACGCATCGGCGCATGACGAGTCATACGCGGCCTTGTTCGGATTTGTGGGCCTGCCACCGCAAAGCCGCGGCGCGATAGACACGCTGGAGGAGCTCTGTATCGCGCAATTGGTCTCGCTCTTTGGCGCGCAAGCCGCACATCCGACGGCTGTCTATGCAAAGGACTGGGCCGCCGATCCGTTCACGGCCACCCCGCAAGACCGCCAGCCGCTCTTCGCGCATCCCCGCTACGGTCTGCCAGAGACGATGGAAAATCTCTGGGACAACCGTTTGGTATTCGCGGGCACAGAGGTCGCACCTGTTTTCGGCGGATATCTGGAAGGCGCATTGGAAGCCGCAGAAGCCGCGCTCGCGGTTCTTGAGCGAGATAGGGCCGCCTGACCGATGACACAGAACACCCGGACCGCTCTTTTGGATAATGCCGAGATATTGGTGCGCCAGCGTGGCTTTGATGGCTTCAGCTATGCGGATCTGGCGGCGGCCATCGGCATTCGCAAGGCCTCGATCCACTATCACTTCCCGACCAAGGCGGCGTTGTCCCTTGCTCTGATGGAGCGGTATCACGCTGGCATGGAGGCCACATGCGCCACAATCGATGCGCATGAAAACCGGGCGTCTGACAGGTTGCTATCGCTCATCGCACATTACCGCGACGCACTGAGCACAGGCGGGCTGGTTTGCTTGTGCGTGTCTTTGTCCGCAAGTCCCGCGAGCCTGTCCACAGCTGTCCTCGATAGTATCGTGGCCTTTCGCGAGATGGTGCTCGCATGGCTGCGCAAAACCTATGCGCTGGCGCTTGAAGACGGATCAATCCGCGATGCGTCAGATGTCTCGCAGGAGGCCCATGCGACGCTTGCGATGTTGGAAGGCGCGCATTTGGCAGCACGTGTGACGTCTGATCCCGCCGCGTTCGATCACTCGGTGGCGATTCTCAAGATGCGTTGCTGCACGCCGGACTGAGCCATCGCGATTGGCCGCAAAGCGGCTGCCAGAAAAAGCGTGCTTTGGATGCCGTTGCAGCCTAGGGTTAACGGATACTTAATTTCCGATCAGCCCTTTTTGTTAAGAGGTTATTGTTATGCCTGCCGGTTCCGAGACGATTGACTATCGTAATCATGCCTCCCGAATTCCGACCGAACTGAGAGACCTTCGCGCCAGTCTGGATGACTTTTCGACAGTCTTGCGTAAAGCCGCCGATGTCGTGGGCTACGTCAACAACGCGGGTACAGCAGCCGGCGGTATTCGCAAAGGCATCGACAAGCTCAATTCGGTTCTGGAGAACACCAAGAAAGCAGGCCCGCTCATCGATCTTTCGATCCGCTTTGCCGATGTGCTGACGGATTCCGTGCGCCCTGCGGTCAAACGCATCGAGGACAAGGTTCAGGAACTCAACGACATTGGCAAAAGCGAGGGCACGGAGAAGGGCAAATTCCTCTCCAATCTCAAAACGGCTTTGAAAGCGTCGGCAACGACGCTGGAGCTCGTCTCTGCCGCAGTGGCGGAGGCCGAGCAGGATTACATTGATCACACGCGCACCATGGACAAGACGATTGCGGCCCTGAATGCCGCCACCGACGCCACGCGCATGACCTTTATCAGCGATGAGGTTTGGGTATCCAACTTTACCTCTCTTGCGGACGACATTGATGACCAACTGGCGCTGCGCAACGTACAAATCACCAATCTCATCTCGGTCTATGAGGCGATTACCGGGCGTGTCACGCAGATCCAGACGACACTGGCCGATGCCCAGCTTGATCCCGCGCTGGCCGCCGCTGGCCAGTTGGAACAGATAAAGTCTGCCATTGATGTCATCTCCGGCCCGCTCAATGCGGCGGCTGCTGCGCTGGAGCCGATCAAGCCGTTGCTTAATGCGACGGGCTTTATCTATGATCTGGTGGTTCAGCCTGTTCTCGACTTTCTGCTCGACAAGCTTGGCATCAATGCGCTCCTCGACTCCGTGCGGGCGGAGATCAATGGCCTGCTGGAGCTCCCGGGCGGCATTCCCTTCGGTGGATTTCTCGATGGGCTGGGACAGCAGATCGAGGATCTGTCCGACCAGATAGATGACTTTGTCAGCGATGGTTTTGGGATAATCGCCGGGACAGAGGGCTATATTCCGGATCTGGAGGATGCCTTTTTCGGCGGTGGCTTCGGGGAGGCCAGCGCCACGCCTGGCACCGGGCCCACATGGTATGGTGAGACAGGCAACGACAGCATCTCCCTGGGCAATCGCAGCGAAGGCGCGCTCATGGATGGCGGCGCGGGCGACGACACGATCACCGGCAGCGCGGGCAATGACATTGTTCTGGCGAGCCTTGGCGATGATGTCCTCGATGGCGGCGATGGCATCGACCTGCTCTTCTTTGAGGGGAATTTCAACGAATATGAGCTTGTGGTGCTCGGTGAGGAGAGTGAGGAAGAGGGCGAAGAAGACCAGATTGACGTAACTGGCATCGTGATTACCCATGTCAAACCCGACGCGGGGGCGGCCAATCAGGGCGCCGAGACGTTCACGAACTTTGAATTTATCGTCTTCAATAACATCGCCTTTGAAGGGGCCACGCTGGAGGCCGCGCTCACGGGCGGCTCGGGGCTCACCGGCACGAATACCGATGACCTGATGTTCCTCAACAGTCGCGGCACGCCGGTCGATAACGATGGCAATCCCTTTGACGCCGATACCAACCCCGTGGGCAACGGCCCCTTCCTGCATGAAGCCGATGGGCGCGACGGGGATGATTACATCTTCGGCTCTGCCGAGGGGGATCGTCTGTTTGGCGGGCGGGGCAATGATGTCTTCCTGCCCGGAAAGGGCAATGATCAGGTCAACGGTCAGGCGGGGATCGACACCTATCAGACCCTCGACAACGGCAATTCGGTAAACGTTGATGCCGATCTCGCCGCGGGCACGGTCTTTCATCGCCAGACCAATTCCGGCGAAGGGTTCGACACGATCAGCTCCATCGAGAACATCATCCTGCAAGATGGTGGTCAGGATGTCGTCTATGGCACGAGCGGCGCCAATTCGATCCTGACATCCGGTGCCAATGATGTGCTGATCGGGCGCGGCGGTGATGACCTGCTCGATGCGGGCGATGAGCGTGATATTCTGATCGGCGGCGACGGGGTTGACCTGCTGTTGGGCGGGAAGGGCAGCGATATCCTGATTGACGGCGGCGTCTCTGTCGCGGGTAAGTCCGAGACCTATATCGGCGGCGACGGCAGCGACGTT
This sequence comes from Primorskyibacter sp. S187A, assembly GCF_049800955.1. Taxonomy (NCBI): domain Bacteria; kingdom Pseudomonadati; phylum Pseudomonadota; class Alphaproteobacteria; order Rhodobacterales; family Roseobacteraceae; genus Primorskyibacter; species Primorskyibacter sp. S187A. Next base: position 99,484 of record NZ_JBNAGA010000002.1, on the reverse strand, counting down.
CTGGGTTATTCGCGGTTTTCCAGCTCCTATTCCGATCTGGGATATATCAACAACACACGTCTGCCCTTCAACAGCGGCGATCTGGGCAATGCGCTCAGCAACACAGGGGCCACGGGCCCGCTGCGCATTTTTGCCGAAACCGGCATCATCGAGCATCTCGACGCGCCGGATGGCGATGTGATTGCCACGGACAATGCCGTCGGGATTGAGGCCTTCGTGGGCTCTGACACCGATGACGTGATCTTCGGGCGCTTGGGCGTGTTCCGCGACGAGGTCTATCTGCATGGCGGCGGCGGTGATGACACGATCCATTCCCAGGGCGCGACCGCGTCGAATGGTGGCGGCGGCGATGATTTGATCATCGTGACACGGGTGGACGGGCTGGACAGGATAGAGTCCGGCTTCAACGGCGGCGGCGGGTTCGATACGCTGGATCTGCGGCCCTTGGGCGATGTGCGTTGGCGTCTGGATTCGGGCACGTCGGCCACGAATCTTGTTGTCTCCGGGTTTTCAGCCCGCACCGGCGACAACGACTCGCCCTTCTCGCTGCGCTCCAACACCAGCTCAATCGAAGAATACGTTCTGGGCGATAACGATGACCAGATTGATTTTGATCCCGGCGGATCAACCAACGTGGGCCGGTTTGATGCGCGCGCTGGTGACGATATTATGGTCTCGCGAAATGGCTTTGCAATTTTTGATGCCGGCAGCGGGGATGACACCGCCGAATTCGGCCGCGAAGGTCAATTCTTTGGCGGTACCGGCAATGACTATGTCATCTGGGACGGCGCGACATCGGGTGATCTGTCAAAGGCAAACGGCAATCAGGGTGATGATTACATGCGCCTTGATCGGTTCCGCGGCGAGGCCGACGGCGGCGCGGGCTTTGATGTTCTGGCTTTTGATCGGGTAGATGGCGTCAACGTCGATCTCGCGGCGGGCACGTTCCGCTATGCCGGTGATACGCGCAACGGCGGCACGATCGAGCGCTTCGAGCAAGTGCTCGGCGGGCGCGGCAGCGACACGCTGACGGGAAGCGATCAGACCGACCGCATTGCCGGGCGCAACGGCAATGACACGATCCGGGGCGGTGCTGAAGCCGACAGCCTCTTTGGCAATGACGGCAATGACGTGATCGAGGGCGGCGACGGCGACGATATCCTGCATGGCGGGCGCGGCAATGACACGATCCGCGGCGGCAATGGCCGCGACACGGCCTCTTACGCCACGGCCCATCTGGGCGGGTTGGACGGCGAGCTGATCGCGCCCAGCTTCATTGGCATCACGGCCAATCTCGCTATCGCCCGCTCCTCCGGGGCGCAAGGTGTTGATGTGCTGATCGACATCGAAAACCTGTTTGGCACCATCGCGGCTGATAGATTGCTGGGTAATTTCGCAGGCAATGTCATTTCCGGTGGCGGTGGAGCCGATACGGTCTTTGGCTTTGATGGTGATGACACGATCCTGATCGAGGGGGCGGATACCGCTGCGGGCGGCAATGGCAATGACAATTTCTTCGTCAATCAGGGCGATTTCATTGTCTACGGCGAAAGTGGCGAGGATACCGTCGATTTCAGCGGCGTCGATGGCACGGTGGTCATGTCTGGCGGCACGGGTGTCACCATCCAGGCCGCCGTCGAAACACCTGTCTGGTTTGACACCGAAACGACGGAGGTCCGCGGTAGCCTGACACCGCAGATGGTCCTTGAGGCAGATATCGTCTTTGCCAATTCCGCCGATGATCTCACGCGCGTCGTGCCCGATGAGGAGCGTTTTGACATTGTGACTGTAGCCGAGATGCGCAGCTTTGAAGGTGAGATGTCCGGCATCGAAGAAATCACAGGCAGCGCCGGTGGCGACAGGCTGGTCGCGCTACAGGATATCCAGCGCGACATGCTCAACCTCAATCCGGGCAGCGAAACCGGGCAGGCGGCCTTTGCCAGCCAGATCGCAATGCCCACGGGCGATGTCACGGTCGAGATGCTCTTTCAGGGCACCGATGCGCAGGATCCAAGCACGTCCTTGATACCGCTTTTGTCTTATGCCGTCCCTGGCGATTTCGAGGAATTGCTCATCTTTGCATACCCCGAAGGTCGGTTCTCGGGCGATATCGGCGTGCGCGTGAACGGTACGAACCATCTCAGCGGCGTGGCGACGTCCGAGCTTCTCAATGGAGAATTGCACAGAATTTCAGTCTCTTATGAAAGCGCTACAGGGCAGGTGACGCTTTATATGAACGGCGATGTCATTGCCTCGGGCCTCAGCGCCGCGGGCGGTCTGACGAGCAATGGCTCCATTGTCTTCGGGCAAGAGCAGGATGCGCTGCTGGGTGGATTTTCGGTCAGCAATCTGGGGCGCGGTGCGGTGGCTGATATCCGCATCTGGAACACAGCCCGCTCGCAGAGCGACATCACTCAGGATGCGTTCCGCGACATACCCAACCCCACAGGCAATCCCAACCTTGCGGTGAATTGGCGGGTCGATGGCGCGGCTGAAGAGGTGCGCGATGTCATTTCGGGCGGTGCGCTGAGTTACAACAATTACCTTGGCGGGACAGCGGCAGGGTTCCTGCTGGCCGAGCGGGGCATGCGGCTGAATGGCGAGGACGGCCGCGACACGATCCTTGGCGGCAATGGCAATGACACGCTCGATGGCGGCGCGGGCAATGACACGCTCGCGGGACGCGACGGCAATGAAGACATGCGCGGCGGGGCCAATAACGACCTGCTGAACGGGAACGACGGCGCCGACACCCTGCGCGGCGAAGCCGGGAACGACCGGCTTTCAGGTGGCAATGACAACGATCTTCTGAGCGGCAATGCTGGCCGCGACACGCTGGAAGGCGGCAATGGCAACGACCGTATGTTTGGCGGCGATGACGACGATGTCATGGCCGGTGAACTTGGCGATGACGATCTGCGCGGCGGCGACGGCGCGGATAGTGCCTCAGGCGGGCAGGGCAATGATGTGATTGCAGGCAACAACGGCGATGACACGCTCAACGCAGGCGACGGTCAGGATCGCGTCTTCGGCGGCAATGACGATGATGAGATCAATGCAGATGGCGGAAATGACCTGGCCGATGGCGGCGCCGGGGATGATCTGGTGCGCGGTCAGGACGGTGACGACACGCTGCGCGGAGACGATGGCACGGATTCGCTTGTCGGCGGGGCCGGTCGCGATGATCTGCGCGGCGGCGAAGGCGGTGATCTGTTGTTCGGCAATAACGACAATGACACGCTGCGTGGTGAAGCAGGCGATGATCGTCTGTTTGGCGGGCAATCCAATGATCTTCTGAGCGGCAGCACTGGCAATGACACGCTCGGCGGGGGCACCGGCAACGACCGTCTGTTTGGCGGGGCCGGTGCTGATGAATTGTCGGGAGATGATGGCGCGGATTCTCTACGCGGCAACGATGGGGAGGACACACTCCTCGGCGGTGATGGCGACGATCTCCTGAGCGGGAACAGCGACGCAGATGAATTGCGCGGCGGCGCCGGTGCCGACCGTTTGTTTGGCGGAGGTGGGGATGACAGGCTGCTCGGTGATGCAGATGATGATCGGATGGAAGGTTCTGCCGGCGATGACACGATGGCAGGCGGCGATGGGGCTGATGATATACGCGGGGGCGATGATGAGGATCGTCTCTTTGGCAATGATGGCGCGGACATCCTGCGCGGTGAGTCCGGTGATGATGAGCTATCGGGCGGGAATGGCGATGACACCCTGAGTGGCAGCAGCGGTAATGATCTTCTGCGCGGCGGAAACGGTGCGGACCGAATGATCGGCGGAAGCGGGCGTGATACGCTCGAGGGTGGCTCTGGCGCGGATCTCTTTGTCTTCACAAGTGAGACCGATAGCCCGCAAGGGTCCGCGCGCGATACGATTGCTGATTTCGAAGTCGGCGTCGATCTGATCGACCTGTCAGGCTTTGCGGGCACTTTCAGCTTCGTCAGCAGCTATACCGGTGCGGACAATGAAGTGCGCTACAATGCCGATATCGGCAGGCTCTACATCAACATCGATGGCGGCGCGTCTGACATGTCCATCAACCTTGAAGGCGCGCCCAATCTAACGGCGGATGACATCATCCTCTAGCGCGGCGGTTTGGTTTTGCCGGTGAGTGTCGCGCTGCGGCGCGGTAATCGCATCATGCAGGAGATCGCGTAGCCATTTATTGACCGGGTCCCTGTCATAGCGCTCGGACCAGAAGAGATGCAGGCTGAATGCCGGGACGTCGGTCGGGAAAGGCGCGACCGTAAAGGCGGGGTTTTGGCGATGCAGATTGGCTTGCCGGCTCGGCAGCGTCGCAATCAGCCCCGCCTGTTGCACGAGCGTGGGGGCAGAGCCGAATGTATGCGTGATGAGGCTCACGTGGCGCGACTTGCCTTGCTCTCGAAACCATGTGTCGAGATAGCCTGTCGGCGCGCCGCCCAAAGGGGCCACCAGAAGGTGCTCTGATGCGAGGTAAGCCTCCAGATCGAGATGGGCTGCGGCCGGATGGTCTGATCGCAGCAAACAGGCCAGTTCCTCGTCATAGAGCTTGCGCTGTTTCAGGCCATCTGGCGCATAGAGCATGGTTGTCATCGTCACGGCGAGCCTTTTGCGCCAGAGCACATCCGAGCGGTATTCCATATTGAGCGGCAGGAATTGCACCGGTGCTGGGCAGCCGCATGTCTTGAGTGCAAGCAAGATATCGGCGCCATGCAGCAGAATTTCTTCATCAGCACAGATGATAATAATGGGCTCGGTGATGCGCGTGGGGTCGATCTCTGAACCGCCGGACATGGCGACTTCTATGCCCTGCAAGACGCCTGATAAATGCTGCGCCAGATCAGCGCCTCTGGGGGTCAGGTGCATGCCGCCTGCGCCACGGACAAGGAGCTGATCTTCCATGATAATTCTAAAGCGCTTCAAGGCATTGCTCACGGCGGGCTGGCTCATGTCCAACCGGATTGCCGCGCGGCTCACGCTGCGCTCTTCGGCAACAGTCTGGAAGATGCGCAGCAGGTTCAGATCAAGCTCATTTATATTCATGGCGTGAATATCGCCTATTTTTGCGAGGCTGTTAAGTTTGAAACAGCACGCGGGTAATGCTGGTGGAAATCAACCAGAACCAAAGAGGTTTCTTCCATGACCAAACCCATTCTCAACCGACGTCAACTGATAACGGCAGCCGCAAGTGCAGGCGTGATCAGCACGGCTTTCGCCACAACCGGGAAAGTGGCGCAGGCCGCCAGCCACGCGGCGACGCCGATGGCAGGTATGATCACGATCCATAAGCTCGGGGCCGTGACCTTGCACAGCTATACAGCGCCAGAGGCGTCGGCGTTGGTTAATACGCATATCATCGAGACAGCAAACGAGCTGCATATCATCGACGCGCAGTTCCTGCAGAGTTTCGCAAGCGAAGTCCGGGCCTATGCCGACAGTCTCGGCAAACCGATCAAACAGCTTTACCTGTCTCATGCCCATCCGGACCATCTGTTGGGTGCGGCGCAGTTTGCTGATGTGCCGTTTGTGACATCCGATGCCGTGCGCGCGGATGCCGAGGCCAGCACGGACATGTTCGAAGATCGCAAAGCGCAATTCGGCGATGATACGCCGCTCTACATGCCTGAAGGTGGGCTGGGTCTCGGCGCGACAAGTTGGGGCGGCGTTGCCGTTGAGATTGCCGAGATCAAGGATGCAGAAGCCGCCAACACCCTGACGTTCCATATCCCAGAAGCGGGCCTCGTGATCGCTCAGGACCTGCTCTACGCCAATGCGCACGCCTTCCCGCTGGGCAATACACCCAATTGGATTGCCGCACTGGAGGGTATCCGCGCGACGGATGATCTGAGGCTTGTGGGGGCCGGGCATGGTCTACCTGCGAGCCCCGGCGCTCTGGACGATGCCATCGCGTATCTGATCTTCCAAAACGAGGTCATCACCTCGAGCGGGGATGCGGAAACAGCTGTTGCGGCTCTATCCGAAGCCTACCCGGGCTACGGCGGTGCGGGGCTGCTGAATTTTGTCAGTTACCGCTATTGAGCCACGTCGTGGCCAATGGCCAGCGAGGCCAGCCGGGGAAACTGGCTGGCCTTGTCTTTATTATTCAGCGGCCAGGGGCGCATCGTCCTTCGCCTCGCCATATCCCTTGGGCACTGCGAGATCTGGCAAGGTTGCCGCCCGTTTCTGGAGCGCCCGTCCAATGACAACGCGGCTGATCTCGGTTGTCCCGTCGACGATCCGAAGCATCTGCGCCAGCCGTGACAGGCGATCCAGTCCGTAAGGCTGCAACAACCCCATACCCCCGAGGACCTGTGTGCAGGTATTGGCGGCCTTAACCGCCGCATCCGGGACAAAGCGTTTGGCATGGGCCGCCATCAAGGGGCCTTCCGGCGTCCCGAGTGCCTCAGCGGCCTTGCGGTAGAGCAGCTTGGACACCTCCAGATCGGTCGCGACTTCACCCAGCATCCATTGGATCCCATCCAGATCGAGGTTTTTGCCGCCAAACATCTTGCGGTTCTTGGAATAGGACAGCGCCGTATCCAGCGCCGCCTGCATCAGCCCGCAACAGCCCGACGCGATGGAGACGCGCGCGATATCGATGGCCATGAGCGAACCTTGCAGACCCTGACCAATAGGCAGGATGATGTTGTCTTCACTGACCACGACATTGTCGAGATACATCTCGGACATTGGCAGGAACGAGTAGGAGGGCGTGTCGTATTTTGCACCGAAGCTGATCCCGGGTGTGTCGGCCGGAATGGCGATCATCGCCATGTCCTTGTGCCCCGGAGTATCGCTTGTCTTGACGACGGTGAAATAGATATCCGCCTCGCCTGCAAGGCTGACCCAGGCCTTGGCGCCATTGATCGTCCAGGTGCCATCGTCATTGATGGTCGCGCGGGTATACATTTTCATCGGATCAGAGCCGGATTGCGGTTCTGTCAGGGCAAAATTCGCGAGCTTGCGCCCTGATGTCAGATCCCGGGCCCATGTTTCTTTGAAGGCATCAGTCCCATATCCGCAGCCCGCAAACGTGCAGATATTATGCATCGAGAGCGCAAACGCATAGGCGCCGTCCCCAAGCCCCAATTGCTCATATACCTGAATACCTTCTGCCAGAGACAGACCCTGACCGCCAAATTCCTCGGGAGCATAGAGCCCTGTCAGCCCGGCGGCCCCCGCCGCATCGGACGCGTTACGCGGCCAGACTTTGGCGGTGTTCCAGGTATCGACATTGGGGGTGATCACATCGGTCGCATGGGCATGGGCAGAGGCGAGAATGCGGGTCAGTTTGTCAGACATGGTCAAATCCTTCGTGAGAGCGCGGCTTGTCCAAAAACGCCAAGCGTTGCTCGGCAATGCGTGAGCGCAGATGGCGGCTATGTTGTGTTTCTTGTTTGAAAACGTACCTAGGCACCGCAAGTGAAGAGCGCCATTGCGTGTGGTGACAGGAAATTGTCCAAAAGTGACAAATTGAGCGGGCGCGTTATCTCGCAATCTGGTTGGATCTGCGATAGGTGCTCGGTGTCGTGCCTGTCCATCTGAGAAAGGCCTTGTGAAAACTCGCAGCAGAGGCAAAGCCTACATCCTGTGCGATGGCCTCGATACTGACTTCGCCCACTTGCAACTGCCGGATGGCAATGTCGCGTCGCAGGCCGTCTTTGATGGCTTGAAAGGATGTTCCCTGCGCTTCCAGTTTCCGGATCAGCGTGCGCGGTGTCATGTGCAGCGCGTCCGCCGCATGGCGCAGATGGGCCTCTTCCCAACCAACCTGTGCGAGATAGGCGCGCACCCGAAGCGATTGCGTATGCTGCTGGGATTTCGTGAATATCCAGTCGCGGGGTGCATTTTCCAGAAACCGGTCCAGATCAGCAGAGCTGCGCACTTGTACCGGGCCCAGAACATCCGCATCGAACAGGATCGCTGTTTGGGGGCAATCGAATGTCAGGGGCGCGGGGAAAATCAGCGCGTAGTCGTCGTCGAAGTCCGGTCTGGCAAAGGCAAACTCCACCCCCGCAACAGCGACCTCCGCGCGCGCAAGCCAGGACAGCAGGCCATGCGCCAGCTTCAGGATCAGCATGTGTCCGAAGCGCTGAACCGGATCGTCGCCCTGCGCCACCAATCGCAAAGCAAACCTGCGCTCGGCCGCAAGCTCCACGAGCTCGAATTGATAATCATCGAGCAAAAGGTTCCAGAACGTCGAAAACCGGTAGAGCGCGGATGTGAGGGAGGTCGCCTCGCGCACCGACGTCAGCAGATGTTGCAACGCGCGCGGGCGGATCGGGCGCGACCAGAGCCCCATCATTTCGTCTCCGGTTTCTACCGCCGCCAGTTGGTACAGCGATACGATCTGATCGAGGTTGACCCGGCTTTGAGGGGTCGTCGCATCATACTCGAGATGCGATCTCTTCAGGAGGGAGGCGTAGTGATCCGGCGCACACAGCGCCCGCAGAGCCACCAGCCAATCCGCGATGAAGGCGCTGGAGACAGTGGAAATCAATGGAGGGATCTTGTCGCTCATCCCGTTGTCCTCCTTTGCCCCGCGCGCCGTCCTCCTTCCGCAGCTGCAACGATTGCCCCCGCCAGGATAAGCGGTGCGGCCAGCAGGAAAGCCGAGCTGAGCGGCAGCTGGAAGATAAACAGATCTGCCAGCAGCGGCCAGAATAGCGCGAGGTATTCAAATGGCGCAAGGCGCGAGGCCTGCGCGTATCGGAAGGCCAACGTCATTGTGATATGGGCAAAACCGCCGAAAAGACCGGAGGCCATGAGCAAGACAAGTGTCTGTGGATCAGGGATCACCCAACCCAAAGGCAAAGTGAGCAGAGCGCCGATCAGGGAGGCGAGCACGAAGTAGAACGCAATAGCCCCGGGGCTTTCCGTCTGGTTGAGATTTCGGACCATGATCAGCGCCAAGGCAGACAAAACGGCAGAGACCAATCCAATGAGATACCCGATCAACCGCTCCGGGCTTCCGGAGGTGCCGCCAAGTTCCGGCCAGACCAAAACAACAACTCCCGCAAACCCCAGCGCAAGGCCCAGCACCCGCCAGATCGTCAGGCGCTCAGAGAGCAAAAAGACTGCCGCGATAGCCATGAGCACCGGTGAGAGCTGGGCGATCAGAATGGCCTCAGCCACATTGAGCCGCGCGATGGCCGCGAAGGAAGTAAAAAGCGCGAGTGCGCCAAACGCAGAGCGCGTCACATGGGCCCAGGGCCGCTTGGTGCGCAAACCGCCAGGGAATTCGTTGCGGAGCCATAAAAAGACGATCAGCGGGATAAAGGCGAAGAACGAGCGGAAGAAAACGATTTCTCCCAAAGGCACTTCATCGCTGACGGCTTTCACGCAGATGAACATGCCCGCGCCCAAAACGCCGGAGAGAATACGCAGGCCGATCCCCCAACTCGCACGGTCCCCTTGCGTCATGCAGCCTCGCCGCGCGCGCTGTCTCGTGCCAGTGCATCGCGCAATGCATCTCCCGTCAGGTTGATAGCCAATACGCTGATCACAACGGCCATTCCGGGCCAGATCATTTGCAATGGGGTCGAGCGCATGTGAATGCGCGCATCAAGCAGCATCGTGCCCCATTCGGGCATCGGGGGTTGGACGCCAAATCCCAAGAATCCCAAAGCCGATATTCCAAGGATCGCGCGGGCAAACATCCCGGTCCAGACGACGGTCAGAGAGGGCAGGATCGCGGGCAGATAGTGCCACCGCGCGATGGACAATCGCGAAAGCCCGGCTAGATGCGCCTGCACCACGTAGCCGCGCGATTGCACGGACAGGCCAACCCCGCGTGCGACGCGGGCATATCGCATCCACCCCGTGACGCTGAGTGCGAAGATAAGGCTCCCGGTTCCGGCACCGAGCAGCCCGGCAATGACCACCGCAGCCACGAGGTCCGGGAAGGCCAGAAAAGTGTCCGTGATCCGCATCAGTGCCCAATCCGCAGCCTTACCCCCGAGCGCCGCAAGGAGGCCAACAAGCGTACCAAGACACAGGCCAATGATCGACACAAGAAACGCCAGGCCAAGCGACCATCGCGCCCCGTGCAGCAAACGCGAGAGGATATCGCGCCCAAACGCATCTGTGCCCAGCAGATGTGCATCGCTTGGTGCAGAGAGCCTGTTGGAGATATTGATCGCCGTGGGATCATAAGGCGCCAGCATCGGCCCGAAGGCGGCGAGCAGCAGGAGCACACAGGCCAACACAGCAACGCTACGCATCGCGCGTTCCAATCCGTGGGTCGATCAGTCTGTAGATGAGATCAAGCAACATGTTGACGATGACAAACAACAATGCGGTCAGCACGACAACGGCTTGAACATGCGGGAAGTCCCGCGCTTCGATGGCGGTCACGAGGAAGGTCCCCAAACCGGGCCGCCCGAAGATGATCTCCACAATCACGGCGCCTTCCAGCAGGAAGGCCAGTTCCAGCCCAAAAACGGTTACGACCGGAATGGCCGCATGGGGGGCGACGTGGTCACGCCCCATGGCGCGGGGGGAGACACCGCGCCGCCTCAGCGCTGGCAGGAACGCCTGCCCCCGTGCTTCCAGAATGCCGGAGCGGATAATCCGCGTCAGCGAGGCTGCGACACCCAGGCCAAGGGTCAAAGCGGGCAGGATCGCATGGGCCGGCGTGCGCGCGCCCATCGCGGGCAGCCAGGCCAGCTGAACCGCGAAGAGCAAGATCAGGAGCAACCCCAGCCAATAGGCGGGAATGGCCGCCCCCAGCGATGCGGCCCCGACGGCAAGACGGTCCAGCAGCCCGCCGGGTTTCCGGGTCGCGAGGATGGCCAGTGGCAGTGCGATGGCCAGACCAATCGCAAGGCCCGCCAGCGCCAGCGGAACCGTATAACCCATTGCAGCCCGGAGATCAGGCCAAACGGGCCGCCCCGTCACGGCTGAATTGCCGAAGTCCAACACGAGCAAAGGTCCGACCCAATGCAGGAAAGCGGCCCAGAAGCTCTGATCCAGCCCGGCCTCTGCACGCACTTGCTCAATAACCTCTTCGGTCAGAAGGGCATCAAAGCGCGCCATGGCAATCGCTTGCGCTGGATCGCCGGGCGCGTGCCACAAAAGCGCAAAGGTCACGAGCGCGGTTCCCGTCAGGACCACAAGGGCGCGCGACACAAGACCAAGCACATCCGCAATCATGGCCCGACCTCCAAAGCGCCCAGAGCAATCGCGGCATCCCGTAGCGCCGCGCAATAGGGCGTGCGCGGCGCGCTCAGGAAACTCTGTGGGTCAGCGATCTGTTCGATCCGGCCGGCCTTGAGGACGGCGATTTCATCGGCGTAGGCCATGGCATAGCCCAGATCATGGGTCACAATGAGGGCGGCAAAGCGCTCTTCTCTTTGCAGCTGAGCAATCAGCCGAGCGGTGTGTTTTTGTGTGACGGCATCGAGGGCCGAGAGCGGTTCGTCAAATAAAACCAGCGGCGGCGCTGCGATGAGGGCTCTGAGAATTCCGGCCCGTTGCGCTTGCCCGATGGACACTTCGCCGGGCCGTCGGTCCAGCAGGCCTTGAGAAAGCTCAAGCCCGTCGCACAGGCGTTTGATCCGCGCCTCGGGGACGGGTTGCTTTTGCGCCAGGATGGGCTCCAGAACGGAGCGCCGCAAAGAGAGGTAAGGATTGAAGGCCGCACGGGGCTCTTGCATGACAAGGGCGGGACGGCAGGCGCGCACCGGGCTATCATTCCAGGTTATGGTGCCCGCGGCAGGGCGCAACAGACCGAGGATCGTGACAATGAGCGTTGATTTGCCGGCACCGCTTTCGCCCACGACGGCCAGAGTCTGCGGGCGCTCCAGCGTCAGCGAGATGTCCTCCAGCGCGCGCGACGCGCCCCGATTGACGGCCACCTTGTCCAACCTCAACATGGCAAGGACATCCAGTTGCGATGGGCCGACAGGGCTTGGGCGGCCTCGGTTTGCGGACGTTCAAGGATGTCTAAGGTCGCGGCGTCTTCCACGATGCGGCCCTCGTGCATCACCATGAGCCGCGAGACCCGCCGGGCCGCGAGGCCCAGATCATGGGTGACCAGCACCATGGCAACACGGGTTGCCGCGAGATGCGCGTCGAGCAAATCCATCGTGGCGGCAGCCACAATGGGATCCAGCGCGGATGTGGGTTCATCGAGGACAATCAGATCAGGCTTGCCGATCAATGCCATGGCGATGACAAAGCGCTGCTGCATCCCGCGGCTCCAGCCCCAGGGGCGGCTGCGCAGATCGCCGCCGCGTATTTTCAGTGCTTCAAAGAGCGCGCCCTGATCCGCGGCGCCGGGTTGCAGGCCCAGCCCGCGTTCGGCTTCGCGCCAGTGAAACGCCATGCTGCGCAATGAGTCCAGGGCTTCGTCCGGGCTCTGCGGGACCAGCGCCACTTTGCGCCCCTGATCGCGAAGGGCGTCGACCAATGCGTGGCTCAAGGTCGACTTGCCGGATCCGGAACACCCAACGAGCCCGATGCGTGCACCTGGCTCGATTTCAAGAGACGTGGGGTGAAGGATGGTCCGGCCCGCGCGCACAGCGCTCAAGCCGGAAAGTTTCAGTGTCATTCAGTGAATTTCGTCTCGTGTGTGATCCAGTAGGTTTCCGTCGGATGGACTGCGTAGCCTGTCAATCCTGCTTTTGCGACGTTGGTCTGCGCGACATGGAACACCGGGATCAAAGCGGCATCCTCTGCGATAAGTGCTTGCACCTCATCATAGATTGCTTCGCGCTTGGATTGCTCGAAGGTCAACCGCCCTTGATCCAGCAGTGCATCCAGTTCAGGATTTGCATAGCGACCGGAATTTGAGCTGCCATCGGACTTCAGCAACGTTTCCAGAACAGCGCCCGGGTCCCCTTGAGGAGTCGTCACCCAGGCTTGCAGAAACATATCGGCTTCGCCTGCGGCGATGGCATCATTGCTGGCGCCCCATTCACCTAGCCGCACATTGGCCGTGATCCCGATGGCCGACAGAAAGGCCTGCGTCAGCTCGGCTGTGGGCGGGAGCGCGGCGCGCGAGGAATAGCTCACGATATTGATCTCCAGCGGTTCTCCGTCGAGCATCCAACGCCCGCTTTGCTTGACCGCGCCTGCCTCTGTGAGCAAGGCCTCAGCCTGTGCGGGATCGTAGGGGATGGAGATATCTGCGGCCCAGCCTTTGCCTTCGGGAAAGATCGTCTCGGCCGGAACGCCGCCCACGCCCGAGAGGACAGCGTCCACCACGCCCTGACGGTCAATCGCCATGGATACAGCCTTGCGGATGAGCGGATTGGCCATCGGACCGCTGGCTGCATTCACCGTGAAGAAATAGAGCCGCGCCGTGGGGGCGACAAAGCCCTGTGCGCCGGTTTCCTGTATGCGGGCGAAGTCCGTCTCGGGGTAATTGATTACCATATCGACTTCACCAGCCTCAAAGGCCAGCGCGGCCGTGGCGGGGTCGCCAGCGACAACAACGCGAACTTCCTCGAGCCCAGGTGTTCCAAGGCGATAGTCGGGGTTGGCTTCTGCGCGGTACAATTGCTCGGGCACGGCTTCCTTGAAGACATAAGGCCCGGTGGCATTGATGGGATAGGCCTCAGACGGTTGCCCAAGGATCGCGATGCCGGGCTCAGACAGGGACCATGGGAAGGCCGCGTTTGGCGTATTCGTCTCAAAGATCACTGCCTGCTCCCCGTCGGCGGACATGCCGGCGAGATCCAGAAGCTTTGCGATGCGCGTATTGTGGCCCGGATGCGCCTCATCGGAGATGGCCGAGATCGCATTGATCACGGCCTGTGCAGTGACAGGTGAGCCATCGTGAAAGGTCAGGCCAGAGCGCAAGGTCACGCGCCATGTCATGGGCGCGGTTTGATCGATGCTCTCGGCCAGACGTGGGTAGAGATTGAGATCATAATCGATGCCCATCAATGTCTCTGTGACGCCGGTCTGGTTCGACATCCAGCCGTTATAGCCCGCCCACGGGTCGGGGATTTCGGCGGTTGGACCAAAGCCAACGGCGATGGTCAAACTGCCCTCCTGTGCCGCAGCGGGAAGTGCAGTGCTCAGGCTCAGAGCAGCGGAAAATGTAGCGGTCAGGGCAAGCCGTGAAATGAACGACATGGGGTTTCCTTCAGGTCGACGCGTTGAGTTTGAAACAGGTGGCGTGCTGATCCCGCGAAAGCATGCGGGTTTCGGCTTTGTTAAGCGAGGCAAGAGCCTCTTCGGGTGACAAGCCTTTGGCGCGGGACTTCGTCCAGATGCGCTGCGCAGATGCGGGAGACCAGGGCAGGGCGGCGTGTGACAGCCAAACGCGCAGGGGGCGGGGTAGCCGATCATAGGTGGCCATTGGATCGCCTGCGCGACGGGTGCGGCGCAGAGTGGATTGCCCGAGGTTCCGGTTCACGTGGCCCATGTCGGGGCAACCGATGTGCTGGGTTTCGTTGTCGCAGGCCTGATGCTGCGGCGTTTTGCAGACGAATAGGGCAGAGGAATATGTGAGGGCGTTGTGTGGTGTCGTCCTGTCGTGGTTCCGGGCCCGAGCAGCCCGGAAAGGGCCGTGACGGGGAGGCGTATATCTGGCATGGGTAATGTCCGAAGGTAGTCTATATGTCACGCAACTTGCGCAGTTACTAGATGAATGCAACACAAATTGTTACATATGATGGCCTCGCGGAGAAATGTCGCAGATGAAGCGCAATAGTCGCCTGTTCCTCGCCCTGCATACGCTCAGCCACATGGCAAGCGACCCCGATCGCATGCGCACCTCCGCCGAAATCGCCGAACACGCGGGGACCAACCCTGTCGTGGTGCGCAGGGTTCTGGGCCGTTTGCGTGAGGCGGGGATGCTCAGCTCGGAAAAAGGGCATGCCGGTGGTTGGCGGTTGGCGCGCGATGCAAGGGACATCACGTTGGCGGATGTTTACCTCGCGCTGGATGAACGCATGATCGCCACGTCTGAGGAAACGGATCCTCCCTCGTGTTCTGTCGAACTTGCGTTGCAACGACGTGTAGCCCATGTTCTGGAGGAGATCGAGGAGAGCCTCGTTCAAAAACTGTCCGAGACGTCGATCGCGACAGTGTCCGAAACCTGAGCCCCAAGACCCTGCGAGACGACATTTGTCAGCGTTCGCGCATGCGCAGGCCGGCTGGGTCAAACACCGGGCCACGCGTTACCGTCGCTTCATGGAGTTGCCGCGCGATATCAATCTGGACGCGTGCGCCTGTCTCAAGGGGAACGGTGCAATGACCAAGGGCGATTGGTTTGCCAATGCGGTGACCAAAGGCGCAGGACGATGTCTGCCCGATCAGGTGTGAGCCTTGATAGATCGGCTCATGGCCCAAAGGGTTGGCGCTTTCGTCGTCCAATATCAATGAGAGGACCTGACAGCGCGCGCCCGCCGCATACCGTTCTTTTAGGGCCTCATAGCCTGTGAACGCGCCGGTCTTGCGCGTGGCAAAGTCGAGGCCTGCCTCAATGGGGCTGACATCGCCATCGAGCTCATGGCCCATGGCGCAAAAGCCCTTTTCGATCCGCATGGAGGTTTGTGCAAAAAGACCTGCAGGCTGAGCGCCCGCCGTGCTCAAGGCGGCGTAGATCGCGGGAGCGTTCTCACTCAAGCAAGTGATTTCCCACCCGGCTTCGCCCACGTAGGACATCCGCGCAGCGCGCACATGTT
The DNA here is from genome assembly GCF_049800955.1 of Primorskyibacter sp. S187A. Classification (NCBI taxonomy): domain Bacteria; kingdom Pseudomonadati; phylum Pseudomonadota; class Alphaproteobacteria; order Rhodobacterales; family Roseobacteraceae; genus Primorskyibacter; species Primorskyibacter sp. S187A. The sequence goes on along the minus strand of NZ_JBNAGA010000002.1, from coordinate 83,849 downwards.
TTCCCGCGATATGGGCGGGACCTACTTCGAAATACCGCAGCTCACTCAGCTCCGGCGCACCACATTCCGCAACAATGTGCGCGGCGTGCGGGCCCATCAGCGCCAAGACGGCATATTTCTCGGTACTGTCTTCCAAAGCGACGTCAAACCCTTCGGAGGCACGGGCGAACCACGCCAGATCGCGGGCGATGGCATTGGTGCCGACAAAGAGGCGGTAATGGTCTTGCGCGATGCGCTGCGCGGTGATGTCGCTCTCGTAAGTGCCGCGGTCATTCAATACCGCGCTGTAGATCACAGAGCCCGGTTTGCGGCCCATATGGCCCGCACAGCTCTGCAGCAGGAAGGCCTCCGCATCGGGGCCTGACACCTCGATTTTTCCAAAGCTGGACGCGTCAAAGATCGCGGCCCGTTCATGTGCAGCGCGCACTTCGCTTGCGACGTTTTCAAACCAGTCCGGGCGATCAAACCTCAGCTTTGGTTCTGCGGCCTTGCCAAAATAAAGGGGGCGCTCCCAACCATATGTCGGTCCGAAATGCGCGCCTGCGTTTTCATGTTCCGCGTGCAGCGGCAGCTGCCGCAGATGACGTGCAGTGCGCAGTTGTTTGCCGGGGTAGGCAATGTCGTAGTGTGTGCCGAGGATTTCAGGCGCCCGGGCCATCAGGTGCTCAAGTGAATTGTAGATCGGGGCAAATCTCTTGGCGTCAGCCTCGGTCAGGTCATAGGCTGTGTGCCCGTGCACAATACAATGCGCCAGGTTCATTCCCGCGCCGCCGCCCGAGGCCATGCCAACCGAGTTCATCCCGCACCCAAGAAAAAGTCCGCGCGTTTCTGCCGTTTCGCCCAACATGAAGCTGCCATCGGGCGTAAAACTCTCGGGCCCGTTCAACAGCATCTTGACCTCGGCGGTCTCCAGCGCGGGCAAGCGGTGCAGGGCGAGGCGCATCATGGGCTCGAAATGATCCCAATCCTCCGGCAACAGACCAAACTCGAAATTCTCGCCCAAAACCTCCGGAGCAATGGGTTTGCCCATGGGCTCAAAACAACCCACCAATAGCCCGCCACTGTCATCGCGGATGTAGAGATGGCTGTCGTGGTCGCTGAGCGTGGGCATATTGCCGGAAATGCCATCGATGGGTTTGGTCAACAGGTAGAAATGTTCACAGGCCAGCGCAGGAACCCGAGCGCCGGCCATTGCTCCCAGCGCGCGCGACCATAGGCCGGCACAAAGCGCAATCGCGTCGCACATGACCGTGCCCTGATTAGTCTCGACGCCGGTGACACGGCCGTTCTTCGTCAAAATGCCTGTCACACCTGTATGCTCGAAAATCCGCGCGCCAAGGCCCCTGGCGGATTTGACCAAAGCCGCACACACGTCAGACGGAGACACGCGCCCGTCATCCGGCGACCAGACCGCGCCCAGGACATCAGCAGCATTCATCAAGGGCCAGCGCTCCTGGGCCTCGCCTGCGCTGATGGAGCGCGCGTCAATGCCATAGGCATGGGCCAACGCTTCTTGCCGCTTGATGTGTGTGAGCCGGTCGGGCGTCGTGGCAATGGACAGCGATCCTTTCTGGATCCACCCCACGGATTGCCCGGTCTCCTTCTCCAGCTGGCTGTAGAGATCGACGGAATACTGGATCATCCGGGTCAGATTGCGTGAATGGCGCAGGGCCCTGACTTGCGCGGCAGAGTGCCAGGTTGTCCCGGAGGTTAGTCGGTTGTGCTCGAGAAGGATGGCATCTGCGACACCCATCTTGGCCAGATGATACAGGGTCGAACAGCCCATGATGCCGCCACCAATCACAACAACGGAGGCATGATTTGGAAGAGCGCACATATGATGACCCCAATGCAAAACGCGGATAATCAGACGATGTTTCCGCGCCGAGAGACAAGTTGCAAGGGGCCATTGCAGCCTGTGAGATGGCTGATGCAGGCCTCAGATCGCATTGAGTTTGTGCAGCGGGCCGTCGTTGTGCGCGCAAGCCATCCCAAAGGAAGTGTCTGAATTGACGCCAATTTTTCCGCTGAATTGCGCATGAGGTGGAGTTTTTTTCCTCACATGCCGACGTGAGTATTTGTTTTGAGGCGATTGTCGGTATGGTGGGTCTCATCAACGGGCCAAAGGCTCAGACAAGAAGCGCCACGCATGAAGGGCGACATCCGATATTCGGTACATTGGACCGGGGATAACCGGCCAACAACATGGGAGAACAAAGATGAAAAAGACACTGACAACGGCGGTCAGCGCGCTGGCCATGACGGCCGTCACCGCCAGCTCACTTGCGGCTGCATGCACGAACGATCGCTGGAATGCGGTCATGGAGCGCGGCAAGATCGTGGTGGGGGTCAAGGCCGATTACAAGCCATGGGGTTTCCGCGATGAGAGCGGCAACATTGTTGGTATGGAGGTCGATATGGCCGCCGATGTGGCGCGCGCCATGGGTGTCGAGCTTGAATTGGTCGCCGTGCAATCGTCCAACCGGATGCAGTTTCTCGAGCAAGGCAAGATCGACCTGATGATCGCCACCATGTCCGACCGGGCAGACCGCCGCGAGATCGTGGGTATTGTCGGCCCGAATTACTACACCTCGGGCACAAACGTCATGTCACCAAAAGCGCTCGGGTTCACCGAGTGGACAGACCTGACGGGCAAAACCGTCTGCGGCAAGCAGGGCGCGTTTTACAATCAAATCGTTGAAGAGCGCTATGACGTAGAGGTTATGGCTTTTACCGGCAACGCAGAAGCCAAGCAGGCCCTGCGGGATCGCAAGTGCGTGGCCTGGGTCTATGATGACAGCTCCATCGGCTCCGATCTGGCGTCCGGCAATTGGGATGAGTTCGAAATGCCTCTGGCCTCAGAAGACGACAACCCATGGGCCCTCGCCGTTCCTCTCGAGGAGAAAAACTGCGTCTTTGGCAATTTCATGTCCGGGATGCAGTTCAACTGGCACCAGAGCGGTACCTTGATTGCGCTGGAAGAAAAATGGGGCATCAAGCCCACGGCCTATCTTGCCGACAAAGCCGAGCGCTACAGCGATTGGCTGGCGGAATAAGCCCGCTGCGCTTTCCATAGTATAAGCCTTCCCCGAGCCATATGCGTTCGGGGGAGGCCCCCTTTTACGAAAACAGGTCTTGAATGGAAGAGTTCTTCCGAGAGCTGGCGGCGGATGCCCCGCGCTGGAATTTCATCTGGATGTATGAAGAGCGCCAACAGAACAAGATTCTGGCCGGCCTCTGGATGACCATAAAGCTCAGCGTCATGTGCCTTATCTTTTCGGTTGTGATCGGGTTGGTCGGGGCGTGGATGCAAGGCGCGCGCTCGGTCATTACGCGCGCTGTGGTGCAGGGCTACATCCAGTTTTTTCGCAATACGCCGCCCATGGTGCAGCTGTTGTTTTTCTACTTCGCGCTGGGCCAGTTCACACCGGTGGTGCCCGGCGAAGATGGCTGGACCGTGGAGCCCATCATCTCAAATGTTGGATGGGCGATCATATCGCTGAGCTTTTTTGCAGGCGCCTTCAATGTCGAGATTTTCCGCGCTGGCATAGAAGCCGTGCCCAACAGCACAATTGAAGCCTCGGAATCCTTAGGCTTCAGCCGCTTGCAAACCTACATCTATGTGACGCTGCCTCTGGCCTTCCGGGTTTGTTTGCCCGCGCTGAACAACAACCTCGTCAATCTGGTCAAAACGACAACGCAGGCCTTCGCCATCGCGGTGCCCGAGTTGCTCTACCATTCAGTCACGATCTGGAACGATTATCCATCGGCGCAATATCCCACGATGCTGCTCGTCTTTGTCTCCTACGTGGGGCTCGTGGCGATTTTGGTCTTTGGCATGCACAAGTGGGAAAAAGCCATGCGGATCCCGGGGTACGGCACATGAAGCGCATTCCCGGTCTCAATGCGCCCGCGCAAGGCATGGCGGTTCTCAAACCGTTCAATGTTGCGGCGCATTCCCCCGACAGCTATCTCGCCACCCGTTGGCTCGCGAGTTTGCCATGGTGGAGCCCGTTTGCGCTCATGGCGCTGATGGTGATCTGGCCGACGCTGGCTTATGCGCAATCCAATTACTCGACCGGCGAGGCCTTCGGCGCGCTGTGGCGCTGGATGCCCTTCCTGTTGTGGTCAGGATTTTTGTTCAACGTGCTGATATCGGTGCTCGCCATGGCGATCGGCACTGTTGCAGGCGCGGCGCTGGGGCTCGCACAAATCTCGCCGCTCAAGCCGCTGCGGTATGCCGCGTGGTTCATCACGCAGCTCTTTCGTAACTCGCCCTGGCTTGTCCTGCTCTTTATCGTGTTGCTGGCCTTGCCCTTCGAAGTCACCATCTTCGGCACGACAATCCGCATACCCGACTGGATGAAAGGTGTCTTTGGGCTGTCGCTCCCGGTCATGGCCAATATTTCGGAAGTGGTGCGCGGCGCGGTGCAATCGGTCCCTACCGCGCAATGGGAGGCAGCGGAGAGCCTCGCCTTCAACCGCCGTCAGATCCTTTGGCAGATCATCTTGCCGCAATGCTACAAGCGCATGCTGCCGCCCTGGATGAATTGGTATGCGATACTGACAATGGCAACGCCCCTGTGCAGTTTGCTGGGCATTGAAGAGATCATCACGCTGAGCCGTCAGGCCATGGAAGCCGAGGACAATCACCCCGAACTGCTGGTGCCCTTCTTCGGCTTCGCCTTGGTGATGTTCTTTATCTATTGCTACCCCATTGCTCGCCTCACCATGCGGCTCGAGCGTAAATTCGCGGTGAAACTATGACCTGGACGCCTGATCAACCCATCGTTTCTCTCAAGGACGTGCGAAAGAGTTTTGGCGCGCTGGAAGTGCTCAAGGGCGTGTCCTTCGATGTCATGAAGGGCGAGGTGATTTGCATCATTGGCCCGTCCGGTTCAGGGAAGTCGACGTTGATCCGTTGCATCAATGCGCTCAACGACATTCAGGGTGGCTCCATCACCGTCGAGGGACAACAGGTCCATGATCCCGATCTGGACAAGCTCGAGCTGCGCAAGAAGGTCGGGATGGTCTTTCAGCAATACAACCTGTTTCCGCACAAGACGGCCTTGGAAAACGTCATGATGGCGCCGGTCAAAGTGCTCAAGCAGGACAAGGCAGGCGTTGAAGAACGCGCGCGCCGCCTGATGGCCAAGGTGCGTTTGCAAGGCAAGGAAGACAGCTATCCCGGAGAGCTCTCAGGCGGCCAGCAACAGCGCGTGGCCATTGCAAGATCGCTCGCGATGAACCCCGATGTCATGCTGTTTGATGAAGTTACGGCGGCGCTGGATCCCGAAACGGTCAAAGAGGTGCTTGTGACGATCAAGGATCTCGCGGCAGAAGGCATGACCTGTATTCTGGTGACCCATGAGATGGGCTTCGCGCGCGAAGTGGCGGATCATATCTACTTTACGGATCGTGGTGTCATCGTGGAGCATGGCCCTCCGACGACCTTCTTCGACGAGGCCAGTGATCCGCGCACGCAGGAATTCCTCGGGCAAATCCTGTAGCCTTTGGTCTATCGCCGACCGGAGCTGTCCTGCTGCCTGCCTGAGTAGTGTACGGCGCCCTCGAAGGTGGGCCAACCCCGCCCGAAAGCGGCGGGCCAAAAACCAACCCTCTCCCGCAGCACGCGCAGACAGGAGGCATTGGCGTGGTGCGGATCAGCCCTCGGCAGGCGAGAAGATGTCGCGGTATGCCTCACGCAATGCGTTTTTCTGAACCTTGCCCATGGTGTTTCGTGGTAGCGCGTCGATCACGATGAGCTTCCGGGGATGCTTGAACCGCGCAAGGGAGCCCTTGGCCGCCTCGGCAATGACATCCAGGTCAGGGTGCGCGCCGGGTTCGGGGACGATCAATCCAAGGACGGTCTCTCCAAAATCCGCATGCGGCACGCCGATGACCGCGCTTTCGAGCACGCCCGGCTGGTCATCCAGAACCAGCTCAATTTCTTTGGGGTAGATGTTGTAGCCGCCCGAGATGATCAGGTCCTTGTTTCGCCCCACGATATGGACATAGCCATCCTCATCAACGCAGCCCAGATCCCCCGTGATGAAAAACCCGTCCGACCGCAGTTCTTCGGCTGTCTTTTTGGGCATCTGCCAATAGCCCTTGAAGACATTGGCGCCGCGCACCTCGATCTGGCCGACCTCGCCCGGCGCAAGCTCCTCGCCGCTGGCGGGATCCGTGATCTTGAGCTCCACACCGGGCAGCGGGAAGCCGACCGTGCCCGCGCGCCTGTCGCCGTCACAGGGGTTGGATGTGTTCATGTTTGTTTCGGTCATGCCGTAGCGCTCAAGGATCCGGTGGCCCGTGCGCCGCTCGAATTGCATATGGGTCTCCGCCAAAAGCGGGGCGCTGCCCGAGATGAACAGGCGCATATGAGCAGCGCGCGCCTTGGTGAGCCGGGGATCATCCAGAAGCCTTGTGTAGAAGGTCGGCACGCCCATCATCGTCGTGGCCTTGGGCATGAGATCGATCATTTGATCGAGTTCGAATTTCGGCAGAAAGATCATCGAACCGCCAGCCACGAGGGTCACATTCGTGGCCACAAAGAGGCCATGGGTATGAAAAATGGGGAGCGCATGCAGGAGCACGTCATCCGCTGTGAAGCGCCAGTATTCCCGCAAGGTCAGCGCGTTGGAGAGCAGATTGGCCTGCGTCAGCATGGCCCCTTTTGAGCGGCCCGTCGTGCCCGAGGTATACAGAAAGGCCGCCAGATCGTCTTCACTGCGCGCCACTGTGGGGATGCTGTCGGGCCTGTCGGCAGCCTGATCGCTGAGCGTGCCGCTGCCGTCGGCGTTCAGCGTCTCGAGGCGCGCGCCCAGCCGCTCCGCGATTGGTGCAAGCGCATTCTTCGCCTTGGCATCGCAAACCACACAGGACGCACCGCTGTTTTCAATGAAATACGTGAGCTCGTCGGTCGTGTAGCCGGTGTTCAGCGGCAAAAAGACAAGCCCCGCCTGCACGCAGGCCGCGTATAGCGCGAGCGCTTCCGGCGACTTCTGAACCTGGGCCGCCAAACGATCCCCGGGGGCCAAACCTGCATCGGTGAGAACATGGGCCATCCGGGCGGCCATTGCGATAAAGCCTGCATGGGTGATGACCGTCCCATCGTACAAGTGCAGGAAAGGCGTTTCTTTCCCGGCGTGCACACCAAAAAGCGTATCAAAGAGCGGGTTTGTCATCTCTCCACCTCCTCGGACAAGAGTTTCGCTGCGTTGTTCGAGAGCGTACGGATCGTGGAGGACATGGCAACACTTCGGGTATTTGAGAAGCGCTCATGGTTCTCGGAGACTTTCGCAAGATCGTAGTGGTAGTTGACCATGACGCCAAGGGATTGGGCCTGCCCTTTGGCAGATGTATCTGCATTCTCATGCACATCATGGACCTGTGCGCCGTTGCCCAGATGAAACCGTGCCACAGGATCGAGCGGCATCCCGTCGGCGCGTTTGGCTTCTGTCAGGTAGTGAGCCGCCAATGCGCGGTAGGCTGTATCGTTCTCCACCAAGCCAGCGGGCGCTTGCGTTTTGAGCCAAGCGGCAAAGCCCGGAAGCGGCGAGAGTGTAATGAAGGTTTTGAGATCGGGCAGTTCTGCGGAGAGATCTGCGGCCACCTGTTTGATGAGAGAATTGCCAAAGGAAATCCCCGCAAGCCCGGCTTGGCAATTCGAGATCGAATAGAAGACCGCCGTGTCCGCGTCATGGGCTTGCAGGGTCTCACGGCTTTCCAAAAGCAGCGCCTGAACGGATCCCGCGCCACCGATGGTCAACGCCACCTCGACAAAGATCAGCGGCTCATCGGGCATCGCGGGATGAAAGAACGCGAAACACCGCCGGTCCGTTGGTTCCAGCCGCCGCCTCAGATCGTCCCAGCTGTCGATGGCATGGACAGCCTCATAGGCGATGATCTTCTCGAGAATATGGGCCGGGCTCTCCCAGCTGATCGGGCGCAAGACCAGAAATCCCCGGTTGAACCATGATGCAAAGAGATGGCGAAAATCCAGATCAAGCGCTTCGAGGCGCGGATCTTTGCGGGTCAGGCGCAGGAGATCCGCGCGCATCTGCACCAATCGCCCTGTCGCACCGGGCACGCCGTTCAGACGTCGGATCAACTCCTGACGGCGCGGTTCCGCCACCGCCATGAAAGCCCGGTAGGTCTTCTTTGACGGGTCGGCCTCATAGGCCTCCAACCATTGGCGCACGGCTGCGGGCTGGATGTCCATGGCCTCGGCAAGATGCTGGAAGAAGGTGAGCTTTGCAGCATCATCCATCGCATCGAAGCGATCCAGAATGCGACCCGCCAGGGCTTGACCGGAAACCTCGTCCGCCGCGCTCACCAGCGCATCGGCCAGTTCTTCTGTCGAGCGCGCGTCCTCTCCCGAAGGGCCCATGAAGATGACCCGCCGATCAAAGACGGTCGACAGAAGATCGCCAAACATTGTCATAGCGAGGGGCCCATGACGGTATCAGGCAGCCATGTCGCAAGCCCCGGGAAGAAGCACAGCAGGACAATCGCAATCACCATGCAGGCGACAAAGGGCAGCGAGCCCTTGAGAATTGTCTTGAGCGAAATCTCCGGTGCGATGCCGTTGATGACATAGAGGTTGAGGCCCACAGGCGGTGAGATCAGGCCGATTTCCATGTTGATCGTCAAGATAACGGCAAACCAGATCGGATCGAAGTCCGCGGCCACAATGATCGGCAGCAAGATCGGCGCTGCCATCAGGATCACGGCGACGGGGGGCAGAAAGAAGCCTGCGACGAGCAGGAAGACGTTGATCGCGCCCATGAGCACCCAGCGGTTTACGTCGAGCGTCCCGATCCATTCCGCAATGGATTGCGTGATGAAGAGCGATGACAACATGTAGCTGAACACGCCTGCCGCACCGATGATGAACAGGATCATCACGGATTCCTTGGTGCTGTCGCGCAGGACAACCCAAAGGTCCTTGGGGTTCCACAGCCGATAGATGATCATCGCAATGAGCAGGCAAAGCAACGCGCCGACCGCCGCTGTTTCCGACGGTGTCGCGATACCGCCATACATGGCGTAGAGCACGCCGATGATGATGCCGATAAAGGGCAGGACGCGGGGCAAGATCTCGAACTTCTCGCGCCATGTGTAGCTGCCCGCTGACAGCACAGCCGCATCGCCCGAGCGCCAGGTCGAGTAGAGTGACCACGCCATGAAGAGGCCTACGAGCAGCAGCCCGGGGATCACGCCCGCAAGAAAGAGCCGCCCGATCGATGTCTCGGTTGCAATGCCGTAAACGATCATGGTCACCGATGGGGGGATCAGAATGCCCAACGTGCCGCCTGCGGCGATGGAGCCTGCGGCCACCGCGTCGGGGTAGCCCCGCTTGCGCATCTCCGGAATACCCATTTTGCCAATCGCGGCGCATGTCGCGGGCGATGATCCGGACATGGCAGAGAAGAGCGCACAGGCCCCCAGGTTTGAGACCACAAGCCCGCCGGGCACACGGGTGAGCCACCGCTCCAGAGCTTCATACAGATCCGCGCCCGCTCGTGTTGAGGCAATGGCGGCCCCCATAATGATGAACATCGGAATGGAGAGCAGCGCGAAATTGTCGAGCTTGCCGAACATGATTTCGGGCAACAGCTCAAGTGAGCGCATCCCGTCAAAGACAATCAAAAATCCGGCCGAGACAATGAGCAGGCCAAGGGCAACCGAGACGCCCGAGAAGAGCACGAGGATCGTGCCAATCGCGACGAAAGCACCAAGCAGCAGCGGGTCCATCAGGAATCCTCCAGGCCAAAGGGCTTGTCGACGCCGGTCAACACCGCCACGAGATCAGCCACAAGTTGCAGCAACAGCAAACCAAACCCTACGGGCAGCGCGAGATAGGGGATCCAGAGCTTGACGCCCCAGACCGTGTCTGACCGCCAACCGCGATCCCAGGCAAAATGCCAGTATTCGTAGCCATAAAGGAGCATCACACCGACGATCAGGATCGACAGGCTCAAGGTCACGAGACACATCACGAAGCGCGCCCGCGGCGGCAGGGCGAGCGGGATCAGATCGACATTCACATGCCCGCGCAACCTCTGGACATAAGGCAGACCGATGAGCGTGGCGCCGATAACGAGGTAGACCACCGCTTCTGTCTGCCACACGGTCGAGCCATTGAGCACGAAGCGGATGTAGATCATCTGGCAGGTGATCAGCACGGCAGAGAGGATCATTCCCGCCGAGAACCACCCCGCGACGGTCGAGATGGCCGCGACGACGCGCAAGAAGGGGTTGTTTCCGGTTTGGGCCACTGCCCCGGAGCTCTGGACCGCCATGGGGCCCTCCATCATCGTTTGCGTGGGACTGCGTGGAGGGGCGGCTGAGCACCGCCCCCCGCTCTGATCACTCTACGGCAAGGGCCATATCGAGCAGTTCCTGCCCGTCAGAGACGTCTTCGACAAAGGCTTTGTAGGCCGTTTCCTGCGCAATGGCGCGCCAGGCTTCAAAATCCTCCGGCGTCATCTCGGCGATTTCCACACCAGCCTCACGGAAGACTTCGACGGAAGCCGCGTCCTGCTTTTTCGCTTCCGCCAGGTAATGCGCCTCAGCCTTCTCGGCCGCCGCGAGCAGCGCTGTCTGCTGCGCTTCGTTCAAGCCATCGAAGGCTGATTTGTTCATCAGGAGCGGCTGATACATGAACCACAGCGCCACATCGGAAGCAGGCGTGTAACATGCAACCTGCTCGTAGATCCGGAAGGAAACGAACGAAGACGAGGACGTATTGGCCGCGTCCAGAACGCCTGTTTGCATGGCGTTGTAGATTTCCGAGGAAGACATCGACGCGATGGATGCGCCCGCACCCGCCAGCATCTGCTCAAACGCCTTGCCGGCGGCGCGTGTCTGGAGACCGGCAATGTCCTCCGGTTTGGTGATGCACTTGTCCTTACCGGCAAATCCACCAGCCAGGTAGCCGTGCACAATCACCATCACATCATCATCGGCCATCTTCTCTTCCAGCGCAGCCATGAAGGGGCTTTCCGAGAGACGCGCTGCGTGGTCATGATTTTTCACAAGGCCCGGCATTAGCGTCAGGTTAAAGGCCGGTTGCTGACCGCCTGCATAGCTCAAAGGCAGAACGGTCATGTCCAGCTGCCCCCGCGACAGCGGCTTATACTGCTCGCGCGCTTTGAAGAGCGATTGTGTGGGGAAAATCTTGATGTCGAGGTCGACATTTGCTGCCGCTACATCGTCTGCGATGATCTGAGCCACCTGATGGCGCACATCCTTGTCGGACCATTGATGGGACAGGCGCAGCTCTGTGGCCTGCGCGCCGAGTGTCCCGGCGAAAAGTGCTGCTGCGGCCACGGCGGCCGAGAATTTCAGTGTCATGTTTTCCTCCCAATACAACCCCGATTCCAAGTCGGGCTGGATGGCAACGTATCCCGGTTGTGTTCTGAGTCAATATTTTTGTATACAAGATGCACTCTCTTGCGTTCTGTAGGCGGCCGTCCTACATACATGGCATGGATCGCAAGCGCTCTGATATTATTGCTGACCAGCTCGAAGGACTGATCTTTGAGGGCAGTTTCAAAGATGGCGAGCGTCTGGACGAAGTTCAGCTGTCAAAGCGCTTTTCCGTCTCGCGGACACCGGTGCGCGAGGCGCTTTTGCGGCTGGCGCAATCCGGTCTGGTCGATCAAATCCCGCGCCGAGGTGTGTTTGTCCGCCAGCCCGGCCCGGTCGAGCTTATTGAGATGTTTGAAGTCATGGCCGAGATGGAAGCGGTTTGCGCGCGCCTCGCGGCCTCAAGGATCACCGATACCGCGCTCAGCGACCTGCATGAAGCCAATGCAAGATGTGATGCGGCGGTCGAAGCGGCGGATACCGATGGCTATTACCGGGAGAACGAGTTGTTCCACGGGATCCTCTACCGTCAATCCGGGAACGGATTTCTCGAGCAGGAATGCTTGCGCCTGCAACGACGGCTGCAACCTTTCCGTCGGGTGCAATTGCGCGTGCGCGGACGATTGCGCCAATCCATGTCGGAGCACAAAGCTATCGTGGCGGCTTTGGAGAAAGGCGATGGCGAGGGTGCAGCGGCAGCCATCCGCGCCCATGTGGCCGTGCAGGGTGAGAAGTTTCACCATTTGATGGCGAGTTTGCGCGCAGCCGCGGAATAGCTGGCGCGCACGGCTCTGTGCGCCTACGCGTCAAGATAGGCGCTCACGACCTCTTCTGCCTGTGCAATGAACCGCGCGTTTCGCCCGCTGTGTTCAGCGTCGGGCTCGCGCGTGATGTTCCAGCCCACGTAGGTCACGGCCCTGAGCGCAAGAAACAATGGCAAAAGATCCAGATCGATGGGCCGAACACTTGCGTAGCCGCGCAGCAGGGCGCTGTGCAAATCGTCGTAATCCGGCGCATTCCGGTGTTTGAACAGGGCCGTTGCGATATCGAAGAGGCGAAAGCCAAAGCCGCCATCGTCAAAGTCGATCAGGTGCAGGTCCGCTCCCGTCCACATGACATTGGCGGGCACGAGATCTGCGTGGATCAAACCATAGTCAAGCGATGGACCGAGACGTGACAGGGTTTCAAGCGCGCGGGCGCGGAAGGTCTGCATCAGTGTTTTTTGCGGTGCGGACAACGCGGGATTGTCCCAGAACCTGTCCCAAAGCGGTGCCTCGCCGAGCAGCCCCGTACTGTCCCAGGCGGGGCGATCGCAGGTCGCGGCATCCGGCCATGTGTCGCAGGCTTCATGCATCCGAGCCATGGTCTGGCCGAGACGCTCAAACACCGCGCGGCGGATGCATGCATCCTGCTTGGGAAGAGCGCGATCCAGCGTTTCGCCATCCATCCACGTCAAAACATCCACCTGGATGCCCTCCACCGATTGCAAATGCGGCCCCGCAAGGCTGCGGATCGGCGCGGGCACGGACAGGCCCGCCCTGGTCAACATCGCCATCCAGTCAAGCTCAGCCGTCAGCTGCGCGTCTGTGCGATAGCCCTGGCGGTGCAGCCGCAAGGCGAAAAGCCCAGAGGCATGTGCGATGCGGTAAACCGCGTTTTCCCGGGCAGCCACAAGCCTCGCGGAGGCCTCCGCCATGCCCCAAAGCGCAAGCGCCTTTCGAACAATCTTCATGGGCACGGCGCGAGGCTGGTCAAGACGTCATCCAAAGTGTCAAAGAGCTGATCTGCATTCTCTTGGGAAAATGGCATCGGGGGGCGGATCTTCAGCGTGTTCTTGTGTCGCCCAAGCTTGGACAGGATAACCCCGCGCTGGCGCATCTCGTTGACGACACGGTCCGCGAAGGCGCTGGCCGGCGTCTTTTTGGACCGGTCCAGCACGAATTCCGCGCCAAAGATCAGCCCGGAGCCACGCACATCCCCGATGACATCGTGTTTCTGCTGGAGCTTGCGCATGCGGGCGAGGGCATATGCGCCGACATGGTGCGCGTTTGCGATCAAATCCCGCTCTTCGATCTCTTGCAGCACCGCCATCGCCGCAGCACAGGAGACAGGATTTCCCCCGAAGGTATTGAAGTACCGATAGCCTTCACGGAACGTTCTGAGCACATCCCCGTTTGCCACAACGCAGCCCACAGGATGGCCATTGGCCATGGGTTTGCCGAGAACGACGATGTCAGGCACGACGCCCATCTTGTCGTGGGCCCACATATGCGTGCCAGCGCGCCCAAATCCCGACTGCACCTCATCGCAGATCAAAAGGCCGCCTGCTTTACGCACCACCTCGGCGGTGGCTTTGAGCCAGCCATCGGCGTGATCGGGAAACCCCTCATTCAGAAAAGACGGGCAGATGATCAGCGCGGCAAAGCCGGTGCCGTCTTCTTCATGCGCGGCAATCTGATCTGCAACGGCGGTGGCAAACCGCGCCCCTTGCGGATCGGGCGCGCGATAGCTGTCGGGAGCCTGCACAAAGCGCACATATTGATCCAGACCAAAGCCCTCTTGGGGACGATTGGAGACGCTCAGCTGGCTGACCAACGCGGTGTTGCCGTGATAGGTGGCGTCGGTCGCGATAATGCCGCGCTTGCCTGTTACACCTTCGGCCATGCGCAGTGCTATGTCGTTCGCCTCTGATCCCGTGCAGGTCATGATTGCGGTATCGAGGGGCGGAGCCATGGTCCCCGTCAGTTTTTCAACGTAGTCGAGAATCCCATCGTGAAGATACCGCGAGTGAGTGTTCAGCGTGCTGGCCTGTGCGTAGATCGCTTGAACCACGCGAGGGTTGCAATGGCCGACATGAGGCACGTTGTTGTAGCAATCTAGATATCTGCGACCATCCGCATCCCAAAGCCAGACACCTTCACCGCGGACAAAATGGACCGGCGCGTCATAGAAGGTGGAGACATTCGGCCCGAGCAGGCGCGCGCGATCCGCGAGAAGCTGATCCGTCGTGCGGCTCACAGGTCAATCCTGATGCCATCATGGCCAATGATCAGTTCGCCCCCGAAGTGCCCGGCACAGGCGTCTTGCCAATCCTTTGGCCCATAGTCGGGATCGTCCGACGGGATCAGGTGCGACAGTGCGAGGCGTTTGACCCCGGCATTGGCCGCTGTGATCGCTGCATCATGGGCAAAAGTATGCGCGCGCAACCAATGCTCCATGAGCTTGTCAGAGCCATTTCCGATCCGGGCCATCAGCGCGGGCAAGGCAGCTTTGAGCATCGCCTCATGGATCAACAGTTCCGCGCCCCGCGCGAAGTCTTCCAGGGCCTCCAGCCGTGCCGTATCGCCTGAGAAGACGACATGCGTGTCCGCGGTCCTGAAAGACAGCGCGAAGGTATCAATGAGGGGCGGGTGCTCGGTCCGGATCGCCTCAACTGACATGCCGTTACGTTCCATGACGGGACCGGCGTCGATGACATGGATGGTCACGAGATCGCGCAGGTCCGGGCGGCCTTCGTCGTCAATCCGCAAGTCAATATCGGCCTTCATCGAGGCGAGGAAGGCGTCCCAATAGGCATCAAGGCCTTGCGGCCCATAGATGTCGACTTTGGTTTTCAGCCCTGCCGTCCAGGCGGTGTGCAGCAGGGGGCCGAGTTCGAGATAGTGGTCGGAATGCAGATGGGTGATGAAGATCAGCGAGAGATCCCGCAGCTGCATGCCCTGATCCACCAATCCCTTGGTGACGCCGAGCCCGCAATCCACGACGATCTGATGGCCGTTCAGGCAATAGAGGCTTGAGGTGGGCAGAGAAGAACCCGGCCGGATGGCAGGCCCGCCTTTCGTGCCGAGAAGCACAACATGGTCTTGTGTCATGGCGAGACCTTTCAGGCAGCGGCGAAACCGGCGTCAAGCGCAGTCAGAATGGCAGTGGCATCCGCCTCGGACAGGATCAGCGCGGGAGACAGGATCAGGTTTGGACCAGACACCCGCACCATGGCCCCGTTTTGATACGCGACCTCCTGAACTTTTGTGGCCCTCGCCGCATCAATGGGGGCCTTGGTCGCGCGGTCGCTGACCATTTCGATGGCCGTCATCAGACCATGGCCTCCCCGCACGTCGCCAATAATCTCATATTTCTCCATGAGCGCCTTGCAGCCTTCGTAAAGCTGCGTGCCTCGGGCCGCGGCATTGTCGATGACGTTGAGCCGCCGCGTCTCCGCAAGGCAGGCAATTGCCGCTGCCGCGCCAACTGGGTGGCCGGAATAAGTGTAGCCGTGGCCGATCTTGGCATCCGGGTTGTTCTCAAAAACCTCGATCATCCGCTCGCCAATCATGACCGCGCCGAAGGGGAAATAGCCATTGGTGATCGCTTTGGCCGTGGCCATCATATCAGGCTGGATGCCCCAGAGCCGCGCGCCCGACCACGCCCCCGTGCGCCCATAGGCCGTGATGACCTCATCGGTTATGAGCAAAATTCCGTGCCGATTGCAGATCTCCTGCACAGCAGGCACGAAAGAGTGATGCGGCGGGATCACCCCGCCCGCGCCGAGGATCGGCTCCATGATCATCGCGGCAATGGTGTTCGCGCCCTGAAACGCAATCTCATCTTCCAACGCCTGCAAGCATAGCTGCGCCAGCGTTTCCGGATCGGTCTCGTTGAACGGGTTGCGATAGGTGTAGGGCGCGGGGATGTGGTAACAGCCCGGCAGGAGCGGCTCGTAGGCGTTGCGGAAATTGGCATTGCCGTTGACAGATGCGCCGCCGATATGCGTGCCGTGATAGCCTTTCTTGAGGCTCAGAAACTTGGTCCGCCCGGCCTCGCCGCGCAGCTTGTGGTATTGCCGCGCAAGCCTCAGCGATGTCTCGACACTGTCCGACCCCCCGGATGTGAAGAAAGCGCGGCTCAGGCCGTCGGGGGCGAAAAACTCACTCAACTCGTAGGACAGTTCGATGGAAACGTCATTCGTCGTGCCGCGGAAGGTCGAGTAGTAGGGCAATGTCTCCAGCTGTTGCGCAATGGCGTCTTTCACAGGTTGGCAGGAATACCCAAGGTTCACATTCCACAGACCGCCCACACCGTCCACGACGCGGTGCCCGTCGATGTCTGTGATGGATACGCCATCGGCGCCGGTGATGATCTTGGGGGGATGGGCGGCGCTGTCTTGTGGCGATGTCATTGGGTGCCACATCAGGCGTGCGTTGTTTTCTTTCAGGAAGTTCGAATCTTTCATGATGCGGGTTCCATTGCGTTCGGGGATGTCATGGTGCGGGCCCAGGTCGCTTCGAGCGCTGCCGGGATTGCGCCGCCCCAATTGCGCGTGATGTCGCGCGCGGCGCGTATCAGTTCTGATTTTATCAGCTGTTCGAGATCAGCGCTCAGGCGCGATGCCACACAAGCGACGGCCACTGCTCCGGCCAGCTGCCCGCTGTGGTCAAAGACAGGTGTGGCCAGCCCGTGAATTTCATCTTCGTAAGTCCCACTGGCACATCCGAACCCCGTCTTGCGGATATGCTCGACGCGTGTGGCCAGATCGGATCGGGTTGTCGGGGTCTGCTCGGTAAATCGCACCGGATTGCCCATGGCCTCTTCCAACAGGTTCGGAGGGCCAAACGCCAGGGCGCACAGACCCGATGCCGTGGCATGCAGGGGAAAGACGTTCAGGTCAACAACCGCCCGTATCCCATGCAAGGGAGATTCGCGTTCGCACAGGCCGTAGAGCGTCGCGCCGGACAGGACCGTGACATGCGCGGTTTCTCCTGTCGCGTCTGCAAGTGCCGTCAGAACGGGAATTGCGCCTTCCTTGCGCGGCACTGTCGCCTCTCGCACTTGCGCAAGCTGCATCACAACCGGGCCAATGCGATAGTGTTTTGTAGCTGGATTCTGCTCGACAAATCCTGCCGCTTCAAGCGCTTGCAGGTGCCGGTAGGTCGTTGCCTTGTCGCGCCCCGCGATCCGACACAGCTGCGAGAGCCCGATCTCCGGCCGCGTGGCCGAAAAGTGGGACAGCAATGTCAGAGCCTTCGCAGTCGACGACATTCGGAGCCTTCCCTGTGCGCGTTTCAAAAAAAGTTTGACAGAAGATATTTAACAAGGCAACCTTTTTTCTGCAACATTGGTTCAATATGCGAACCAATTTCAGGGAGAATAAAATGTCCATGTTCACAAAAACAGTGACGGCGATGGCCTTGGCTTTGACGGCTGTCGCAGGGGCCGCGCAGGCCGAGTATCCGGAAAAGCCGGTTGAATTTGTCGTCCCATGGCCTCCGGGCGATCTGGAGGATGTCCTGACGCGGATGATTGCAGAGGATTTCTCGGAAGCCTACGGCGTGCCGACGGCTGTCGTGAACAAGCCGGGCGGTGGCGGTGGTCCGTTCCCCGGCGCAATCGAGGTCGCTAACGCTCCGGCGGATGGCTACACCATTGGCTCGTTCATCATCGCCATTCCCGTTGTCGGGCCGCAGATCGGTATCCCGGATCTCAACCCCGATCCCTTCGTGCCCCTTGGCAATTTCCTGACGTATCCCTTTGTGATCGCGGCAGGCGGCAATGCGCCCTACAGCACCATGCAGGAGCTGGCCGCGCATGCGCAGGATAACGATGTCGTGCTGGGTCATTTCGGGGCGCCGTTGGTGCCAACGCAGGTGACGTTCGGGTTGGCCAAGGAACTGGGCTTCTCCTATGCCTCCGACGCGGCATTTGATGCGCTGGATTGCAACACACTCGCCTCAGGCGATGTCGATGTGATCAACACGACGCTTCAGTTGATCTTGCCCTGTCTTGATGACGTGAACGTACTCGCCTCCATCGGATCTGAGCGGATCTCCTTGACGCCGGATACGCCGACGGTTGCTGAACTGGCGCCTGCGCTGGATGTGGCGCTGTGGAATGGCCTGTTTGTGCATAAGGATACGCCGCAGGACGTGCGGGACAAGATCATCGCTGTCGCGGAAAAGACCGTGATGTCCGAACGTGCGCAGCAGCTGGCCGCCGACACAGGGGCGCTGGTCTACTGGCAGCCCGCCGCAGACGTGGTCGACCAGATCGCGAAAGACATTGAGACATTGTCTGCCATCGAAAAGATGTTGGCCGAATAACGCCTGACGTCGTGCAACCGGGCGCCACAGCTGCGCCCGGTCGCCCTTTTTCCATAGGCGGTTTGCTCACATGTCGCGCGTGAAGACGCTTCAAACTCTGTTCAAGCGCTACCGGCGTCCCGGCGACATTGTCTTCGCTTGGATGGCTCTTGCGGTATCGCTGTTTCTGTTGTCGCAACTGGCCGATCAAACAGCGTGGCGCAATGGCGGCAAGCTTTTTGCGCAGCCCCGTTTCTGGCCCGCAGTCTCCTTGGGTGCCATGTCCTGCTTTGCCGCCTTCCATCTGATTGGATCGGCTGTGTCGGAGCGGATCAGCGGGCGCTGGCAAGAAGTCTGGCTCTGGATTGCGTCGCTTGAATATGCGGGGTGGTTCATCGTCTATGCGATTGCCGTGCCATATGCAGGCTATCTGCCGACGACGGTTGTCTTTGCGGTCGCTCTGACGCTGCGCACAGGCTACCGCAGAGTGACGTCGCTGGTCGCAGCAGCCGTATCGGCGTTTGTCATCGTCTTGCTCTTCAAGACGTTTTTGAAAGTAAATCTCCCCTCTGGTCTGATCTATGAGCGCTTGCCCGATGGGCTGCGCCAGATCATGCTGACCTACTTCTGAAAGGCCGCGTTTGATGGAGAACCTGATCGCCGGACTGGAGTTGCTGGCCCGTTGGGACGTCATGCTGGCGCTGTTGGTGGGCTCGGTGGGCGGCGTGATCATCGGCGCGATCCCGGGCGTCGGACCTGCGGTGGCCATTGCAATTCTACTGCCTGCGACATTCTCCCTCGACCCAATCGTGGGGCTGACCATGCTTCTGGGGATTTACGGGTCGTCCATGTACGGCGGTGCGATCCCCGCAGTTTTGATCAATACGCCGGGAACGGCGGTAAACGCGCTGACCTCTTATGACGGCTACCCCATGACCCAGAAGGGCGAGGCGCACCGCGCGGTCTCGCTGGCCTATTCAGCCTCCTTCTGGGGCGGCATATTTGGCATCCTGTGTCTGATCCTGCTCTCGCCCTTGCTGGCCTGGATCGCGCCGATGTTTGGCAGCCGGGAGATTTTCCTCGCCGCGCTTCTGGGGATCATCCTCGTGATCCTTGCGCATCGTGGGCAAATCTTCGCCGCAGGCATGCTCGCCATGTTCGGGATATTCCTGCAAACAGTGGGCCTTGACGCGGTGACCTACACGCAGCGCTACACCTTCGGGTACGCGTTCCTCTCCTCAGGGGTGAACTTGATCGTCGTCGTGCTGGGGCTCTTCGCGCTCAGTCAGGCTTTCGTCCTGCTCACTGCGCCGGACAACAGCCCTGACGCCAAGCCGATCCGCGGTCGGATGGGTGTGGGTATCAAGGAATTGCTGGGACACAAACGGGTGGCCACCGTGGCCTCGGGATTTGGTGTGATCCTCGGCATGATCCCGGGCACGGGCGAGTTCACCGCGCAATTCATGTCCTATACCTACGCCCAGAAAACCTCGAAAGATCCCGACGCCTTCGGCAAAGGCTCACCCGAGGGTTTGATCGCATCGGAGGCCGCCAATAACGCCGTGCCCGCTGCGGCGATGATCCCGCTTCTGGCGCTGGGCATCCCGGGCGAGGCGCTCACGGCCATGATGCTCTCGGTCTTTTACGTGCACAATGTCATTCCCGGCCCGCAACTGTTCCAGAACAACATCGATCTCGTCTACGGCCTCTATTTCGCGCTCATTGCGTTGAATGTCATCGTGGTTGTGTTTCTGATGTTCTCGACGAACCTGCTGACGAAAATCATCCGTGTTCCGACGCGGTTTCTTGGCGTCTTGATCCTGTTGTTGTCCTTCGTGGGGGTCTACAGCCTCCGGAACTCGCTGACGGATTGCATGATTGCTGCGGGCTTTGGCGTGCTGGGTTTGATCCTCAAACGGCTGAACCTGCCCATCGTGCCGATCATTCTGGGTATGGTCCTGGGCGGGATCATGGAGGTCAAACTGCGCTCGGCGATGCCGCGTTTGAAAACGCCGCTCGACATGATCGACCGGCCAATCGCCGCTATCATTTTTGCCATGATCGTAATCGTTCTCGCGCTGCATCTGCGCGCTTTGATCAAGGAATGGCGGGCGCATGAGCCGGAAGAAGACCATGACATGCACGACAGTCAGATGAGGTAGCGCAATGGATCAAACGAAAATCGATGTGCTGCGCGCCTTGCCCGTGCCGGGTTTTGATCATCTGATAGAGGGCCAGCCTGTGCCAGCCTCGGATGGCGGGCGCATGGAGATCATCTCACCCATTGATGGCCGGGTTCTGACGACCACGGCAAAGGGAACCGTGGCGGATATGAACGCGGCGATTGCCTCGGCCCGTGGCGCTTTCGAGGATGGGCGCTGGTCGGGCCAACCGCCCGCCGCGCGCAAGAAAGTGCTTTTGAAATGGGCGGATTTGATTGAGAGCCATGCGCTGGAACTGGCTGTTCTGGGTGTCCGCGACAATGGCACCGAGATCGGCATGGCGTTCAAAGCGGAACCAGGCTCTGCAGCAGGCACCATCCGATATTACGCCGAAGCGCTGGACAAGATCTACGGTGAGATCGCTCCGACACCGGGCAACATCCTGGGGATGATCCACAAAGAGCCTGTGGGCGTTGTGGGGGCGATCATCCCCTGGAATTTCCCGCTGATGATCGGCGCCTGGAAGCTGGGGCCCGCTTTGGCGATGGGCAATTCGGTTGTGCTGAAACCTTCAGAGACAGGCTCTCTTGCGCTCATGCGCATGGCTGAGCTGGCGCTTGAGGCGGGCCTGCCGCCGGGGGTCTTGAATGCCGTGACCGGAGAGGGCCGCGTCGTGGGCGAAGCCATGGGCCTCTCGATGGATGTCGATGTTCTGGCTTTCACGGGGTCAGGTGCGACAGGGCGGCGCCTGATGGAATATGCGGCGCGCTCCAACATGAAGCGTGTCTATCTCGAACTGGGCGGCAAATCTCCCAACATTGTCTTTGCAGACGCGCCCGATCTGGGTGAGGCCGCAAAGGTCGCGGCCAGCGGTATCTTCCGCAATGCGGGGCAAGTCTGCGTCGCAGGCTCACGGCTCTTGGTGGAGGCGTCCATCCACGATGATTTCGTGGCCGCCGTCGCACAAGCAGCGGAGGCCATGCGCGTGGGCGATCCCTTGCAGCTTGAGACGCAGATAGGCGCGGTCAATTCTGAGGCCCAGCTCAACGCGAACCTTGGCTTTGTCGAGACGGCCATTTCCGAAGGTGGCGGGCTTGTGACAGGCGGCGGGCGCATCTTTGAGGACACCGGCGGCTATTACATGGAGCCGACGATCGTCACGGGTGTGACCCGCGATGCGACGCTGGCGCAAAAGGAGGTTTTCGGGCCGGTCCTTGCCGTGACACCTTTTGAGAGCGAAGAAGAGGCAATCTCCCTCGCCAATGCGACCGTTTATGGTCTCGCGGGCGCGGCATGGACCGCCAACCTCAGCCGCGCGCATCGCATGGTGCGCGCCGTGCGTACCGGTGTCATGCATATCAACACCTATGGCGGCGCCGACGGCACCGTGCCTTTGGGCGGCGTTGGCCAGTCTGGCAACGGGTCCGACAAATCGCTGCACGCCATCGACAAATACGTGAACCTCAAAACCGCGTGGATCAAGCTATGACACCTGAAAAAACCATTCTGGTTATCGGCACATATGACACCAAGGATGATGAGCTGGGCTTTCTGACGGATGTCATCCGCGAGCAGGGGGGCTGTGTGGTCACGATGGATGTGTCCGTTCTGGGCGATCCCTCAAATCCTACAGATTACTCCAAACATGATGTTGCTGAGGCGGGAGGCAGCAGCATTCAGGCGGCCATCGACGCGGGCGATGAAAACCATGCCATGCAGATCATGGCCAATGGTGCGAGCCTTTTGGCCGCGCGTTTGTACAAAGAGGGCGCTTTTGATGGGATGATCGCGCTCGGGGGCTCCATGGGCACCGATCTTGCGCTGGATGTCGCCGCCGCGCTGCCTTTGGGCGTGCCGAAATACATCGTCTCGACGGTGTCATTCTCGCCGCTGATCCCGGCGGAGCGGCTGGCGGCGGATACGCAGATGATCCTGTGGGCGGGCGGGCTCTATGGCCTGAACTCCGTCTGCAAGGCCTCACTGTCTCAGGCGGCGGGCGCGGTCTTGGGGGCGGCGCGGGCCGTGCAGGCCCCCAATCCCGACAAGCCTTTGATCGGGATGACCTCGCTGGGCACCTCTGCGTTGAAATATGTCGTGCCGCTCAAGCCTGCGCTGGAGGCGCGGGGCTTTGAGGTGGCGGTGTTTCACGCAACGGGCATGGGCGGGCGCGCCTTTGAAAGCCTTGCCGGGCAGGGGGCCTTTGCCTGCGTGTTCGATTTTTGCACGCAAGAGCTCGGCAACCATGTGCATGGCTCAAACGTCTCCGCAGGAGCGGACCGCTTGACCAACGCCGGGGCTGCAGGGACGCCGCAGATCGTGGCGCCGGGCTGCTATGATCTGGTGGATGTCGTCGGTTGGCAGGACATTGATCCCAAATGGGACGCACATCTGAAACATGCGCATAACCGGCTGATCACCTCCATCGTGCTCGAAGCGGAAGAAACCAAGCAGGTCGCGCGCGCGCATTGTCAGCAACTGGCCATGGCCAAAAGCCCGACCGCCTTGATCCTGCCCGAGCGGGGCCTCGGAGAATGGGATCGGGAAGGTGCGGATTTGCACAATCCCGATGGCCTCGCGGCGTTTCTCTCAGAGGTCGATGCGCATATGCCCGACAACGTCGCGGGCTATCGCCTGCCGTGCCACATCAATGATGCCGCCTTTGCCGAAAAGGCGTTGGAGATTTTTGACACCTGGCGGGCCGATGGCACGATCACAGTCTAGTCGTGGGCGCCGGGGTCCAGCCGGGCGAGCAGATCGAGGAGGGTTTCGTAGTCCTCCGCGCCCAGCGTGTCCTTGAAGCTTGCGACAATGAGGGCTGCCTGCGGGCCATAATCCTCAATGATCCGCTGCCCCGCCTGCGTGATCTCGACGAATTGACGGCGGCGATCATTTTCGTCGCGGGTTTGCGTGACGAGCCCCTTGTCGCGCAGTGTGGCGGCAATGCGGGTGAGGCTGGGGAACAGCAGGCTCGATCGGTCGGCAAGCGTCTTTGTGTCCATGGGGCCAAACTCCGCAAGCACTCGCAGAACACGCCATTGTTGCTCCGTGATCCCGGTCTCCGACAGCATTTCGCGGATCGGCGCCATGACACCCTCTCGCGCGCGGATCAGGGCGATGGGCAGAGATCTGGCAGTCGTGGGAAGCGATTTGGACATGAAACCTCAATGGCCCGCGGGATGCGCTATTGACAAGTCTCTCACAGGTTACTTAACTTGACAACAATTAACATGTTAAGGAAATCACATGCCGCATTTCCATATCGAGTATTCTGCCAATCTCGAAGAGGTTGTGGATATGCAGGCGCTGTGTGAGGCCATTCGCGCGGCGGCGGCAAGCATCGAGACATTTCCAACGCCCGGCATCCGTGTCCGTGCGATCCGCGTCGATCATGTTGCGATGGCGGATGGTGATCCAAAGCATGGGTTCATCGATCTCTCTGTGCGGCTACGTGAAGGCCGGCCCGAGGACGTGAAGAAAGACGCCATCACAAAAATCTTTGCCGCTTTGAAGGAGGCGATGGCGCCCGTGATGGAGACGCATTCCGTCGCCCTTTCGGCTGAGATGCGCGACATTGATGCGGCTCTGTCTCCCAAATTTGGCAATGTCCGTGATCATCTGGAGAGCAGCCCATGAGCATACTGGACGACAATATCGCCAAGCTTGGCGGTTTCCTGAAACGCTTCCGCGAAACGGGCATTCAAAACCGGATCGCGGGCAAGGATGTTGCGGGCTCAGAGGGCGTGTTTCAAACGCTTTCGCCGGTTGATGCCTCGGTGATTTGCGATGTGGCCCATGGCGCTGCCACTGATATTGACGCCGCCGCCACAGCCGCCCATGAGGCCTTTCCCGCATGGCGCGATATGCCCGCCATGGAGCGCAAGAAAATCATCCTCCGCATTGCGGAGGGGATTGAAGCGCGCGCGGAAGAAATCGCGCTGTGCGAATGCTGGGATACCGGTCAGGCCTATCGGTTCATGTCCAAGGCAGCCCTGCGCGGAGCGGAAAACTTCCGCTACTTCGCGGATCAGGTCGTCCAGGCGCGCGACGGGCAGCATTTGAAGTCGCCCACCTTGATGAACATCACGACGCGGGTTCCGATTGGCCCGGTCGGGGTGATCACACCGTGGAACACGCCCTTCATGCTCTCGACATGGAAGATCGCACCGGCGCTCGCCGCGGGCTGCACGGTGGTCCACAAACCCGCGGAGGCCTCACCGCTCACGGCCCGCCTCCTTGTTGAGATCGCCGAGGAAGCAGGCCTGCCGCCCGGCGTTCTCAATACGGTCAACGGTTTTGGCGAAGGCGCAGGCAAGGCACTTTGCGAGCATCCGAAAATCAAGGCGATTGCCTTTGTTGGCGAAAGCCGCACGGGCAGTTTGATCACCAAGCAAGGCGCCGACACGCTCAAGCGGAACCATCTGGAACTTGGTGGCAAGAACCCCGTCATCGTCTTTGAGGATGCCGATCTGGAACGCGCCCTCGATGCGGCGATCTTCATGATCTACTCGATCAACGGAGAGCGCTGCACGTCCTCGTCTCGTCTGTTGGTGCAAGACACGATCCGGGAGGCATTTGAGGCCAAGCTCGTGGCGCGCGTCAACAACATTCGCGTGGGCCATCCGCTGGATCCTGAGACCGAAGTGGGCCCGCTGGTGTCGCAGGAACATTTCGATAAGGTCACCGGCTATTTTGACATCGCCAAACAGGATGGGGCGGTGATCGCTGCAGGCGGCGAGGCGCTGGAGCGTTCGGGCTATTTCGTGCGCCCGACGCTTTTCACGCAGGCCCACAACAAGATGCGCATCGCGCGGGAGGAAATCTTTGGCCCGGTCCTGACATCCATCCCCTTCTCGTCGGAGGAAGAGGCGTTGGAAATCGCCAATGACACGGACTACGGCCTCACGGGGTATGTCTGGACCAACGATCTGACCCGGGCTTTGCGTTTTACCGACAGGCTGGAGGCCGGCATGATCTGGGTAAACTCGGAAAACGTGCGCCACCTGCCCACGCCCTTTGGCGGCGTCAAAGCCAGCGGCATCGGCCGCGATGGGGGGGACTGGTCCTTCGAGTTTTACATGGAGCAAAAGCACATCGGTTTTGCGACTGGCCAGCACAAGATACCAAAACTGGGAGCATCCTGATGCCCGTGCCTGCGCCAAACCTCTACCCCGATTTCAACACGATCCGCCTCAGCCACGTGTGCCTTAACGTGACAGACCTCGCGGCCTCGCGGAAGTTCTACACCGAAATCCTGGGCCTGCAGATCGCCGATGAAAGCGACAGCCATATCTACCTGCGCGCGATGGAAGAGCGCGGGCATCATTGCCTGATCCTGCAAAAATCCGACCATCCGGCCAGCGTTGAGGTGCTCGGATTCAAGACGTTTGACGAAGAAGATCTGGACCGCGCAGAGAATTATTTCCGGGCCAAGGGACGCCCCACTCAATGGGTCGAACGGCCCTATCAGGGCCGGACGCTGCTGACGTCAGACAACATGGGCATCCCGCTGGAATTCTACCACAAGATGGATCGCCTCGCGCCAATCCATCAGAAATATGCGCTCTATCGCGGGGTCAAACCGCTGCGGATCGATCACTTCAATTGCTTTAGTCATGATGTCGACGCGTCCGTTGCTTTCTACTCTGACTTCGGCTTCCGCGTGACGGAATATACCGAAGATGAAGAGAGCGGGAAACTCTGGGCGGCATGGCTGCATCGCAAGGGCGGCGTGCATGATATGGCCTTCACCAATGGCACAGGTCCGCGCCTGCATCATGTGGCCTTCTGGGTGCCGACGCCGCTGAATATCATTGATCTGCTCGATCTGATGGCAACCACAGGCTATGTCGATCATATCGAACGCGGGCCGGGCCGCCATGGCATTTCCAATGCCTTTTTCCTCTACATTCTGGACCCTGACGGCCACCGGATCGAGATCTACTGCTCGGATTATCAAACCGTGGATCCCGATCTTGAGCCCATCAAATGGGATCTGAAAGACCCGCAACGCCAAACTCTTTGGGGCGCGGCGGCCCCGGAAAGCTGGTTCAAGCACGGCACAGCCTTTATGGGTGTGGACACCAAAGAATCTGAAATCAATGCAAGCCCGATCATAGCACCATGACACTGACACTAAAACGCCCCGACCTCCTCCGTGAAGCCGCCCTTGTAGGTGCGCGCTGGATTGATGCGAACGCCTCCGGCATTGCGGTGACCAACCCCGCCACCGGCGAGGTAATCGGGCATGTGCCCGATCTCGGCGCGGCCGAGACGACAGAGGCCATTGCCGCCGCAGAAACCGCGCAGAAGGCCTGGGCCAAGTTGACCGCAAAAGCCCGGTCTGATGTCTTGAAGCGCTGGTTCGATCTGATGATGGCGCATCAATCTGATCTGGCGGCAATCCTGACGGCCGAGCAAGGCAAGCCGCTCTCTGAGGCCAGCGGCGAGATCGGCTATGGCGCTTCCTTCATTGAATGGTTTGCCGAGGAAGGGCGCCGGGCATATGGCGATGTCACGCCGACGAACACGCCCGACAAACGTATCCTGACGATCAAGCAACCCATCGGGGTCACCGCTGCCATCACGCCTTGGAACTTCCCCAATGCGATGATTGCCCGCAAGGCCGCACCGGCTTTTGCGGCGGGCTGCGCGATGGTGCTCAAACCCTCCGAGCTGACGCCGTTCTCGGCCATTGCCATGGCGATCCTCGCGCAGGAAGCGGGCCTTCCGGATGGGCTCTTCTCGGTCATCACAGGCGACGCGGCCACCATCGGCGGCGTGCTGACCAGCAGCCCCGTCGTGCGCAAGCTGACCTTCACGGGCTCGACCGGAGTGGGGGCAAAGCTCTATGAACAATGCGCGCCGACAATCAAGAAGCTGGGCCTCGAGCTGGGTGGCAACGCGCCTTTTATCGTCTTTGACGATGCCGATCTCGACGCGGCTGTGGACGGCGCGATCCTGTCGAAGTTTCGCAACAACGGCCAAACCTGCGTCTGCGCCAACCGCATCTACGTGCAGGCCGGGGTCTATGACGCGTTCGCCGAAAAGCTGGCGGCCAAGGTGTCGGGCCTCAAGGTCGGCAATGGCGCTGAGGACGGCACGGTCTTTGGCCCGCTGATCAACGAGGCCGCGATGGCCAAGGTCAGTGGCCATATCGCGGATGCAACCGACAAGGGCGCAAAGGTCACGCTGGGCGGCGCGCCCCACCGTCTGGGCGGCACGTTTTTCGAGCCGACCATCCTGACTGGCGTGACTTCCGAAATGGCCGTTGCCACGCAAGAAACCTTTGGCCCGGTCGCACCGCTCTTCAAGTTCGAGACAGAGGCGGACGCCATCCATGCGGCCAATGCCACGGAATTCGGCCTCGCCTCCTACTTCTACAGCCGCGATATCGCGCGGGTCTGGCGTGTGTCGGAAGCACTGGAATACGGGATGGTCGGTGTGAACACGGGCCACGTGTCGACGACAGAAGCGCCTTTCGGCGGCGTCAAATTCTCCGGTCTCGGCCGCGAAGGCGCGCGCCACGGCCTCGATGATTTCATGGAGACAAAGTATATCTGCATGGGCGGAATCGAGGACGCATAAACCATGGATTGGGGCGATTTCGCGGGATGGAGCAAACAGATCGCGGAATGGGGCGCGCAGTATCACGAAACGCTGCGCGACCGCCCCGTTCGGGCACAGACCAAACCCGGTGAGATCGCCGCACAACTCCCCGCGGCGCCACCGGAGCAACCTGAAGACATGGCCCGGATCTTGCGGGATTTCGAAGAGATCGTCATGCCGGGCATGACCCATTGGCAGCATCCGCGCTTCTTTGCCTATTTCCCTGCCAATGCCGCGCCGCCCTCGATGTTGGCCGAACAGCTGATCAACACGGTCGCCGCGCAATGCATGCTTTGGCAAACCTCCCCGGCGGCAACCGAATTGGAAGGCCGTATGGTGGATTGGATGCGTCAGGCCCTCGAACTGGCGGACGGGTTCACGGGGGTGATCCAGGATTCCGCCTCTTCCGCGACGCTCTCTGCGGTCCTGACAATGCGCGAGCGGGCCACGGGATATACGGGCAATCGTGCGGGGCTGGCAGGCAAAGGCGCGCTGCGGATCTATTGCTCTGATCAGGTGCATTCCTCCATTGACCGGGCCTGCTGGGTGGCAGGCATCGGGCAAGACAATCTGATCAAGATCCCGGGGCGGGGGCCGCGCTACGGGATGCCGGCGGACGCTCTTGATGCCGCAATCCGCACGGATCTTGCGGCAGGCCATACGCCCGCAGGTGTCATTGCGATTACAGGCGGCACGGGCGTTGGCGGGTCTGACGATCTCGCGTCTGTTGCAGCTGTCGCGCAGGCGCATGACCTCTACACGCATCTCGATGCGGCCTGGGCCGGATCCGCCATGATTTGCCCGGAATACCGCAGTGCCTTCTGGCAAGGCGTCGATGCCTATGACAGCATCGTGTTCAATCCGCACAAATGGCTTGGTGCGCAGTTTGATTGCTCGATCCAGTTCCTGCGCGATGCAACCCCGCAGCTCAATACGCTGAAGATCGAGCCCGAATACCTGAAAACAACCGGCGGGGTCGTTACGAATTATTCGGAATGGACCATTCCGCTGGGCCGCCGCTTCCGCGCTCTGAAGCTCTGGTTCCTGATCCGGGCCTATGGGCTGGAAGGCCTTCAGGCCCGCATTCGCAATCACGTCACCTGGGCAGAAGAGCTCTGTGAGGCGATCCGGGCCTTGGAGGGCTTCGAGATCACAACCGACCCAATCCTCAGCCTCTTTTCCTTCCGCTGCCCGGGAGATGATGCCACCCAGCAGCGGCTCGTCGATGCCATCAATGATGACGGGCGGATTTACCTGACCCAAGGGGCTTTTGCCGGGCGCAAGGTCATTCGGGTTCAGGTGGGCCAGTTCGACACCACGCGCGACGACGTTATGGCTGTGGCCCAAGTCGTGCAGGAGGTCTGGGAGACCATCACATGAAATTCGCAACCTTTTCGAACGCAGGCCGCATGTATTATGGCGCCGTGACAGATACAGGCATGATTGCCCTCAACGAGGCGTTTCCTCACTGGCCCACATTGCTGGATGCGGTGCAAGCCGGTGGGTTGGGCGATCTGGCTGCCGCTGCTCAGGGACGCTCTGTCACCCATCGCGCATTTCAATATGAGATGGTGCTGCCCAATGCCCGGCGCATCCTCTGCGTCGGTGTGAATTTCCCCGATCGCAACGCGGAATATAAAGACGGGTCCGAACAGCCCAAATACATGTCCCTCTTTCCGCGCTTTGCGTCAGGGTTTACCGGCCATGACCAGCCGCTGATCCGCCCGCCCGAGAGCGACAAGCTCGATTATGAAGGCGAGGTTGCGATTGTCATCGGGAAGTCCGGGCGGCGAATTGCACAGGCCGAGGCCTATGATCACATAGCCGCGCTCACGCTGTGCAATGAAGGGACAATCCGCGATTGGGTCCGGCACGCGAAATTCAACGTCACACAGGGCAAGAACTGGGACAAATCCGGCGCCATGGGGCCGTGGCTCGTGCCCTTTACCGATGCTGCGCAACTGGACGATGCCCGTATCATCACGCGTGTGAATGGCGAGGTCCGGCAGGACGATGTGCTCTCTCGCATGATGCACCCGATCCGCCGGGAGATCGAATACATCTCCACCTTCATGACCTTAGAGCCCGGCGATATTATCGTCACAGGCACGCCCACGGGCTCGGGCGCGCGGCTCGATCCGCCGCAGTTTCTGCGCCCCGGCGATGTGGTCGAGGTGGAGGTGAACGGCATCGGCACCCTGCGCAACACCGTCGCGGATGAAGCGCCATGACCCCGCAGGACCACGCACAGGCCGCAGCTGATCTCTTGCAGGCCGAGGCCACGGGCGCGCAGATCGGATTGCTGACAAAACGTCACCCGGAAATGGGGATGGATGATGCCTATGCCATCCAGAATGCGATCGCCCGCGCGAAACTGGAGCAGGGGCGCAGGATCATCGGGTGGAAAATCGGGCTGACGTCGAAGGCCATGCAATATGCGCTCAACATCGACGTTCCAGACAGCGGCATCCTGTTTGACGATATGCTCTTTGAGCACGGCACAACGGTGCCTGCGGGCCGTTTCATCCAGCCCCGCATCGAGGCGGAAATAGCCTTTGTCATGAAAGCGCCGCTTGGTGGGCCGGACGTCACCCGCGACGAGGTGATCGCAGCCACCGATTATGTCGCCCCCTCGATCGAGATCCTCGATACTCGCATTCAGAGGGTGGATCCCGAGACCGGCGCGCCCCGCACAGTGTTTGACACAATCAGCGACAATGCCGCGAATGCGGGTGTTGTTCTGGGCCCGCAAAAGCACGCCGTTGCGGCATGTGATCTGCGCTGGGTCGGCGCCATCACATCGCGCAATGGCGCGGTTGAAGAGACGGGCCTCGGCGCTGGCGTGCTGAACGATCCGGTGGAAAGTGTGGTTTGGCTGGCGCGCCGCATGGCGCAATATGGGCAAAGCATCGCACCGGGCCAGATCATCCTGTCGGGTAGTTTTATCCGACCGATCGAATGCCCATCCGGGACAAAGATCCACGCAGATTTCGGCCCGTTTGGCGTCGTTGATATCGCTTTCGCCTGAGAGGAACCCCTATGCCCGCGCCCCACAATCCCTTCAAAGCCGCCATCGCCAGAGGTCACGTGCAACTGGGCTGTTGGCTCGGTCTGGCTGATCCCTATGTTGCCGAGATCAGCGCCGGGGCCGGTTTTGACTGGCTCTTGGTGGATAGCGAACATGCGCCCAATGACCTGCGCTCCATCACGGCGCAATTGCAGGTCATCGCGGCGCGCGGCAGCCATGCCATGGTGCGCCCGCCGGTTGGCGAGACGTGGATCATCAAGCAATTGCTGGATGCAGGCGCGCAATCCCTTCTGATCCCGATGGTGGAAAGCGCGGCGCAGGCGCGGGACCTCGTGGATGCGGTGACCTATCCGCCGCATGGGGTGCGCGGCGTGGGCTCGGCGCTGGCGCGTGCGTCTGATTTCTCCGCGATCAGCGACTATCTTACAACCGCCCGTGAGGAGATTTGCCTCATCGCTCAGGTTGAAAACCGCAAAGGTATGGCCGAACTCGATGAGATCCTTGCGGTCGAAGGCCTCGACGGTGTCTTCATCGGTCCCGCGGATCTTGCCGCGGACATGGGGTTTATCGGCAACCCCGGGGACGCAGAGGTGCAGGACGCGATCCTCGATGCGATCAAACGCATCGTCGCCTCGGGAAAAGCCGCAGGCATCCTGACGCTGGACAAGGCGCTGCAACAGCAATGCCGCGCGCTTGGGGCGAGCTTCATTGCAACCGAGATCGATGTCACGCTCTTTGCCCATCACATGCGGATGGCGGCGCGCGCAGCCTCAGAGCATTTGAAGGGCACAGACGCGACCTGATCCGCATATCGCGCCTTGTTCGCGCTTGCTGGGCCGCCGTGTCTCTCTAAGCGGGGCGCGTCTGTTTTGACGCCTCGAAATGACGCCCTGTCTGCGGCATAGTCAGGCGAGGGTTGCTCTAGGATGGATTGGGATTTGGCGCGACAGAGGTACCACCGGCCCCATGCGTGGCTCTATCTCCTTCCCGCTTTCGCGGTGTTGACCTGTGTCGGTGTGATCCCGCTGGCGATCAATGCGTGGCATTCGCTGTTTGAGGTGTTCACGCTTGAGGCCAAGTTCTGGGTCGGACTTGAGTGGTACAGCGCTCTGCTGACGTCCGGCCGCTTCTATGAGAGCTTTGGGCGTAGTCTGACCTTTTCGGCTCTGGTGATTGCGGTCCAGTTCCCGCTCGGGCTTCTGATTGCGCTGGCATTGCCGCGCACGGGATGGGCCAAATCCTTGGCGCTTGTTCTGGTCGCCGTGCCGCTTGTCGTGCCGTGGAACATGATCCCGTCGATCTGGCTGAGCCTGATGAACGTCGAGACAGGCTATCTGGGCCGCGCGATGGATTGGGCGGGCATCGGATTTGATCACAAGTTCAACGCGCTGCACACGTGGGTTTTGCTCGTTGTCATGGACACATGGCATTGGATCGGACTTGTGGTCATTCTGGCCAGCTCCGGCCTCGCCAGTGTCCCCGACGCGCAATATCAGGCGGCCGCGATTGATCGCGCATCGCGCTGGCAGGTCTTTCGGTTTGTGGAATGGCCGAAGCTTCGGGCTGTCTTGCTCATGGCGCTTTTGCTGCGCTTCATGGACAGTTTCATGATCTACGTCGAAGCTTTTGGCATCAATGCGGGCGGGCCGGGCAGCGCGACGACTTTCCTGTCGCTGGATCTTGGCGAAGAGATCAAAGCCTTCAACTACGGGCCAGCGGCGGCGCGCTCGGTCGTGTATTTCCTCATGACGCTGCTGATCGTCTTTGCCCTGTGGCGCGCGATGGTGGCGAATGACGCAGAGAGCAAAGACCGCCCATGACCCGGCTCTTGCAAATACTGGGATTTGCAGCGCTCGGGATCTTCATTCTCCTGCCCTTGGCCCAGGTCGTGCTGCTCAGCTTTCTGTCCACCTTGCCGCGTGACGAGATCGCGAAGGGCAGTTTCACGCTGCTCAACTACGCCAATGTGGTCCGCACGGACCGTCTGTTGGCGTCGCTCGCGAATTCGATCCTCTATGTCTCGCTCAACGTGGTGATCTGCCTCGCGGTGGCCTTGCCCGCAGCTTACGCCTTTTCGCGCTACCGGTTTCGCGGCGCGCGGGCCGCGTTTCTGGCGTTGCTCATCTTTCGGGTGACGCCCCCGATTGTTCTCTCCCTTCCGGTCTTTCTGGTCTTTTCCGAGGTGCATCTCCTCAACACACCGGTGGCTGTCGCGCTGGCCCATTGCGTCTTCAACATCCCGATTGCGATCTGGATCCTGGAAGGCTTTATCTCCTCGGTGCCGCGAGAGCTCGATGAATCTGCCTTTGTGGATGGGCATTCGACGCCGAGTTTCATCCTGCGCCACCTTGTCCCCGTGATTGCGCCGGGGATCGGGGCGGCGGCGTTCTTTTGCTTCATGTTTTCCTGGGTCGAGGTGGTCTTCGCGCGAACGCTGACGATCACGGCTGGCAAACCCATCACCACCGCGATCAGCAGCCTGTTCGGATTTCAGACCGATATTGGGCTGGTCATGGCGATGACGGTCCTGTCGCTGATCCCGGGGCTGGCGGTGATCTGGTTGGTGCGCACCCATATCTCGCGCGGGTTCACCATTCGCGTTTGAAAGCGAATGCGTTCTAGTGCGGATAGCATCCTTCAAGGATTGCGACGTAATCGTCTGGCGTCAGTGGTACGGGATTGGTTTTGGAGGAGGACGCGCCTGCTGCCTCCTGCGCCACGCGCGCAATATCCTCATGCCGCAACCCAAGCTCACCAATGCTGCGAATGCCGATGCTCTTCAGCTTGGCGTGAAGCGCGTTCACAGCCTGTTGGGGAGCCACACCAAGGGCCTCGGCAATCCAGCTGCGCACCTCCGCCATGCGTTGTCCGGCAGGGCTGTCTTGGCCCAAAGCCCCCGCGTTATGGTCCAGAACATGCGGCAAGAGCGTGGCGCATATCTCGCCATGGGGCGCGCCCGTGCGCCCGCCGATCACGCCAGCCAGACCATGCACAGCGCCCAACCCCGCATTGGCCAGTGCCATACCCCCGAACAGGCTGGTGAGCGCGAGATCGTCGCGCGCCTGTGGATCTTCGCCCTCAGCCAGACGAAACACAGCGCGCAGCCCGCGCGGGATCGCGTCACGACAGAGCGCATCGGTCAGAGGGGAGGCCTTGAGGCTCAGATAGGGCTCGATCACCTGGGTCACCGCATCCAGCCCGCTGGACAAGGTGACTTGGGCAGGCGCGCCGTCCGTCAAGGCGGGATCAACGATGGCGATATCCGGGATCATGGCCTCCGCGCGCAGGCTGACCTTCTTGCCCGCCTCGGGTACGCCGATCACTGAATTCTTTGTGACCTCCGCACCGGTGCCAGCGGTCGTGGGGATCGCCACGAAGGGCAGGGGCGCTGCGTCCAGCGCTTTGCCATCGCCGACAATTTCCAGATAGGACAGAATGGGCCCCGTCGAGGGCGTCAGCGCCGCGAGCGCCTTGGCAAGATCGATGGTCGCTCCGCCCCCCAAACCGACGATCACACCGGGCCGCCACGCGCGGGCTGTGCGCAGGGCACCGCTCACCGCGTTGATGTCGGGCTCGCCCAGACAGGATACGGTCTCAACCGTCGCGCCTTGAGAAGTCAGATCCTCGACCAGCCACGCCGCGCGCTCTGCGGATTTGCCATGCACCAACAAAACCCGGCTTGAGAGCCCAATAATCCTCGGCGCTGCCTGCTGCGCGGCCTTGCGGCCAAAGTGGATGCTGGGGGATGTGGCGAAGGAAAAGAACATGGAAAACCCCTACAGCATTTCGCGAAAATTCTGAACCACGAAAACACTGCCAAGTATCTGCTTTCCCGCGATTTTCGTGAGGCTTGTTGTTTCAGGTTTCCGTCGAACTGCTTTGGATCAAAGGGAAAGGGGCAGCCGAGGCCGCCCCTTTCGAAATGCCGTGCCGCGATGGTGCGACACAGATCATGCTTAGTTCTGCCAGCTTTGGATCAGCTCGTCGTAGGAGACGGTGACCGGGGTCTCGTCTTCGTTCTCGAGCTTGGCAAAGGGCGCGCCGGGCTGGTCGAACCAGTACTGCGCATCCTGCTCATCGTTCAGAACCGGACCCAGATCACCCTGAACGCCTGCGCGCTCAAGACGTGCCAGCACGGATTCCTGAGCTTCGCAGAGGGCATCGAGCGCTTCCTGAGCGGTCTTTTCGCCAGACATCGCATCACCGATATTCTGCCACCACAGCTGCGCGAGACGCGGGTAGTCTGGCACGTTCGTGCCAGTCGGCGACCACTGAACGCGCGCGGGGGAGCGGTAGAATTCGATCAACCCGCCGAGACGCGGGGCGCGCTCGGTGAAATGCTCGCTGTCGATGGTGCTCTCGCGGATGAAGGTCAGGCCGACATCGGATTTCTTGAGATCCACTGTCTTGGACGTGACGAACTGGGCATAGAGCCAGGCCGCCTGTGCACGATCCACCGGGGTTGATTGCATCAGCGTCCAGGAGCCTGCGTCCTGATAGCCGATCTTCTGGCCTTCTTTCCAGTAAACACCGTGGGGCGAGGGGGCCATGCGCCACTTCGGCGTGCCATCCTCATTCATCACGGGCAGGCCGGGCTCGACCGTGGCCGCGGTAAAGGCGGTGTACCAGAACATCTGCTGGGCGACATTGCCCTGCGCCGGGATCGGGCCGGCCTCAGAGAAGGTCATACCAGCGGCCGCGGGGGGCGAGTATTTCTGAAGCCACTCGATCGCCTTGTTCACGGCATAGACCGCCGCAGGCGAGTTCGTAGCGCCACCGCGTGCCACACAAGAGCCCACAGGTTGTGAGTTCTCATTCACACGGATGCCCCATTCATCCACGGGCAGACCATTGGGCTCACCCACGTCTCCCATACCGGCCATGGACATCCACGCATCGGTGTAACGCCAACCCAGCGAGGGGTCTTTCTTGCCGTAGTCCATGTTGCCAAAGACCTCGCCCTCGACACCCAGATGGCTCAGATCACGCCCGGTGAAGAATTCGGCGATATCCTCATAGGCCGACCAGTTGACTGGAACACCGAGCTCATAGCCGTATTTCGCCTGGAAATCGGCCTTGTTCTTCTCGTCGTTGAACCAGTCATAGCGGAACCAGTAGAGGTTCGCGAATTGCTGATCGGGCAGCTGGTAGAGTTTGCCATCGGGGCCTGTGGTGAAGCTGAGCCCGATGAAGTCTTCGAGATCCAGCGTCGGCAACGTGACATCCGCGCCTTCGCCCGCCATCCAGTCGGTCAGGTTGCGCACCTGCTGGTAGCGCCAATGGGTACCGATTAGGTCGCTGTCGTTGACATAGGCGTCATAGATATTCTCGCCCGTCTGCATCTGTGTTTGCAGACGTTCCACCACATCGCCCTCGCCGATCAGGTCATGGGTGACCTGAATGCCAGTGATGGCGGTGAAGGCAGGGGCCAGAACCTGGGCCTCATATTCGTGGGTCGTGATCGTCTCGGATACAACCGAGATTTCCATGCCCTGGAACGGTTGTGCCGCGTCGACAAACCATTGCATCTCGGCTTCCTGTTCCTCGCGCGTGAGAACGGACACGCCGCCGATCTCATTGTCGAGGAACTCCATCGCGGCTTCCATATCCGCGAAGCTCGGTGCGCCCAGCAGGCTCACCGCCACGGCCATCGCCGTGGTCGATCTAAGTGACATAGTCATGTAGTCCTCCCTATCTGACTTGATCTTGGAGCCGGTGCGGTTGCTCACCGCCGTAGCCCGTTGGAGTGCAGGGGCCTCAGACGTATCTGAAGACCAGTGCAGCGTAGACGGCACAGACCAAAAGCGCCCACCATTGGGCGAGATCGGTCAGGCCGAGCCATGCGATATTGATGAAGGCCGAGCCCAGAAGCGTGATGAAGAGCCGGTCGCCCCGCGTCGTCTCGATCCGCAGGATGCCCACCCGTGGTGTCTCTGGGAATTTGATCGCGAGAATGGTGAAAGTGATGAGAAGCGAGGCAATCACCATGAAGAAGATCGCCGTGGGCCAGGTCCATGCCATCCAGTCCATATCGGGGGTCTCCTTTCGTTAAACGCGGCCCAGGGCAAAGCCCTTGGCGATGTAGTTGCGGACGAAATAGATCACGAGCGCGCCGGGGATGATCGTGAGCACACCGGCGGCCGCAAGCACGCCCCAATCAATGCCCGAGGCGCCTTGGGTCCGGCTCATGGTCGCGGCGATGGGCTTGGCGCCGTCCGCCGTCAGTGTCCGGCTCAGCAGAAGCTCGACCCAGGAGAACATGAAGCAGAAGAACGCCGCCACCCCGATCCCGCTGGCAATCAGCGGCATGAAGATCCGGGTGAAGAACCGCCCGAAGGAATAGCCATCGATATAGGCGGTCTCGTCGATCTCCTTGGGCACGCCGCGCATGAACCCTTCCAGGATCCACACCGCGAGCGGCACATTGAAAAGGCAATGCGCGAGCGCCACGGCGAGATGGGTGTCAAACAGACCCACCGAGGAATAGAGCTGAAAGAACGGCAGGGCAAAGACCGCAGGCGGCGCCATCCGGTTCGTCAGCAGCCAGAAAAACAGGTGCTTGTCGCCCATGAAGTGGTAGCGCGAGAAGGCATAGGCCGCAGGCAAGGCCACGGCGAGCGAAATCACCGTGTTGATACAGACGTAAATCAGCGAGTTGATATAGCCCATATACCAGGCGGGATCGGTGAAGATCGTCACATAATTCTGGATCGTGGGATCTTGCGGCCAGAGCGAGAAAGACGAGACGATCTCGGTGTTCGTCTTGAAGCTCATGTTGATCAGCCAATAGATCGGCAGAAACAGAAAGAGCAGATAGAGCACCATGACCACGACAGAGCCATTCACGCGCGGCAGGGCGAGGCCTTGGCGTTTCGTGGCAGGGGGGGCGAGCGGTGTGTCAGCCATCACTTGCCCTCCGCTTTGTCGAGATTGGTCATGACCGTGTAGAACACCCAGCTGATGAGCAGGATCACGAGGAAATACATGATCGAGAAGGCTGCCGCCGGGCCGAGGTCAAACTGCCCCAGCGCCATCTTCACAAGGTCGATGGAGAGGAACGTGGTCGACGAGCCCGGGCCCCCGCCGGTGACGACGAAAGGCTCGGTATAGATCATGAAACTGTCCATGAAGCGCAGCAGCACGGCAATGAGCAGCACGCCCATCATTTTGGGCAGCTCGATATAGCGGAAGACGGCCCAGCGGCTCGCCTGATCGATCTTGGCCGCCTGATAATAGGCCTGCGGGATCGATTGCAGCCCGGCGTAAGCCAGCAGCGCCACCAGCGACGTCCAATGCCAGACATCCATCACGATAACCGTGACCCAGGCATCAAACGGGTCCTGCGTGTAGTTGTAATCAACCCCCACAGCCGCCAGCGTCGCACCCAAAAGGCCGATATCAACGCGCCCAAAGACCTGCCAGATCGTGCCCACGACATTCCACGGGATCAGCAGCGGGAGGGCCATCAGGACGAGGCACACAGAGACCCAAACGCCCTTCTTCGGCATCGACAGCGCTACGAGAATGCCCAGTGGAATTTCAATCGCGAGAATGATGCCGGAGAAGATCAGCTGTCGGCGCAGCGCGTCCCACATGCGATCATCCGCGAGCAATTCCTCGAACCACAAAAGCCCGGCCCAGAAGAACTGGTTGTTGCCGAAGCTGTCCTGAACCGAGTAATTCACCACTGTCATCAGGGGGATCACGGCGGAGAACGCCACGAGCACAAGGACAGGAAGGACCAGAAACCACGCCTTTTGGTTGACCGTTTTGTTCATTGCGCGGCCTCCTGCGCAGCCAAGGGCGCCACGCGCCAGTCATTGTGGTAGATGTTGACCTTGTCCGGCGCGAAGTGGACCCGGGTCATATCGGGGCCGACCTCTGTGCCTTCAGGCAGAATGGCGTTGAGCGTGGTGCCCGCGTGATTGGCGCGCACGATGCGGTGCCGCCCGACATCCTCGATGCGTTCGATGGCCACAGGCAAGCCGCTCTCGTCAGATGTCAGGGTGACAAACTCCGGGCGCACGCCCAGTTCAACCTTCCCCTCCAGCGCGGGATAGGCCGAAGCCAGCCCGATCTGGCCGTTCTCCAGCGCGGCTTGCGCGCCGTCGATGCGCACGGGCAGCAGGTTCATCCCGGGCGATCCAATGAAGTAGCCCACGAACGTATGGGCCGGCGTCTCGAAAAGCTCTTGCGGCGTGCCCATTTGCACGACGCGCCCTTCATGCATGACCACGACCTTATCCGCAAAGGTCAGCGCTTCGGTCTGGTCATGGGTGACATAGATCATCGTGTGGCCGAACTGCTGGTGCAGCTCCTTGAGCTGCGTGCGCAGCGCCCATTTCATATGCGGGTCGATCACGGTCAGGGGCTCGTCAAAGAGGATCGCGTTGACGTCCTCGCGCACCATGCCGCGCCCCAGAGAGATCTTCTGTTTCGCATCCGCCGTGAGCCCGCGCGCCTTGCGATCAAGCTCGGAATCCATGCCAATCATCGCGCTGATCGCCTGAACGCGCTCCTTGATATAGGCCGGATCAGCGCCTCGGTTCTTCAAAGGAAACGCGAGGTTTTGGCGCACCGTCATCGTGTCGTAGACCACGGGAAACTGAAAAACCTGCGCGATATTGCGCTCCGCCGTGGTGCGGTAGGTGACGTCCTGATCTCCGAACAAGACCTGCCCCTCGGAAGGGTGCACAAGTCCCGAAATGATGTTGAGCAGCGTGGACTTGCCGCATCCCGACGCGCCCAGAAGCGCATAGGCTTCACCGTCGTTCCAGACGTGGTTCATCTCCTTGAGCGCCCAATCATCGGGCGCGCTTGGGCGGGGCAGATAGGAATGCGCGAGATTGGAAAGTGTAATTTGGACCATAAACCTGCCTCAGGCTGCCACGGCGTAGGATGCGACCGCGGCAAGACCGCCGTCTTCGTTGAAAGCGTAGACATGGGCAGGATCGAGGTAGACCGTGATCTCTTCGCCAAGTGTCAGATCGCGCACGCCATGCACCAAAGCTACCCAGCGTTCTCCGTGATGATCGAGGTGGATAAAGGTTTCCGACCCTGTGATCTCGGTCACGGCGATCTTGCAGGTAAAGGTAAGCGCGGCCTCACTCGGGCGCTCAACACTCAAGTGGTTGGGGCGGAACCCGGCGGTGTAGCGGCCATCAGGCAAATCGGAGAAGCGCCCCGTCGCAGGCGCCTCCAATCCGCCGGCAAAGCTCAAGGCGCCCCCGGATATTGTCAGCGGCAGGAAGTTCATCGGCGGATCGGAGAAGACCCGTGCAGTTGTCGCATCTTTGGGCTGGCGATAGACGCTGGGGGTCGGGCCGAACTGGGTGACGCGTCCTTCCCAAAGCGTGGCTGTGTTGCCGCCCAAAAGGAGGGCTTCCTCCGGCTCCGTCGTGGCGTAGACAAAGATCGCGCCGGATTCCTCGAAGATCTTGGGGATCTCCACGCGCAATTCTTCCCGCAGCTTGTAATCCAGATTGGCCAGCGGCTCATCCAGCAACACCAGACCCGCATCCTTGACCAGCGCGCGCGCCAGGGCGCAGCGCTGCTGCTGTCCGCCCGACAATTCCAGCGGCTTGCGCTCCAGCATCGGCGTCAGCTGCATCAGGTCGGCGGTCTTGCGCACGGCCGCGTCAATCTCCGACGCGGATTTTTTCAACAGTTTCAAAGGTGAGGCGATATTGTCATAGACGCTCATCGACGGGTAATTGATGAATTGCTGATAGACCATGGCCACGCCACGGTCCTGAACCCGCATGCCGGTCACGTCGGTGTCGTTCCAGATGACGCGGCCCGTCGCAGGCGCGTCGAGCCCGGCCATCAGCCGCATGAGCGATGTTTTGCCAGAGAGCGTCGGGCCCAAAAGCACGTTCATCGTGCCAGCCTCAAGCGTCAGATCTGTGGGGTAGATATGCGTCGCCCCATCGACTGTTTTGGAAACGCCCTCGAGCTTCAAGCCCATCTGATCTCCCCCACTACGTCTACGGCGCACTCAACCGTCGTTTGCAAGTCTGCGTCCAACGATGCGTGCCCGGCCAGATATCCGCGTCTGATGGGCGAGAGCGGCTCCCTCCGCGCCAGGATCAGACGAAACGACTGATAGACAAGCGAAATCCTCCCAATCCCACTCCGAGACAATCCCGTGTCTTAAAGTGGTCAACGAATGATGTGCCTTGCCTTCTCAAACACCAGAAATTTGCGACGAACTATTCGTCTAGGTTCCCAATACCTCAACGGTTGCGCAAATCGTTTCGTTTGTCAAACAGGGTATGCGCGGTTTTTTTCGACGTCCTTCCAAGGGTCCGGAGGGGATGTCGATGGCCGGGCGAAATCGTCGCACCGCTTTTCGCGCGTGCAAAATCGACGCGAAACCCATCTGTTTGCGTAGCAAAGTTGGGCGTACTGAGGTGTCCCTGTGCGCACCATTTGGGGCGCTCAGTCCCCGCTGCGCAGTTTCTGCAAGACACCCTTGGGCGCCCTTAATGCCGCCAACGCTCATCACGCAGCCCACGATGCGGGCCAAAGCACAGGTGTTGCAAAACCGCCCACCACTTCGAATTTACAACAAACATCAGCTGTTTACGGCTGCCGTTTTTGCCGGATCAGGTGCTCGTCCCGGATGCAGGCCCCGCGAGATTGGGCCAAAAAGGGTCGGTCTCATCGGGCGCGATGGGCTCCAGACGCGCGTGCCTCGCCGATCTCACCCTACACGGCCGGGGAAGGCCCTGCATTTCGTCCCGGGCGCACTTGATAAAGACAGTTGAGATGTCCAAGGTGCGAGAAACAGCGAGGATCATGCATGCTGCGACACATCGTACTTGTCTCTTTCAAGTCGGAGGCGTCGGAGCCGCAGCTTGCGGCTTGGCGCAACGCGGTGACGCAGATGTGCGAGACCAGCGACGATGTGGTGTCGTTCAGCCTCGGCACCAATGTGGGCAGCGGCCCGAACCACCATGACGCGGCCCTTGTTGCGGATTTCGAAGGGATGGAGGCTTTTCGCCGATACGTCTCCAGCGATGCGCATAAAGCCTATGTCGAAGACCATGCGCGGCATGTGACGGCAAAGCTCGCTGCGATCCAGCATGAGATTTAAGTGCCCTCTGAAACGGCTGACCGACAAGACATCCACGGACATGACGCGTCCAATCAGGCGCCCGCAGTAGATGGCCGAGCCGAACTGGAGCGATTTTCGGATCATTCTGGCGCTGGCCAAGGGCGGCTCGGTGACGGGCGCGGCCCAATTGCTGGGTGTGGATGCCTCGACGGTCAGCCGCCGCCTCGCCGCCGCAGAAGAGGTGTTTGGCGCGCCGCTGATCATCCGTGGTGGCGGCAAGTTCGAGTTTACGGCCGAAGGGCGCGCGGTCCTCGATGCAGCGGAAGACATGGACGCCAGGATCAGCGCCACAACCAATTCCGTTCGCTCCATGCGCGAGCGCCCTGTGGGGACGGTGCGGATTGCCTGCGTGCCCACTGCCGCCCATGTTCTGCGCCCGCTCGTCGAAGAGGTCGCCGAGACTCATCCCGGCCTGCATGTGGATCTCATGAGTGCGATCTCGGCCGCGGATCTGTCCAAAGGCGAGGCAGATATCGCAGTGCGCACGATTGCCCCGAAAGATCCGGGGCTTGTTATCGCATATACCTTTACCTGGGGCAGCTGCCTCTATGCTTCGCCCGATTACCTCGCGCGGGTCGGGCGACCAGAGACGACAGATGATCTGCGGGCCCATGCGCTCGTGCGCTATGGCGCGCCTCTTTTGCATGCCTGTGCGTTTGGCTGGGTCGAGCAATACGCGGACCCCGATCGCCCGGCCACGCGGGTCGAAAACTCGGATTCCGCGCGGGTCATGATCGAGCAGGGCGGCGGGATCGGGCCTTTGTTCTGCGCGGTGGGCGATACCTGCGCGGGGCTGGAGCGCGTGTTTCCCGACCCCTTTGACCAGATGGACAGCTGGGTGCTCTATCACGAATCCGCGCGTGGCTCGGCCAAGGTCCGCGTGGTGCTGGATGCGCTCGTGGCCTTCCTGAAAGCGCGCCGCGCGGCCCTGACGGGTCTTGCCGCGCCGGAGTGATCCGGGCGCAACGCAGCTTGTGCTGCGCCCTGTTTTTCAATCCGCCGGTTCTTCCTCGAAATTGTCCCAGAATTCATCCCGTCCATTGCTGCGCGGAAAGGGTGCGTCCGGCACGGGCACTTGCAGGAATGTGCAAAGCGGCCCCCAGCCGTCAGACGGTGTGAAGACCAGCAGCCGGTCGGCAGGGACCAGTTCGCGCACCAGACGATTGTTGCGGCGGTAGGCCGTGAGCGCCATTTCTTTGTCCGGCATGCCGCCAAAGGTATCGTCGATATAAAACGGCGTCAGTTTCACAAAGATATCCTTGATATGCTGGGGCATGTTCTGAGTGAGGCTCTCGTGATTGGCCCAGACCTTCAGCACCGTCTTGCTGAAACTGGCCCACCATTCCTCTTCGGGGCGCTCGGTGTGAAGCACCTTGGCGTTGGGAAAAGCGTGGATCGTCTGTTGCCAGACGCGGCCACCGGGAAAATCGACCTGCGAGGCATAGCCTTCGAAAACAGTCTCCCATGCGGTTGTGTCGCAGCGCGCA
Source organism: Primorskyibacter sp. S187A (assembly GCF_049800955.1). NCBI lineage: Bacteria > Pseudomonadati > Pseudomonadota > Alphaproteobacteria > Rhodobacterales > Roseobacteraceae > Primorskyibacter > Primorskyibacter sp. S187A. The sequence continues at coordinate 39,999 of NZ_JBNAGA010000002.1, read as the reverse complement.
ACATCAACCCATCTCTCCACCTGTGTGGGGTTTGCGAAGAGCTCCATCATGTGATGGCAGGGCCCTAGTCCGAGGGCTTCCAGCGCCATTTTCGTGGACAGGGTGCCAGTGCGGCTCATTCCGGTTCCGATGATCTTGAGGGGCATGGGTATGCCTTTCTGTGTTGGCGTTCAGGCGTTATCGAAAGGCCGCAGGCGGTTGATCAGTGACAGACCGAAGGGCCGTCGCCGCTACACTGCCGTGCGAAGCTTTTCATTTTGCGATGAGATGAACGTACCCGATTGCCAGCGCCGGAGCGCCACAGAAGATCGCAAAGACCGATTGCAAAAATGCCTGCACCCAATTGGGGACAGGAACATCGGGTACGTTTTGCTCCAACGCCTTGAGCTGTGAGAGCTTCCGGGGAGCTGTAGGGGCTTCCGGGCTCCTTAGAAGGGCATACTCCCAGGGTCAGGACTCATAGCCAATGGATGACGAGGGCTGCGAGGGCGTTGCCTGAAAGGAAGTCCTTTGGGCATCTGTCGTATCGAGTGGCCACCCGTCGCCAGTCCTTCAACCTTCCCAACATGATCTCGATCGCTGCCCGGCAGGGTATTGTGCAGCAATGTCCCGAGACGGGCGATTGCGCCGTTTGTACCGACGCTGGTCGTACTTCACTGGCTTCTTCCGCTGTTTTCGGCCAGGGATACACGCCCGTATCCCTTTGTCTTTCAACGCTTCTCGGAACCGCTCGGCGTCATTGCCACGATCCCCGAGCAGCCAATCGACATCGGGCAGGCTGCTCAGCAATGCCCGCGCGCCAACGTAATCGCTGACCCGTTGCGCGACAGTCGAACCGAAGTTTCGATGAGAGCGGGACCGGCGGTGACGACCAGGTTGAGCGGACGCCATTCGCCATTGTCGCTCGAACCAATGGCGCGACATGGCTCATCTATCGCAGATGGCATGCAACTTGGTGTTCATGCCGCCCTTGGTGCGCCCCTCTCGGGACATTTCCTGCGGAAATACCCTGCCGGGCAGTGGTCAGCCAGAAAAGATCAGACATGGTCACCGCTCGGTTTTCGAACCGTGAATAACGCAGCCAAGCGGAAATCAATGTGTCCTGACCCAGGTCTGGGACAAATGCAGGAGCACTCGCAGCGAAGGTCCGGTTTTCGCCCGCTACACCAACGACCCTTAACAGCAGGAGTTCGAGGAGGGCTACGAAAAATATTCAATGACCAAAGGTGGTGACCAAAATGACCAAGAACATGATCAAAATGGTCAACGATCATGAGTCGTCACATTGATGTTAAAGTGGTGAGCCGTGCAGGATTCGAACCTGCGACCCACTGATTAAAAGTCAGTTGCTCTACCAACTGAGCTAACGGCCCACTAGGGGGGCTATCTAGAAAGGTCATCCCCGGCGGTCAACCGCAAAAATCATGAAAATCGCCCAGAGGCTGGATTCGTCGCAGGCGCTCTTCTATATGCCCGACATGACGCAAGCGATGACATTCCATAAAATGCACGGGCTCGGCAACGATTTTGTCGTTTTCGATGCGCGAGACGGGACGGTGGATATGCCACCTGCGCTGGCGCTGGCGCTGGCTGACCGGCATTGCGGCGTGGGCTTCGATCAGATGGCCATCATCACCAAAGGCGAGGCCGACGCGCATCTGACCTTTCTGAACGCCGACGGTTCGCCCTCGGCCGCCTGCGGCAATGCCACCCGCTGTATCGCGCGCATGATCTTCGACGAGAGCGGGGCCGACCAGCTCACACTCACGACAGATCGCGGAGTGCTGCACGCCCGTGATCAGGGCAAGGGCCTCACCTCCGTCAACATGGGCGCGCCGCAGCTTCTGTGGCACGAGATCCCGCTGTCCGAAGACATGGATACGCTCGAGCTTCCTATCGAAGGCAGCCCCGTGGCCACAGGCATGGGCAACCCCCATTGCACCTTCTTTGTGGATGACGCGACCGCCGTGCCCCTCGAGACATTCGGGCCCCGATATGAGCATCATCCGCTTTACCCTGAACGCACAAATGTCCAGGTCGCCAGCCTGATCGGCCCGGACCATCTGCGCATGCGCGTGTGGGAGCGGGGCACAGGGATCACGCTGGCCTCTGGGTCCTCCTCCTGCGCCACCGCCGTCGCAGCCCACCGCAAGGGGCTGACAGGGCGCGCTGTAAGGATTGAGCTTGATGGCGGCACGCTGGAGGTCGACTGGCGCGAAGATGGCGTCTGGATGACAGGCCCCACGGCCCATGTCTTTACCGGCACGCTGACGGAGGCTTTCCTGCAAAGCGCGCGCGATGACATCTAGAGCGCCCGTCTTCTCCACGCTGGGCTGCCGCCTCAACGCCTATGAGACCGAGGCCATGAAAGAGCTCGCACGCGCCGCTGGCGTTGAAGATGCGGTGGTGATCAATACTTGCGCCGTGACGTCTGAGGCCGTGCGCAAGGCGCGCCAGGAGATCCGCAAGCTGCGCCGCGCCAATCCCGACGCGCGCCTGATCGTAACAGGCTGCGCTGCGCAGACCGAACCCGAGACCTTCGCCCGCATGGAGGAGGTCGATGCCGTCATCGGCAATACCGAGAAGATGCAGCCCAAGACATGGACGGGCCTCGCCGCAGATTTCATCGGTGAGACAGAAGCTGTGCAGGTCGATGACATCATGTCTGTGACAGAGACCGCAGGCCACCTGATCGATGGCTTCGGCACGCGAAGCCGCGCCTATGTCCAGGTGCAAAACGGCTGCGATCACCGCTGCACCTTCTGCATCATCCCCTACGGGCGCGGCAATTCCCGCTCGGTGCCCGCAGGCGTGGTTGTCGATCAGATCAAACGGCTGGTGGATCGCGGCTATCATGAGGTGGTACTGACGGGGGTGGACCTGACAAGCTGGGGCGCGGATCTGCCCCAGATGCCCAAACTCGGCGATCTGGTCATGCGCATTCTCAAACTGGTCCCCGATCTGGCCCGCCTGCGGATCTCTTCCATCGATTCCATCGAGGTGGACCCGAACCTCATACAGGCCATCGCCACCGAGCCGCGCCTCATGCCGCACCTGCACCTGAGCCTGCAAGCGGGCGATGACATGATCCTCAAACGTATGAAACGCCGCCACCTGCGCGACGATGCCATTGCCTTCTGCGAAGAGGCGCGCCGCCTGCGCCCGGACATGACCTTCGGCGCGGACATCATCGCGGGCTTCCCCACCGAGACTGAAGCCATGTTCGAAAACTCGCTGAAACTGGTCGAGGATTGCGATCTGACCTGGCTGCACGTGTTCCCCTACAGCCCCCGGCCCGGAACGCCCGCCGCGCGCATGCCGGCAGTCGATGGCCGCACGATCAAAGACCGCGCCAAACGCTTGCGCGCCGCCGGAGAGCGCCAGATGCAGATCCATCTCGCAGCCCAGATCGGCAAGACGCATCCCGTCTTGATGGAAAACCCCCATATGGGCCGCACTCCGCATTTCGCAGAAGTGCATTTCGAGACGCCGCAAGCCGAAGGCAGCATTGTTCAGGCGGCCATCAAAGGCGCAACGCCCAAACATCTCGCAGCCTGATCTTCTTCTGGCCCCAAATACGCAAAACCCACCATGCACCCCAATCCCGCCTTCCGACATGAAAGCGCCGAACGCAACGCAGCTTTCGCCCGGGAGCGCGGCTTTGGCATGCTGGCCGTTGCGCCGAAGGGCGCACAGGTTGCTGCGCCGAAGGGCGCACAGGTTGCTGCGCAGAATGGCCCGCCGCTCCTGTCCCATATCCCCTTCCTGCTAAACGCAGACGGGACGAAGGCAGAGCTGCACCTCGTGCGTTCAAACCCGATCTGCAAAGCACTGCCCGCCGCCGCCCGCATCGCCATCACAGGCCCCGATAGCTACATCTCGCCCGACTGGTACGAGACCGCCGATCAAGTACCGACATGGAACTACATCGCCGTACATCTGACAGGGCGGCTCGAGCCCTTGCCCGAGGCCGGTCTGCACGATCTGCTGGAGCGCCAATCCGCGCATTTCGAAGAGCGCCTCGCGCCCAAAGCCCCATGGAAGACCGATAAAATGTCGGAGGGCGTCATGGAGCGCATGATGCGCGCCATCCGGCCCTTCGTGCTGCATGTCGAAGAGATCACGGGGACATGGAAGCTCAACCAAAACAAAGAGCCTGCCGCGCGTCTCAGCGCGGCAGACCATGTGGAAGCCTATGGTCAGGGGAGCGAGTTGGCCATGCTGGCCGCGCTCATGCGCGGCGCCTGAACCGGGCTTAAACCGGCTCAGCTTCCAGCCAGACACCGCCATCAGGGCGCAATGTCAGGATCATGACAGGCTCCGGCGTGCGTCCGGGCACCGGGGTAAACTTGTGACGCGCCAGAAGCGTGCCCAGAATGATCACAGCCTCTGTCAGCGCAAAAGACGCGCCAATGCAGATGCGCGGCCCGTCGCCAAAGGGGAAATAGGAATAGCGATCCGGCTTCTTGCCGGTGAGCCAACGGTCAGGCCGGAAGGCGTCGGGCTCCTCCCAGAGCATATGATGGCGGTGCAGCGCATAGATCGGGATCATGACCGTATCTCCGGGCCGGATCTCGCGCCCGCAGAGCTCGTCGGCCACCTGCGCCGTGCGCGAGACGATGCCCGCAGGCGGATAGAGCCGCAGCGCCTCATCCACAATCGCGCGAATGAGCGGCAGCTGGGCCACATCCTCGCCCCGCACCACGCCATCCTTTATAACCCCCTGCAGCTCGGCCCGCGCGCGGTCCTGCACATCCTGATCGAAGGCACAGAGATACAGCGCCCAGGAGAGGGCCAGCGCCGTCGTCTCATGACCCGCGACGATGAAGGCCAGCAGGTTGTCGCGCACCTCGGAAGTGGTCATGCTGCGCTTGGTTTCCGGGTCTTCGCCCGAGAGCAGCAGGTCCAGCAGATCGGGCACGCCCTCGGTCCCCCGTTTGGCGCGGGCCTCGATGGTCTGATCAGCTATGGCCTTCATGTCCTTGAGCCCCGTGCCGCCCACGATCATCCGCCCCGGGCGCGGCACCCAATCGGGAAAGCCCAACACGTCAAAGAGCGAAATCCGCCCGGCCTGATCGATATAGGCATCGATGGCGGTGTGAACCGATTGCCGGTCAAAGCCCTCATCTCCCGAAAATGTGACATCGGAGATCACATCAAAGGTCGTCGTGACCATCTCGTCAAAGAGGTTCACCGCGCGCGGCCCGGCGTTCTCAATCCGCTCGGCGCAACGCGCGGCGGCGCCGGTCATCATTGGCGCCAGGTTCATGATATTGCGATGGGTGAAGACGGGCGCCGCCGCGCGCCGCTGCCAGCGCCAATGGGCTCCCTCGGCGATAAAGAGCGAGTCGCCAATAGCCGGGCGCAACAGGTTCTTCGTCACCTTGGATTTCGGGTAATCATCCAGCCTTTCCAACACGATGCGCTTGATCGAGGGGGGATCCATGACCATGTGCCAGCGCGTGCCCGTCTTGCCTGAGACCATCGGCTGGCGCGTGGCGATCTCCGGCAAGATTTGCAGCAGGTTGTTGCGCGCCGCAGACAGGCTTTGCAGCAATGTCATCGGCTTTGTCACCAAGTCCGCCCGAACGGGCAGAGCGGTTTGCGGCAGGGTCGTGTCTGGCATGATGTCCTCGCGTCACTTCCTAGGCATATATGCGCCAAGCCGCCCAGGGCAATTGCGCCTGCGCGCCTGTTTGGCTAACTAGCGCGGGAGTAAGGCTTTGCGTCTGGCAAGCCGGTCTGAGGGGGAGACGCCCGTGCGTTTTGTTGTTCTTTGTCTTGCGCTGCTTTCATTGGCGGCGTGTACCGGTGGGCGCGATCTGGATAAGCCCCCCGCACCGCTGGGCGATTTCCGTCTGGGCCATTCGGTGGTTGTGGCGCCAAATCTTGTGAAAGGTCCGCTCTCCCGGGAGGTCTCGCAAGAGGAATGGATCGCCGCGGTCGACAAGGCGCTGGAAGACCGGTTCCGTCGCTATGATGGCGAACGCCTGTATCATTTCGGTGTCTCGGTTGAGGGCTATGTCGTGGCGCAGGTCGGCGTGCCGCTGGTCTTGCAGCCCAAATCCGTCCTGATCTACCGGATCACCGTCTGGGACGATGCAGAAGGCAAGAAAATGAACGGCGAACCCAAGGAGTTCACGGCAACAGAGACCTTCTCCGCCGAAACGGTCGTGGGCTCCGGCCTGACGCAGACCCGTGAAGAACAGCTGGAAAACCTCGCCATCAACGCGGCCAAACAGGTCGAGGTCTGGCTCGGCCGCCAAAAGCGGCAGGAGAAGTGGTTCCGGGGGTTTCGGCCCGGCGGTGAGGCCGGCAATGAGGCGGGGGAGGGTGACGAGATGCCCACGTCTGCGGAGGCGACAGACGCGGCCGACGCAGCGACGTCGCAAAGCGATGACGTCCAAAGCTCCAGTGTCGTGGAGCCGGAGGAGGCCGTGAGTGACCCGGAAGTGGTGGCTATCGCGGCGGAGGCGGAAGAAGCCGCCAACTGACGCTTGATTTCCGGTGCAATTCGCCATATCTCGCCCGCGAAGTGAAACGGGCCAATTCCGGCCCCACCTAACCACGAGGCGCCTGAGGATATGGCAAAGGAAAAGTTTGAGCGTTCCAAACCGCACTGCAACATCGGGACGATTGGGCACGTTGACCACGGGAAGACGACGCTGACGGCTGCGATCACGAAGTATTTCGGTGATTTCAAGGCGTATGACCAGATTGACGGCGCGCCGGAGGAGAAGGCCCGCGGGATCACGATCTCGACGGCGCACGTGGAGTACGAGACCGAGGCGCGTCACTACGCCCACGTCGACTGCCCCGGCCACGCCGACTACGTCAAGAACATGATCACCGGTGCGGCGCAGATGGACGGCGCGATCCTGGTTGTGAACGCGGCCGACGGCCCGATGCCCCAGACGCGTGAGCACATCCTGCTCGGCCGTCAGGTTGGTATTCCCGCCATGGTTGTCTTCATGAACAAGGTGGACCAGGTCGACGACGAAGAGCTCCTGGAGCTCGTCGAGATGGAAATCCGTGAGCTGCTCTCCGAGTACGACTTCCCCGGCGACGACATTCCCGTCATCGCGGGCTCCGCTCTGGCGGCGATGGAAGGCAACAACCCGGAAATCGGCGAAGAGAAGATCAAAGAGCTGATGGCGGCCGTGGATGAGTACATCCCGCAGCCCCCGCGCGCTGTTGATGAGCCCTTCCTGATGCCGATCGAAGACGTGTTCTCGATCTCTGGTCGCGGTACGGTTGTGACCGGTCGTGTCGAGCGCGGCGTGATCAATGTTGGCGATGAGATTGAAATCGTTGGTATTCGTGACACATCCAAGACGACCTGCACGGGCGTTGAGATGTTCCGCAAGCTGCTGGATCGCGGCGAAGCGGGCGACAACATCGGCGCGCTGCTGCGCGGTGTGGACCGTGAAGGCGTCGAGCGCGGGCAGGTTCTCTGCAAGCCGGGTTCGGTCAAGCCGCACACGAAGTTCGAGGCGGAAGCCTACATCCTGACGAAGGATGAAGGCGGTCGTCACACGCCGTTCTTCGCGAACTACCGCCCGCAGTTCTACTTCCGTACGACGGACGTGACGGGGACGGTTGTTCTGCCTGAGGGCACCGAGATGGTGATGCCGGGCGACAACCTGAAGTTCAACGTTGAGTTGATCGCGCCGATCGCGATGGAAGAGAAGCTCCGCTTCGCCATCCGCGAAGGCGGCCGCACAGTCGGTTCGGGTGTTGTCTCGAAGATTATTGAGTAACACCGTGGCTTGGGCGTCAGCCCAAACACGGAGGGTGGGCGGCAAGGGCTTTTCGAAGAAAAGCGCCTGAGAGCCCACACACTCGACATTCTGGGAAAACCAAAAAAGGCCGCCCCACCCGGGCGGCCTTTTCACGTATGAAACAACACCTTTGTTTGGCACGCGGCTGGCAGTGGCTTCTGGGAAAAATCGCCCAAGACCGCAGCCCCGCCCCACCCGGGAGCAACCAAAACAAAACGCGCCCTGTCCGGACGCGCTTTTACTTTCAGCGAGATGCAAACCCACAAGACAGCCCCTCCCGGCGCGGCACATCCGGTATGCCTCATTGCCACTGAACATCGCTGAGCGGACAAAGCCGACCTTGAGCTCAATCTCTCCAATAACCGCTTCTAGTCAAATACCGATAATGCAAGCCGGAAGACCGCGCTCGCTTCATTTGCCGCAACACCATGCCTCTGCATGTTCATTACGCAAGCAATCTGCGCATCAATATACAGAGCAGCCGTTTGGGTAGGGATGGCTGGGTTAATTTGACCGTTCACTTTCGCCCTATCAATCCACTTTGCGTAGGTTTCAATGGTTAGTTCTCGAAGTTCATCGACTTGCCCGCCGGTGAGTTCTCCTAGGTGGGCACGGCACTGACATAAATCCACAAACAGGCAACCGTTTGGCATGCCGTGGTTTTGATGGTCCCGTAGGATGTACGTGGTCAGGGCTTCCAACGCTGTCTCAAAGGGTTGATCGACAGCCAACAATTCAAAGAGCGGTGCCATCGTCATCCGGTGATAGTCGATGAGCACCGCCTGCTTGAGCCCGTCTTCACTGCCAAACTCTTTGTAAAGCGATGGCTTGGATACGCCCGCCCGCTGACATACCGAGTTCAGCGACACCGCGGCTTGTCCATCCTGCCAGTAGGCCTGCATTGCCACACTCACGACATGGTCACGATCAAACGTCTTTGGCCGTCCTCGCGAGGGTTTTTTCTTACTTGTACTCATTTTAATACCACACGGTTTTTTATAATTGACAGAGGGTGTACGTATATTTAATACCAATCGGTAACCAATCCAACGAGGAAACATCATGAGTGAACTTACGATTTCCGGCCTCGGACTTATCCTGTGCCTTGCCCCGGCTATTGTTCATGCCGTCGAAGTCTACCGGCCCCTTTGGGCACGATGGATTGTGAACTGGGTTCTGCCGTTTTTCGGGCCTGGATTACCGCGCCCATCCAAGGCACTGACCCATGTTGACGAGATCGCCATGCTTGATGCCGCAATCGAGGCGGCGCCCGCAGACAAGGCCCCGGCAGGCGCCGATTACATTTTCGTCATGCTGTTCGAACAACGTCAGGGCGCGCTGGCCTTTATCTCTCTGGCCGCTGGCATCCTCTATGGGCTAACGCTGCCATTGGCTGATCGCCATACCCTGCATTTCGTGTTCGGGATCATGGCAGCCTTGTTCGTGCTGGTGAATGCCAACCACGCTGGTATTCCGGGACTTGGGCATCATCCCAGAGTTACGAGACACGGCCGCAATGTCGGCCTCGTTTTTGGCGCTTTTTGGGTGGTCGTCGCTGCACTGAACTGGTTAGGGTTTACATACGCTTTGGCATAGGTGCAGCGGCATGCGGTCTTGCTACAAAGAAAAGCAGCCGTTCGAACACTTTGCAGCATCAGGTACTATGGGCGCACACCAGACCTTGGCCTCCTCCGGAACACGTTTGATTTATTGCAATCAAAAGCATCTGAAAGGCGTCGTGGTGAAGATCAGCTGTCTGGATGAGGCTAGCTATTGCAGGATCGGTGGTTGATCCGCCCGTGTCGTGTGGGGGCCTTGGGCGTTGAAGCGCCGGAACGCTGTTTGCTCTGAAAGCCAACGCATTCCGAGCAAGTGAACACCCCCTCATCTCGCAGGTGCAGCACCGATTTCCTTCAAAACATCCGTGACTTCGCCTGTCTATGCTGCGTGTGCAGCTACTGTCGGTATACCGTTGTATTCCGTTAACTTATTGAAATCATTTGATTTTGAAGGTCCGTCCGCTATTTTCATGCGTTGTGGGAGGCGTTGGGATGGATCAGGTGAACCTGCAAGCATGGGTCGGACGTGAGGAAGTCATCGAAGGCTGTGTCTCGGCGCGTGCCGTTGGCGATTGGCTTGTCACGGTCTCGGATGGGGAAGCGGACATCCCGCCCGAGGGCGCGGTCGCACCGCAATTGGCCCATTGGATTGCATTCAATCCCCAAGCGCCGATGGCGGAGCTGGCTGAGGATGGCCACCCGCGCCTTGGCGATTTCCTCCCGCCTGTGGGGTTGCCGCGTCGCATGTGGGCGGGCGGGTCTTTGCACTTCAAACAGCCCCTCCATGTGGGCGAGCGTCTGACGCGTCGCTCCCGGCTGCATGCCATTGAGGAGAAGACAGGACGCACCAGCCGGATGGTGTTTGTTACCGTCGATCATGAGATCTCCGGCGATAACGGTGTGGCCATCACCGAGCGGCAGGACATTGTCTATCTGCCCTTCCCCGAGACCTTCACGCCGCCCAAACCGGTGCCTGCGCCTGAGCGGCCCGATGGCGAAACCCGGTTTGCGATCTCGACGCCGCGGCTCTTTCGCTACTCTGCCGTGACCTTCAACGCGCACCGGATCCACTATGATCTGCCCTATGCGCAAGGCGTCGAGAAACTGCCCGGGCTTGTGGTGCATGGCCCGATGCAGGCCACGGCACTGTTGCACTATGCCGAGCGGTTCACGGGACAGACGCCCAGTGCCTTTCGGTTCCGCTCCATCCACCCGATGTTTCACGACGATGATCTGCGCCTGTTGGCGCTTTATGAGACGCCCAACACCCTCAGCCTCAGCACTGCCGCAGCGCGGGGCGGGCATGTGGGGATGCAGGCAACCGCAAGCTGGGAGGCACGCACATGACCGACGGAATTCTCAACGGATTGCGCATTGTAGAGGGCTCCGCCTTTGTGGCCATCCCTTTGGCCGGCATGACACTGGCGCAAATGGGCGCGGAGGTCATCCGCTTTGATCGGATCGGCGGTGGCCTGGATGCCGGGCGCTGGCCATTGGCCCCCTCCGGCCAGAGCCTGTTCTGGGCGGGGATGAACAAGGGCAAGAAGTCTGTTGCGGTGGACATGAAACACCCGCGCGGCAAGGAATTGATCAGCCAGATCATCACGGCGCCGGGCGAGGATGCGGGCCTGTTTCTGACAAACCTGCGCGTGCGCGGCTGGATGGATTACGAGACGTTGAGCGCCGCGCGCCCTGATCTGTGCATGGTGACGCTGACGGGCGATCGCCATGGTCGCCCTCAGGTGGACTACACCGTCAACCCGGCTCTTGGCATCCCGCATCTGACGGGGCCGGAGGGCTCCGAGGCCCCCGTTGCCCATGCCTTGCCCGCCTGGGATTTGATGGCCGGGCAAATGGCGGTCTCCGCGATGCTCGCGATTGAGCGCCACAGGCTGCGCACAGGGCAGGGGCAAGAGGTGGAGTTCTCCCTCAAAGACGCCGCCGCCGCCGCCATTGGCCATCTGGGCATGATCGGGGACGCCACGTTGAACGGCGATGCGCGCGGCAAGGCTGGCAATGCGCTCTACGGCGCTTATGGGCAGGATTTCCTCTGCGCCGACGGCAAGCGCGTTATGGTGATTGGCCTGACCGACCGCCAATGGCGCGGCATCGTGAAGCTCACGCAAACGCACGAGGCCATGGCCGGGATCAAGACACGCGCGGGCGAAAGCCTGAGCGATGAAGGCGCGCGCTGGCGCCACCGCGCCGCGATCACGCAAGCGCTGACGCCCTGGTTCGCCGCGCGGCCCGCGTCACAAGCAGGGCAAGAGATGGATGCCGCAGGGCTGACCTGGAGCCAGTTCCGCTCGCCCGCCGAAGCGGTCCGCGAAGATGCCGACCTGACGCCGGACAATCCCATGTTCTCGCAGCTGCACCAACCGGGCCTGGGCACCTTTGCCGTTCCTGGCTCTCCCCTGAATTTCGCCCGCTTCGAGCGCGAGACCCCGCAGGCCGCACCCATGTTGGGCGCGCATACCGAAGAAGTTCTGGCGGATGTGGCGGGCTTGGCCTCGGGTGAAATCGGCCAATTGTTCGATGCGGGCGTCGTGAAAGGCCCCCATCCTGTCGAACAGGCAGCATAACGCCAGAGAACATCCCAAAGAGCACCCCAGACACATTTGAGGCCCCCGCTTTCGCGGAGGCCTTGGCTGCACAGGTTGCCCTGCGCGAAGAGCTCGCTGAGCCCCAGACAGGCTTAGTTGCTGCGCATGTCGGATTTCTTGGGCAGGCTGTCGATGAAGGCCTGGACTTCGCCCGCCGTGCCGCCGCCGTGGATGACCTGCTTGGCGGTCAGCTTCTGCGCCTTGGTCAGCTCGGAGGCATCGATGCCATAGCGGGTGATGTCAGCTTGCGTCAGAGCGGATGCGGTGCCTGCGGAGAGGACGAGGGCGGCGATGATTGCGAGATTTTTCATGGGTTTGTTCCTTTAAGTCTGTGTTTCGTTTGAGGTGATCGCTGGGATCAGTTGGAGCGTGTGTCAGATTTCTTGGGCAGGCTGTCGATGAAGGCCTGAACTTCGCCCGCCGTGCCGCCGCCGTGGATGACCTGCTTGGCGGTCAGCTTCTGCGCTTTGGTCAGCTCGGAGGCGTCGATGCCATAGCGTGTGATGTCAGCTTGCGTCAGAGCGGAGGCAGTGCCTGCGGAAAGGACGAGAGCGGCGATGATTGCGAGATTTTTCATGGGTTTGGTTTCCTTGTTTGAATGGTCAGATGGTCAGGTGAAGAGAGAGATCAGTTCGAGCGTGTGCTGGACTGTTTTTGCAGGTTCGAAATGAAGGCCTGAACTTCGCCGGGCGTGCTGCCGCCGTGAATGATGGCGGATGCGGTGGCTTTTTCCGTCGCGGTCAGCGCGTTGACGTCAATGTTGTAGCGAGTGACGTCAGATTGGGAGAGAGCGGAGGCTGAGCCAGCTGTGAGGATCAGGGCTGTGATGATGAATGCTTTTTTCATGGTGTCGTTCCTTTACGTGTTAGGGTCGTTTGTTTTGTCTGTGCCCCGAGAGGCGGTGTGTGTCTTGCTGTCGGCTTGTCTGTCCGACACCAAACAAACTGGGCAGGCGGGCGAACTTTCTCAAATCACCAAAAATGCACAGATCGCTCGCAGTTTCTTGGGATTGAATTTGAGTTCGGGCGGACCATGCGTGGCGGCGCGTTTCATTTAAGCATCTGAAATAAAGTTATAAAAAATGAAATTGGCGGTCCGGATTATCGTTACAATCCAGCGCGGGACCGTGAGCTTGCGGCTCAAAAAAGCTCGAAAAAAACTCTGTCACAGAGATGTGACGACATGAATTTGAAACAGAGCCACACAGCGCCGTGAGATACGGTGTGGGCTCTGCTCAACGGCCCGTGAGAACCTCCTCACGCGTCGTGAAACGGATTGAAATATTAGACGACGACTGGCCTTGATTTCGCCTGTGCGCCGGGGTATCGCTTGGCCCAGGCCATAGGGGTATAGCTCAGCTGGTAGAGCGACGGTCTCCAAAACCGTAGGTCGCGGGTTCGAACCCTGCTGCCCCTGCCATTTTCTTGTCTTTTGAACGCAAATGCGCCCTTTGGGCCGCGTTGTCCCTGCGCGCGGGCGATGCAATCACCCCCGGGCAGCCCCGGGATTGGCCTTTGCGCCACTCCCAAGCATTGCTACACATTGTGTTGGGGGGCAGGCATGGACGCGACGGTACTTACGTTTGAAATGATGGTGGTGCTTGCCCTGCTGGTCTTCACCATTTTTCTCTTCGTCTCCGAAATCATCCGTATCGATTTGGCCGCAATTCTTGTCATGGTGATCCTGGGCGGGCTGAGCACGCAGCCGGGTCTTGAACATCTCGCCAATGGGACGGAGCTATTCGCCGGGTTTTCGTCCAATGCGGTCATCTCGATCATCGCGGTGATGATCATTGGCGCAGGGCTCGACAAGACCGGCCTGATGTCGCGGGTCGCGGCGCTCATTCTCAAGCGTGGCGGGGCAAGCGAGGCCCGGGTCATTCCCATCGTGTCGGGCACGGTTGGGGTCATCAGCTCTTTCATGCAGAACGTGGGCGCCGCCGCGCTTTTCTTGCCTGTGATCAGCCGGATTTCCGCGCGCACCGAGATCCCCATGAGCCGTCTGGCCATGCCGATGGGCTTTTGCGCCATTCTCGGTGGCACGATCACCATGGTCGGATCATCGCCGCTGATCCTGCTGAATGATCTGCTGATCTCCGCCAATCATGCCTTGCCCGCGCATCAACAAATGGAGACCTTCGGGCTCTTCGATGTCACGCCGATTGGGGTGATGCTCGTGTTGAGCGGTGTGCTGTATTTCGTGCTGCTGGGGCGGTGGATCCTGCCGGATCAGCGGGGGCGCGGCGAGGATGGTGGCGCGGCGCGCACCATGCAGTCTTATATCGAGACGACCTATGGGCTGCGGGCCGATCTCTTTGAAGTGCGTGTGCCGGAGGGGTCCATCCTGATCGGCCAGACGCTCTCCGATATCATGGTCGCGCATCACATCTATATATTGGGCACCTCCTATAAGGGGCACAAAGTCATCGCGCCGATGGCCGATACAGTGATCGAGGCGCCCGCGCGGCTGGCGATCCTCGGGCTGCGCCGGGTGTTGCAGGATGAATTTGTGGAGCCTTACGGGTTGGAGATCCTGCCCGCTCTGGATGTCTTCTCCGATGATTTCGCGGCGACTGAATCCGGTGTGGCCGAGGTGGTCATCCCGCCGGGCTCCAGTGTCATTGGCCGCTCTCCGATGGATTTACGCCTGCGTCAGACCCACGGGCTCTCGATCCTTGCCATTCACCGGGGCGAGGACACGATGAGCCATGTCGAGACGGAGGATCACGTGGCCACCCATATCGGCGTCGTGCCTCTGCAAGCGGGCGATACGCTCGTCGTTCATGTCCAGTGGGAGCGGCTCACGCGGGTCAAATCGGATCAGGACTTCGTCGTCGTGACGTCTGATTTCCCGCAGGAAGAGCTCAGGCCGCACAAGGTCAATTGGGCGTTGACCTTCTTTATCGTGACCTTGGGCTTGATCCTGTTGACGGATCTGCTGCTCTCGCTGTGCCTTCTGGTGGGCGCCGTGGGCATGATCCTGTCGCGCGTGCTGTCCATCGATGAAGCCTATGCTGCGGTCAGTTGGAGCACGGTCTTCCTGCTGGCCTCTCTGATCCCGCTGGGCCAGGCCGTCCAGAACTCCGGAACGGCGGCCTGGATCGCGGCGCAGATCCTGACATTGCTGGAGGGGTGGCCGATCTGGTCGTTGCAGGCGGGCCTGGCCATCCTGGCCACGGTCTTTACCCTGGTCATGTCCAATGTGGGCGCAACGGTCCTGCTCGTGCCGCTGGCCATCTCCATTGCGCTGGCCTCTGGCGGCGATCCGGCGATCTTTGCGCTGACCGTTGCCATCTCCACCTCGAATTCCTTCCTGATCCCGACTCATCAGGTCAATGCGCTCATCATGGGCCCGGCAGGATACCGCGTGGTGGATTTTGTCCGCTCCGGCGGGATCATGACGGTCCTGTTCCTGGTCGTGTCCCTGACGGGGCTCGCCCTGTTCTTCTAGGGCGGCCCGAGGCCGGGACAATCTACGCAAAGCACAAGAGAGGCCCCATGCCCTTTCCCCTCCCAGATGAAACGCACCCCGTCCGCCTCGCCGATGGCGCGCGCCATGACGGCACAGTCTTTCTCTCCGCCATCCTCGATCATCCGCGGATCACCGTCGGAGACTATACATATATGTCGCGCCACGCGCCGATGACGGAGGCCTCCAGCATCGCCGCTGCGCTCGCGCCCTATCTCTATCCCTTCTCACCAGAGCGGCTCACCATCGGCAAATTCTGCCAGATCGCGCACGGGGTTCAGATCATCACCGCATCCGCCAACCACCGCAGGGATGGCCTCTCGACATTCCCCTTCGCGATTTTTGACCGTGATCCCGACAGGCCGGAGCGCCCGAGCCTGCCGGGTCCCGGGCCGGACACGATCATCGGACATGACGTCTGGATCGGGACGGGCGCGATGATCCTGCCCGGGGCCGAGATTGGCGATGGGGTCATCATCGGCGCTGGGGCCGTCGTGGGTGGTCACATCGCACCTTATAGTGTGGTCGCGGGCAATCCCGGCCAGATCATACGCGCCCGCCTCACGCCACAAGAGGCCGCGCGCCTGCAGGCCATCGCATGGTGGGATTGGCCCATCGAGCTGATCGTGGAACACGAAGCGCTGATCTGCGGCGCGGATATAGACGCGCTCGAAGCGGTAGGTCTTGAAATCGAAGCCGCGGGCCGATAGATCGCCGGAAAGCTTTCAGAGGTGCCCGATGGCCAAGACCAACCCGTTTCAGTTCATCAACCAGGTCCGCGCGGAGGTTGGCAAGATTGTCTGGCCAACGCGGCGCGAGACAATCCTGACGACCATCATGGTCTTTATCATGGCCACGCTCGCGGCGATCTTTTTCGCCATCGTGGATTTGCTGATCCGCTCCGGCCTGCAGGGCGTGCTGGGCTTCTTCGGAAGCTGACCGCGCTCTTGCAATGCCGTTCCAGAGACGGTATCGCTCCAGTTGATTCAGGGCGCGCGACGGAAATGTCGCGCGCCGCTCTATTTCCGGGACTCGCCAGCGGCGGGTGAGAGACGAGGTCAGACGGGGTCAGATATGGCAAAACGGTGGTATTCGGTCAGTGTGCTTTCGAACTTCGAAAAGAAGATCGCAGAGCAAATTCGCACCAAGGTGGAGGAGCAGGAGCTTCAGGACCAGATCGAAGAGGTGCTGGTTCCTACAGAGGAAGTCATCGAAGTGCGTCGCGGCAAGAAAGTCACGACAGAACGCCGCTTCATGCCCGGCTATGTCCTCGTGCGCATGGAGATGTCCGATCAGGGCTATCACCTGATCAACTCGATCAACCGCGTCACAGGTTTCCTGGGCCCCCAAGGCCGCCCCATGCCCATGCGCGATGCCGAGGTGCAGGCGATCCTGGGCCGCGTGGCGGAGGGCGAAGACGCGCCGAAGCTGCTCATCTCCTTCGAGGTCGGCGAGAAGGTCAAGGTCAACGACGGCCCGTTCGAGGATTTCGATGGCATGATCGAAGAGGTCGACGACGACAACCAGCGCCTCAAGGTCTCCGTCTCCATCTTCGGCCGCGAAACACCCGTGGAGCTGGAATACACCCAGGTCACCAAACAAGGGTAAAGCACCCCGGTTTTTCCTCAATTATGCCGCGTGCAGGCCCCTGCGCGCGGCTTTTTTGTCTTCACGCCATGGAGACAGCACAATGCCACAGACGACAACCCCGCTCCCTCATTCCGCGCGACAATCGCCTTATTCAAAGATGATCTTTGAATTCTTGCGAGAGGCCAATGACACGTTTGAGCTGGGCCTTGATCCAAAGGTCTTCAAAGTGGAGAGCTTGATCGCGCGCATTCCCGTGGCGTTGGCGGAGAGGTTCCGCAAGGCAACGGCGTCCGGCGACGATGGGCTTGAGGGATTATTGTATGACGCCAGCGACGTGGCCAGAGGTGTGACACCCCTTCGGTCAGACCGGATTGCCGACTTTTGGGCGACTTTGGATCAGCCGGAGCTGGCGCGGCTTTGGCGCGGTTATAGCGATCTGGCGCGCCGCGTTCCAATCCATGAGGCAGGCCTCAAACCGGATTGGCCGACGCCTCAGGAGCAAGAGGACATGGACATAGAGCAGTTCTATCAGGAACAGACCTATGCCTTCGACGCGCCTGAGAAGGCCGCCTCCGACCTCGCGGTGCTCAGCGCCAAGCTGCGTGCGGCCTATGACAAGGCAGATGCCAGCGAAGAGATGATCCTGAGCTTGATCCAAAAGAAATATGGCGTCGACTTTGTGGACGAGGAGGCCTTCAACGACGCCTGGGTCGACCGCATTCGCAAGTCTGCCATTTATCGCAAAAGTGGTCGTGCGCTTGGCTTCAGCCATGACGTCGAGCCTTACACCATGCCGCATATGCGCTTTTCCGACGACCAATTGGCACAATTCGAGGCCCGCGGCTTTCGGATGCTGTTTGTCTTCATGTATCGGTTCTACGTGCCGGATGAGCCGTTTGAGGTCATGCCAATAACGGGGCGCGTCGACGTGATTTATGCCAAAACCGAGGGCGGGCCCGTGCGCGTCCTGTGGGATCCGGCCTGTCCGATGAGCGATGGGATCGACATGCTGGTTGAAACGCTGGATCGCAAGCCGCTCTTTCCTTTGCCCTATGTCGCGCCCGATCCCATGCCCGGCCCTTTGCGGAAAGGATGGTTTGCAAAACTCGGCCTCGGCAGAGGGGTCTAGCTGGGTCCGCTTTTTGCGCTGCGGATCGTGAATGCCGGTTGCCAAGAGCATTCCGTTAAGCGTTTCGCGCTAAAGCCGGGGGGATCCTTGTCTTCGGTGCCCTATGCTGCGGTTCATCCAACTTCTCTTGCCCGTCCTCTTCCCCTCATGGCGCTTTTTCCGCGAAGTGGGGCCGGGGATATCCGTGCAGCGCCGGATCGGGCAGGGGGATGGGCAGGGAGACTGGGCAGATGTGATCGCGCGCCCGGAGCATGTTTCTCCCGCGCTGATGGCCGTGCGGCTCGTCTGGAATCCCCGGGTCAATCAGCGGCTTTACCTTGTGAGCTTGGCCGAGCGCCTGCTCACCGAGCCCACAGCTTATGTCGAGGCCGAGTTACATGCCCGCGTCGCCCATGGGCTGCCTCCCGGCACGGCCTATGCGCTGCGCATCCTGCTTTGTGATGCAGACGGGGAGGCCGTCGCCCATCAAAGCGCGGTGAGGCGCTTGGGGAGCGGCTCCCCATGAGCTTTGATCTTGCCCTGCGTTTGAGCGAAATCGCGCTCGCCGTCGCACTTTTGCAGCGCGCGTTGGAGCATGTGGGCCAGCCTGACCGCGCAGTCTTTCTGCCGCAAATCCCTCTCGCGTTGCTCCTGACGGTTGGCGTGGCGCCCGCGCTTGTAACCCTCGCGCTCTGGCTCGCGCTCGCGGCGCAGCTCTGGCGGTTTCAGGGGCCGTACAATGGCGGCGCGGACAAGATGGTCTTCCTTGTGTTGACCTGTGTGATGCTTGCGCATTTCATGCCGCCGCCTTGGGCGGAGATGGCGATGGCTTACCTTGCGGTGCAGCTGACGCTCTCCTATGTCGTTTCCGGTTGGGTCAAGCTGCGCCATCCGCCGTGGCGGTCTGGTGAGGCCTTGGCGCGGGTTTTTCGGTATTCGGCCTATCCCGTGAGCACGCGTTTGCGCGGCCTGGCAGATCACCCGGGGTTGATGTGGGCCGCGTCGCTGTCTGTGATTGCATTTGAGGTGCTATTTCCCCTCGCTCTTGTGTCGTCGCACGCCTTGTGGGGCGCGCTTGCCATCGCGGCGCTCTTTCATCTCTCCAATGCCTGCCTGCTCGGGCTCAACCGGTTTTTCTGGGCTTGGCTCGCCGCGTTTCCCTCGCTGATCTGGTTTCAGGGGCGGTTCGTTGCGGGGGTCTTGTGACATTTAGGTGAAGGTTTTCTTGCCTCAGCGTGCGCCGCGCGGCGTGGTCGCGAGGGCTTTTGTGCGATTTGAGGGGTAAATCGCACAAAAGCCCCCTCGGCTGGAGCGAGATTCCAGCTTGTGTTTTGATCTGCGGGCCTGTAATTCGCGCGGGTTCCCTTGATGGGAATCCCCATGTGGGAGGCGAGGCCATCGCGATGGCCGGACCGGACCACATCAACCACATCTCGCACGACGCGTCGCGCGGGAGTTGAAAAGGAGAAGGCCCATGGCCAAGAAACTTGCCGGCACCATGAAGCTTCAGGTGCCCGCCGGACAGGCAAACCCGTCCCCCCCCGTCGGTCCTGCGCTCGGTCAGCGCGGCATCAACATCATGGAATTCTGTAAGGCTTTCAATGCGAAGACGGCTGATCTCGAGCCCGGCGCACCGTGCCCGACCGTGATCACGTACTACCAGGACAAGTCCTTCACAATGGACATCAAGACGCCGCCTGCGTCTTATTTCCTGAAGAAAGCAGCCAAGCTGAAATCCGGTGCGAACCTGCCCGGTCGCGAGACAGTTGGCTCCGTCACTGTTGCGCAGGTCAAAGAGATCGCTGAGGCCAAGATGAAGGACCTCAACGCCAATGACATCGACGCTGCAATGCAGATCATCCTGGGCTCCGCCCGCTCCATGGGCATCGAGGTGAAGTAAGATGGCAAAGCTTGGAAAACGTACCCGCGCCGCGCGCGAGGCCTTCGCTGGAAAAGAGAATGTTTCCGTGGAAGAAGCCGTTGCGCTGATCAAAGGCAACGCCAAGGCAAAGTTCGACGAAACTGTTGAAATCTCTGTGAATCTTGGGGTTGATCCCCGCCATGCGGACCAGATGGTGCGCGGCGTGGTTGGCCTGCCCAACGGCACCGGCAAGACAGTCCGCGTCGCGGTATTTGCGCGTGGCCCCAAGGCCGAAGAAGCACAGGCCGCTGGCGCTGATATCGTCGGTGCGGAAGACCTGATGGAGACCGTGCAAGGCGGCAAGATCGAGTTTGAT
Organism: Primorskyibacter sp. S187A; assembly: GCF_049800955.1. Lineage (NCBI taxonomy): Bacteria > Pseudomonadati > Pseudomonadota > Alphaproteobacteria > Rhodobacterales > Roseobacteraceae > Primorskyibacter > Primorskyibacter sp. S187A. The sequence continues at coordinate 19,653 of NZ_JBNAGA010000002.1, read as the reverse complement.
CGCTGCATTGCAACGCCCGACATGATGCCGATCGTCGGCCGGCTCGGCAAGGTGCTGGGTCCGCGCAACCTGATGCCCAACCCCAAGGTTGGCACAGTGACCATGGACGTGGCCGATGCCGTGAAAGCGGCCAAAGGCGGCGAGGTTCAGTTCAAGGTTGAGAAGGCTGGCGTTGTACACGCGGGCGTTGGCAAAGTTTCGTTTGACGAAGCGAAACTGGTCGAAAACGTGCGGGCATTCGTGTCGGCCGTTGCGAAAGCAAAGCCAGCTGGCGCGAAGGGCGCGTATATGAAAAAGGTCTCGCTGTCGTCCACGATGGGGCCGGGCGTGTCCGTGGATGTGGACAACGCAACAACTGAATAAGCTGCTGAAAAATCAGTCGTTTGAAAACCCCGGCCTGCGCGTCGGGGTTTTTTCTTTGGTCCCGGTATTTCTTTCAAATGCGCGATAATTGTTCGGGTCGCGCGCGTCGATTGTAACTCAAAATTATCCTCTCTCGCACAAATCTGAGCCATTCTTAATGCGAACGAGGAGTAACAACATGATGAGATGGATTCTCGCATGCCTATTTGTGATGTGCAGCAGTCTTTCTGCTTGGTCTCTTGAAAAACCCGCGAATGCAGATCGCGTTGTTTTGACCTTTACCGGTGACATCGAACACACGAATGCCGAGGGCATGGCCCAGTTTGATCGCGCGATGCTGGAAGCGCTGGATTGGCGGGAAATTGAGACGTTCACGTCGTTTACGGAAGGCCCACAGGTCTTTGCGGGGCCGACGCTGGCGTCTGTCTTGGAAGCGGTTGGCGTCAGCGGTGGCACTCTGCGCGCGACGGCAATCAATGACTACAGTATCAATCTTCCAGCGGAACACGCCAATGCGCACGGCGTTCTATTGGCCATGGATCACAACGGCCGCCCGATGCGCGTCCGTGACAAGGGTCCGATCTGGATCGTGTATCCGCTGAGCGAGGACGAAGCCAGAAAGCGCCCCTTTGATGGTGAGATGGTTTGGCAACTCAACCGACTCCACGCCGACGGTTGATAGCTTGACGGCCTGATCCATGCAGCGTTCTTACTCCGTTTTCACCAACGCACGCTCCTTGCGTGCGTTGGCCGCTGTTTTCGCCATAATCGCGCTCATGGTGCTGTTTGGCTTTCACCAGCGCGAGATGCAGGACGCCAAAGATCGGGCCATGTTTGCGGTATCCGCCACAAGCTGGAAAGTCAGCGAACTGATTTTGGAAGCACAACGGTTCAGTCAGTCTCTCCGCCTGCACGCGACCGGTGAAACATCGCGTAGCGACTTGCAGCTTCGATTCGACATCTTGTGGAGCCGCGTTGATGTCGTTGAAAGCACGGATGTCGAACAAGATCTGGCGATCAAAAAAGCGTTGGAAGACTTCAGGACGTTCAATGACAGTATGGATGGCATCCTGTATTCAGATGGTTTGATCCCGCCGCGGCTCGCGGTGGGGGCATCATATGAGGTAACGCAACTTGCAAATTCGATGCGAGTGGCTTGGGTGAACGCCTTTGCCGGCCGGCAATTTGCGGACGCGTCCCTACAGATCATCGAACAACAGGAAGGTATGCGACGTCAAACCATCTTGGCTGTGTTGGTAGGGTTGATTGGCGTCTACCTGGTCGCCGAGATTTTTCTGGCGGTCAACGCCCAAAAGAAAGAGGCAAAGTTGGAAGCCGAAGCGCAGGCCGCGGCGATGGCCAGTGCCGCCAAGACACGTTTTCTAGCAAATGTAAGCCATGAAGTTCGGACGCCGCTCAATGGCATCCTTGGGATGGCGTCGGAACTGGCAGAGAGCGATCTCAAGCCGGACCAGCGGGAATGCCTCAGGATTATTTCGCATGCGGGCGATATTTTGTTGCACACTTTGAATGACGTGCTCGATTTGTCAAAAGTGGAGTCGGGGCAGCTTGAACTTGAAATCATCTCATTCAACCTGCACGAAATAGTTCACTCTGCCGTTGCGCTATATAAGCCAAATGCTGAGGCAAAGGGCTTGTCTTTATCCTTGAGTTTGGCGGATGATGTTCCACGGTTTGTGACCGGGGATGGCCAGCGCATAAGTCAGGTCATGCACAATTTAATCGGCAACGCGGTCAAATTCACGGACATCGGCGAGGTCACACTCAGGATCGCCAGAGCAAAAGCAACCGGCTACCTTCGTTTCGAAGTGCAAGACACCGGCGTCGGTATTCCAGACGCCGTGCATGAAAAAATATTCGATCCATTTTCGCAGGCAGATGGCAGTGTCACGCGCAAGAAGGGCGGGACAGGGCTGGGGCTGTCGATATCCCGGCATCTCTGCGTCGAGATGGGCGGCTATCTGAAGGTTAAAAGTCATTTGGGTAAGGGCTCCACCTTCTGGTTCGAGCTGCCTTTGGTGGAAACGGCGACCGCGGCAAACCCGTCAATGGATACGCGTCCAGCGGAAGTCATTGACTTCGACACGTCTCAAGAGGCAACGCTCGAGCGCATCTTGATTGTGGATGACAACACAACCAACAGGCTGGTTGCCAAAAGGTTTCTGAAAACTGTGGAGGCGGAAGTGGTGGAAGCGGATGGTGGACAAGTTGCTGTTGATCTCGTGCATGAGCGCGCTTTCGATGTCATTTTGATGGACATTCAAATGCCCGAGATGTGCGGGCGAGAAGCCACCAGGAAAATACGAGAACTCGAGAAGCGTTTGAGCCGTCCGCCCGCGCGCATATTGGCAGTCACGGCAAATGTCATGACGCACCAGATCGACGAGTACATGGAAAGTGGCATGGATGATGTTCTGCCGAAGCCTCTGTCCAAAAAACTGTTGATAGAAAAATTGACCCCTCCTCCAGATAAGGGTGTAGCCTGTGCCTGATCTCGTCGCTGCAGCGAAACCCGGATATCATTTGCCACGACAAACATCGAAAACAGCAGCGTCAGGGGCAACTTGAACATATCGTACCTTGTGAACTTTGGCTTTTCGCTCTAACAGCCACTTGTGAGGGCTCTTGCGTGATTCGTAAGCGCCCTTATTTCGTCCGAGACGGCGGGTGTGGCTTGGTCACATAAATCCTGCCTGAGATGGGAAGAGACATTCGCAGCCGGACCACGCGGACCGGACCACGATTGCGACGACCCGTGCGGACTTGTTGTCAGAGCATGTTGTTCTGACGGAAAGAGCCGGAGGGTACGTCCCTCCACAATTTGGAGTGAAACTGTGGATAGAGCCCAGAAAGAGAAAGTGGTCGAGGAACTCGGCCAGATCTTTGAAAGCTCTGGCGTCGTTGTGGTTGCCCACTACGAAGGTCTCACGGTTGCTGAAATGCAGGATCTGCGCGCCAAAGCTCGTGAAGCGGAAGCGTCAGTTCGTGTTGCCAAGAACAGGCTCGCCAAGATTGCCCTTCAGGACAAGCCTTGCGAAAGCATCGCGGACTACCTCTCGGGCATGACCGTCCTCACCTTTTCCGAAGATCCCGTCGCTGCGGCGCGGGTTGCGGAAGATTTCGCCAAGGATAACAAAAAGTTTGAGATCCTTGGTGGGGCCATGGGTGAGAACGCACTGGATCGTGCCGGTGTTGAAGCTGTGTCGAAAATGCCGTCGCGCGAGGAGCTCATTGCTACCATCGCTGGCATGCTCGGCGCCCCTGCTTCCAACATCGCCGGTGCCATTGGCGCCCCTGCCTCGAATATCGCGTCGATCCTGTCGACGGTCGAGGACAAGGCAGCATAAGCAATCTGAGGATTTCGTGGGGGTTGAACCTCTCGCGTTGGAACACATCTAGATAGGACAAGTGGTCAAATGGCTGATCTTAAAAAACTCGCAGAAGAGATCGTGGGTCTCACGCTTCTCGAAGCACAAGAACTGAAAACAATCCTGAAGGACGAATACGGCATCGAGCCCGCAGCAGGCGGCGCAGTGATGATGGCGGGTCCTGCAGGCGACGCAGGCGGTGCAGCCGCGGAAGAGCAAACTGAATTCGACGTCATCCTGAAGTCGGCAGGTGCCTCCAAGATCAACGTGATCAAGGAAGTGCGCGGCATCACAGGTCTCGGCCTGAAAGAAGCCAAAGAGCTGGTCGAAGCAGGCGGCAAGGCCGTCAAAGAGCAGGTTTCCAAGGACGAAGCCGAAGAGATCAAAGGCAAGCTGGAAGCAGCTGGCGCCGAGGTCGAGCTCAAGTAATGGCCTCCGGGTTCGCCCGGACTACTTAATATTGGCTGGGTGCGGGATTTCTCGCGCCCGGCCTATCCCGTCTTAAACAGGGCTCCTTGGCGGAGCGTTGTTTCAGGCGAGGATGCAATGGTCGGGAGGCCGCCGGTGGGACGGTGGCCAGGAATAGATCGCATTCTTTAGCCGTCTCGTATGGTCGCGTGAGCAGCAGCCCAACTGCGCGCGCGCCCGGTGAGAAATGAAAGGTGTCCAGACACATGGCGCAAAGCTTCCTCGGTCAAAAACGTCTTCGTCGTTATTATGGCAAGATCCGTGAAGTTCTTGAGATGCCGAACCTCATCGAGGTTCAGAAAAGCTCTTATGATTTGTTCCTGAAATCCGGCGATCAGCCTCAGCCTATGGATGGCGAAGGCATTAAAGGCGTCTTCCAATCGGTCTTTCCGATCAAGGATTTCAATGAGACAGCCGTGCTCGAATTTGTCGACTACGCGCTGGAAAAGCCCAAGTTTGATGTCGAAGAATGTCAGCAACGCGATCTGACATACTCCGCGCCGCTCAAGGTGACGCTGCGGTTGATCGTGTTTGACGTTGATGAAGACACAGGCGCGAAATCGGTCAAGGACATCAAGGAACAGGATGTTTTCATGGGGGATATGCCCCTCATGACGCCGAATGGCACTTTCGTGGTGAACGGCACGGAGCGCGTGATCGTGTCTCAGATGCATCGCTCGCCGGGCGTGTTTTTCGACCACGACAAAGGCAAGACGCACAGCTCGGGCAAGCTGCTCTTTGCCTGCCGCATTATCCCCTATCGCGGCTCGTGGCTCGACTTTGAATTTGATGCCAAAGACATCGTCTTTGCCCGCATCGACCGTCGTCGCAAACTTCCCGTAACAACGCTTCTCTACGCGCTTGGTCTCGACCAGGAAGCGATCATGGATGCGTATTACGACACCGTAAGCTACACGCTGCGCAAAGGCGAAGGCTGGGCGACCAAGTTCTTCCCCGAGCGAGTGCGCGGCACGCGCCCGACCTATGATCTGGTCGACGCGGGCACAGGCGAGGTGATCGCGGAAGCAGGCAAGAAAGTTACGCCGCGCGCCGTCAAGAAGCTGATTGACGAGGGCAAAGTCACTGAGTTGCTGCTCCCGTTTGAGCAAATTGTCGGTAAATTCGCCGCAAAAGACATGATCAACGAAGAGAACGGCGCGATTTATGTCGAAGCCGGTGACGAGTTGACATGGGAAGTTGACAAAGATGGCGAAGTAACCGGCGGGACGCTCAAGGAGCTGCTCGACGCTGGCATCACCGAGATCCCGGTGCTCGACATCGATAACATCTCCGTTGGCCCCTACATGCGCAACACCATGGCGCAGGATAAGAACATGAACCGCGATACCGCGCTCATGGATATCTACCGCGTCATGCGCCCGGGCGAGCCGCCCACCGTTGAGGCCGCCTCCGCGCTCTTTGACACGCTGTTTTTCGATGGGGAGCGCTATGACCTCTCCGCCGTGGGCCGCGTGAAGATGAACATGCGCCTTGCGCTCGACAAAGGCGACATTCAGCGCACGCTGGATCGCGAGGACATCGTCAAGTGCATCAAGGCGCTTGTCGAGCTGCGCGATGGCAAGGGCGACATCGACGATATTGACCACCTCGGCAACCGTCGCGTTCGTTCCGTTGGCGAGCTGATGGAGAACCAGTATCGCGTGGGTCTGCTGCGTATGGAACGTGCGATCAAGGAGCGGATGAGCTCTGTCGAGATCGACACGGTCATGCCGCAAGATCTGATCAACGCAAAGCCTGCCGCTGCTGCGGTGCGCGAGTTCTTCGGCTCGTCGCAGCTGTCGCAATTCATGGACCAGACCAACCCGCTCTCGGAAGTCACGCACAAGCGTCGTCTCTCGGCGCTTGGGCCGGGCGGTCTGACACGTGAACGCGCGGGCTTTGAGGTTCGTGACGTGCACGCGACGCATTACGGCCGCATGTGCCCGATTGAAACGCCGGAAGGCCCGAACATCGGTCTGATCAACTCGCTCGCGACCTTCGCGCGTGTGAACAAGTACGGCTTCATCGAAACGCCCTACCGCAAGGTGGAAAACGGTGTCGTGACCGATGAGGTCAGCTACATGTCCGCCACGGAAGAACAGCGGCACACGGTGGCCCAGGCCAACGCCAATCTCGATGAGAACGGCAAGTTCGTGAACGATCTGGTCTCGACCCGTCAAAATGGTGACTACACGCTGGCGCCCAACGAGAATGTCGATCTGATCGATGTCTCGCCCAAGCAGCTGGTCTCGGTCGCGGCCTCGCTCATTCCCTTCCTTGAGAATGACGACGCCAACCGCGCTTTGATGGGCTCGAACATGCAACGTCAGGCCGTGCCGACGCTTCGCTCCGAGGCGCCCCTTGTGGGCACCGGGATCGAAGAGGTTGTGGCGCGCGATTCCGGCGCTGCGATCACAGCGGCGCGCGGCGGTATCGTCGATCAGGTCGACGCGACACGGATCGTGATCCGGGCCACGGAAGACCTCGAGCTGGGCGATGCAGGCGTGGATATCCACCGCATGCGAAAGTTCCAGCGTTCCAACCAGAACACCTGTATCAACCAGCGTCCGCTGGTGAAGGTGGGTCAGACCGTGTCCAAGGGCGAGGTCATCGCTGATGGTCCGTCCACGGATCTTGGTGAGCTGGCGCTCGGCAAGAACGTCGTCGTCGCCTTCATGCCCTGGAACGGCTACAATTATGAGGACTCGATCCTGATCTCCGAGCGCATCGCGCGTGATGACGTCTTTACCTCGATCCATATCGAGGAATTCGAGGTTGCCGCCCGTGATACCAAGCTTGGGCCGGAAGAGATCACCCGCGATATCCCCAACGTCGGCGAGGAAGCCCTGCGCAACCTCGACGAGGCGGGCATCGTCTACATCGGTGCCGATGTGGAGCCGGGCGATATCCTCGTGGGCAAGATCACACCGAAGGGCGAGAGCCCGATGACACCGGAGGAAAAACTCCTGCGCGCCATCTTCGGTGAGAAAGCCTCCGACGTGCGCGATACCTCGCTGCGCGTGAAGCCGGGTGACTTCGGGACGGTCGTGGAAGTGCGTGTCTTTAACCGCCACGGTGTGGAAAAAGATGAACGTGCGCTGCAGATCGAGCGCGAAGAAGTCGAGCGTCTTGCCCGTGACCGGGACGACGAGCTCGCCATTCTGGATCGCAACATCTACGCCCGCCTGCGCGGCCTCGTGCTGGGCAAGGTTGCCGTGAAAGGCCCCAAAGGGGTGCGCTCGAATTCCGAGATCACCGAGGAGCTTCTCGACAGCCTGCCGCGCAGCCATTGGTGGCAGCTGGCCCTCGAAGAAGAGCAGGACGCGCAAATCGTCGAAGCCCTCAACGAGCAATACGAGGTGCAGAAACGCGCGCTCGATGCCCGTTTCGAGGACAAGGTCGAGAAAGTCCGTCGCGGCGACGATCTGCCCCCGGGTGTGATGAAGATGGTCAAGGTCTTCATCGCCGTGAAGCGCAAGCTGCAGCCGGGCGACAAGATGGCCGGCCGTCACGGCAACAAGGGTGTGATCTCGAAAGTGGTGCCCATGGAGGACATGCCGTTCCTCGCCGATGGCACCCCGGTCGATTTCTGTCTGAACCCGTTGGGCGTGCCCTCGCGCATGAATGTCGGTCAGATCCTTGAGACGCATATGGGTTGGGCCGCGCGCGGCTTGGGCATCCAGGTCGACGAGGCGCTGCAGGATTACCGTCGCTCCGGCGATCTGACCCCTGTGCGCGAAGCGCTGCGGATCGCTTATGGAGATGAGGTCTACGAGGAAGGCTTCCAGTCCATGGGCGAGGAAGACCTCATCGAGGCGGCAGGCAATGTCTCCCACGGTGTGCCGATTGCGACGCCTGTCTTTGACGGCGCGAAAGAGGCCGATGTGAACGACGCGCTGGTGCGTGCGGGCTTTGACACCTCGGGTCAGTCGATCCTGTTTGACGGCCGCTCGGGCGAGCAATTCGCGCGCCCTGTGACTGTCGGGGTCAAGTACCTGCTCAAGCTGCACCACCTTGTCGATGACAAGATCCACGCCCGCTCCACGGGCCCGTACTCCCTCGTCACACAGCAGCCGCTGGGTGGTAAGGCTCAGTTCGGTGGTCAGCGCTTCGGGGAGATGGAAGTCTGGGCTCTGGAAGCTTACGGCGCCGCCTACACCCTGCAGGAAATGCTGACGGTGAAGTCGGATGACGTTGCTGGCCGGACCAAGGTCTATGAAAGCATCGTCAAAGGTGAGGACAACTTTGAGGCCGGTGTGCCGGAGAGCTTCAACGTTCTCGTCAAAGAAGTCCGCGGCCTCGGCCTCAACATGGAACTCCTGGATGCGGAGGACGACGAAGGCGGGATCGCGGCTGAGTAACCGGCCCACCGCTCACATCGCCCGGGGCGGGATGTGCCCGCCCCACCGCACAGCCTTTTAAGGAATTGAGAATGAACCAGGAACTGACCAACAACCCGTTCAACCCGCTTACGCCGCCGAAGGTGTTTGACGAGATCAAGGTCTCGCTCGCCTCGCCGGAGCGGATCCTCTCGTGGTCCTACGGTGAGATCAAAAAGCCCGAGACCATCAACTACCGGACGTTCAAGCCCGAGCGTGATGGCCTCTTCTGCGCGCGGATCTTTGGCCCGATCAAGGATTACGAATGCCTTTGCGGCAAATACAAGCGCATGAAATATCGCGGCGTTGTCTGCGAGAAATGCGGTGTGGAAGTCACGCTGCAGAAGGTCCGCCGTGAGCGTATGGGCCATATCGAGCTGGCCGCGCCCTGTGCCCACATCTGGTTTCTGAAGTCGCTGCCCTCGCGCATCGGCCTGATGCTGGACATGACGCTGCGCGATCTCGAACGCATTCTCTACTTCGAGAATTACGTGGTGATCGAGCCGGGCCTCACGGACCTCTCCTATGGTCAGCTGATGTCCGAAGAAGAGTATATGGATGCGCAAGATGCCTATGGCATGGACGCCTTCACCGCCAATATCGGTGCCGAAGCGATCCGCGAGATGCTGGCCAATATCGACCTTGAGAACGAAGCAGAACGTCTGCGCGAAGAGCTCAAGGAAGCCACGGGCGAGCTCAAGCCCAAGAAGATCATCAAGCGTCTGAAGGTCGTCGAGAGCTTCATCGAGTCCGGCAACCGCCCGGAATGGATGGTGCTGACAGTGGTCCCCGTGATCCCGCCAGAGCTGCGCCCGCTGGTGCCGCTCGATGGCGGTCGCTTTGCGACGTCGGACCTCAACGATCTCTACCGCCGTGTGATCAACCGGAACAACCGCCTCAAGCGGCTCATCGAGCTGCGCGCGCCGGACATCATCGTGCGGAACGAAAAGCGGATGTTGCAGGAATCCGTGGATGCGCTCTTTGACAACGGTCGTCGCGGCCGGGTCATCACCGGAGCTAACAAGCGTCCGCTCAAGTCGCTCTCGGATATGCTGAAAGGCAAGCAGGGTCGTTTCCGCCAGAACCTTCTGGGGAAACGCGTCGACTTCTCCGGCCGTTCGGTCATCGTGACAGGCCCGGAACTCAAACTGCATCAATGTGGCCTGCCCAAGAAGATGGCGCTCGAGCTGTTCAAGCCGTTCATCTATTCGCGCCTTGAGGCGAAGGGGCTCAGCTCCACCGTCAAACAAGCCAAGAAGCTGGTGGAAAAAGAGCGCCCCGAAGTGTGGGATATCCTCGATGAGGTCATCCGCGAGCATCCCGTCATGCTCAACCGCGCCCCCACGCTGCACCGTCTGGGCATTCAGGCGTTCGAGCCCGTGCTCATCGAAGGCAAGGCCATCCAGCTGCACCCGCTCGTCTGTTCGGCTTTCAACGCCGACTTCGACGGTGACCAGATGGCTGTGCACGTGCCCCTCTCGCTGGAAGCCCAGCTGGAAGCGCGCGTGTTGATGATGTCCACGAACAACGTGCTCTCGCCCGCCAATGGCGCGCCGATTATCGTTCCGTCACAGGATATGATCCTGGGCCTCTACTACACCACGATTGCCCGCGATGGCATGAAAGGTGAGGGGATGGCGTTTGCCAATATCGAAGAGGTGGAGCACGCGCTGAACGCGGGGGAAGTGCACCTGCATGCCAAGATCACGGCCCGCGTGCCGCAGATCGACGAGACCGGCATGGAAGTCATGACACGCTTTGAGACGACACCCGGCCGGGTCCGTCTGGGCGCGCTTCTGCCGCTCAATGCCAAGGCGCCGTTTGAACTGGTGAACCAGCTTTTGCGGAAGAAAGACGTGCAGCGCGTGATTGACACGGTCTATCGCTACTGTGGCCAGAAAGAGAGCGTCATCTTCTGTGACCAGATCATGTCCATGGGCTTCAAGGAAGCGTTCCGCGCGGGCATTTCCTTCGGCAAGGACGACATGGTCATCCCCGACAGCAAATGGGGCATTGTCGATGAGACACGTGATCAGGTGAAGGATTTCGAACAACAGTACATGGACGGCCTGATCACTCAGGGCGAAAAGTACAACAAGGTTGTCGATGCCTGGTCGAAGTGTAACGACAAGGTCACCGAGGCCATGATGTCGACCATCTCCTCGGAGCGTCGCGATGATGCGGGCGCCGAGATGGAGCCGAACTCGGTCTACATGATGGCGCACTCCGGTGCCCGTGGCTCGGTCACTCAGATGAAACAGCTGGGCGGCATGCGCGGCCTGATGGCCAAGCCCAACGGTGACATCATCGAGACGCCGATCATCTCGAACTTTAAAGAAGGCCTCACCGTTCTTGAGTACTTCAACTCGACCCACGGCGCCCGCAAGGGTCTCTCGGATACAGCTCTGAAGACGGCGAACTCTGGTTACCTGACCCGTCGTCTCGTAGACGTGGCGCAGGATTGCATCGTGCGCATGAAAGATTGCGGGACGGAGCGTTCGATCACGGCGGAAGCGGCTGTCAACGACGGTGAGGTCGTGGCGACGATCGGCGAGCGTGTTCTGGGCCGTGTGGCTGCGGAAGACGTGCTGAAGCCCGGCACGGAAGAGGTGCTGGTCAAGCATGGCCAGCTCATTGACGAGCGTATGGCGGATGCCATCGAAGAGGCGGCAGTGCCGAAGATGCGCATCCGGAGCCCGCTGACATGTGAGGCCGAAGAAGGCGTCTGCGCCATGTGCTACGGGCGTGACCTCGCGCGCGGCACCATGGTCAATACCGGCGAGGCCGTCGGCATTATTGCGGCGCAATCCATCGGTGAGCCTGGCACACAGCTGACGATGCGGACCTTCCACATCGGCGGTGTTGCTCAGGGTGGTCAGCAGAGCTTCCAGGAAGCGGGCACCGATGGTGTCGTGGTCTTTGAGGGTGAAAACACGCTGCAGAACTCCACAGGTGAGACGCTTGTCATGGGCCGCAACATGAAACTCATCATCAATGATGAGCATGGTGCGGAGCGGGCGAGCTTCAAGCTGGGCTACGGCTCAAAGCTGTTTGTGACCAACGATCAGAAGATCGCGCGTGGTGACAAGCTGTTTGAGTGGGATCCCTACACGTTGCCGATCCTCGCGGAGAAAGACGGTATGGCCCGTCACGTTGACCTCGTGAACGGTATTGCCGTGCGCGAAGAGACGGATGATGCCACCGGCATGACCCAGAAGATCGTGACCGACTGGCGCGCAGCGCCCAAGGGCAACGAGCTCAAGCCTGAAATTATCCTCGTGGATAGCGATGGCGAGCCCGTGCGCAACAAGGACGGCAACCCGATCACCTATCCGATGTCTGTGGATGCGATCCTCTCGGTCGAGGATGGCGAAAACGTCAAGGCCGGTGACATTCTTGCGCGGATCCCGCGTGAGGGTGCGAAGACGAAGGACATTACCGGGGGTCTGCCCCGTGTGGCCGAGCTCTTCGAGGCGCGTCGTCCCAAGGATCACGCGATCATCGCGGAGATCGACGGCTACGTTCGCTACGGCAAGGACTACAAGAACAAGCGTCGGATCTCGATCCAGCCAGCAGACGAGTCCATGGATGCGGTCGAGTACATGGTGCCCAAGGGCAAGCACATTCCTGTGCAGGAAGGGGATTTCATCCAGAAGGGTGAATACATCATGGACGGCAACCCAGCCCCCCATGACATTCTTTCCATCATGGGTGTCGAGGCCTTGGCCAACTACATGATCGACGAGGTCCAGGACGTCTATCGCCTGCAGGGTGTGAAGATCAACGACAAGCATGTCGAAGTGATCGTGCGCCAGATGCTGCAGAAGTGGGAGATCCAGGATTCCGGTGACACCACGCTGCTCAAGGGCGAACATGTGGACAAGGCCGAGTTTGATGCGGCCAATGAGAAGTCCATCGCAAAGGGCGGACGTCCGGCGCAAGGCGAGCCGATCCTTCTGGGGATCACCAAAGCGTCGCTGCAAACGCGGTCCTTCATCTCGGCGGCTTCCTTCCAGGAGACCACGCGGGTGCTCACAGAGGCCTCTGTTCAGGGCAAGAAGGACAAACTGGTCGGGCTCAAGGAAAACGTCATCGTGGGTCGCCTGATCCCGGCGGGCACAGGTGGGGCGACACAGCGCGTGCGCCGCATTGCGCAGGACCGCGACAATGTCGTGATTGAGGCGCGTCGCGAGGAAGCGGAGGCGGCAGCAGCCCTGGCCGCGCCGACCGACGATATCGTGGGCGGAGACGGCTTCAGCCAGCCGATCATCGACGACGAACGCTAAGACGTCTGAATACTTTCGAGAAGGCCCGCCCAACGGCGGGCCTTTTTTGTTGCAAAGATGCGGGCAGCGGACAGGCACGAAAAAGCACTCGCCTTTAACGAGTGCTTTTCTTTGTGCGCGAACTGGTCCAGTAATGGCGTATGTCACCGAATGTTCGCGGCGCCTGTTTGATGATGGCCTCGATGGCCGCTTTTACGATGAATGATGCGCTGCTGAAGCTGACGGGTGGCGCAGTGCCGTTGATGCAACTGCTGTTTGTACGCGGCATTCTGGCCTCGTTCTTGCTCTACGGCCTTGCTCGGTCTCTGGGTGCGCTGCGCGGGCAGGTCACGCGCCACGACTGGACGTTGATCGGCATCCGGTCCGGCGCGGAAATCGGCGCGGCTTATTTCTTCCTGACGGCGCTTTTCAATATGCCGCTGGCCAATGTCACGGCGATCTTGCAGGTCCTGCCTCTGACGGTGACCATGGGCGCTGCGATGTTTTTTGGGGAAGCTGTTGGGTGGCGGCGTTGGTTGGCTATCGGGATTGGCTTTCTGGGCATGGTTCTGATCGTCCAGCCGGGGACCGAGGGCTTCAACGTCTGGTCCATCTATGCGTTGATTGCGGTGGTGTTTGTCACGATCCGCGATCTGGCCACCCGGCGGATGAGCCGCTCTGTTCCGTCACTTCTGGTCACGCTTGCGGCCGCTGTCGCTGTGACCTGTTTTGCCGGGGTTGCAAGTCTGGGGCAGGGATGGGCCGAGATTTCTCCGCTCAACGGGATCTATATCGTGGCCTCCGCAGTCTTCATTCTCGGAGGATATCTGTTCTCCGTCATGGTCATGCGGGTGGGCGAAATAAGCTTCATTGCCCCGTTCCGCTACACCGCGTTGATCTGGGCCTTGGTGCTGGGATGGTTTGTCTTTGGTGATTGGCCGGAGCCGATGATCATCATGGGGGCCGTGCTGATCGTGGTGACGGGCCTATTCACCCTCACGCGGGAAACGCGGCATCGCACGAAAAACCCGGCGGACGTTGTCTGAGCAGATATTGAACGTCTCGCGGAACAGGTCCTCGCCGAGGCGATCCAGACGCGAGAGCTCGACCGGTTGCACATGGGATTTCTGCCGCGAGTCGTTGTGGTCGTTATGTCCGCGGACATACATTGGCTCATCCGTCAGCGTGACGGTCGGCATGAAACGATTGAGCCGCGCATGCCCGAAATTCATGATCGTTTGCTTCACGAAAGGACGCACGGACATCGCCAGAGCCACGCCCCAATAGGGCGTGACCTGTTCTTCGGCGCTGATCCCGATGGCATCGGGCCGCGCGACGAATCCCCGGTTGAAATCAAACCCTACAAGCCGGTGTCGCGCCACAAGCGGGCGCACGTCATCCACGGTTTCGCGCAGGTTTTGAATGAATGTCACGGCGACGGCATCGTCATCGTCATGCCGGAACTGCAAACAGAGCTGCTCCATATCGCGCTCGGCGTTGATGGCGCGCTGCATGACGTCCCGGTGATTGCCCGGTTCATAGGCGCGCACCTTGATCTGCGGCACGCTTGAGACAAGGTCCATCAGGCGCGTGTGATAGGGCGCGGGCAGATCGTCTCCGATGACGATGACGAAGGTAAAATCCTCGTCCGTCTGCGCGGCAATGGAAGGCAGGGTGATGGCTTCAAAGAAGCTGAACCGTTCCTCCATGCGGGGCGCGGCATAAAGATAGGCGCGACGCTCTTCGATGGTTGCGTGTTCGACTTGAAAGCCGCCAAATGCAGGGTAGGAGAAACGGCATAATCCAATGACTTGCATGGTATCTGTCCAGGAGCGATATCAATACCGCATCATGTCAGCGCAGTGCTGGCCCTGCAAGCGGGGCCGGGCTGTTGACACCGTCTCCGACTCCCCCTATACGCGCGCTCATCCGGCTCGGTAGGTCATCTCCGCTGCCGAAATCAGAACTGAAGCGGTCATGATCCGGGCCAATGCGCGCCCCGATCCTCTGAACTTCACCCGCCACGCTCACCTCGGTACGGGAGCGTCGCGGATTTTTGTCGTTTTGCGGACGCGCAGGGCGAGTGAGCAACGAAATTTGCGCGAGCATCGCCTTGCGCCACATATGTGAGAGACGAGGAAGAGACCTCTATGCCAACGATCCAGCAGCTGATCCGCAAGCCGCGTCAGCCCAAAGTCAAACGTTCGAAATCCCTTCACCTCGAGGGGAACCCGCAGAAGCGTGGCGTCTGTACGCGCGTCTATACCACCACACCGAAGAAGCCGAACTCGGCGATGCGGAAAGTGGCCAAGGTGCGCCTGACCAATGGCTTCGAGGTCATCTCCTATATCCCCGGTGAGAGCCACAACCTACAGGAGCACTCCGTTGTGCTCATCCGTGGCGGCCGTGTGAAAGACCTTCCCGGTGTGCGTTACCACATCCTGCGCGGCGTGCTCGATACGCAAGGCGTCAAGGATCGGAAGCAACGCCGCTCCAAGTACGGCGCCAAGCGTCCCAAGTAATTCACCCCGCTGTCCGGGCGCATCTGCCCGGCCCCTCTTTCACAGAGGCCTCGGGGGTGACCTGAGGCGCGCAGAGACAAGATTGAAGGAAGACACGATATGTCACGCCGTCACGCCGCTGAAAAACGCGAAGTTCTGCCTGACGCCAAATATGGCGATAAGGTTCTGACGAAATTTATGAACAACCTGATGATCGACGGTAAGAAATCCGTCGCTGAGCGCATCGTCTACAACGCGCTGGACCGCGTTGAGACCAAAGTGAAGCGCGCGCCTGTCGAGCTCTTCCACGAAGCTCTGGACAACATCAAACCCTCGGTCGAAGTCCGCTCGCGCCGTGTGGGTGGTGCGACATATCAGGTGCCCGTCGAAGTGCGCCCTGAACGCCGCGAGGCTCTGGCCATCCGCTGGCTGATCAACGCATCGCGCGCGCGCAACGAGAACACGATGGAAGAGCGCCTCGCGGGCGAGCTGCTGGATGCTGTGCAATCCCGTGGTGCAGCCGTGAAGAAGCGTGAAGATACACACAAGATGGCCGACGCGAACAAAGCGTTCAGCCACTACCGCTGGTAAGAGGAAGCAGACCCAATGGCACGCGAGTATCCCCTCGAACTTTACCGCAATTTCGGCATTATGGCCCACATCGATGCAGGCAAGACGACTTGCTCGGAACGGATCCTGTACTACACTGGTAAATCCCACAACATTGGTGAGGTGCACGATGGTGCCGCCACCATGGACTGGATGGAGCAGGAGCAGGAACGCGGGATCACCATTACCTCCGCTGCGACGACCACCTTCTGGGAGCGCACCGAGGACGGTCAGACCGCCGATACCCCCAAGCACCGCCTGAACATCATCGACACTCCTGGCCACGTTGACTTCACGATTGAAGTCGAGCGTTCGCTCGCGGTTCTCGATGGTGCCGTTTGTGTGCTTGACGCCAACGCTGGTGTTGAGCCCCAGACAGAAACCGTTTGGCGCCAGGCTGACCGTTACAAGGTTCCGCGGATGGTGTTCGTCAACAAGATGGACAAGATCGGTGCGGATTTCTTCAACTGTGTCAACATGATCGAAGACCGCACCGGCGCACGCGCTGTGCCCGTTGGCATTCCGATTGGCGCCGAGACAGAGCTGGAAGGCCTGATCGATCTCGTGACCATGGAAGAATGGCTCTGGCAGGGTGAAGATCTGGGCGCGTCCTGGATCAAAGCTCCGATCCGTGCGGATCTGGCCGACATGGCCGCCGAATGGCGCGAGAAGATGATCGAAGCCGCCGTCGAGCAAGACGACGCTGCGATGGAAGAATATCTCGAAGGCAATGAGCCCGACGTCCCGACGCTGCGCAAGCTGCTGCGGATGGGTACGCTCAACATGTCCTTCGTGCCTGTTCTGGGCGGTTCTGCGTTCAAGAACAAGGGCGTTCAGCCGCTGCTCAACGCTGTGATCGACTACCTGCCGAGCCCGCTCGACGTTGTCGACTACATGGGCTTTGCGCCCGGCGATGAGGACGAAGTTCGCGATATCGCGCGCCGCGCGGATGACGACATGGCCTTCTCCGGCCTCGCGTTCAAGATCATGAACGACCCCTTCGTGGGCTCGCTCACCTTTACCCGCATCTACTCCGGTACGATGAACAAGGGTGACACGATCCTGAACTCCACCAAGGGCAAGAAAGAGCGCATCGGTCGTATGATGATGATGCACTCCAACAACCGCGAAGAGATCGAAGAGGCATTTGCCGGCGACATCATCGCGCTTGCGGGTCTGAAAGACACCACGACTGGTGACACGCTGTCCGACCCCAAAGAGCCCGTTGTCCTCGAGACGATGACTTTCCCCGATCCCGTGATCGAGATCGCCGTCGAACCCAAGACGAAAAACGACCAGGAGAAAATGTCTCAGGGTCTGCAGCGTCTGGCAGCCGAGGATCCCTCTTTCCGTGTGGAGACCGACATCGAGTCCGGTCAGACCATCATGAAAGGCATGGGCGAACTTCACCTCGACATCCTCGTGGATCGTCTCAAGCGTGAGTTCAAAGTGGAAGCCAACATTGGTGCGCCGCAGGTGGCCTACCGCGAGACCATTGGTCACGAGGTCGAGCACACCTATACCCACAAGAAGCAATCGGGTGGCTCCGGTCAGTTCGCCGAGGTCAAGCTCATCATCACGCCAACAGAGCCGGGCGAAGGTTATTCCTTCGAGAGCCGCATCGTCGGTGGTGCTGTTCCCAAGGAATACATCCCCGGTGTTGAGAAGGGCATCCAGTCCGTCATGGACAGCGGTCCGCTCGCGGGCTTCCCTGTGATCGACTTCAAAGTGGCCCTGATCGATGGCAAGTTCCACGATGTGGACTCCAGCGTTCTTGCCTTCGAAATCGCTGCCCGCATGGGCATGCGCGAAGGCATGAAGAAAGCCGGCGCCAAGCTGCTCGAGCCGATCATGAAGGTGGAAGTGATCACACCGGAAGAATACACCGGTGGTATCATTGGCGACCTGACCTCCCGTCGTGGGCAGGTTTCCGGTCAGGAACCGCGCGGCAATGCCATTGCCATCGACGCGTTCGTGCCGCTGGCCAATATGTTCGGCTACATCAACAACCTGCGCTCCATGTCGTCGGGCCGCGCGCAGTTTACGATGCAGTTCGACCATTACGATCCGGTTCCGCAGAACATCTCTGAAGAGATCCAAGCGAAATTCGCATAAACGGCGGGGCGGCGTGGGCCGCCCGCCCCCAACCGTTTGGCGGGCAAATGCACGCCAACACACATCAAGGAGGCCATCATGGCAAAGGAAAAGTTTGAGCGTTCCAAACCGCACTGCAACATCGGGACGATTGGGCACGTTGACCACGGGAAGACGACTCTGACGGCTGCGATCACGAAGTATTTCGGTGATTTCAAGGCGTATGACCAGATTGACGGCGCGCCGGAGGAGAAGGCCCGCGGGATCACGATCTCGACGGCGCACGTGGAGTACGAGACCGAGGCGCGTCACTACGCCCACGTCGACTGCCCCGGCCACGCCGACTACGTCAAGAACATGATCACCGGTGCGGCGCAGATGGACGGCGCGATCCTGGTTGTGAACGCGGCCGACGGCCCGATGCCCCAGACGCGTGAGCACATCCTGCTCGGCCGTCAGGTTGGTATTCCCGCCATGGTTGTCTTCATGAACAAGGTGGACCAGGTCGACGACGAAGAGCTCCTGGAGCTCGTCGAGATGGAAATCCGTGAGCTGCTCTCCGAGTACGACTTCCCCGGCGACGACATTCCCGTCATCGCGGGCTCCGCTCTGGCGGCGATGGAAGGCAACAACCCGGAAATCGGCGAAGAGAAGATCAAAGAGCTGATGGCGGCCGTGGATGAGTACATCCCGCAGCCCCCGCGCGCTGTTGATGAGCCCTTCCTGATGCCGATCGAAGACGTGTTCTCGATCTCTGGTCGCGGTACGGTTGTGACCGGTCGTGTCGAGCGCGGCGTGATCAATGTTGGCGATGAGATTGAAATCGTTGGTATTCGTGACACATCCAAGACGACCTGCACGGGCGTTGAGATGTTCCGCAAGCTGCTGGATCGCGGCGAAGCGGGCGACAACATCGGCGCGCTGCTGCGCGGTGTGGACCGTGAAGGCGTCGAGCGCGGGCAGGTTCTCTGCAAGCCGGGTTCGGTCAAGCCGCACACGAAGTTCGAGGCGGAAGCCTACATCCTGACGAAGGATGAAGGCGGTCGTCACACGCCGTTCTTCGCGAACTACCGCCCGCAGTTCTACTTCCGTACGACGGACGTGACGGGGACGGTTGTTCTGCCTGAGGGCACCGAGATGGTGATGCCGGGCGACAACCTGAAGTTCAACGTTGAGTTGATCGCGCCGATCGCGATGGAAGAGAAGCTCCGCTTCGCCATCCGCGAAGGCGGCCGCACAGTCGGTTCGGGTGTTGTCTCGAAGATTATTGAGTAACACCGTGGCTTGGGCGTCAGCCCAAACACGGAGGGTGGGCGGCAAGGGCTTTTCGAAGAAAAGCGCCTGAGAGCCCACACACTCGACATTCTGGGAAAACCAAAAAAGGCCGCCCCACCCGGGCGGCCTTTTCACGTATGAAACAACACCTTTGTTTGGCACGCGGCTGGCAGTGGCTTCTGGGAAAAATCGCCCAAGACCGCAGCCCCGCCCCACCCGGGAGCAACCAAAACAAAACGCGCCCTGTCCGGACGCGCTTTTACTTTCAGCGAGATGCAAACCCACAAGAC
Organism: Primorskyibacter sp. S187A; assembly: GCF_049800955.1. Classification (NCBI taxonomy): domain Bacteria; kingdom Pseudomonadati; phylum Pseudomonadota; class Alphaproteobacteria; order Rhodobacterales; family Roseobacteraceae; genus Primorskyibacter; species Primorskyibacter sp. S187A. Next base: position 20 of record NZ_JBNAGA010000002.1, on the reverse strand, counting down.
AGCCCCTCCCGGCGCGGCAC